>JBFRWN010000017.1:0-247854 GCA_051439605.1 Synechococcus sp.
CAGTACATTCGATCCGCAGGATCACGCTTACCAATTTTTTGCCGCCGAAGCACCGGAGCTGTTGCAAACGCTGGAATCAGGGTTGCTTGAATTATCGAGCGACAGCAGCACTGCCCAGGTCCACGAGATGATGCGTGCCGCCCACTCGATTAAAGGGGGGTCGGCCAGCGTGGGGTTAGAGACTATCAAGACGTTAGCCCACCGCCTAGAAGATTATCTCAAGGCTCTGTACAGCGAAGCAGCTACCGTCGATTTTGAACTGCAAACGTTGCTGCTGCAGGCATTCGACTGTCTGAAATATTCCCTCCAGTCGCAGCTAGATACCGGAGCGTTTGATGAGGAGCAGGCGTTAGCCACTGCCGATCCCATCTTCACCGCCATTGAAGCGCTTTTAGGGGATGCCTTAGCGGCATCTGCCAATTTCATCCCCAGTTCCGAGGATTTGGGCATTGATATTGCCGCCTCGATCTTTGAGGTGGATGTGGAGGAAGGATTAACCCGACTAAAAACGGTATTGGCCTCCCCCTCCGAATACGAAGTGGTGGGGGAACTGCGAGCCCAAGCAGAGGTGTTTTCGGGGTTTGCGGAGCTGATTAACCTCAAAGGGTTTGGGGAAATCTGCACCGTCACGATCGCCGCTATCGAGCGGGCTCCCGAACGAATCCTCGACATTGTGGCACTGGCGATTGACGATTTTGAGGCGGGCCGGGACGCCGTCTTGGGGGGCGATCGCTCGATGGGGGGTAGCCCTTCCCCAGCCTTGTTAGCCTTGGCCAATGGAGAAGCCCCCGCTGAATCTAGCGAAGCGGTTACCAGCCCAACAGTAGAAAGCACTGCTCAGGACTCCGAGATACAAGACATTTTTGGGGCGATTGCCGATGAAGATACTGCCGCTGAAGATTCAATGGCGAACATCAGTCCAGCTGTAGTGACCGCACTAGAAGCAGGCGTTCCGTCTGAAGCAGTAGAGAACGTTTTTGGTGACCTGGCAGCTCAGGCTGAAACCGGCATGGAGCAGGAAGGGCTGGAGGATATCTTCGGGGCGATCGCTGCTGACAATACTGCCGCTGAAGATCCTGTGGCGAACACCAGTCCGGATGCAATCACCGCAGTAGAAGCAGGCGTTCCATCTGAAGCAGTAGAGAACGTTTTTGGCGACCTAGCAGCTCAGGCCGAAACCAGCACGGACCAGGAAGAGCTGGAGGATATCTTTGGGGCGATCGCTGCTGACAATACTGCTGCTGAAGATCCTGTAGCGAACACCAGTCCAGATGCAATCACCACAGTAGAAGCAGGCGTTCCATCTGAAGCAGTAGAGAGCGTTTTTGGCGACCTAGCAGCTCAGGCCGAAACCAGCACGGACCAGGAAGAGCTGGAGGATATCTTTGGGGCGATCGCTGCTGAAGGTACCCCTATTGAAAGCGATTTGCCTACAACAGAGATTTCTACTGATGCTCTTGCCAGTGCAACACCAGAAGCTGAATCTGAAATAACTGAATCTGAAATAGCCGAACCTGTAACGGCTAAATCGGAGACGGCCAAACCTGTAACGGCTGAACCCGCAAAAGCTGAACCGATAGCTGAATCGACACAGGGACAAACCGACACCCCTCAGTTACCCATTGAAACGGCCCTGCAGAAGCTACAGCAGAATATTGCCAACCTGCAACCAGACCCAGAGGTGGCAAATAGAGATCGGGTCAATCTACAATCCTCCAAGACCGAGTCTCAGAAACCCCGCTCCACCGCTGCTGCTTCTCCCGCCAAATCCGCTCCCAAAGTCGCTCGTTCCACCGTACGTGTGGAAACCGATCGCCTCGACCGCATGGGTAACCAAGTGGGCGAGCTGTCCATTATGCAAAACAGTTTGGCACTGCAGAATTCCCAATTGCAGGCGGCTATTCGAGAACTGCAGCGCCGAAGTCATTTGTTCCAGACCTACGTTAAACAGGTGAGAGCGATCGCCGACGAGCTAGCGGTTGATCCCGAAGGATACAGTAAGCGAAACTCTGACCCATCCGCCGCAGGCGAGAGTCACTGGGGGGATGCAGCAGAGTTCGATTCCTTGGAAATGGATCGCTACAGCACCCTGTATTCCTCCCTGCAAACCCTGCTAGAAGAATCCGCTCAGCTGGAAGAAGCCTCCGACGACGTTGTGCTCTATTCCCGACAGTCCAACCAAACGTTAGGGCGACAGCAGCAGCAACTGGAACAACTCCGGGACGAACTGACATGGGCCCGCATGTTGCCCCTCAATAACGTGCTGCAACGATTCCCGCGGACCGTCCACGAGATGTGCGGGAAATATGGCAAGCGAGTCAATTTAACTTTGGACGGCACGGGGGTGTTGGTCGATAAATCCGTGTTGGAAAAAATCTACGATCCCTTGTTGCATCTTATGCGCAATGCATTCGACCACGGCATCGAACCGCCAGAAGCTCGACGGCAAGCGGGTAAACCCGAGCAAGGGACAATTGCCATTCGCGCCTACCACCAGGGCAGCGAAACCGTGATTGAAATCAGCGATGACGGAAAAGGCATCGATCCCGAACGCATTCGCCAAAAAGCAATGGCATTAGGCTTGGCGAGTGCCGAGCAGCTACGGCAGATTCCTGAGGCGCGTCTGGTTGACTTCCTGTTCGAATCCGGTTTTTCTACTGCGGAGAAAGTCAGCGACCTGTCCGGACGCGGAGTTGGGCTCGATGTGGTGAGGGTACAGTTGCGGGAATTGAAGGGGGCCGTGAATATCTCCTCAACCCCCGGAAAAGGAACCACCTTTACCCTCCGCCTGCCGCTCACCCTCACCATGACCAAGCTGGTGGTTTGTATGGCTGGCTCATCAGCAGTGGCCGTTCCCTCCGACAATATTGCAGAAATCGAAGTTCCCACCCCCTCAGATATCAAGGTTTCCGGACAGCAGCGCTATTTGGCTTGGCGCGATCGCCTGGTACTCATTCGCCCACTGTCCAGCCTGATAAACTATGCCTGCCCCATATCGACCCCCCCTGAAAGTCAAGCCCTCAAACCCATTCAAACCCCACAAGACTGGGCCTTTCCGATCTTGGTTATCAAAATTGGAACTGAGTATACGGGCATCGAGATCGATCGACTCGTAACCGAGCAAGAGTTGGCGGTCAAACCCTTCGGTGCGGCCATGTCTCCTCCGGCTTATCTCTACGGCTGTACGGTCATGGCTGACGGTACGCTTGTTCCCGTTGTTGATGCGATTTCAATATTGGATCGGACAAAGGGTTCAACCGGAACCTACCAGACTTCATTACCCGTATCCGATTCTGAAGGAGATCGCCAATCGGCATTCCAGCAGCGTCAGGTAGCCACAATCTTGATTGTGGATGATTCTGTCGCCCAACGCCGTTCCCTCAGTCAAAGCTGCCAGCGAGCCGGTTATCGGGTGCTCCAGGCCAGCAACGGCCAAGAGGCCCTTGCCCAACTAGAGCAGGCCGACAGGGTGGATGGCATTATTTGTGACATTGAAATGCCGAAAATGAACGGCTTTGAATTCTTGACCGTTCGCCGACAAACCCTGCGCTTTGCCCAAATTCCCGTCACCATGCTGACATCCCGCAGCAGCCAGAAACACCGACAGCTGGCTTTGAAGTTGGGAGCAGGCGCCTATTTGACTAAGCCCTATCTGGAACAGGAACTGCTGTCCACATTGCGTTCCATGTGTGAGTCTTCTTCTCCGTCCACAGTTGCTACTTAATCGTTGTTATTGACATGGTTGCTATTCCCGCTCCTTTCACCCTTTCCCCCAGTCCTCTATCCTCCTCTTCTGAGACGACGACTAAATTTCTTACCCTTTGTATCGAGACGCTAACCCTGATTGTGCCTCTGAGATCGGTCTACCGAATTCTCTCGAATACGGACGTTCATAATACCGGTCAGGTGGGTTATGGAATTGCCCATCTTGACGAGTTAGAAATTTCGGTTGTGAACCTTCACCACCATTTGTTTAAGCAAGAAATGGCTCAGCCCGGTGATGGGAGCGATCGCTCTTTTGCCAGTTATCTCGTCACGATTCAGAATCAGACAGGCGAGCTGTTTGGTATTCCGGTCGACCTTGCTCCAACGCTAATGGATGTTCCGGTCTCTGCAATTCGAAAGTTACCGGATACTTACCGACAAGTGGATACGTTGGGGATTGCCAGTCACGTGGCGGTAATTGAAGGGTCGGGCAATCCTGCTACGGTCTTTGTCCTGGATATCGATGGGTTTATGAAACTAGCTTGTGCTTAGGCATAATCTTAAAGCCAGCTCGGTTTAAATGAGAATCACCCGATGACACGTGTAAACAGCTGGTGCTACACTACAAAAGCCAAAATCATGGCGGGCGTAGCCAAGTGGTTAAGGCATCGGATTGTGGTTCCGACATTCGGGAGTTCGAGTCTCCTCGTCCGCCCTTCAAAATAATCAAAAAAACAGAGGGATGCTTAAAGAGCATCCCTCTGTTTTTTATAACGACCTTCTAGAACCTTGAACTCTACGATTCAACTGCAGAAAAGGGAATGTAGGCAGTTTCAGGATGGTAGATGTGGCATTCCTGAACCACGCGCTTCATCATGTCCCAGTTGAACTGGGTTTCAATCAGGTACTCACCCCAGTTCTCCTTCAGACTGGCATGAGCGGCCCGTAAGTTATAAGAAGGAATACCCACAGAAATGTGGTGGGGGATATGAACGTTAATGTCGTGGCACAACACTTCAATCCATTTGGGATAGTCGCAGTGAACGGTACCCGCTAGCTGAGAAGTAGCGGCATGCCACTTGTCCTCGGTATAGAACTGAATATTGGGGGTGGTGTGGTGCACGATGGTGAAGGTGCTCATCCAGAAGTGGTAGCCCAACCAAGGCATAACCCAGAACTTAACGAAGCCCCAAACCCCCAGAGTCCAGATCAGGGTGGGGAAAGCAACGGCAGCACCCACGATGACGAAAGCCGCAGAAAAGATGAACTTGCTGCGATCGCGCTCCTTCACTGACGAAGGGTTGAAGTGGTGCATTGCCCAGTGGAACACGGATGCGATCCACCAGAAGGCACCGCGCAAAGATTTGTACAAGCGGCGCACGAAAGGATTCTCATTTTTGTACACCTCTTCTGTCCAAGGGTGCCAAGCGTTGTCGACATTCAACTTGTTGGTGTGCAGGTGGTGAGTGTCGTGGTGGATGCGCCAGCCGTGGAAGGGATAAATCAACGGCAGCATGGCCAGATGGCCGACGATATCGTTCACCCAATTATTTTTCGCGAAGGAGCGATGGGCACAATCGTGACCGATCACGAAGAAACCCGTCAGCGCCGTGCCAGTGAAAAACCATGCGAAGGGCAGCAAATACCAAGGGGAGAATGCGATCGCCGCGTAGCCCAAGATTGACGAAGCAATGGTGATAGCCACAGCGCGCCAAGCTTTGAGGCGGTTTTTTTCAAATACCTCTTTCGGGAGGCTGCGAATAATATCTCGCAGCTTAGTACTCTCATCGAGCGTGTAAACAGCTTGAGTTTGCGGTGCAGCTCTTTCAGTCGTTGCAGTCATATACCGGAGAATTCTCCATGGTTGGAAGGTGAATCGCTTCGCACGGTAGCAATCGGGCTACCTGCACAAAAGTCTCATTATAAGAGGACAGCCTGAGGGGAAGCCAGCCTGTCTGCCACTTGGCTCCTCAAATTGAGAGCTTAACTAGGCCGTAACGAAAGATGAGGAGTCTTAAGAAACCTTTACATTTATATCACGCAGCAGGCAAGGATTGATGGGGGGTTAACCCTCCGCTGTGCTGAGTAAATATAGCTCTTGCCGCACCCGTATCCAGTCATAAAATCGCGAAGGTTTGACCATTAGTTTGAAATTGGTTTGCCATAGTTAAGGGGTGCGTTCATCACTAGCCAATTGTGTTTCCTAGCGATCGCTCCAGTCCCCTTTCCTCGAATTCCGACAGAACCGATGGGTCGGTTGTAGATTCTTCCCATTTAATCCCTTCTAGTCATGAGGATTCCAGCCCTCCCCATTCTCCCAACAGCCTTTCCAATAGTGCCGACCTAGATAGCGATCTTGCTCCCCCAAAGCAAGGGCAGCCTTCAAGCGGTAGCGGACAGACCAATGTAATCATGTCCGCTTGGCAAGCGATTGCCCCCTCCTTCCAACAGATATTGGGCAAAGATATCTGGAGGGGTGACAGCGATCGCATAGCAGAAATTTTGACCCGAGTGCGGCAGGAACTGCCCATCACTGAGGCACTGCTGGTGGGCAAACCCCAGGCAGGCAAAAGCTCGATCGTGCGCGGTCTGACGGGGGCACCGACGACCATTGTGGGGCAAGGGTTTCGTCCCCACACTCAGCACACACAACAGTATGCCTATCCCTCTGACGAGCTACCGCTGTTGATTTTTACGGACACCGTCGGCTTGGGGGATATCCAACAAGATACCCAGTCGGTGGTGGAAGAGTTGCTTGCGGATTTACGCGAGAAACCCTTGGGGGCACGTTTGTTTATTCTCACGGTCAAAATCAATGACTTTGCCACCGACAACCTACGCCAGATTGCGTCACAGTTGCGGCAAGCTCATCCTGAAATTCCCTGCCTATTGGCGGTGACCTGCCTGCACGAACTCTATCCAGCGGCAATCCAGCAGCATCCCGCTTATCCTCCTGACTACGACGACATTTCCCGCTCCTATCAAACCCACCAACAGACTTTTGTTGGTCTGTACGATCGCTCGCTTCTTCTAGATTTCACCCTCGAAGAAGACGGCTTTGACCCAACTTTTTACGGATTAGAAGAGTTGAGAGATATCCTCGCGAACCTGTTGCCGGAAGCAGAAGCGAAGGCGATCGCCCAGTTGCTGGCAGGAGAAGGTCACAGTGCCAGCACGCAGATTGGGGCAGTTTATCGAGAAGCGGGACGACGATATTCCATGGCTTTTGCCGTCATGGCAGCAGCGGTATCGGCGGTGCCGCTGCCCTTTGCCACCATGCCGATGTTGACGGCACTGCAAATTTCGCTGGTGGGACTGCTAGGTAAGCTTTACGGACAGGTGCTCTCCCCATCGCAGGTGGGGGGAATTGCCAGCACTATAGCGGGGGGCTTTTTAGCGCGGGCAGTGGGGCGAGAATTGCTGAAATTCGTGCCGGGTCTGGGAAGCGCGATCGCTGCCTCTTGGGCAGCAGCCTATACTTGGGCGCTGGGAGAGGGAGCCTGCGTTTATTTTGGTGATTTAATGGGGGGCAAGAACCCCAGCCCAGAAAAAATTCGCACCACTATCGAACAGGCGTTTGAGGAAGCAAAAGAGCGATTTAAGTCAGTAAATACACAGTAGTCAATTACTGTTTTGAGATCGCGATGGTCAAGTCGCTGATAATAGTCATTTGGCTCGAAACCCCGGCTGGATATAGATATTTTTTCCCTAACTGAAATGGCCCCAGCTGTTTTGAAAACGCCCGTAAAGGATAGTTCTAAAAAAAAACAGGCAGTTCTCCTATTCAAGAATCTCGCGTGCATACACTGATTCAATCTAGAGCTACGTCAGGCTAGTAGCTTGCGGTGGACATCGGAGTTTGCATCTCTTGCATTCCCCTCTCCTCAGGCACGCTTCTCTGCCAAAGACCGAGCGACATCGAGTTCATCACCACTGGCTGCAGTTATTCGGTAGCCGATGCTGGAACGATGGGCGATCGCAGCGCGAGATATGAACGGGAATTAACAAATGGCTGCTCAAGAAAAATCATCCCCTCAGCAAAAACCCTATCGCTATAACTACACCCATATCGAGCCCATTGCGATGGCCGATGATTTGCCCCCAGGGGAAAATTTTGCCACCGATTGGATTGTTCAGACTGCCAAAGTTGCCCTCACAATTGCCATTAATAACTTAATGGTTAATTCAGAACTGAATACGAAAGAAGAAGTCAAAGACAAAATTCGCCATATCCTGCGGAAAGCATTTCGCAAAACCTTAAAGGAAGAGGGACGAGCTGGCCGGCTGAAAATCTACGGATCGGTGGTACGCGTTGTCCCCCAACTGCTGTTTAAAGGATTTCCCTCCACTGAAGATGAAGTGGAGGCTTTCCTTGATTCTGCTCCCGTCAAAAGCTTAGGAGATAACTTCCTCAAGCCCTTTGCCTCTAACGTGCTGCAACAACTGGATGAAGAAACCCGAGGCCCTGAAAATGCCTCGAGCCTGGATGACTACCGCAAACAGTTTAAATACCTTGAACTCCCCGAAATTGCCAACACATTTTTAGAGGACGAAGTTTTTGCCTACATGCGGGTGGCGGGCCCCAACCCGCTAATGATTGAGCGCATGACACAGCCCCTCGATCGCTTCCCTGTCTCCGAAGCACAGTTCAAGGAGGTCATGGGGGAATCTGATTCTATGGCGGCAGCCATGGAAGACGGTCGAGTGTACGTTCTGGATTACGCCATAACCCAAGGGGCAATCAACGGTACTTTTGGCCCCCGTCCCGAAAAGCAAAAGTATTTGTACGCTCCGATCGCGATGTTTGCCGTCCCCGCCGGCGATCATCCCCATAAGTTATTAAAACCGGTGGCCATCAAATGCGGTCAATCGGACGCCTATCCAGTCATTACCCCCGCAACTGGCGAATACGCCTGGCGATCGGCCAAGACTGTTGTGCAAGTGACCGATGCCAACTTCCACGAGGCAGTATCCCACCTAGCCCGCACCCACTTACTGACCGAGCCCTTTGTGTTGGCCACCCATCGGCAATTGCCCACCGACCATCCCCTCTACAAGCTCTTAATTCCTCATTTTGTGGGGACACTAGCCATTAATAACGCTGCCCAAGAGAAGCTGATTGCACCCCTGGGTGGAGTCAATGGCTTGCTGTCTGCCAGTATCGATCAGGCTCGAGTGTTGGCGGTGACTGGCCTAAAGATGCGCGGCTTCAATGCAGATTGGTTGCCAGTGCGCCTCAAGGATCGCGGCGTTGATGACACACAGGCGCTGCCAGTTTATCCCTACCGCGACGATGCACTGCTGATTTGGGAGGCGATTCAGAATTGGGTGAAGGCCTACATCGATATCTACTACGGCACCGATGAAGCCGTGGCCGGGGATAAGGAGCTTCAGGATTGGGCTCAAGAGATTATCGCCTTTGATGGGGGTCGTCTCTACGACTTTGGGGATGCTGGCGATGGAGCAATTGCCTCAGTGGACTATCTTGTCAATGCAGTGACAATGATTATCTTTACAGCCAGTGCCCAACATGCAGCCGTGAACTTTCCCCAAAAAGGGATTATGAGCTACGTTCCCGCGATGCCGACCGCTGGATACTCTCCTGCCGAGAACATTGGTCCAGAGACCACGGAAGAAGACTGGTTCAAGCTGTTGCCACCATTGGAACAGGCGCAGTCGGGGATCAATCTGCTGACCTTGTTAGGTTCGGTTTACTACAATCGCCTGGGACATTACGATCCGGGATATTTCGACGAGAATGTCACGTCCCATCTAGAAGTGTTCCAAAAGCGGTTACAAGAAATTAGCGCCATCATCGATCGCCGCAACCTCGATCGCCCAGATTACGATTACCTCAAGCCGGAGAAGATTCCCCAAAGCATTAATATCTAGTCAGCCATGAACTTTGCGTTGAAATGGAGTTGATAGGGCATCTAGAAAGTACCTTGGCTGGATTTGCCGGACTTCTGAAAGTTGCTTTAGAAGCGCTATCTATCCTGTGCATCTTACTGGGATTGTTATCCACCATTCGATTAGCTCTGGTTCAGTCTTTTCGCCTGCAAGACAACCGCTTCGTGCTGTTGCGACTGCTATTCGGCTCTTGGCTAGCTCTGGCTCTGGAGTTCCAATTGGGAGCCGATATTATTTCCACTACAATCGCCCCTTCATTTGAAGCCCTCGGTAAATTAGGGGCGATCGCCTTAATTCGGACGTTCCTCAACTTCTTCCTAAATAAGGAGTTGGAAGCAGAAGCCAAACAGCAAGCGGCCATACCTGAGACCAACAAGTAAATCGAACAGACTCCCAGGAGGGTAACCTATTCAATACAACATATCGTGACGGTTAGCAGCATCAATCACCCTTAGGGCAAGGATTACAAACTTGCCAAGAGGACGTAATCCAACAAACATCTGCGATACGGTTTGAGGCAGTGGATAGATATACTGCAAAGGGTATTCTTGAATGAGCTAGTATTATTTCTTACTTCATGCGGCACCTTTGCCCTGCTACCTTGCAAGAAAATTTTCATCAGGATCGATTTGTGTGCCGCCAGCTTTAGACCTAGAGCAAGCAATTCGCCAGCTAGGCCTTCCGATTGAGGAATACCGCTCGAATCCTTATCGGATGCTGAAACGCCAAAAGGCTGGGACATGGATGGTATTGAGCGGAACAGCATTATTAGTGGGGGCTTTCTGGCTGGGAAGACCACTAGTACTATCCGAACCTCTGTTTGCAATACTCTTCACGGCTATGGTTGCAGGATTTGTTCTGCTAGCTACGGGATTTTGGTTTGTGGCTACCGCCGCTAGATCGAAAAGCTTTAAGTTTGTCGTTTTCGAGCAAGGGTTTCACTGTGAAACACTCAAACGGGTGGAGTGGGGGCGGTGGGACACCATCTCCACGGTTCGAATGAAGTCTTGGTCCAGTGTAGGAGGTCGTAGATTTCTGTGTCAGTTACGACTTCAGAATGGATTGGAGTTGAAATTTGTCAACAATACTATCGATTTTCCGGGAATTGCCCACCTGTGCGATCGCATTCAACTAGAGTTGACCAGCCGGCAATTGCCCCAAGCCCTGGAAACTTTTGAACAGGGGGAAACCCTCCGTTTCGGGTTAATTAAGGTAGATTCCGCCGGGATTACCAAAGGCAAGCGATTTTTGCCATGGAAACTCGTTCGGAATATGCAGTTGGAGAAGGGTGCAATTGTCATCACTAGCGACAATGGGCCCATCCATTGGCCTGATGCAACCCCCTACACGGTGCCAAATATTTTTGTCTTGCTTTCGTTGGTTGAGCAAGTAGTGCCCCGCATGTATCGAGTACCGCTGACTTAGCCTTTTGTTCCGACTCCACCTTCCCGAGCTTCGCGCAGATTTCCATTGGCTGCCTCCAACTGTCTGGTGGCTGTTAAGTAATCGCATCCTAACCAGTGCATCAGCAGGGCTGGCTTGACTTGATTGTTTGCCTCCTCAAGCAGTTGGATGGCAAGTGGCCGATCGCAGCCGGTGAGATGGGTTAAGATTCGCACCGCGCGATCGTGCAGCTTTGCATTCGTTACAGCCACATCCACCATCAAGTTGCTGTAAACCTTCCCCAGTTGCACCATGATGCCTGTGGAGAGAGTATTGAGCACCAGTTTGGTGGCAGTACCGGCTTTCATGCGGGTGGATCCCGTTAAGATCTCAGGACCAACCAGCACTCGTATATTCACATCGCATGTCATCGGCACCTGTACCTCTGAAACACAGGCAAAAAAAAGTGTGGTTGCTTGGCGATCGCGGGCTTCCGCCAGCGCTCCATGGACAAAGGGGGTTGTCCCTCCAGCTGCGATGCCCATCACGACATCTGACGGAGTAATCCTCCGCGCAGCAATTTCCGCCCCTCCGGCTGACCATTCATCCTCTTTGCCTTCTGCACTTCGCACCAAAGCATCAGCCCCACCAGCAATAATCCCTTGCACAAGCTCGGGAGGTACCTGGAAGGTGGGAGGACATTCTGCAGCATCGAGTACTGCCAGACGACCGCTGGTGCCAGCTCCAACGTAAAACAGTCTTCCCCCCTGTCGAAGTGCAGCCGCGGTCAGGTCAATGGCTTTGGCGATTTCTGTTCGCTGAAGAGCTACCGCCTGTGCAATTTTGGCATCTTCAGCGTTGATGACATCCACTAGCTCCAGACTGGAGAGTCTATCGATATCGACAGTCCCTTGGTTGATTTGTTCAGTCAGTAAGCTGCCGCGATCGCCGATCATGGAGCGCTCCGTTTCGATTGTTCTATGTTTGATGTGGGCTCACATTTAAGCTTAGCGAGAAGAATACTCCCAGTTCCTTCTAAGTAATTTCCCCGATACCATTGCGATCGGTGCGGAACCACACAACGTCTTGCCGACTACACACTTTATCAAGTTGCTTCAAAATAGGCACTCTTTTTTTAGAGTCATGCATGAAACGTTCGAAAGGAATTTAAAATGTCCGTAAAAGCGATTGGGGCACTGGCGGTATTGGGAGCCGTAGGCACGGCTGGGTATTACGGTTTATCCAGCTATCAAACTAGCCAAATTGAGCAAGGAATTGCGGATGCAATGGCCGAGCACGCACCTGAGTTGCAGCTGGAGTATGCCTCTATCCAAAGTCGATTGCTCTCTAAGCGGGTCGAAATCCGTGACGTTTCGATCAGTCTTGATTCAGGAGAAAGCGCCAACATCGACCGGATTATCGTGCACGATCTCGACACCGATAATGATGTTCCTCAATATATGCACGTCACTGCTGAAGGGATCAGTTTAGGGGAGTCGACAGTTGGTCCTCAATCGCTGGTTCTCAATGCTTTAGGCTACGACTCTGATGAGTTAGTTGGGACTTTTGAACTGCAATACGACTTTGATGAGTCTTCGAAAGTTTTCGATGCGAGCGTAACGGCAACTGTGCAAGAAATGTGGACAGGATCGGCCCACTTTGTGTATGGAAATGTGGATTTGTCAGACGAGATTCCGTTTGAAAATCAAAATGTGACGCTCATTAGTGCGGAGCTAGCGTATGAAGACGACTCCTTGATTCCCCGTATCTACGAATTTGTGTCCAATATGCAGCAAATTTCCACCCAAGAAGTGGAACAAATGGCATTGGGCTATGTCGATCAAATCCAGCCGTTTCTGCCAGAGGGAGACTTTAAACGTCAAATCACCACCGCAGCAGCAACGTTTATTAAAAATCCTCAGAGCCTGCAAATTTCCATGCAACCCAGCACCCCGCTAAAGATTCAGGAGCTAGCGCAAATGAACCCAGAGGACGATCTGGAGCAAATTGCCGATTTCTTTGGCATGACGATTACGGCGAATGCTCTATAAATAGCCCGTTCTATCTTGTGCCAGGCAAACCTCCCCAATCGGGGAGGTTTTGTTTTGGAAAATAGATGCGCGATGCCAAAGAGCGCAATAACTTGTCTCTGAGAGCATCTGAAGTTGGCTATGTTCATATCTGCCATTAAGCTAGGGATGCCCGAGGCGATCTACGCCAAAAGCAGTAATCCTTCATGAGTCCGTTCGTCCTACCCCATTTTCCACTCACCGAAAGCGGTTACAAGAATTCGACAAATGACTGCGACCCTGCCCCCATGAGCTTGAAAACGATTGCCCAGTCTAGCCATTTTTCATCTAACCAAACTGGGGCTAGCACTTTCAATAACACACACCTCAATCTTCACCACCAGTTCAACCTGCATCGCCTCGATCCGTGTCTGCAGCCTGAATTCCTGCATTTGTGGTCGGGGTTTTATTTCGGGGAAATGGCCGCAACAGAACTATCTATCAGGCTTACAGAGATGGCCCCCGATCGCCATCTACAGCGATTTTCAGCAGAAACCCACCACGAAGACGAACAGTGGCATGCCGAGGTTTTCCAGGCACTGGTGCAGGCGTTGCCGGGCCATCCAGATATGCCCGCCCCCCCCACTTGGGCACAGGATGTAGTTCAGAAGGTGCGCAATTGCAACAGCTATTTAGAACTAACCGTAGGGTCGCTGGTGATAGAGGCTTCTGCAGTTTTTTTGCTGGAACTGCAAGCTGACTTTCCCGACGAGTTGGGCCAGATATTTCGCCGCATGCTGCTGCAGGAGAAAGGACATGTGGCCTTTGCTTCCCGTTATTTACACGAGCATTTTCGCAATAGCAATGCCCAACAGCGAAAGAGACTCAAGTCGCTAATGCTGGATACTTTCCGCTATATGCGAGATTCCATTCGGCCCCAGTTTATTGAATTGCACCTCAGTCCCGTTCTGCCATTATTAGGGATTTCAGTGCAGGATTATCAAGATCGGGCCAGAATGGCCAGCCGAAACGTTATCCGCTCTATCTTGCGACCGAGATAGCTGCTCACCATGAGCGAGTTACTGTTTCAACTAGCTGTTATCCCATCGTTTCACTCGTCTTGGATTTGCGAATGGCAAGATGGTAGGAATTCTGCGGCCCGGTTGTGGCAGATGGCTCACAGTATGAATTGCCGATCGCAGACGGAGCAACCCAAAATCAATCGGTGCTCGAAATCAATCGGTGCCGTCGTTGCGATCGCATGACTTTAGATTCGTTTAAAAATGATTAAGTTGTAATCTGGTCTATATCGAGTTGACGTTAAGTATTTGGCTCGAACAATTGATTGACACCACTTGCTGTTTCTCGAGATTCACGTTTTGCTGCCTTTCCCCCCGTTAATTGCCAGTGGTGCTGCAGCTGAAACTGCTGTAGAAGCGCCCGATAGTACGCTTGTGCTGATCTCCGTTTTGCTGTCTTTGGTAGTGATCTACATGGCCAGCAAAGTGATGGGGGAACTGTGCAATCGATTTAGCCTGCCCTCCGTCCTGGGTGAACTGCTGGGTGGTGTCTTAGTGGGTGCTTCGGTGCTGCACCTGCTGGTCTTCCCCGAGGGCTCTATCTCTCCTGGAGAGCTATTTGAGCTGGCCCAGTCATCGCAAGTGATGCACTTGCTGGAGGCCACAGCGGGGCTGACGGTCGACAACGCCAGTGGGGTATTTGCTTCGCAGGCAGAAGTGATTGATCTCCTATCGGAACTGGGGGTGATTATTTTATTGTTCGAGATTGGTCTAGAGTCCGACCTCGTAGAGCTGCTTCGTGTGGGTCCTCAGGCTGCTGCGGTGGCCATTGTAGGCGTCACTGTTCCGTTTGCAATCGGCACTCTGGGCCTCCTTTATCTGTTCCACGTTCCGACAGTAGCTGCGATTTTTGCGGGAGCCGCCTTAACTGCAACCAGTATTGGAATTACCGCTCGCGTGCTGGCTGAGCTCGATCGCCTAGGGTCGGCAGAGGGGCAAATCATTATTGGGGCTGCAGTCTTGGATGACATCCTCGGGATTGTTATTTTGGCGGTGGTGGCAGGCTTAGCAAAAACCGGAGAAGTGGATTTAGCCAACGTCGGCGTCATCATCGTCAGTGCGGTGGTGTTCCTGGTGGGGGCGATCGTAATAGGCCGTCTGGTCAGCCCCTACCTGATCTCCTTAGTTGATGGTATGGGAACCCGCGGAAAGTACCTGATTCCAGGGCTGGTTGCTGCATTTGTATTGGGATATGTCGGGCAAGTTTTACAACTAGAGGCGATTTTAGGGGCCTTTGCTGCCGGTTTGATTTTGGCGGAAACCGATCGCCATCACGAATTTGAGGAACAAATTAAACCCGTTTCCGACCTCTTGACTCCAATTTTCTTTGTATCTGTGGGCGCCAAAACCAACCTAGCGGTGCTCAATCCTGCTAACCCCGACAACATTGAGGGACTGGTGATTGCTTCTTTTCTGATTGTGGTGGCGATTATCGGTAAAATCGCCGCCGGTTGGGGAGTATTTGGCAAAAATGAAGTCAACAAGTACGCCATTGGAGTAGGCATGATCCCCCGTGGTGAGGTGGGATTGGTCTTTGCAGGAGTTGGTGCCGCCAGCGGCGCATTGCCCCCTGCGTTGGATGCGGCCATTATTGTCATGGTGATTGTGACTACGTTTGTTGCGCCACTGTGGCTGCGATCGGCCTTCAAAGGTCAAGAGAAACCTTCAGTGTTGGCAGAAGAGTCCGCATCTTTGAGTGACCTGAAAGAAGCCGTGATTACTCAAGATGCAGAGGCTCAGCCAGAACCGGAGCTGGCTGAACTACCCGCAACTGAACCCGAGCAGACCTAAGTTTTCCATGGGGGAATGAGAAGATATGGGAGCGCCTCCCAACGGTGAACGTACCGTTCCTGAAAATGATTCGCGGGAGAAGGATGTTCTAGGACTGACCCCAACTGATTTGAACTTGCATAAAAATAATCCTTTCCAGCCCCCCTTATCTCAACGATCAATACCAGCAATTGACCCACTGATGTGGTTACTGCAAGTTTCTGACTCAGCGTTGCCAATTGGCAGCTACTCCCATTCTTGGGGTCTAGAAACAGCTATCCAGCAAGATCGTCTCACCTCTGCTACTGAGGTAAACCAATACCTGACCGGACTGTTGCACCAAGCGATCGCGCCACAGGAGGGGACTGCCTGCCTACTCGCCCATCGGTACAACATCGGCAAAGATACGGCTGCGTTCTTGCAACTGCAGCAAGAATTAACTGCCGCCCGCTGGGCTACAGAACCGTTGCGTGCCAGCCTAGAGCTGGGGCAACGGCTGAATCGCTGGGCTCAATCTACGTGGAAGCTGTCTTGCCCAGTTCCGGATGAGGGGAAAGACTCCCTTGATGCTGGATCTCTCCACAATGACTCGCAACTGCACCACTGCGCAGCTTTTGGGTGGCTGTGTGGCTTGGCAGGGGTATCAGAAGACGAGACGGTGCGAGCTTATCTACTGGGGTCGCTAACTAATTTAGTTTCGGCAGCAGTTCGGCTAGTGCCCCTCGGGCATTCTCAGGGGCAGCAAATCTTGGCAACGCTTCATCATGAAATTGCGACCGCCATTCCTGACATCATCTCTCGCAAATCCTCTATGCACTTGAATAGCTTTGCGCCACTCTTGGAACGAGATTGCCAAGCCCATCGTTCTCTGTATTCCCGTCTGTTTCAGTCTTAAGCTTTACACATTACCCCTATCTCCATCGATTCTCATTTTGCGATAGGCTCAAACGGCAGGATTTTAGTCATTCCCATCCATGCTGATTGATTTAACGCTTGACGAGATGGATCGGGTGATTCCGATTGCCCCCACCGGCACGCAGTACGGCCGCTATATTAGTAACGTCTTCCTTAATCTAGAACGCTTGATTGTTGGTTTTGGGATTGGGGTGGCCCTGCTAGTGATGTCTCGGCTGTTCAGCGAAACGGGATTAGGATTCCTCTTGTTTATGGGTGGGGTATTTGCGGCTTTATATCCTTTCCTGCTAGGACCGCTAACCGAAATTACTCGACGCAACAATACTTACCGGAATTTGCCATACGGATGCTTTTTCTTTGGAGTGGTAGAGGAAGTAGAAAGCACAGAAATTTTGGTAGACGAGATCGAGCGGATTGATGAGGAAGGGGAGCTGTATGTAGAGGAGGTGCGCGAACAAGAGTTGCGCCTCAGAATTAGGGACAAGGAGGGATTTTCGTTCGTACTGAGAACTCGCGATGAACCTGCTTACGAATCGATTGTTCCGAATCAGTCGGTGATTGCTTTGATCAAGTCCTACAACAGCAATCTGCGTAACCCAATTGTAAGCGAGGTGTACGTCGTTAAATTAGGGCTGTGGGTGGGGGATGTTTCATATCTCAAGCGGGATGATTTTCTCGATTTGGCGAATAGTTTGGTAGATATGTACTGAATGGGAGGTAGTTTCCTTCAAAACCTCTTGGTTTGGGACATGCCTGAGCAGGTAGCGTAACAGCCGCTCAGCTGCAGTGGTTGGTTGGAGTGGGCTTCGAATGACTTGCAGAACTCATCCACCTCCCAAAACAGTTGTCTAATATCGAGACGAGATTTTATTGCCATGGCCGGCACCGCACAATATTTGCTTTAAAAGGTATCGACCTTGTTCTTCGCGACTCTCTCAATCGAACTGACGTCACTTAGGTTCTGGCCGCAGCTCTGCCGTCGTTTGGACTATTTCTATTGAAGTTGGTGTTGAAGTTGAAGCTGACGCCAACTAGGCTCAAATTACCTTCGTTAAAGCTTTCAGAGAAAAAAGGCCTCTGAAGCTAAGACTCCAGAGACTCTAGAATTTAAACAAGACACTAATTACTGAATTTTCAGCCCGTAATTCAACGGGCTGAAGAAACAGACGAGAGGCCTAACAAGCCTAATTTCTTCTACGACCCAGGCTGAGACAGTTCGTAGGTGGCTTGGGGAGCATCAAATCCCTCCTGCGGAACTGCCGTTATTGGAGCCGGCAAACATAACTGATTTTGATCGAGCACCTTGATGAAGCCGCGCGAGCGCAATGTTCCAAGCGAGCGTGTAACAGTGACGCGGGTGGCCCCAATGGCATCGCCAATCTGAGAGTGGGTTAGAGTCCAGGGTAGAACCAGACCGTGGGGGGAAGGCTCACCATATTCTTCTAGCAGGAGAGTAAGGAAACCTTTGAGCCGATCGATCGCACGGCGCTGACCGAGGTTTCCCAACCAAAGCAACTTCCGTTGTAATTGCTGACGGAAGGCAGCCTGGACTAGCTGGTACAGGCGAGGCCATTCCCGCAAATCTTCCCAATAGAACCACATAACAGTGGTGAAGTCTGTGTGACTAAATGCTTGTAACTGGAATTGCTCTTGAGAAATCACTTCGAAAGGTGACCCCCCGAAATGGAATCCCACAAAAACCTCGCGGCGCTCGGGGGTGATACTAACTAGCCGAACCATACCTTGCTGTACTAGATAGACTAGGCCGGGTCGTGTGGGTATACGCTCGTCTTTTGCGAATGTTCGAGAATGGAAGCGCTCTTCTGCCCATTGACAAACCTCGCTCCATTCGGGAGCCTGCCGAATCGAAACAATACTCATTTAGATCAACCTCGCGTCTTGATTCAGGTAAGTAGAAATATCGACTACAGCCGGAACTCCTACGTTTTTCGTACTGACTATTGTGAAAGAATTTACCATGAGCAACATAGTGCACTTAACAAAGACTTCACACAGTGCTTCTAATTTACAATGCCATCACATAACGACCAATGAGAATAAGTATATACACGCAAGACGACCAAAAGCACTATGCAGTTTGGCTTCAGATGCGCAATTGCTCCTTTCGGCGTGTCTTTTCCGATTCCAAAGATACTTCCGCCTCACAAGAGAACCAAAAACAGACCAATACAGTATAAAAATATTCTTTTAAGCATTGCGCTCTAGTTATCCTTTTACCGGGAAATCCCGGCTTCCCTGATGCCGCCTCCTCGCCTTCTTCAAAGAAGGAATTACTATGCACCCATCCTATCGGCAAAAAGGAGTAAAACAAACAGAAACATAAGCATAAATGTATATATTAAATCTCATACGGTATAGAAATAGACAGTTTTTACTTATTTACCGCTAAAAAGCATTCCTTGAGGCAAGCTCTGGCCCTCCACTGTGTAAAAGAACTGATTAGGTCGGCAATCATAAAGATTTTATGAAGATGTCAAGATGTGTAGAGTTTTTTAAACTGTCGATCTGAAATACCTCGAGCAGGCAGAGAAGGCCATGTTCTGCCAGTAAAAGTCACTGGAAACAGGGGAGAGGTTTTTGAGTACCACTTTAAAATTGGCCAATTTTAAAAATTGCTTGACCAGTAACGATAATTATCTAAGGCGCCTAATGTTAATTATCGTTGCTCCGAACGCTAATTGGCTTGCAAGAGCGTTGAGCAGTCAAGGGCTTGCTGGCTGATGTGGCCGAGGTGAATAGATAATTTCAATACATCCAATAAAGGAGTGTCTCTCAAGTGTCTCTGCCAATAGAACAGCTGGAGCAATACACAGCAATTCACCTGGATGAAGTGCTGCTACTGTCTGCGGAAGTAGATGGAGGATCTGATGAAATCTTGGTTTTCCGGGGCTATTCCAGTTCCACGATGAGACCGACGGCAGTGGACTTAAATGTTCCCGTGCTCTCAGCTGAGGGAAAGATTCTCTCGATCTCCCGCCTCAAAGCCCCTTTCAATACCCAATCTCCCAACTATATTGAGCAAAATATCAGTTGGCAGGACTTTGTGGAAAGATTTCTCTCTGCTTAGAAGGTCTGGAATTGACAGGGCGGACATGAGTGGGGGATTGGCCGATCGTAAGTCGTCTCCGTCGCACCATCCCCTGAATGAGTATTAACCCCCACTGACAGGAGGAATCAAAACCAATTCATCTCCAGACTGCAGTGGAGTTTCAGGATCGACAAATTCGAGGTTGATTCCGAAACGAGTTTGAGACTTCCATTTGGCTAAAGATGGGTATTGGCTCACGAGCAGATCGCACACCTCAATCGCTTTAGTTCCTAATGGGATATCAAGACATTGCTCTTCGGTGCCGATCGCCTCTTGATACGCTGCGAACAGTTTAACTGTGATGGTGATGGAGGAGGATGAAGAAGTCACGGGGGGCAATTACCACACGAAATAAAAACGGAGCAGAATTGAAACGGCAAATTGGCGAGCGAGGGGAGACATTTAATGACACTTGAGTTGTGGGTAGTGTGAACGGATGACTGGGTGGCAGACATTTAAGCGCAATCGCTTAGCACAACTAGCAGCGGCAGTCTTGATTGTTCTGTATACCTGCTCAATTTTAGGGGAAGCGATCGCCCCTTACAGCCCTTTTGAAATTGTGGAGCGCGGCTCTTTATTGCCCCCTACCCGAGTCTATTGGAGATCGCTCCAAACCGGAGAGTTTTTGGGGCCGCACGTCTATCCCACTCTGCAGGGCACAGTAGACATAGAGACCGGAGAAAGACAACTAATCGTTGATTTCGATCGCCCCACTCGGATCGGGCTATTTGTTAAGGGTCGTGGATACCGCTTGCTTGGGATTATTCCAGGCGATCGCCATCTTTTTGGCACGATCCCAGACAATCGCACAGTGGAAGATGCCGATGTGTCATTCTCCGTCCGCTTCAATCTGTTGGGAAGCGACGATCAAGGACGGGATTACTTTAGCCGCTTAGTCTACGGTAGCCGCGTCAGTTTATTTGTAGGAATTGTAGGAATTCTGATTTCTTTCCCCCTTGGCTTACTGGTGGGGGGTATCGCCGGATATTTTTCCGGCTGGGTGGATACTGTGCTAATGCGGGTAGTGGAGGTGCTGCTATCTATTCCCAGCCTTTATCTGCTAGTCTCATTGGCTGCTGTTCTGCAGGAAAATCCCTTTACCGGAGTGCCGTTTTCTAATGCAGAGCGTTTTGTCACAATTGTGGCCATTACCAGTTTTGTGCGCTGGGCAGGACTGGCGCGGGTGATTCGCGGTCAGGTCCTGTCTATTCGCCAGCGAGAGTTTGTGCAGGCGTCGCAGGCAGCAGGTGCGGGCACTTGGCATCTGTTGTGGCACCATATCTTGCCGCAGACCGCCACCTATTCGATCATTGCAGCCACCCTGACAGTGCCCAGTTTCATTGGGGCTGAGTCAGTGCTCAGCTTGATTGGTCTGGGCATTCAACAGCCAGATGCCTCTTGGGGCAATATGCTGTCGCTGGCCACCAACGCATCAGTGATGGTGTTGCACCCTTGGTTGATTGTGCCCCCCACAGTGCTGGTGGTGATTACCGTGCTGTCATTCAACGTGCTGGGGGATGGGTTGCGGGATGCTCTGGATCCACGCGATCGCCGTTAGCTTCATTGCATCTGCTACGAGGCTTACCCCCAGCGATCCATGTATCAGGCCAAGTCTAGACTTCTACAAGTCACTACATCCTGTCACCTGCCTTCTCTATAGCAACAGATCGGACAGTTTTTTCGGGGAGTTGAAACCTTTAGCAAGCAGCTCCTGAAGCCATGAAGGTAGGGGCACTCTAATGTTCCTCAGGAACGGAACGGGCTGCGAATCGCTGATTCAGGCTAAGAACCATATCGGATTAGGATAAGAGGGCTCACAACGTCCTTAAGCATGGTTAGCCCTCGCACTCGAGTTCCAAACTTTCCGATTACTGCTGTTGTTGGCCAAGCCAAAATCAAGACGGCCCTATTATTAGCAGCTGCCGACCCCAGCCTGGGCGGGGTGGCGATCGCCGGGCGTCGAGGCACAGCTAAATCCATTCTGGCGCGGGGTATTCACGATCTGCTGCCCCCGATCGAAATTATTAAAGGGTCTCCCAGTAACGACGACCCTCGCCACCCCGAAACCTGGTCGGACTGGGCCAAAGAAGAATATCCTGACCCCAGCGTTTTTCCCGAGACAGAGGTGATTCCTGCTCCATTCGTGCAAATTCCGCTAGGGATCACTGAAGATCGCCTGCTGGGTTCAGTGGATGTGAGCAAATCCGTTCAAACGGGTGAAACAGTATTCCAGCCCGGATTGCTGGCATCTGCGCACCGTGGCGTTCTGTACGTGGATGAGATGAATCTGCTGGATGACCAAATTGCGAATCTCCTGCTGTCAGTGACCAGCGAAGGTGTGAACGTAATCGAGCGAGAGGGCATCAGCCTGCAGCACCCCTGCAAGCCCATTCTGATTGCCACCTTCAACCCCGAAGAAGGAGCCCTGAGGGATCACTTGCTCGATCGCATGGCGATCGCCCTGTCTGCAGATGGCGCACTGGACTTAGACATGCGCCTACAGGTAGTAGAACGAGCTACTGCATTTGCCAACAGCCCAGAGGAGTTTTGGGCGGATGAAAGCGATGCAATCGACCAGATGCGCACCCAGATCGTCTTAGCTCGCGAATGGCTACAGGACGTTCGTGCGACTCCCGGGCAGGTGCTTTACCTAGTCACAGAATGCATTCGAGCCGGGATTCAAGGACATCGGCCCGAGCTCTTTTCGCTGCGAGTGGCAAAAGTTCTCGCCGCACTGGAAGGCCGAGACTACATCGAGGCAGACGACCTGCGCACCGCCGTCGAGCTGGTGATTGTGCCGCGGGCGATGGATACGGACGTACCTCCCCCGCCACCCGAGGAACCACCATCCCCTCCACCTCCTTCGTCTGAAGACCAATCCGAAGAGGAGGATCGATCGGAGGAGGAAGATAACAATGAGGAAGATGAGGACGACGACACCGAATCCTCTCCCCCTAGCATTCCAGAAGAGTTTGTCTTCGACCCCGAAGGAGTGATGTTGGATCCCGAACTGCTGCAGTTCGCCCAATCCAGCAACAGTCAGGGCAAGAGCGGTTCCCGTAGCTTGGTATTCACCGACGATCGCGGTCGTTACATCAAGCCAATGTTGCCACAGGGGGGCACGATTCGGATTGCAGTAGACGCCACATTGAGGGCTGCTGCTCCTTATCAAAAAGCCAGACGATTGCGGAATCCGGAACGCAGCGTCATCGTCGAACAAACGGACATTCGCAGCAAGAAACTGGCCCGCAAAGCCGGTGCTTTGGTCATCTTTATCGTGGATGCATCCGGTTCGATGGCCCTCAACCGCATGAACTCTGCCAAAGGAGCGGTGCTGCGGCTGCTGACAGAGGCCTATCAAAACCGAGACAAGGTGGCGTTAATTCCTTTTCAAGGGGAACGGGCGGAAGTGCTGCTGCCACCCACGCGATCGATCGAAGCTGCTAGCCGTCGGATGGAAACCATGCCCTGCGGTGGAGGCTCCCCCCTCGCCCATGCCTTTACTCAAGCCATTCGTATGGGCGTCAACGAAATGTCTTCTGGAGATGTGGGAGAGGTGATGGTAGTTGCCCTCACAGATGGTCGTGGGAACATTCCCCTCAGCCGCTCGCTGGGCAGCCCTCCCGGCCCAGAAGCAGGTAAGCCTGACCTCAAGCAGGAACTGCGGGATATCACCGCTCGCATGCGCGCTTTAGGCTTTAAATTTCTGCTAATTGACACCCAAAGTCGGTTTGTAAGCAGCGGCTTCACGAAGGAGCTAGCTAACCTAGCTGGAGGAAAATACTTCTACATTCCTCGGGCCAACGATGCGGCGATCGCAGCGACAGTGCGAGACACCTTCAGCAGTATGTAGATTGTAGTGTCTTAGATTGAGTTCTTTGAACGCCTTGGGTGTGGTTGACAGTTGTCCACACCTGTTTATTCGTTCGTAATCAACCATCAATTGAAGGACATCTAAAACAACTAACAGAACTTAAGCTTATGAGGGATTTGAGATTCATTACACAAACTACTCATCAGTCGGGACATGCAGTAATTGTTCCAGCAGTCATTTAAACTACATCCCAACAGAAATGAATCAGAATAATCCACGCATACCAAGTCAAAAACATGTGTTTTTGTGGCAACAGATACATTTTATATTCCTTGAATGCCGAGTTCTCATTGACTTAGCAGTCAGCAACAACGAGTGCTTATAGATAATTTACAAATGCGTGACTTCCTTAAGATTTTCATTTAGATTTTCCTTTCAAGAGCCTTATATGAATGTAGGAGAGCGAGAGATGAAGATCCATTTCTATCGATCGTAAATCCTGAATAGGGAAGCTGAAGTATTTCAAACTCCATCCATTCATTATTAAAAGAGTTGTCCTTCGTTGAGGGAAGATCTGACATGAACTACTCGTTTGAGCTAATCGGCATCACACCTATTCTTGATTTCTTCAAACATCAACACAGTCATCGAGTCCAAGCCAATAAATTTCGAGCAGAATACATAGGTGCTTACCATTGCTCACTCGATCGCTTTCTACATCACCTACAAGATGTGCCCATAGAACGGAAATGGGATTTCGATCTTCTCTCTCAAGCGGTAGTGGACTATTGGATTGCTAGCGCGAACAGCATTCAATATTGGCAGAGTCGACTGAAGGATGCGGGGTCTAGCTGTCTTGTGGTGGCACGAGTCGCCGATACTCAGGCATTACGCAATGAGTTTGAGACGATGTTGACGAAGTAAACAGGTAGTAAAGTCATCGGTCTTTCTTCACGGGTGTCTGGCTAGATACAGGTAAAAGCGATCGCAAGGATCGATGACCAAGAAACAACAAACAATGAGCAATCGCTACCCCTAAGTCTTAATCTCAAATTCCACCCCAAATTTCTCTCGCAAATTCACGGTCTCGTGGTCTGTAACGTTGGTGTCGCTGAGTTCTAGGTTGTAGAAGTCCACCCATTCACCTTTAAAATACGGACCCGCGTGCCAGGTCCCAACCTCTAGCTTGACAAAGCAATTGCCCGGAATCCGAAAAGCGCTAATTTCTGCCAGGGCGGGCTTAGGAGTGGGGGATGGGGGAGAGACAGCTAATACCCACTCTTTACCCTCTAAAGCCCCCAAGCACTGCGTGCATTGCTGGTGGCGTGTCATGGTTTTAAACGAGAGCCCTCGATACTTGAGCCGCATAATGTAAAAGCGGGGAGTCCCTCGATCGAGAACTAGTTGAGCATCTGCCGGGCTAAAAGGGGTGCCATCTTTAGAGGCAGCGATGACTTGTCCAAACGGTTCAAAGTTATCGGAGGTGATAGGGATTACTTGAAGCGATCGCAGCTGAACGGCAGTCATAGGAAAAATAAATCTGTTTCCATCATTGTGGCCAGAATTATCAGGCAATGTAGTGGACACAGTTAAAGCGGGTACGCGATCGCGTACCTGGCAAACATATCGCGGGGGGGTGTGCCTCCGTTTTGTCTGGGCGTGATTGACAGATACACTTTCAGACTCCTTGCTATTGCGCTCCTGCATAAGGCGGGCTGGCGTCCCCGCGCATCTCCTGAATAAAGCCTCCCTGGCTAGACTTAACGCAAGTCCACATAAAGGACGGGGCGATCGCACTACAATAAAAGCCGATTTGTTTTGAATTCACACTTTCGATAAATATTGACTGCATAGGAGACTGTAGTGGTTACCGCATTTAAGACAACCCAATCCCAACAGATTTTTGCAGCAGCCCAAAAACTGATGCCGGGTGGAGTGAGCTCCCCCGTTCGCGCATTCAAATCGGTTGGTGGCGATCCTATCGTGTTCGATCGCGTGAAAGACTCTTATATCTGGGACGTCGACGGTAATCAGTACATCGACTACGTTGGCACCTGGGGCCCGGCGATCGTTGGTCACGCCCACCCTGAAGTCCTCGAAGCCCTGCACGCTGCCCTCGATAAAGGGACCAGCTTCGGTGCCCCCTGCATTCTGGAAAACGAATTAGCAGAAATGGTCATTGAGGCGGTTCCCAGTGTTGAGATGGTGCGCTTTGTCAATTCCGGCACCGAAGCCTGCATGTCTGTCCTGCGCCTCATGCGCGCCTTCACCGGGCGCGAAAAAATCATCAAGTTCAAAGGCAACTATCACGGTCACGCCGATATGTTCTTGGTCGAGGCGGGTTCCGGGGTTGCCACACTGGGTTTGCCCAACTCCCCCGGCGTCACTGCTGCTACAGCTGCTAACACCCTAACTGCCCCCTACAACGATTTGGCCTCAGTCGAGGCACTCTTTGAGGCCTACCCCGGTCAAATTGCCGGCGTCATCCTAGAGCCTATGGTGGGTAACGCTGGCTGTATTGCCCCTCAGCCTGGCTTCCTGCAAGGGCTTCGCGACATGACCCGCAAGTACGATGCAGTTTTGGTTTTTGACGAAGTGATGACTGGCTTCCGCCTGTCCTACGGCGGAGCCCAAGAGCGTTTCGGTGTTACTCCCGACCTGACAACCATGGGTAAGGTAATTGGTGGCGGTCTGCCCGTTGGAGCCTACGGCGGTCGTGCTGACATCATGAGCATGGTGGCCCCCGCTGGCCCCATGTACCAAGCGGGAACTCTCTCCGGCAACCCCTTGGCCATGACCGCTGGCATCAAAACCCTTGAAATCCTCAAACGCCCTGGCTCCTACGAGTACCTGCATAAGATGAGCCAAATGGTCTCTGAAGGCCTAGTTTCAGCAGCCAAAGCAGCAGGTCACGAAGCCTGCGGGGTATGTGCAGGCGGTATGTTCGGTTTCTTTTTTAACCCCGGACCTGTTAACAACTTTGAAGATGCCAAGAAGTCTGACACCAACAAGTTCAGCCGCTTCCACCGCGCCATGCTGGAAGAAGGAGTTTACCTAGCCCCTTCTCAGTTTGAAGCTGGTTTCACTTCATTGACCCACACTGAAGAGCTAGTCGAGCAAACCATCGCTGCTGCGAAGACCGTGTTTGCCAACATCTAGATTCCACGTCTAAACCTCAGATTTAAGGGACGCACAACCAGACTGTCACCCGATGAGCAAGTTGAGAGAAAAAAGGGTGCCGATCGATGGATCGGCACCCTTTTTTGGGGCTACAGTCACCCGAGCGAAACGTCATGCATCTGCGATCGCTGTAAGATCGAAGCCTACCGTCCTACCAGGTGCAGTTCGATAGCTTAGGAGAGAGGCAGTTTGTGCGCGATCGCTGACGGGCCTATCGTTCCACAAAACAACCCACACTAGACCTACGACGGCACCTGGCATGCATGCAAATGTATGAATACAACATTGGGTCTAGTCGAGCTGCCAAATTCAGTCAAAATCACCTAGATTTACGAACTGCTGTGGAAACCTGGTTCAATCTCATCCTTGTCAAGAGGAAAAAATCTACAGTCGAGCCGATAACCACCCCAACCGCGTAACAAATGAGGTCACTTGATTTGAAACCAAAACCTAGAATTAGCCCACCAATTACAGTTCTTCTGATCTCATCAATCCACGGTCTGTGATAGAACTGCGAAAACTCTATTGCAACTGAAAAAAGTAAAGCAACGATCGCTATTCGTCGAGTTCTCCAGCCCGGGGAAATAGCACATACCAGAAAAAACACCATTAATGCCCAGAGGGCATCTCCTGAATATCTCGATATAAAATCAGGCAGCGAAACGAAGTCCGAGCGAGATAATAGCCCCAATGGAATAGTTGTAATGACTAACCCGAAATAAACGGTGCGTTTTCTTTTGACACTCACAAGTATCTGTCTGTTGATGCATGCTGGCTCATAAGAGTAATGCTTGTCTAGCCATACTCGCTATCTCGAGCGGACCTGCTCCCGATCGCTGCCATTGTATCTATAGCCCTTAGCCCTTGCACCGAGCCTCAGTATTATGCAAGCACACCTGCAGCCAGAGCTATCTAAAAGGAGATCTCTGGATGGAGAAAAATCTTTGTCCCTCTCAACGACCGACAACTCAAAATAGCCATCACATCCCAGTGTGTAGCCAAAATACTACTTAATCAGCGACATCCACTCCTGCGGAATTGCCGACACTGCTCGCAACACAGAAGCACTGTCAAAATCCCCTGGCCCTACGCTGGTATCCGACACGTTACTAGAAGGCACCGCAATCAGTTCCCCCTGGCTATTCAATGCCGCCCCCCCAGAGTTCCCTGCATTCACAAGAGCGTCAGATATAAAATCATGCCTGACCCCATTGCGGGGCAAAATCGCACTGACCACCCCATCCGTCAGGGTTAGGTAAGAGGCACCACCCGCCTGAATTGATGTCGTCCCCGGAAAGCCTAACACAATCACGCGATCGCCTAACTTCACGCTGTCAGCATCACCCAAAGGCACTGTGTCGAACTGCAAATTTTTCGGTAGCGGATTGCCTAGCAGGTCACTAGAAATTTTCACTAGGGCCAAGTCTTCTTCTTCCGCCGTCCGCTGGATGGTACCGCGAAACAACGGCGTGACGGCGCGATCTGGCTCGATTGCCAAGCCAATGTATATGGAATTATTGGTGAGCTCGGTGCTATCTTCATCTTCCGTCAGAACGTGAAAATTGGTCAGGAATAACCCATCCGAGGTGAGCAGCGTCCCTGACCCCGCACCCTGACCCACGTATAGTTGAACGACGCTGCGGTAGCTGGTCCCGACTGAACTGCTTGACGCGTCACTATTTGATAAAGACGCAATAGTTTGAGGGATATCGAGGGGGACTAAACTACTGTCGGTGGGATTGGGAAAGCTCGCCTCTATCAATTCTCCTTTTCCCATCAGTTCTAGTTCGTAGCGCCCTTCCTGGAGTACTCCATAGGTGGAAACCATCACCGTATAGCGGCCCGCATCCAAAGACTCGTCTAAGCGGGAATTGAAATTGAAATCCGAGCGATCGTCATTCTCTGCAATCAGATTGCCTTGATCATCCAACAGGCGCAAATAAGCATCAAAATCATCTGAGTCCAACTCCAGCGTTACTCGACCCCCACGAGACAGCGACAGTTGATAACTGCGAGCCAAGCTGCCGTTGGAGATTAACGTGCTGTTGTTCAGTCCCAATTTGCCCAAGCGGGTGACGTCAGGTTGAGTGTTGTCATCTCCCCCTGTTTTTTGGGCCAGTAACGCACCATTTTCCAGCAAGCTAACGATCGCTGCTTTGACGATGGTTCCCTTCCCCTGAAGCTTGGTCGCAGGATCTAGTTTGCCAGTCTTGCTGGTCTCCAGGAGGGGGGGAGCTACCCAAGCTTCAGTGGCGACGATCGACCCAACTGCGAACGCCACCATTACCGCTCCGACTTTCCACTGCAAGCTCACGTTTGTTCCGCCTATCTCGATATCGACTACCTTAGCTCTAGAAGCGTCCCACTGCCTGCGAGCCAGCTCCGCGAACTGGCCGGTTATAGAAGCTGACAAGCCAGAAAAGACATCTCAGGATCCAAAATCTTCTCCGGATAAAGATGCTTGCTGTCTTAACAGAGGTAGCAAAATCTATCGTTCCCAGGCATCCGACTCAAATTGTTTCTGAGATCTCGGATGGCGAGCTTTCTCACTCGGCCTCTAAAGAGGCTACCAACGTTTCGACTTCTGGTTCGCTCAATGTAGATATCCCCAATTTTTGAGCTTTGTCGAGCTTAGACCCCGCGTCTGCCCCTACAACCACATAGTCCGTTTTACGGCTGACGCTACTGGTGACCTTACCTCCTCTCGCCTCGATCCAATCTTTCATCTCCGTGCGAGATCTTGTGGGTAACGTTCCGGTAATCACAAACGTTTGACCCGCCAGAACGGCTGCAGTGCCAGAATCGTCAGTCTGTTTCTGCTGGACTTGAACTCCCAACCGTTCCAGTTGGGACAACAAAGCTTGATTGTCGGGATCTGCCATCCATTGTGCGACCGCCTGACCAATTTCGTTACCCATACCGTAAATAGCAGCGATGTCTTCGGGGCTGGCGGCTTGTAATGCGGTGGCGCTGGAAAAGTGTTGGGTTAGAGTCTTGGCATTGACTTTTCCCACAAGCGGGATCCCCAAACCGAAGAGCACGCGGTGCCAGGGCTGATGTTTTGAAGCGGCGATTGCCTCGATCAGTTTCTGACTAGATTTTGTGCCCATTCGCTCGAGGCCCATCAAATCTGAGGGCGTTAGCTGATACAGATCTGCCACAGACTGCACCATCCCATTGCGGGTGAGTTGTTCGACCAGCGATTCCCCCAACCCTGCGATGTCCAGGGCTTTTCTACTGGCCCAATGTTCCACCTGACCGCGCACTCGGGCGGGGCATTGCAGGTTTGGGCAGCGGGTAATGGCTTCCCCTTCGGGTCTCACCACGGGAGTGTGGCATTCGGGACATTCAGTTGGAAGCTCGTAGCGCTGTGCATCCGCAGGTCTTAGTTCCGGTAACACCGAGACAATTTCGGGGATGATTTCCCCTGCTTTGCGCACAATTGCCGTATCCCCAATATGAACGTCCAGCAATTCTAGGCGGTCGGCGTTGTGTAAAGAGGCGCGGCTTACGGTAGTGCCCGCCAATTGCACCGGCTGTAATTCTGCCACCGGGGTGATAGCCCCCGTGCGTCCGACACTGGCTTGGATGTTGAGAATGCGGGTGGGCACTTCTTCGGCGGGATATTTGAGGGCGATCGCCCAGCGGGGGGCTTTTTGGGTGAAACCGGATTCCTGCTGCACAGCAAAAGAATTGGCTTTCACCACCACTCCGTCCGTTTGGTAGGGCATTTGGCGACGGCGATTGTCCCAGTCTTCAAAATAGCTCTGGACGGCCCCCACCGACTCGCACAAGCTGCGGTTGGGATTGACGGCAAACCCGAGTTTGCGCATGAGTTCTAGGGCTTCCCACTGACTGGTGGGTAACTTCCCACCCGACCATCCCTGAGGAAAGTGGGCAGTGTAGGCAAAAAAACTAAGTTTGCGGTTGGCCACAATGCGGCTATCCAGCTGCCTCAGGGTACCAGCTGCGCAGTTGCGAGGGTTGGCGAATAACGGCACTCCGGAGGCGGCACGTTCCTGATTGATGCGATCGAATTCTGCGTTGCCTAGATAGGCTTCCCCACGAATTTCTAGGCTAGGGGGCGGATTGTGGGTATCCAGCTTAAGAGGAACCGAGCGAATGGTGCGCACGTTAGAGGTAATGTCCTCCCCTGTCTGGCCGTCTCCGCGGGTTACCCCTCTCGCTAAATGCCCGTTTTCGTAGCTCAGAGCTAAAGCCGTGCCGTCAATTTTTAGCTCGCAAACATAGGTCAAGGGGGAAGGCTGTCCCTCTAAACCTAAGACGCGTAACAGCTTGTTTTCCCAGTCCAGTAGCTCTTCGGTATTAAAAGCGTTATCGAGGCTGTATAGGGGGATGTGATGGCGTACCGACTCGAATTTTTCCACCGGTTTTTCCCCCACCCGCTGAGTGGGGCTATCGGGGGCAATCAGATCGGGGTGTTGTGCCTCTAACTCCAGGAGTTCGCGGTAAAGGCGATCGTAAACGCTGTCCTCCATGATGGGGGCGTCTTGGGCGTAATAGGCAACGCTGGCCCGCTGCAAAAGGGATTGCAGTTCCCTAACCCGCTGCAATCGCGCGTTCTTTGTGTTCGTTATTGTCATTCGCCATCTCCCCAACCATCTCAAAATTCTAGCGATGGCTGGGGGACTCTAAACGCAAAAAAAGCGTAATTTAATGAGGGGTCATCTACTCGAGTGGTTCTAGGCGATAGCGGCTGAGCCAGTTATCCAGCTCCACCTCTTCTTCATCTAATAAAGCCAAATTAATTAAGCCACGGCGGAAGGCCAAGCGAATTGCCCGCGATCTCAAGCTGAAGGTTGTTCCCCATTCGTCGCTTTCGATTTGGTCATTGTTCACTTCTAGCTTGTCGTACAAATTCCGTAAGCGGTTGGTAACACCGCGCCGGGAGAGGAAGCGACGGGAGGCGATCGCTTGGTCGGTCAAACCTAAAGCAATGTCAATTAAAACTTCGTATTCGGCATCGCTGAGACCCGTGATTTTATTCTGGGAGCGGGAATCGACCCCCCGCACCTCGCGATCGATCACGCATTGCTCGTCCTGAACTACCGCCTGAATAGCGCTAATTAGTTTTTCATCCGTACTATTTTTGAGCAGATAGCCATATACGGTCTGGGGGGGAACAATCTTATGTAATTCCCGCACGTAGACTTCATCCGCAAAATTAGACCAAAAGATAATCCTCGTATCCGGATGGTCTTCCCACACTTTGCGAGCTACCTCAATGCCGGTCATTTCTGGCATCTGAATATCCAGCAGCAGGAAGGAGGGATTGTGTAAACTTGCTACCTCTAGGGCTTCGTTGCCATTAGACGCCATGTAAAAGGGGCCGTAGCTCGATAGCCTTGCTTCTAATAGTTCGAGGACATGTTGGCGATATAAGCTATCATCTTCTGCTATCAGAGTTCCCACGGGCCGCCACCATCAAATGGAATCGATCGTTCATCAATCTATCTAAGGTATCGACCCTCCGCAAGAAACGGTCGGTACTAAATAGTGAACATTGTTAAGGCAATGGTTGCGTTAGGAGGAACGATCGCTAGCTGAAGAGTCCTCAAGGAAATTAGGAGCGCTTGAGTTGTGACTGTATCCAGCTCCCGACCTGCTTCACAAGATTCTGAGCTCTTTTCGGCACCGGGGCCTTGGCAACGGTGATGGGTTCGTCTGCGTACAGCGCATCCTTTAAGCGGTAACCGTATTCCAAAGAATTGCGGCACTTATTTAAACGGGGAAACAGTCGCAGAGCTCCTTGCAGCAGGTCGGTTTCATTTTGGAAAATCGCTGCGTCGATGGCTGAGGAGCGCTGCACCGCCATCGAGCCAACGGGGAACCACTTGTTAGGCTTACTGGCGTCTCGGATAAAAATATTGAACTCAGGATAGCCCTCTGATTGCATGGAGTCGTATTTTGATGAAGCCTGCTTGCGCTTTTTGGCGCTTTTAGTGCGCTTCTTCTTGGCTTTAGAGGGGCCAAATCCTTGGGAGGGAGCCATACAGTACCTGAGAAAGCTTGATATATCTTTACAATATGCCGTGAGTTTATTCTAAGGCAAGGGCGTCAGAGACTGGGCCTTACAGAAGGACTGAACGCTCGCCCTCTATCGTTCCATATCTGGAAAGCATTATCTCTGGATAAGTGAATCGCAGGCAGTTCTGCTGTAGGTACCTACATCAACCCACTCTATGAGGGATCGAACACTTCTCTGGCTCAAAACCCTCGTTTGTTCAGGCTGCTGTCTACCTTGAGAAGCTGAGCAGAGTTTGGCCGAACTCGCTAATATTCAATTGCGGGAGCGGTCCAAAATCTAGCGAGAACCTGAGGTTCGCTAACGGTTTGCGAGAGGTCTCAATAAAATAGCCGTAACGAGCTGGCTAGAATGCCTGTATGGCAATTATTTCCTCCCAATCCGGGAAAAACTCCGATCGCCCCCCCAAGCGATCCAAACCATCCACAGATACAACTGGCGTACATTTGGGTCAGGGCAAGGATGAGTCTCTTCTCCATCCTCAGGCACAGCCCAGCGATGATTCAGTTCAGCGTATGGGCGCAACAGATACCCTGCAAGAGAGCAATTCTGCATCGGACAATTCCCTTCGTCCTCAGTCACTATCAGAGTACATCGGTCAGCGGGAATTGAAAGAGGTGTTGGGGATTGCTATTGCAGCTGCTCAAGCTCGGACTGAGCCCCTCGATCATCTGCTATTCTACGGTCCCCCTGGATTGGGAAAGACCACGGTTTGTGCTGCGCTGGCCCACGAGATGGGGGTAAAAATGCACATGACCAGTGCACCGGCTCTGGAGGGGGCGAAAGATATTGCTGGATATCTCGTCAATCTCAAATTGGGGGATATTTTATTCATCGACGAGATTCACCGATTGCCGAAGGTGACAGAAGAGATGCTGTACCCGGCGATGGAGGATTTTCGATTGGATATCACGGTGGGGAAGGGGCGTTCTGCGCGGGTGACCAGTTTGAAGCTGCCTCGCTTCACGTTGGTCGGGGCCACCACAAAAGTAGGTGCGCTTACGGCACCGCTACGAGATCGGTTTGGATTGGTGCAACGGCTGAGATTTTATGAAACGGAAGAGCTAGTGGAGATTGTGCTGCGCACTGCGCGGCTGCTGGACACCGCGACCGATCGCTCGGGGGCTAATGAGATTGCTCGCCGCTCTCGCGGTACCCCCCGGATTGCCAATCGGTTGTTCAAACGGGTCCGGGACTACGCACAAGTGAAAAGGGATGGGAGAATCGATGGCGAGCTGGCTGGTACCGCCTTAGAGCTATTCAATGTGGACCCGCTGGGATTGGATTGGACGGATCGCAAGCTACTGAAAATGATGATTGAGAATTTTGATGGAGGGCCGGTGGGGCTGGATACGATGGCTGCAGCCACCGGAGAGGATTCTCAAACCATTGAGGAGGTTTACGAACCGTATTTATTACAAATTGGTTTTTTGCAGAGAACCGCTCGCGGTCGCGTGGTTACTGCGGCCGCCTTACAGCATTTAGGATATGAAGTGAATCTTCCGCTGAATTTGTGGTGATGAGGTTATTTGATGCCTGGGCCGAAACAACACCATATAGCCAGACCTATAGCCTTTGACATTTTAGTTAGGAAGTAGATCTCTAAGCCCGATCGTGGATTGGGATAGCGAAAATATCCTAAGCGACTTGACGGTCGCTATAGTATTTGTGCCGTTTCATTCACCATCAAATTTCTAGCCGACTTTTACACTTACGACAAAAAACCTGCTCGCAAACGAGCAGGTGAAAAGTAGGTAATTGGCTTACGGCCCAATAGGCTTGATACGCAATCGGATTCCTCAGGCAGCCGCAGCAGTCAAAGGACGATAGCTGCGGTAGTTGATATCGGGGAAGATGTTGTCCATATATTCCACACTTTCCAACCACTGTTTATCCAACTTGCCAGCATTCAAGGAGTCGTAAATCCGGTTAAAGCGCAGTAGATGGGACCTCGTCCGCCGCACCGCATAAGGTACCATCGTTCCCGTTTTCATGATGAAGGCCCAGTCCGAGGATTGTGCCAGCAGCAACTCCCGTGCAGCTTGGTTCAACGCTCGCCATTCCAGCTCGTCAGCCGGTTCGCGATAGCTGAGCTCGATCATACGCTCGGCTGCCTTATGTAGGTGGGGATAAATCCAAGAGTTGGTCTCATTTAACCAATATTCGTGGAATCCTTTAGCTCCCCAGCTAGATTGGGCGGGGCGACAAACCTGCTGGGTGGGATTCTCTTGCAGGTATTCTGCCAGGTGGGTCATGCGGAAGGTGTTTTGGTCGTAGTGGCTCTTGCGTATGAAGTAGTCGATGAACCAAGGTCCCTCAAACCACCAGTGACCAAATAACTCGGCATCGTAGGGAGAAACTACAATTGGAGGGCGGCCCATGATTCCGGACAAATTCTCGATTTGACGTTCGCGGTTGAACATGAAATTCCCTGCATGCTCTGCCGCCTTCTCTCTCGCCCAGTAGGGATCGTAGAGTTGCTTATCTCCTAAACCTAGACCACGACCGGTGATCTTGTGGTACTTAATGCCCGTGTTCTTGCGCTGACCGTTAGGCATGATGTAGGGCTTGATGTACTCGTAATCTGCTTCAAACCCCAAATCTTTATAAAACTCGCGATAAACGGGATCGCCGGGGTAACCCACCTGCGCTGACCACACCTGCTGAGATGACTCGTGATCGCGACCGAACACTGCCGCACCAGACTCTGTGAAGATGGGGGCGTAGGTGCCAAATTTTGGTCGGGGCTTGGCGTAAAGCACACCGTGACCGTCCGTCAGCAAGTAACGGAGGCCCACATCGGCAATCATGCGCTCCAGGCCAGGATAGTAGGCGCATTCCGGTAGCCAAATGCCACGGGGCCAGCGGCCAAAGTTATCGTTGTAGTGTTGGCAAGCAACTTCTAGCTGCGCCCAGACCGCTTCGGGGTACATCTGCATCAGGGGCAGGTAGCCGTGGGTAGCACCACAGGTAATAATTTCTAAATTGCCAGCGTCCTGAAACTTCTTGAACGCCAATACGAGATCGCCATCGTAGCGCTCCCACAGATCCCGTATCTTATAAAATTCTTCAACGTAAAACTCGGCTAGGTACTTGACGTGACCGTGGGTGACGTTACGCTCGGCCTCTAGCTGTGCCAGTTCCTCTAGCTTGCTGAGGTATTCGTCAAATCGCTCCTGTAGCAGTGGGTCCCGCAACATTGACACCAAAGGCGGTGTCATTGACATGGTAAGGCGGAAATCAATCCCATCGCGCTCTAGGCCCTCAAACATGAGCAGGAGGGGGATGTAGGTCTCGGCGATGGCTTCAAACAGCCAATCTTCTTCTAAGACAAAATCCTGTTCTGGATGACGAACAAACGGTAGGTGAGCGTGTAAAACCAGCGCGAAATAACCTTGGGACATGAAAACCTCCGAATACAGCTGTGGACATTTCAAACAGGGGGCTGGTTCAAGAAATAATCCAAGCGGCTTGAGGGCCGCCAAACCTAGAACAAAGCGGGCAAGTGCTACCTCTTCGAGAGTTTGCAGCAGCTTGCCCGCCTAGTCATCACCTCACGCAACTTGTCCGCTACCGGTCAGCCTTCACACCATTGGCTGACTTGGGGTTGTTTTCCATGCTGGGGCTGTAGCCGGTTGCATGTCCAGCGGGGACTAGCCCCAGTTTGAGGGAAAACAGCGCGGATTAGAAGGACCCTCGCACGAATCCTCTAAAAGAATTCTTCGACAGCTTCTTCCTTGGTGTTGGTGCGTCGAGCAGGGGTAGAGCGATCGAAGGTCATGTGAACTTCGCGATTTTGCTCGCCGTCGGCCGCCACAGCAAAGATTGGGAAGTCAATATTGCCATCGGGGAATGCCATGTGGAAGCGGAAGGTGCCATCGGGGTTGAGCTCGATCTTGCGACCGCCAACAGTTACGGTGGCATCGGGCTCGGTAGCTCCGTAAACAATCAGTTCAGCATCAGCCACCAACCAGAACTTGCGAGAACGTTGGGGTAACGACTCAGACGCACCAGAGAACAAGCCCAGGCCAGACCCCGAAGCCATCCATGGGGCAAAAGATTCGATCGCCGCACCAGAGGGGAAAACAAAAGAGCTGACCGTTTCTTCCGGCACCATCTGCATGCTACCGAACAGAGATCCGGCAACGTGCTGACTCTCCAAGCCACCAGCCAGCTTGAAGGTTTCGCCGGTAACGGAATCGTCGCCTGCCAACTTGGGAGCATTCCCCCACATGCCAGCCCGCTTATATGGCTCGTGTAGCTTGTAGATGGTCTTGCCGTTGAGGTCCATGTCGAAGGGAACGGTGACGAAGATGTCCTCGATCCAATCGGAGGGATAAGTGGGGGGAACGGTGACGGAGGCAGAGGTGGCTAGTGACAACCAGCGGCCGTCAGCAGTGCGGTAGCCCACCTGAACGATGTAGGAGCGATCGCTAACGGGAATAGGAAGGTACCACTCGCGGGCCAGCTCGTCGATGGGGAACTCTTGTAGGCTGTGATAGCCCTGAGTGTCAAAGTCTAGGTCGGTGACGTCGTAGAGGCGTAAAGCCAGTTGTTGGCCCCCTTGGCGACGCAGCTCCTCCTTGTGATCGTTGGGGACATCCCAATAGGCGTATGCCCACTGGGGGTCGCGGGGCAACAACATGATGCGGCTTTCGCCATAGCCACCGGGCAAATCGCCCAGTTCGGCATCGACGTCGCTCAGTTCGGGGATATCGCGAACACCACCAGCATGAAACTTGTTTGCGCTGACAGTGTCTTGCGTGGCCATCTCGGGGGCAGGCATGTTGCCGGCAGATGAGGATGCTTGAGCTTCGGCAACCTGAATTGCCTTTACCAGCTCTTCTTTGCGCATGCGGCTGTAGCGGGAGACAGAGTATTCGGATGCGAGTACGCGCAGTTGGCGTAGCGTTAGCTGGTCTAAGGGGGGGTGGTCAGTGGCCATGATGCAGACTTACCTAAGTGCTTCCGTGAGAATTGATGTTTGCAGGGGTCGAGGAGGTATTCGGCGTGGAGACGCGTCTATCAACAAATCAAGTGAATGAAGTTCAAACGAATAAATCGGGATGAGGACAACAGAACCTTGTCGGATTCTGTTTTTTTTCCCTCGGGTTGACCCGCGCAATCTCCTTAGGGGATCGTTTGGGATCGCTTAATATGTCTCCATAATGCACAGACCTTTTGGAATGGTCAAGTGCAAGGGGATCGAAGGGGATCGTCATTTGGCCTCAGGGATCGGTGATTTCCCTACGTTGCATAGCTTTTTATATGGCTTTAACCGATCTTGCTGTAACAGAGGGTGAGTGTGGCTGAAAGCAAAGCTGATAGGGTCATAATCTGGACAGGGTGGTTGAACGAGATGGCATTTGAATACCGACGAACCATTCGGTTTTCAGACACAGATGCTGCTGGGGTGATGTACTTTTCGGTCGCCTTCTCGATTTGTCATGAAGCTTACGAGGCATCTCTAGGGGCTATGGATGTTGATTTAAGGCATTTTTTTAGTAGAGAGGGGCCGACTATAGTACCAGTCGTACATGCGGAGGCGGACTACTTACGTCCCCTCTATTGCGGAGATGAAGTGGTGGTTGTCGTGAAGCCGCGATTGCTATCAGAGAACAGCTTTGCCGTTACCTATCATTGGGTAAAAGGGAGCGATCGAAAAATCTCCATCTGCAAGGCCGAGACTCAGCACGTGCAGATCGATTCCCAAAAACTTCAAAGAATTCCGTTAGTGTCAGAGTTGCGGAATTGGTTGCAGCATTGGAGTTAGAGACTGTTGAGCAATTCTGTCACCTGCTTGATGCTGGTGTTTCAGGAAGGAATGGCTCCTTATTCGAGTCCAACTTGATTGATGAATGTCCATAGAGGGGACGCGCTTGCTGCGCTAGATTTTGCAAGATTTGGCGATCGATCTTGCCGCGATCGTTACGAGGAAGGACCTTCACCGCCATCCACCGTTTAGGGCGTTTGTAACGAGCTAACAGCGGTGCGGCTAGTTCGGCAACCTCTTCCAGCGTGGTTCCATCCCCGGACAAGACGCACAATGCCGACACGGCTTCCCCCCAGTCCTCGTCGGGGAGTCCCAGCACGGCGACGTCCTCCACCAGTTGGGTGCTGCGGATAGCTGATTCTACCTCAACAGGATAGACATTTTCCCCACCAGTCAAAATCTTGTCGCTATTGCGCCCCAATACATGTAGGTATCCAACATCGTCCAAAAAACCAATGTCATCGGTTACCCAGCTTGGGTTTTCCTGTTGCCGGTCCGCCACCCCAGACTCCCAGCGCTTGGGGAAATAACCCAGTGCAAGAGAAGATGCTTGAATGGCGATGCGGCCAGTTTTGTTAGGAGAAAGAGGGCGATCGTGCTTGTCCAAGATCTGGATACTGACGTGGGGAAGAGGCGGGGCACAACCCTGTTTCCCAGCAAGAAATTCATAAGGTAACAGCGTTGCCAGTTGGGATGCGGTTTCAGTGGCTCCGTAGGTGGGGGCTAGGGGAAGGTAGGCCGAACGAGCTTGCTCGAGCAAAGCGGGCCAGGCAGGTGCTCCCCCTAGCAAAATGGCTTCGCATTGGGACAGCCAGCTTGTCACTTTGAGATTGGTCATAGCCCGCTTGAGCTGAGTCGGAACAAGCGAGATAAACCAGCCAGGGTTTGGCAGATTGCAGTACTCACCGGAGAGGAAACGACTCGACTGACCAATATATAATTGTCCGCCTGTCATCAGCGATCGCACGAATTGCATAAATCCACTCACGTGAAAGAGGGGGAGTAAGCAAAAGGAGTGAATGGGCGATCGGTCAAAATGCTGCTGAAATCCAGCGGTAGATTGAGTCAAGGTGTGCCAGGTGTGGCTGGCGAATTTGATCCTGCCGGAGGTTCCCCCCGTGGGGATGCAGATGAGGGGACTCTGTTGCCGATCGGGGGGTGACGTGGGATCCGGCGTTATGTGGGCATAGCCCACAATGGCATGGGGATGCATTAGGGTTTGAGCCTGTTGCCATTCCTGCTGGCCCCAATCGGGATTACAGAAAAAGACGCTATGTCCAGCAGAGTGGATGGCAGTAAAGTTCGCTAAAAAACGAACGGGGTTATCGTTCGCCAATGCAACGCGGTACCGAACTTGGGGAGAGCTCTCTAGGTGCTTGAATTGTGCTTGAGCCTCTGCCAAATAGCGATAGAACTGGTGGTTGTCGGCATGATTTAGCCAGTTAGTTACTGGCTGTGCTTCTATTCGGTCGAGGACTCCAGCCATAAACAGTCCGGCCAATTGTCAGGAATGGGTTGTAGGAGGTGGTCGATGCCGAATCCGATCGCCCGATGGCTATCTAAGGTACGGGCAAGTGTCACGCAGGCTCCCTGCCCCACCGGGCTTTCGAGCGATGAAGATAGCACCACATCCAGCTGATGCTCTAAACAAAAGCGACTGACTTTTGATGGGGAGCCGCAGATGGCGGGCTTAATGACGTAGATACCTCGCCAACCCTGATGGTAGCAACAGTGTAAACCCTGCAGAGTGGCGACGGATTCGTCCAGTGCTATCGGAGTCATAAATGCTTGGTCGAGCTGAAGCAGCGTTCTAAATTCTGAGGGGGGGAGCGGTTGCTCCAAAAATTCGATGTCTAGGCGATCGCATAGCTGTAGCCATTGCACCGCTCCATCCGCATCAAATCCTCCGTTGGCATCCAAACGCAATCCGATGTGCGCCGGCAGTGCGGCTCGCAACTGCTGAAGCCAACCCTGTTCCTGACTGGGGGAGGCAAGCCCAATCTTCCACTTCAAGGTGGTGTGACCTTGCTGCAGCAGTAATGGAAAGGCTTCTAAAGCCAAGTGCCCCGAGGGGAGAAGGCCACAGATGTCTAACATCGATTGGACTTCATTTTGATTTGAACGCTCTGTGTCTATGGCATGCCAGGCGGACTCTAGAGCAAACTGACAAGCGGGCAGGCGATTGGGAATCGCATCGAGTTGCTCAGGACTCCACTCACCCTCTAAGCTGCGGCAAAAGTCTAACGCTTCTGATAAAGACTCGGACCCAAACCAAGGAATGGGGGCAATTTCACCATATCCTACTGTCCCTTGGGGATGGGTGATGCGAACAATGGCTCCCTCGCGAATGGACCATTTACCGTGGCTAGTGAGCAAGGGTTGCTTGAAGAGGCGGCGATAGGTGCGGATATCGAGCTGATAGCAGTTGGGGGAAGAGGTCATGGCAGAGGAGGATCGTGGGGGCCAACCCATGAGTCGTATAGAAGTAATTGGCTTTGATGTTGCCAATCATCCAGCCAATCGTGTCTGCGTCTATTCGATATAGCCCGTTAATGCGGCCAAAATCAGAAATGTGCCCATTGCTATGCGGTAGGCCACAAATACGTCGGTACTTCGCTTTTGGAGAAATTTGAGCAACCAATCGATAGAGAGGTAAGAAAATACCAGCGCTGAAAGGGTACCCATTACCTGCGCTGGGATACCCTCGGGGGAATAGCTCGCGATAAATTCTACGAGACCAGCCAGAGTTAATGCTGGGATGCCTAGCAAAAAAGCAAATCTGGCCGCCATTTCCCGCTTCATACCCAGAAATAATCCGGTGGTAATGGTAGCTCCCGAGCGAGAGACTCCGGGGATAATAGCCATTGCTTGAGCCAGTCCAACTGCGAGACCGTCCGAGATCCGAATCTGGGCCAGCGTACGCTCTTGCTTATCCGCACGATCTCCCCAAGCCATCAAGATACCGACCCCAATTAAAGCAATGCCAATCACCGTTAGCTGGCGAGGGGGGGATCCCATCCATGTTTTCACGGCCAACCCTAAGATCACAATCGGCAGAGTTCCCAGCATCACCCCAACAAAGGTGCGAAATTCTGGGGTGTGCCATTTGCGATGGCGAATGGACAGGATGGTTCCCGTCAGTACCAGTTTCAAGTCATATGCAAAGTAGGCCAATACAGCCATCACGCTACCTAACTGAATGACTGCTGAGAAAGAAACCCCGAAGTCCGGCCATCCCATGAGTGCAGGCAAAATACGCAGGTGTGCGGTACTGCTGATCGGTAGGAACTCGGTCAGTCCCTGCAGCATTCCCATCAAAAATGCTTGCCAAAGATTGGGCTGTTGGACGGCTGCTGCAATTTCAAATGCAGGCATATCAAAAGCCAAAAGATTCGATGTCAATCCCTTTTCCCCATCGAACGGAAGTTTACCTGATGCTGGGGGATCGATGTGCTCCCTCTATCCAAAGACATTGCCACGGCGACTGGAAATCGCGATGTTACAATAAATACATACAATGGCCTTATCGTGTCAACTATACTGCATTGACAGGTTGGTAAACGCTCTAAGAGTTGTTGAAGCGCAAGTCTTTGATGCAGCGATACTTGATTGAAATCGATCTTGCCAAATTTTGGCTGACAAGTGATGGGCTAGCTTTATCCTTTAATCAAAGCAGCTTAGGGAGCATACGAACGACTTTCCAGTCACTGCGGATAGTTCAGGACCCACCCTGACTAACTAGAAATCCAAAGTCACCATAGAACTGTGCATAGCGATCGCAACCTTACAGCGATCGCCCATCAAGAGCGTCGAGAGAAGGGAGCATCAAAGCTCACGTTCCACTCGCCAAGCCATCGAAATGTTGGGTTTGCTTCTGTTCCCCTAACGCGTGCTTGAATGCGATAAAAACCGGGATCTTTCGGGTTGCGTACACCGGGAAGAACCACTCTCATTTCTTGCCCAGCTGCAACTGGTTGGGTTAGGACAACTTCTAGGACGTTAAATTCTTCAGACCAAGAAATTAAATCGGTCTCAACTGGCTCTCCTTCCACCTCAAAACGCGCGCGCTCGGGATTGATTGTGCCGTCAAATTTTGGTTCGAAACTGACTAGAACTTCTGCAACAGCGACGTCTTGGGCTGGGATCGTTAGCTTGTAGCGATCGCGCTTGCGGGTAATTCCGTTATCGGTGCTGTGGCGCAGAATTTGATCGCGTTCGACCGGGCAAACGAGGCAGAAACCTGATTGGGCATTGGCTGCTTTGGGGCCAATGACTCTCAGACCAACTATTGTTGCACTGGCCCCTGCTATTAGTAGGCTAATGGCTGCGGCAGCAATAGATTTGGGTAAAAAACGCTGCATGGTTTCGTTCACTCTCTTAACATAACAACGGAGCAGGCAAAGTTTTTTTATTGTAGGCGATCGATTCGGATGCAGTTATGCCAGCAACCGCAATAGCCGCTGCTATCAAGCAGATGGCCCTCGAACAGGGGTTTCATAAGGTAGGGATCGCTCGGTTAGACGATCCCCCAGACTTATCGGGTCTGTCGCGCTGGTTGTCGGCCGGGTTCCAGGCGGATATGGCTTGGATGGACAACTCCAAACGATTTCAGCCAGAGCTGATTTTGCCGAGGGCGCGATCGCTATTGTGCGTAGCCCTCAATTACTACAGCCCCCAACCCCATAGCGATCGGCCGCAAACGGGCAAAATATCCCGCTACGCCTGGGGGCGTGATTACCATCGCGTATTGGGGAAACGCCTGAAGGCTCTCTCTGCTTGGATGGAGGCTAAATACGATTGCCGGACACGACTTTATGTCGATACTGGCCCCATTGCTGAAAAACCTTGGGCCATGCAAGCAGGGTTGGGTTGGATTGGCAAAAATAGCTTGTTGCTAACCCGCGAATATGGCTCCTGGCTTTTTTTGGGGGAAATTCTCACCACTCTCGATTTACCGGCCGATCTCCCTCATACTTCCCATTGTGGAACCTGCACAAAGTGTTTGGATGCTTGTCCCACTGCAGCGATTGTGGAACCAGGCGTGGTGGATTCCAACCGCTGCATTGCCTACCACACTCTAGAAAGCCGTACTGACGAGTTACCATCCCTCATCACCCAAGATCAGCAAAACTGGGTAGCGGGTTGTGACATTTGTCAGGACGTTTGTCCGTGGAACCAGCGCTTTGCTCAACCAACTACTATTGAGGACCTATACCCTTACCCACAAAATGTTGCCCCCTCTTTAATTGACCTAGTTCAAAGCAATGAAGCGGACTTTAACAGACGCTTTCCGGCCTCCGCGCTACGGCGATTAAAACTCAAGCGCTTGCAGAGGAACGCTCGTGGAGCTTTGAAGGGTCAGCAGCGATCGTGGGGAACCGATCCAGCCAATCGCTCTCTGCACGACAAATTCCCAGATAATAACACCCCAAACAGGAGTTCCTAAACGGCTGAAAGTGAGGGGAGGGAACTTCGATCGGACATACGCAAGTGGCCCCAGTTGGGGAACAATAACCTGCGTAACTGACGGAAGAGAGCAAAATGCCCAACAAGCCAGACGAATTCAACGTTCATATTCTGTTGGAAGGTGGCCATCGGGAAGAGGTAAGGGTAAGTGGCCCCCAGGAAGTCACTAAGCTGATGAATACCATTTTTGTTGGCGGGGGAGGGGAAGATTTTGTCCGACTGCCCAAACCTCTAGAGAATGAGTTTCTGATCGTCCGCCCTAGCCGCGTTTGTGGGGTTTCCGTTGAAGCTGTTTTTGCTTCTAGTGTGGGCTCTTACTAGTTGCTCATGCCATGTGAGGGGCTCGAGTTTACCAGCCTGTCTGTTCAGTCCAATACAGTCGTGGACATCTCAATTTGGATGACCAACTCGATCGATACACCATATGTCCAATCCCGATCGGGATTTTGTCGGATGAAATGTTCTCAGCGGCTGTTAGGCAGTTGCACCCATGATGGTGTTGGGTCAGGGGGATGAGCAGTTAGAACGCTACTCAATACAAAAAGCAGCTGTAGCAAGACAGCTGCTGGAGGAGGTTTTATCCTTGCTTCGTGGGGTCGGACAGTATGGGTGATGGTAATGAACCGATACTCGAAATCTCTCGACGATCGTTATGTCTCACCGATCAAAATTCAGAGATACGAGATTCCATGTGGGTTTCGATCACGCAGTCACTTTTGGGACGACCAATGCAGAGTAGACGGAAACCTGCTGCCCGCTGATCCTTGTTAAAGAACATTTCGGGCTGACCGGCTGAATCGTCTACATCTCCTTCGATGACACGGCCAGTGCAGGCAGAGCACGTGCCGGAACGACAGCTGTAGGGCAACTCAATTTCTTCATACTCGGCTGCATCTAGGATGTATTCATCTTCATCCACATCCTCCAATGTTTCATCTAGACCGATCGCCTCGTTGATCAGTCGAACTTTATATTCGGCCATTGACCTCAACTCCTGCAGAGGGTTTGTACTGTGAGCTGGGGATAGGGCGTAACAGCTGCATCGCTTGAACCTTTAGATGTTTGCATCCGTTAGCACCAGGGAGATGGAATTCCGCCCCTCCTTCGACTCAGTTCAAGGGAAACCAGATCTTGTGCGCAACTACGGTTGTATGTCGAGTACGCACTGCATCCCCAGGTCAGTTCAACGAGTCTAAGTCCCTTTTATCGATCCCTGCAGCAGCTTTTTCATAAATTTTAGAAATCTGTGGGATTAGAAGTGAAATAGAAGCTTCAAGTTTTATGCGGCGATGGTTCTCTCGAAAGAGATCTCAATATTTATCCGTCTAAATCCGTTGAAACTATAAAGATTGCCGAAGCGATCGTTATCTACTGACAAAGTTTTTCTATCTCTTTGAGACTGTGCTACCTGTTCACCTTGATTGTCTCCGCGATCGCTATAGAGGGATTATTTACCTGGGGGGTGACTTGGCGCATAGCTTCTTCCCCCATCCAGTTTGCCCGTTTAAGGCAATTAACCCGATAGATCAAATTGCGGGAACTGGAATGTGAAAGAACGTTTGCTTGGATCGGAGATCCCATTGAAAAAAGTTTTAATGGAAAAGTGTCACTTAAAGTGAACCGTAGCTGTTGCCATCTTCGTTAGGACAGTAATATCCATGTCTCTTCTAGGGAGATTGGATAGCTGAGATCTCCTCTGCGACTTGACGATCGCTCCAACAATTACTCATTTTTGTCAGTGGTGGAATGGCAGGGGAAGGCGGTTTTGAGCCGGACGGTGTGGTGAGGGTCGACGGCTCCAGCAGAGCCATATTAAAAATAAACGTCACTCCCAAGTCCAGCCTGTGGATGGGTCTGCTGTCTCGTGGTGATTATTTTGAAAAGCGTTTATGTTGAGGGACTATCACTATGGCCGGTCGGGCATTGAATCTTACCATTTCCACCCTGTTGCTGGTGGGTTGGGGGACGAGTTGTTTTGCTTCATTCGCAATGGCTCAACTTCCCCTCGACCCAGAATGGCGGCCAGTGACTCCAAAGCCCCTTCCCTCTGATGAGCTACCGTTTACTTTGCAGACCCAAATACTTCTGCGGGCGGGGGATGCATTAGGAACTCGCTTCAGCGAAGCTGACACATTGTATTTCGATCCGCGGGAAACGCGGGCTGGGTCGCTGCAACTGCGGAACGATTTACGGGATGCGGTTGGCAACGTAGTGGTACCCGCTGGGGCGTTGGTGATCGGTCAATTTCGACCGGTGGGGGATGGTACCCACTTTGTGGCTGACTCGTTGTTGGTTGGCAACCAATCATTTCCATTGGCGGCCCAGAGTCAGACCATTGCCGCCCAGCGGGATCCTCGACAAACCTCCGCAGGGGCAATTGCCCAAGATGCAGCGATTGGGGCTGGCATTGGCCTTGTTTTGTCAGCGATTACGGGCGATCGCGCGATCGCTACCGAAGAAGTCTTGGGGGCGGCGGCCCTGGGGGCTGTTGTGGGCAATGTCACAGCTCCCCACGCGATCGCGATTTCTCCAGATACAGAGATTAATTTGACGCTGACTGAAGACTTCCAGGCACAGTACTGATTCCATGCGTAGCAACGATGGGGGCGGGACTGGGCTTGGCGGCGACGGTTCCAAGTATTGTCCCACCTGCGATCGTAAAGTTTCCCGTCAATCGGGTTTAGGAGCCTAAATCTAGTGACTCTAGTTGAACCCATCCAACGGCAGAGATCGCGTCCTCAGAGATTTTGAGATCGAGCAGCCTGACGAGAATGCCTCGATCCTCAAGCAGCGCAGCATCCAAGACACGACCGATGCCCCCTGCAAAGGCGTCGGCGATTTCCTCAGGAACCTCAGCATCGTTCAGCATCATGGCTGGTTCTTTCAGCAGCAGACGCTGTCCCTCTTCCACTATGATGCTGGTCGTGAAATCAATGTCTAAGGCTTGTTCGCCCAGTTCTGCGTCCTCCTCTGCGTCCCCCTCTGACTGCAACACTAGACGGGCCTTGAGCTGCAGCCGATTTTGGCCCAATAACTCGACGGTTGGGTTCTCTAAATCGAAGACTTCTGGCCCATCGCGATCGCCAAAAACTGGCACATTCGCTTCGATATCCTTAAAGTCCTCCAGGACCTCAGGGGACTGTAACGATGCGTTCAAATCGGTCTCAGTGAGTTCAAACCGCAGGGCTACCTGTAGGGGGCTATTGAGTTCGAGCGTGCCATTATTCAATCCCACCTGTAGTGGTTCGCTTTCCAGCTCTAGCAGTTGAATGCGGGGGTAAGGGGTGACTTCTAATCCTCGACCGGCCAGCAAAATGCGATCAATGCGTCCCCCTAAGAACATTGCGTTGGGGACGGACTGAATCCGCACTTCCAGTACCTCTGCTCGATCTAATTGCTCCATAAATGCATTTCTGGCTAGGCGATCGACTAGTAAACCTGCACTGCCCCCCAGCCCCGCCAGTATTGCTAAGAGTCCGGCAATAATTTCCATTAGATACCTCCTCGTAGGGATTGGATTGACTGTCAAGTCGATAGAGACTTGTGAGTGCCCAAAACCCTTTACAGGGCCTAGATCCGGTTGTTCTCACTGAAATACCTGTGGCTTGTAGATACCGGTGCCAGATCGGCCCTGCAATCTCACATATCTACCCTATCGGGCTCTTTCACAATCGTCTCGAGCAGTTCGATCGCTTCAGGAAAATTTTGCTCTAACTGGGGATAAGAGCAGGTGTAGAGTAGGCAGTCGGTGACTGCAACGGCTCGCGCACAGGGGGTGAATAGTTGGGACAACACCTCTTCGCCAAATAGCTCTCCAGCATGCAGGGATGCCTGTCGTACTGGCATGCCGGTGGGGAGGGCACAACGATCGTCAAATAAAGCTACCGTCCCCTGAACGATGAAATAGAGATTCTGATTTTGCTGTTCTGGGTCGATGATGGTTTCTCCCGTCAGAACCTGTTGAGGGGAGAGCTGGTCCACTATCCGCTGAAACTCCGGTTGAGGAAGCCGCCGCAAGACTGTCATTTGTCGCAACATATCTGTCGGCCGCATATCTAGATTTGCCAGCGGTTGATGGGTTAGGCGGTAGCGTTTAACCTCCACATCGTGCTGTACCTCTCGCGCTACCATTGGGGGAATATCCCCTTCTGCTTGTAAGCTTGCGAGAGCCATTAATTCTGAGTCGAGTGCGGCGGTGCGGGCCGTGCGCCGCTGGAGCAAAATGGCATACTCGGGGTAAGTTTCAGCCACTCTGTCCAGGTTGCGCATTGCCTCGACACTCATATCTCGATAGATGTTGCGGCAGGCGCTAACCTCGCTGTCGCTGGTTTCCGCCAATTCTTGATGTTGGTGTACCTCGCCAGCTACGTATGACGCCACATCAGCTATCGCAGCTTCGCACTCGTAGCGGGTTTTGAGCACCTGCAGGCGCTTGGCAGCGGCCAGGGCACTGGTAGGGGCGACTTGCTCAACGAGGCTGGCGATCGCCTCGGACAGCCTTAGATCGGGAGGAACCACGATCTCGGAGGGTGGGGGAATCTCTCCCCGTCTGACAGCGTCTCGTTTCAGATTGATGGTGAGCTGTAATTCTTGCATCACTGCTTCTGAAATGCCCCCTCGTTCGTAAACCTGGAGGAAAGCGGCTTGCTCCAAATTAAGGGCTTGTAGCCACAGCACTTGAATATCAATGCCCTGCTGCTTGTACAGGGGATCGGCCCGCAACCGTTCGAGCGTATCTCTTTGTTCTTGCACCTCCTGCTCGTACTGTTGTTTGAGGGAGTGCCGCAACCGTTGGGAAAAATGTCCCGGCTGCACGGTTTTGTTAATTTGCTTGAGGGCCGACCGTTTGACAGCGAGGGTGGCTTGAGCTCGCAATACGCGATCGACCAGATCTGGAATATCTAACCCTAGGCGGTGAATCAGGCGCCCGATGGTAGAGCCGTTCACCAAGGCCGTGAAGAAAACCACCGATAGGGTGAGGCCCACGATGGTGCGGCGATCGAGGATCGCGGGGCTGAGGCTGAGGGCCAGAGCCACCCCGATCGCTCCCCGCAATCCCCCCCAATACATGACCAATTGATAGCGCCAATCCACTTTGGGAGCTTTGGGAAGGCGATTGAGCAACAACGGGAACAGAACGGCGATGGTAATTCCTCGGGCAACCAGTACTGCCACAATTGCCACTGCTGCGTAACCCAACAGATCGCTCGTTGCCCCCATATCCCTCAAAACTTCTTCCGCCTTCAGTTCTCGGAGAAAGCCTGCCTGGGTCAGTCCTAGAAATAAGAAAATAAGGCTATTGGCCACGAAGGCAGCAAACTCCCAAAACTGGTGAATGCTGGTTTGAGCTTCGCGGGAATACCTCACATCCCGATACCAGCCCACTACCAAACCTGCCCCTACTACAGCCATCACCCCCGACACGTTTAAAAAGTCCTCAGCCGCAATGAATGCTAGGAATGCAGCAGTTATGGAAGTTGCCACTTGAACCATAGGATTGCCGCGTTCGAGGGGAATCAGCTTAATGGTCAGGTAGCCCAGCAGCAACCCCACCAGTCCTCCTCCGGTAAACACCACCAGAAAACTTTGAATTCCTTCGAAAACGGTGGCGAACGTAAATCCTGACGCAGTGCCAGTGTGACTCAGCTCGATCTGGTACAAAATCAGATGGAATAGCACGATCGCTGTGGCATCGTTGAGCAGACTTTCTCCTTCCACCAAAATGGTCAGACGTTTGGGTGCTCCGAGCTCCTTGAATAGGGCGATGACTGCTACAGGATCGGTGGCTGATATCAACGCCCCGAACAACAGGGCTTGGGCGAGCGGTAGCGGAGCGAGCCAATAGACCAGCCCCCCGACGATCCCCGTTGACATCAACAAACCGGGGATCGCCAGCAGCAGCACGGGCCCCAGATTTCGCAGCAACAGTCTGCTGTCCATAGTCAAAGCCGACTCGAACACCAAGATGGGAATAAACAGGAAGAAGATTTGCTCTTTTTGAGCCACCCCCAACCACTGCTCTCCCGTCATACCGGGGAGAACCAAACCCAACAAGAGTCCCACGACTATCAAGCCAATGGTGTAAGGCACCCGCAAGCGCCGCAGGATGATTTCGGAGGCAATCGCAACAACGAGCAGCGCCACCACCAAAAGTTGGGCAACAAATAAGGGATCTTCTACCATGGTCGCAACTCAACAGTGTGAAACGACTGGGACTAAATTATGCCGGGGACCAAACTTTGCTTGCAATCAAGCTTTGAAGGGAGAACTGCCACAGTTGAGAATCCTGTTTGAGCGCTACCCTGCAAGAGCATTATCGTTAGCCTACAGAAGACACATTCAGTAGTCCCGAGATTTTGCTGATAGAGGAAACTTCAAACCTCAGCCCTAAGACTAAGAATGTTCGGCAGCACGAGTCATATGGTCGTCCCCAGTCCCAATCCGCTCTTTCAGCTCAACTTCGACCCCGCATTGCAATCATTAGGTGCAGAGTTTTATGACCCAGTTAGCCCCGCTCATTTCCCACAACATCAGTTAAGGTGGCGCAATGACGCGCTGCTTCAGAAGTTAGGACTGGCTCCTGAACAGGTGAGCGATCGCCATTTCATCGCAGCCTTCGGCCAGTTTGAGGGACCGCAGCCCTGTCTCGCTCTGCGCTATCACGGCTATCAGTTTGGAGAATACAACCCCCGACTGGGAGATGGTCGCGGATTTGTGTACGGCCAAGTGCGAGGTACGGATGGCGAACTGTATGACTTTGGCACCAAGGGATCGGGCAGAACCCCCTATTCCCGAGGGGGGGATGGGCGGCTGACCCTAAAAGGGGGGGTGCGAGAGGCAATCGCCTCCGAAGCCCTGCATGCCTTGGGGGTGCGCACTTCTCGGTGCCTGAGCGCGATCGAAACGGGGGAATCCCTCTGGCGAGGGGACGAACCCTCCCCCACCCGTTCCTCAGTGATGGCGCGTTTTAGCCGATCGCACATTCGCTTTGGCACTTTCGAGCGGCTGCATCATATCAATCGGCCGGACCTTGCACGTCAGTTGCTTGACCACGTTGTTAAGCATTATTACTCACATTTAGTGGGCCAAGAAGATTGCTATTCCCGCTTTTACCTAGAGTTGGTGGAACGTACTGCCGAGTTGGCTGCCCAATGGATGGCGACAGGCTTTTGCCATGCAGTGCTCAATACCGACAACATGTCGATTACGGGGGAGAGTTTTGACTATGGCCCCTATGCCTTCCTGGGTCGCTACGATCCCAAGTTCACGGCTGCCTATTTTGACTATTGGGGACGTTACTCATATGCTAATCAACCCAGCATTTGTCGATTAAATCTTGAGGTTTTGCAGCGATCGCTAGACAAGCTGATTCCTCCAGGGGATATGGACGTGGCCCTGGCCCAATTCGACAGTCATTATCAGCGCAGCTATCGACAGCTCATGCTGCGCAAGCTTGGCCTTGGCGAACTACCCCTGCCCACCGCTGCTGAGCTGGTACGGCTGACGCTGCAGCTGCTGAAGGTGACCACCACTGACTATGCCGATGTTTTTCACTCCTTGGTGGAGTCCTACCATCCCCAATGGTGTCAAGGGGAGGGGCAGCTGGGGATCGTGGACCGCTTAACGTTGCCTGATGAAGACGCGCAGGAAGTTGCTCGTCAATGGCAGGACCAGTACAGCGCTGCACTGCAGCGGTTATCTCAGGAAGAATGGCCGCAGGTTGCAGCTCGGCTGCAGGGCTCAAATCTGGCGATCGTACCTACTCGACCGGTCATCGAAAGTGTATGGGAACCGATCGCAAGCGAAGACAATTGGCAGCCGTTCTATAAACTTATGCAAACAATTCAGGCCTCCCCGCCGCTAGATGATGGTCTATCACCTGATGCGGGCAAGGTATTGGGTGCAAATTGACCGTTCTCGGGGTGTCTATTTCAAGTGATGGTCGCCTCGATCGCAGCCATGGTTAGCTGCAAACTACCGTGCCGCACGCTGTATTCAAGGTTTGGAGGAGCTAGCAAATCGCATTCCTATGGGGGGCATCAGACCCAATTTAATTAACTCTATGGATGACTGCTATTTGCTTTTAGGCGCGAGCCCAAGAATGTGTATGGGTTAACCGTGCTTCACAACATCAGCCGCCCTTCCCAATTACCCTCGCTAGATCCGACTGGCGAGCCCAGTTCTTCTGGCCAGGATCGCATTTTACAGTTGGCTGAATTTTCCTTTGAATCCACCTCTATCTCTGGGTTTTGGATTGCTCAAGATGCCAGTATTTATCGAGTAAAATCAGCCGCCTGTCAGTTTTTGGGATACTCCAAACAGGAGCTAGAATCGCTGCACATTTTTGATATCGATCCCTCTGCTTCCTCGCAAACCTGGAGCAATCATTGGCGCAAGCTCAGGCAGCAGCGATCGATGAACTTCACCTCCCGCCATCGGACGAAGAACGGACGGTTGTTACCGGTGGAAATCCACCTCAACTTCTTGCAATTGGGCGAGGAAGAATTCAATATCGCCTTTGCCCACGATCTAACTGCACAGCGTAAAACAGAGGCGGATTTGCGGGAAAGTCAGCAGCGTTATTCCCTGGTCATTCAAGCCACCAATGATGGGATTTGGGACTGGAATCTTGATACCGATGAAATATATTTTTCCAGTCGTTGGCAGGAAATGCTGGGGTTTGCCAACGGAGAACTCGGCAGCCGTCCGTACTCTTGGTTCCATCGCATTCACCCTCAAGATTGGGATACTTTCCGCACAAAGCTCGAACGATACCTTGCGGGGGATGAAGGGCAACTGGAACACGAATACCGCATGCGCCACAAAGATGGCCGTTACCTCTGGGTGCTGTGCCGCGGGATGGTGCTACGAGACTATAACGATCGCATTTACCGCATTGCTGGTTCGCAGACAGACATCACGAAGCGTCATAACGCTCAACAGCAATTAATTCACGACGCACTGCACGATCCGCTAACGGGATTACCCAATCGAAACTTCCTGCTAGGAAGCCTCGATGCAGCGATCGGGCGGCATCAGAAGGATCCCACTGCATTGTTTGCCGTACTATTTCTGGATCTCGATCGGTTCAAGGTCATTAACGACAGTTTGGGTCACAGTATGGGAGATCGGCTATTGATCGAGGTGGCCAATCGCTTGAAAACATGCGTTGGCTTGGAAGATACCGTCGCACGTTTGGGGGGGGATGAGTTTGTCATCCTGCTGAATGTCCGCAGCGAGGAGGAAGCCAACCAGGCGGTGTACAAAGTCCATCGCACTCTAACAGCCCCTCTACAGTTGGGGAAACAGCTCGTTTACCCTGCTGCCAGCATTGGTATCAGCATGAGCGAAATCGATCGCATCAGTTCTGAGGACTACCTACGTCGAGCCGATATCGCCATGTACCAGGCGAAGTCCTCCAATCAGTCAAACGTTGCGTTGTTTACCCAAGATATGCACGCCCGCGTCTCGGAGCAATTGCAGTTAGAGGTGGAACTTCAGCAGGCAATCGCGCGTAACGAACTGTTCTTGCATTACCAACCAATTGTGTGTTTGGCGACAGGGATGGTCGTAGGGGTAGAGGCATTACTGCGCTGGACCCACACTCAGCGCGGGGGAATCCCCCCCAACGTATTTATTCCAATTGCGGAGGAGACAGGTGCGATCGTGACGATTGGGCATTGGGTCTTGCAACAGGCGTGTCGCCAAATGCATCGCTGGAGCGCTCTAAGTCCCTCGTTAGACAGTCTCTTTGTGACTGTGAATTTATCCACCCAACAGCTGGCTTAGCCGGACTTTGTGGATAGCGTTCGCTCCACCTTACATCGGGAAAACCTGCAGCCCGAACGATTGAAGCTGGAGATTACTGAAAGCTCAATTGCCCACAATACAGAAGTTGCCAGAGAGAGACTCTCTGCCCTCAAACAGAGCAATATCAGCCTTTGTATGGATGACTTTGGCACCGGTTATTCTTCTTTCAGCTACTTACACCAATTACCGATTGACTGCATCAAGATCGATCGGTCATTTGTGAATCGGCTGGAAAGCCAGCAAAACACCAAAGATATTATTCGAGCAATATTGGCGATCGCCAAAAGCCTGTGCTTGGAGGTGGTGGCCGAGGGCATTGAAACTGATGCGCAACTAGCACTGTTACGCGCGATCGGCTGCGATCGGGGACAAGGATATTTTTTGAGCAAGCCACATGCTGCTGGATCCATCACCGATTTTCTACTACAACACTGTCGTGGTGGCGATCGCGGTTAGAGGATCGATTTGCATTCTGTTTGAGGGAGAAGACATTAGTCCATGGTTACAGTACTGTTCAACTAAAACAGGCTGAGTTGTGCTTCTGTTGCTGTTGACTCGACTGTATCCCAGGGTAACGGTGGTAAGGCTGTGCCTTTGTTTTCAAGGCGATATTGTATTGCTTTTGCAAATCGGGGGGAATGGACTTCTTGGGGGCAATGGACGAAAAAGTAGACGTCAGTTCCCCGATCTAGCCACTCTTTCACGCGATCGCACCATTCTGTCCAGTAGCGCTCGTTGCGACGGCTATCGGGATGGCTGATGTAGCGGACGAAAGCAAATGAATGGGTGACAGTGGGTTGAAGCGGAACTTTGGGTTTCCGGCGTGGGGAAGTGGCTTGGGGATCGTCTACCCCACTGTAAATCGGACGGGTATCCAGCAACACTCGACCCACTTTGTGTTGGGCCAATAGACGATTGAGATTTCTACTGTGGGGGGCTGCGAACCAATCGGGATGGCGAACTTCTACTGCTAGCGGGACTTTAATAGGCCAATGGCTCAGAAACGCGGCTAAATCTGCAATTTGCTCGGGGCCGTAGCTGGGGGGAAGCTGGGCAAACAGAGGACCGAGGCGATTGCCCAGACCCTGCATGCGATCGATAAATGCTAGGGCTGCATCACCCCTTGGGACAAGGCGTTCTCGGTGGGTGATGTTTCTGGGGAGTTTAGGACAGAACCGGAAACTCGCAGGGGTGAGGTCGGCCCATCGACTCACCATTTCTTCAGTGGGGGTGGAATAGAAGGTTGTGTTCCCCTCTACAGCCGTCAGCCGCTCAGCGTACAGTTTCAGAAACTCTCCAGACCTGCTGCCGGTGGGATAGAAATCCCCCAGCCATCCTCGGAAAGCCCATACAGCACAACCTAAGAAAAAGCGCCCAGAGCCAGAATCGGATGGATTGGTGGAAGAGGACTGAGACAATGGAACAAACGACAGCAAAGTGCCAGATACAACAGGGGCAAACAGCAGCGCGATGGAACAAGGATTGCTATGGCTACCATTATTGGGGACTTTCATCACCTTAACCTGGCTGGGGTGGCGTTCTTACCGCCAGGTCGAAAGTTATCGGCAATGGGCGCAAGCCTTCGACACAGCCAAGTATGACAGTGCAGCTGTGGTCGGTCTCAAAGGGATGACTCTTACTTGGGGAAAACCTCAATCTGATGGTCCTACTGGACTGCAGTCGGTGAACCTCAATCGCATCGAACACGTTGATTTGCTTGTGGATGGTCAGCCCCTCCCTTGGCCCCCGCAAGAGATACCCAAGGGTAAATCGTTTGTCCTCCGTCTGTCGCCCTCAGCGGCTGAGATTCCCTACAGTGATATAGGCTTGGCGATCGCCTGGTGTAAAAAACTTAAGCAAATGGTACAGGACCAATCGAATTGATAGAAGTTTTATCCCCCTTGATTTGCGAATGATTCTCCGCGAAAGGAAATGGTCATGGCATTACTGGGAAAGGCGTGCCTGCTGTGCAGGAGAGAGATAATCCTTGGGATTTGGGAATTGCTCGACCGGTTTTTCTTCCATTGCAAAGGTCATGAACTGTTTCCAAATGGGTGCGACATGACCGCCACCAGTGGTGCCATGAGCCATAGGAGTATTGTCGTCATTGCCAATCCACACTGCCGTAGCTAGCTGAGGGGTGAATCCCACAAACCAAGCATCGCGGAAGTCTGATGTGGTGCCAGTCTTACCGGCGATGGGACGACCGTCAGGTAACAGTGCTGCCCGTCCAGTTCCCCGCTGTGTAACCCCCTGCAATGCCTGAACGAGATTAGCCACAGCCCAAGGATCTAACGCACGCTCGGGTTCCGGAGCAGCAGATTCGAGAACGTTACCTTGGCTGTCAATAACTTGCACAATCAGCGTAGGCTCGATGCGGTTGCCTCCGTTGGCAAACGTAGCGTAGGCGCTGGCCAATTCGAGGGGAGTGACATCGGCTGCCCCCAGTGCAATCGACAGGTTGGGGGGAATAGTTTGTTGAATCCCTGCCACATTGGCAGACTCGATCACTTCGCCCACACCTAACTCATCCGTCAGTTTTACCGTCGGGACGTTGCGGGATAGCTCTAAAGCTCGCTGCAGAGTCATGCCGCCGCGAAAGGTGTTGTCGTAATTGCGCGGACAGTAAGGTTCTTGGACGTCGGGATAACAGACGGGCCCATCGAAAATGGGGGAGGTGAGGCTGTATTTACCGCTGGCGAGGGCAGTGTAGTACACGAATGGCTTAAACGCGGAACCAGGTTGGCGAATGGCTTGGGTTACGCGGTTGAATTGTCCCCGCTGGGCTTGCACACCTCCCACCAGCGCCTTGATAAATCCAGTCCTGGGGTCGATCGCAACTAATGCCACTTGATTGGCACGGCGGCTACTCGCTTGCAGATTGTTATAGCCATCGTCAACTGCCTTTTGGGCTTCTCGCTGTAGATCCAAATCGATCGAGGTTTGAACTCGGTATCCACCCCTCAACAGAGCGTCGCGACCGTAGCGATCCACTAATTCAGCTTCGATGACGTCGGCAATCGCCGGAGCACTAGTGCTAAATGATGTGATCTTTCCCAATGTCAACTCTTGCTGAGCGGTGATTTTCGCAGTTTCTGGTTCTATCCACTCAAGCTCTACCATGCGCTGCAGTACAATCGCCTGCCGACGCTTGGCCGCTTCAAAATTTCGAAATGGACTCAGCTGCTCGGGGGCCTGCAATAGCCCTGCGAGCATGGTTGCTTCAGCCAGATTTAGCTCTGAGGCTTTCTTATCAAAATAGCTTTCTGCCGCAGTCTGAATTCCATACAGGTTATGTCCCCAGTACACCTGATTAAGGTACATTTCCAGGATTTCGTTTTTTTCGAAGACCTGCTCCACCCGCATTGCCAAAACAACTTCGGCCGTCTTGCGCCCAATCGATCGCTCCGGGGTCAGAAATAGGTTTTTGACCAATTGCATAGTCAGCGTAGACCCACCCCCTGCCGAACCCAGCCCACCAGCTAGACTTCCCATCACCGCTTTTCCAATCCGGACGGGATTGATTCCGTCATGGATGTAAAAGTGGCTGTCCTCAATTGCCAGCAGCGCCAATTTCATCTCAGAGGAGATGGAATCTAGAGCAACAAGTTGACGATTCGCCTCTCCATGCAGGGCTGCAATAAATTCTCCGTTGCTATCGACAATCAGCGTTGTTTCGTTTGGGACGTAGTTCTCTAGGCTGCGTACATCTGGCAAGCTACGAAAGCTTAGGGCCAGCCCAATAGAAGCCCCAGCAAAAGCGGTCACCCCCAGCAGGAGACTGGCAAGACCCAAATTGCTCATTGTCCCAAGAACCCAACCCAAACCAATTATTTTGGGTGGCTGTTGTGGAGGCTGTTGGTGAGAGCGGGGGGCTGGCTGAGATCGCGCATGCTGTTGACCCGCAGACTGAGATCGCATCGGTCGAGTGCGATCGGATGGGGTATTCAAGTGCGGTGGAATATTCCATTTGGGTGGCTGTGGGGTATTAGACAAGCGTCAGAGCCAAAAGACTGGAGCTATTATAGGCTGCTCGTTTTAGGTATGACAGTGGGTTTGCGGACAGACTTTCCTCAGTTGATGGTGAAACAGTGTACTTTTGCTGGGGTCGATAAAGAGACAACCTATATCTATCTGGCTCGAAATCGATATCGGTTGAACGAGACTTGGTATAGATTGAATGCCAAACTAGAGCATTTCAGTGCGATTGCTCAATCGAATTGACTGACGAGAGGGGACCGTCTAGCGAGATAATTGGATCGCAGTTTGACAGACAATAGCCTTGAGTACTAAAGCAAACGACATTACCCGGCTGACCGAACGGGGGGTCGTAGAAATTTTTCCTGGAGGTAGTGTTGCTCTAGCAAAGCGGCTAGCAGAGACCGATCGCCCGTTACGTGTCAAGCTAGGCATCGACCCTACACGCCCCGATCTGCATTTGGGTCATACGGTCGCTCTGCGCAAACTGCGTCAGTTTCAAGATGCCGGTCATAAGGCTATCTTGCTGATCGGCGATTTCACCGCTCAAATTGGCGATCCGACAGGTCGTTCCGAAGCTCGACCTCGCCTCAGTGCAGCAGACGTGCTGGCAAATAGCGAAACTTATTTGGAACAAGCACGAAAGATCCTCGATTTTGACACCCCCGGCAGACTGGAAATCCGTCGCAATAGCGAATGGTTAGGGCAGCTCAACTTGAGTCAAATTGTGGAATTACAGGCTCAAATGACAGTGGGGCAAATGCTGGCCAAAGAGGACTTCTCTCAGCGATACGAGTCGGGAACGCCCATTTACATGCACGAGTTCCTTTATCCGTTGCTGCAGGGATATGACTCTGTGGCCCTACAGGCGGATGTGGAGTTGGGGGGCACCGATCAAAAATTTAATTTGCTCTGTGGTCGCGATCTTCAGCAGTGGAAGGGGCAACCGGCTCAATTTGGTGTGCTGCTACCGCTGTTAGAAGGGTTGGATGGCTTCCAGAAGATGTCTAAATCCCTGGATAACTACGTGGGGCTGACCGAAGACCCACTCTCTATGTACTCCAAACTGGAAAAAGTCCCGGATAACTTGGTACCCAAGTATTTTGAACTGCTGACCAATCTTGCCCTAGAGGATTTGCCTGAGGGACCCCGCGATCGCCAAGTGCTACTAGCAACTGAAGTGGTGACCCAATACCACTCAGCCGAAGCAGCAGCCCAAGCGAAGCAGGCGGCTCAAGATTTAATCCGCAAAGGAGCAAGCGACGCCACCGCTGCAATTCCAGAATTTTCGCTGTCTGAGGTCAATTTCCCTGCGAAGATTACTTATCTTCTGCGGGAGACAGCCCTGCTGAAGAGTTCCAGCGAAGCCCGTCGCCAAATTCAAAATGGCGGCGTGCGCATCGATGGAGACAAAGTCAGCGACCCCAATCAGGAGTTTCATGCTCCGGACGAGCTTTACGATCGCGTGTTGCAGGTGGGTAAAAAGAAGTTTTTGCGCTTGGTTGCATAGTCCCAACTTTAGTCAAAGGATTTATGAAGTTCGTGAAGACCCCCATAAAACCAGCGACGTTAGCAAAAGATAGAACGCCGCTGGTTTTCACAATGACATCGATTGGAGAAAGTATAGCTACAGCGAGAGCCTACGCCTCTACACCAGTAGAGATGGGGCAAGACACGTTGGTTCCCCCTAACCCGCAGTAACCATTAGGATTTTTGGCCAAGTACTGCTGGTGATAGGGCTCTGCGTAGTAGAACTGGGGGGCATCCAAAATCTCGGTGGTAATGGAGCCGTATCCCGCTTTTTTCAGTTCCCCTTCGTACATGGCTTTCGATGCTTCAGCCGCTTGCTTTTGAGCGTCTGAAAAGGTGTAAATCCCGGAACGGTATTGGGTGCCGCGGTCGTTCCCCTGACGCATCCCTTGGGTGGGGTTGTGACTTTCCCAGAAGGTTTTGAGCAACTGCTCGTAACTGATGGCAGTTGGATCGAATACGACTAAAACCACTTCGTTATGACCGGTGAGTCCGCTGCAAACTTCTTGGTAGGTGGGGTTGGGGGTTAGACCTGCGGCATATCCAACGGCTGTGGAGTACACACCGTCAAGCTTCCAAAAAGCCTTTTCTGCACCCCAAAAGCATCCCAAACCAAAGATAGCGGTATCCATCCCTGTAGGAAACGGCCCTTTGATGGGATTGCCATTCACAAAGTGAGCCTCTGGTACCGGCATCTCGGTGGAGCGACCGGGAAGGGCTTCGGCAGCGGTGGGGAACTGGGTCTTTTTACCAAACGAGAAGATGCCCATAGGAATACTCGAAAACTCTCAAAAACTGCTGTGACTGTGGGTTTGATTTCTGTTCTCAGGATAAGTGAGGAGGCAATAGAACGACTAGCATTACATTCCGGGAACAATTGAGCTGGCTCAGCTGTCAGCAAAACAGTCTGGCAACTTCCTTCCATGCTCGATTGAGCTTAATGAGTCGGACGATTGCTGAATGTGCTTGCTTCTCCAGTGTGTTTGGTGACGAACTGTTCTAGCTTGGAATTAGGGGGATAGAGGTTTGAAATATGTTTAGCGTCCCCACGTACTTAGCTTTAGGCACTGCATTGTGCGGATGGACAACCTTTGGACAAATAGCGATCGCCTCCGAACCCGAGCGAGCCATAGAATTTACCTCTCCCTCATTCCAGTTGGGGGTCGAGCAGGAAAATGTCGAGCACGAATGGGTGAACTTCACCGTAGAAGACAGTGACGAAGCCATTGCTCGATTTGGGTGTGACGATCTGTTTTGCATCAATTTTTTACGGGCACAGAGGGGGCAAGGCCCACTGCAGCTAGAATTCACCCCCGATAAAGCGAGCACTGAGAGCGAATAAGAGCGTCAATAATCTCGATCAATTCCACCTCTTGTGAACATACTGAATCTCAGTAGACCACAACCATGACCTTAATTACGTTACTTTATTGCCTCTATTCAATCTCTACAAGGGTCTGATTCCCCGACCGCTTGCGGCGCACTGAGTTACAGCGTACGAAGAGCTCTGTTGAACGGAGCTGAGCCGCGAAGCGTGTGAACGAGGTGAAGTGATACCCCGCCCCAAGGGGCGGGGATGTTCATTCAAAAGGTTCTTTCGAGTGGGGAAATTGCCTGACGTCAGGGGGGCTGTCTGTGCCGTTGAGGGATGATTTTTCGTTTGTACGAGCTTTTCCATTGCTAGGAGAAGAGGGTGGCTTAGGGAGGCGGTGGCGAAGGGCAGAGATACGTTGGGATCGTTTCCAGACTTCCCAGGTGGCAACCCCCACAATCACAGAGGCCCCCGCCAAGAATGTTCCCCCTGCTGGTAGCCCCGTAAGTACGAGTGCCAAGCTGCCCATCCACAGCGTGAGGGAGTAGATAAATAATACTGTCAGCCGATGGGGTACACCGGCTCTTAATAAGCGGTGGTGTAGATGGCGATTATCGGCAAGGAAGGGAGATCGCCCCTGGCAGACCCGACTAAAGATGACAGTAGACATATCTAGGATCGGGACGGCCAAAATACAGAAAGGTAACAAAATAGCCAGTGTCGTAAAGCCCTTCGCAACCCCAATCACCCCGATACCAGCCAACGAAAATCCAAGAAAATAGGCTCCCCCATCCCCCATGAAGATTTGTGCTGGTCGGAAGTTATACCGCAAGAATCCGAGGGATCCCCCCGCAAGGGCGGCTGCAATCATGGCAGCCCCAGGCTGATCCTCAAGCAAGGTCACAAACAGCAAGCTAACAGCCGCAATTCCAGACACCCCAGCAGCCAAACCGTCCAGACCATCCATCCAGTTAATTGCGTTGGCCAAACCCACCAACCACAACAGCGTCAAGATCAGGCTAATGGCGGGGGGCAGAGTCAAAACCCCAAGGTGTGGCAGCTGCAAAAACTCGATGCTGACCCCCACCTTCCATGCAGCTGTGGCCACCGCAGCTTGCAGAATCAAGCGGATACTGGCGGGCAGCTGGAAGAGGTCGTCTGCGAGTCCAATGGCAAAAAACAGTAGGCCACCAACGGTGACCCCCCACAGCTCGTATTCCTTTTCGGTGGGGAGCACGCCAAAAAATCCTGCCCTCCACACGAGCAACAGGGCCAGGATAGTGCCCAAAAAGATCGACACCCCCCCAAGGCGAACCATTGGACGGGTGTGCATTTTGCGATCGTCGGGTACATCAAATTTACCGCTGCGAAGACCAACGGCCTTCACTGTCGGAGTGGTCCATAGTACTACGCAGGCGGCGGCCAGAAAGGCGACCAGATGAGCCATTTTTAAACAAGGGCAGCGGCTTGATTGACAGCGAGGTGTGGGTATAGAGGGAAGTCCGCACACAACTCGGACACCTGCTGTCGGCAGTAGGCTAACACACTTTTATCCTCTGGATTCTGCAGACAATCCGCAATGATGTCGGCAATGCGAGTGAATTCTTCAACCCCCATTCCACGGGTGGTGAGAGCGGGGGATCCGAGGCGCAAACCGCTAGTCACGAAAGGAGATTCGGGGTCGAAAGGGACCGTATTCTTATTGGCGGTGATATGAATCTTCTCCATCAGAGCATCGGCTCGCTTGCCGGTCATGACAGAGTTCTCTAAGCCACCCTTTTGTTCTAGGAAGGCTGTGACAGAGCGCAGGTCTAGCAAGACGAGATGGTTGTCGGTGCCACCTGACACTAGCTTGACTCCGCGTACTTGTAGGCGATCGCCCAATGCCTTGGCATTGGCAATTACTTTGCCACAGTAGTCTTTGAACTCAGGCTTGAGCGCTTCCCCAAATGCAACGGCCTTGGCTGCAATGACATGTTCTAGAGGCCCCCCCTGAGAACCGGGGAAAACAGCCTTATTGAATTTCTTGCCCAACTCGGGATCGCGGGTCAGAATCAGGCCGCCACGGGGACCTCGCAAGGTCTTATGGGTAGTTGTGGTGACGACATCGCAGAGGGGAACGGGATTGGGATGGTGACCGCTGACAACTAAACCAGCGATGTGGGCAATATCCGCCATCAGGTATGCACCCACTTCATCAGCCACTTTGCGGAAGGCAGCAAAGTCAATCGTGCGGGGATAAGCAGAGTAACCGCAAATAATGAGTTTGGGCTTGTGTTCGAGGGCTAGTTCGCGAATCTTATCGAAATCAAGCTCTTCGGTGTTGGGGTTAACGCCGTAGCTAACAACGTTGAACCACTTACCGGAGACGTTGACGGGGGAACCGTGGGTGAGGTGACCACCGTGGGAAAGCTCCATCCCCATAATGGTGTCGCCGGGGTTCAACAATGCGAGGAAGACAGCAAAGTTCGCTTGTGCGCCAGAGTGGGGCTGTACGTTGGCAGCTTCTGCTCCAAATAGCTGCTTGGCGCGGTCAATCGCCAGCTGTTCTGCGCGATCGACATACTCGCAGCCACCGTAGTACCGTTTACCGGGGAGGCCTTCGGCGTACTTATTGGTAAGTACGGAACCTTGAGCAGCCATCACTGCTGGTGATGTGAAGTTCTCGCTGGCAATCATTTCTAGACGATCTCGCTGGCGCTGCAGCTCGTCAGACAAGATAGCGCTTACCGCTGGATCGATTTCAGCTAAATACTCTAGGTTGGTACGTGCAGCCACGACAATTCCCCAGTAAACAAGGCGATAAAGAGCCTTGCCATGCTAGCACGCACCTGCAGTCAAGCGGGATGCAACATTTCCCTGCACGGCTGGTTGAAAAGGGGCGTCTGGCAACGATCGCGGCATGTACAGCGACTCTCAAGTCGCTGAGGACATCTGAGCAAGCCAGAACCCTGATTGGGCAACGATCTTGCTGCCCTAAGTGAGAAGGCAATAGCTACACATTTTGGTCTGAGGCTCTGGCTTAAAGGAGAATAGCTGTATGAAACTGTCTCCTTTACATATCCGAGTTCATAAAGCCATTAAGCAGCATCGACTGATGCCAAAAGGCAGCCGAATTTTACTGGGGGTTTCCGGTGGACAAGACTCTCTGTGTTTGATGCACTTGCTCAAAGACTTAACAGTGCTATGGGATTGGCAGTTGCATGTGCTCCACTGCAATCATCGTTGGGTAGAACATGAATCGGACTGTGCGGATTTTGTCTGCCGTCAGGCACAGGAGCTGGGTCTAACCTGTGACATTGCCACTGCCCCCATTATTTATCAAGATGAGAACCGGTCTCGTCAATGGCGCTATCAAATGCTTTTAGATTGGGGGCAGCGATGGGATTGCCCTTACATTGCGACTGCCCATACAGGTAGCGATCGTGCAGAGACATTCTTATTTAATCTTTTCCGGGGAACCGGTGCGGATGGTCTATCGAGTCTGAAGTGGAGTCGCCCCCTCGTTAACGATCGCCCAGATTCCCCCCTGTTGGTGCGCCCCTTATTAGAACTGTGGCGACAGGAAACGGCTGACTTTTGCGATCGACATGCGATTCCTATTTGGGATGACCCCTTTAACCAAGATTTGGACCATCCCCGCAATCGGATTAGGCAAGAGCTGATTCCCCTACTCAAGCAATATTTCAATCCTCAGGTGGAATTGACCCTGAACCGTACAGCTGACATCTTGGGCGATCAGGCAGAAGATATCGCTCAATGGGCTAATGCACTGTGGACTCAGGTCTATTGCGAGAATCCACCGAGATTAGATCGAGTACAGCTGGGGCAAGCTTCAATAGCACTGCAGAGACAGGTAATTCGGTGTTTTCTTCAACTCCACCTCAAATTGCCGAGTTTCGAGCAGGTTGAAATGCTAAGAGCATTGATAAATGCTCCTCGTAACAGTAAATCCCCGTCTTTATCCGGAGGTTCCTGGGCAGAAAATCAGGACAACTATCTTGTTCTACGCAATATTACGGATACGGCTCGGCATTAATCAACCTTGCTATTCTCGCGATCCTGGGAAAACTGTAACAGAACTTCAGAGACAAGCAATATGGTATTTCAAGCCACCTTGAATCCCCTAGCTTCAATCGCTTAGAGACTCTCAGAGCAATGTCTAGGTGCTCCTCTTGCAAGTAAGATCGCTACATTAACAATTAGGAGGAGATCGAGCAGGAATTCAAGCAAACTATCTTGCTTAAGGTAGCATTACTGATACAGTTTAACGCTAGTAGTATTGACGTTCGTTACGCTCAATCAGGCTCACTTATGAACGGCTATTTGGACCTTATGATGGTGTGATTGCACCATTCTAGTGCTGCGGGCAATATGTTAGATCTGAAGAGCGATTCCGCTATAACAATCATGTCAGCCAGTGTCGATCTGGATTTAGTTCCCATCCTGATCGCCACCTATTTGCCTGTAGAAATCTGCGTCTATTACCAGGTGGTGCCGGTTAACATCGATGGCTCTTTGCTGATCCTTGGTATGGTCGATCCCAACGATCTTGCAGCCCTCGATTACGTTGGCAAAATGCTGGCTTTCTCCGAACTACAAATTCACATTCATCCTCTCTCTTTCGATGAACATCAAGAGCTAATTGCTTACTACTTCAATCATCCCCCCAGACCAGATCAGATTGCAGCTTACAAACAGTCAACTGCGGGCAAGGACGGCCTGACCGCAATTGCACCAGGTGAGCCGGTTAATGAACCAGTCGATGTGGATGTGGCAGATGACTCGACCGAAGAGTCTGTAACCACAGATGACTCTATAGAATCAGTTCAGAAGCTACTTAATTCAATTTTGCGTCGGGCTCTAGACGAGCAGGCTGACCGAATCTTTATCGAAGTGAACGACGATAGAACTTGTCGCGTACGCTACCGCCAACAGGGTATTCTGCGAGATTTGTTCAAAGATTTATCCGATAAGATTCGTCTCCAGCTTATTCTCAGCTTGAAGAAGATGCTGGGTATGGAAGGGAGTCAAGATGCTCAATCGGCGGCAGTGGAGAAGAGCTATCGCGGACAACCGTTAGTGCTTCAACTTCGGGTGGTGGTCCATCGGGATAAAGAGGCTGCCATTTTGAATATCCTGCAGGGAGATGCTCTAGAAAAATATCAGCAGCAACAAAATCAGCGACGAGTGGCCGATACGCTAGCAGCGATTGAACGGGCTCAGCGGGAATTAGAACTATTGCATATTTCTCTGACCGATACGGTGGAAAAAGTGAAGCGGTATTCCGGCACGGCGCAACCGGAATGGACGAATGTTGGCCCCACTCTAGAGGCGCTTTTACAAAAGGCCCACCAAATTCACGAGCTGCAAAAAGCGTGGATTGAAATCCAGCCATTACAGTAGGGGAATTCCTACTTCTTTCTGGTTAAAGAATGTATTTTTTCTGTATTTCGACAGCGTTCTATCGAGAGGAACAATCCGTTGCACTTTTTGTAACTACCTTTGTATAAACTGAGAACTCACTCATACTGTCATCATTGTTTGTCGTGGGGCAGCCGTGTTTCAAGATCCTCGTCTGTTTCAAATTGCGTTTTTGAGTGCTTTCTTAGGACTGGGCGTGTGGACAAGAGATTGGACGCTGCAGCCGTACGTTGTTCTGACGGCAATCGCCGTTTGCGCGATCGCACAAGTTTTACTGGTGCTATTATCACCTCCCCCCTCCCAGCAGCCGTCTGTTGAGAAAAAGCAAGGTTCGCAATGGCACTACGCCCTAACTTCTTTACCCAGTGCGGCCATTACCTCGCTCTCTTTATGTTTGCTACTGCGGACGAATCAGCCCATCACGATGGCAGTGGCAGCAGTGGCGGCGATCTCCAGTAAGTTTTTGCTGCGCTCTCCTCACAGGAAGCATTTTTTCAATCCCGCGAATTTCGGCATTATCGTCGCATTGCTGTTGACCCAAGACGCTTGGGTGTCCCCCGGACAATGGGGCACTGACTGGTGGGCAGTGCTGGTGCTTGCTGGCACGGGGGGAACGATCTGTGGACGAGTGGGGCGTTGGGATACTTCAGCAACGTTTTTGGGGGGATATACCGTGTTGGAACTGCTTAGACACCTGTGGTTGGGGTGGGCAGGATGGGATCTCTTGCTGCACCATCTCTCCAGTGGTTCGCTACTGCTGTTTGCCCTATTTATGCTCACCGATCCCCGTTCGATTCCGAATGCAAGATTGGCAAGGGTGGTGTGGGCATTGGCGATCGCGGTTCTGACTTTTGGGTTGCGTTATGTATTCTTTATGCCAGCGGCGATGTTCTGGGCCTTGTTCCTGTTAGCTCCTACAACAGTTTGGTTCGATCGGATTTGGCCAGCACAACGGTTTCAGTGGATACAACCATCAACTCAGTCATCTGCTGAAGTGACATTGGCGACTTTGCGGCAATCTTGAGCGTGTTTATTTCAATTCTCTACTTTCCCGCTAGACAGTATCCAGAATACAATCTCGCCTCGTAATAAATGCAATCATTTCCTCAGTCAGCAGTCGTAGCTGGTCTTGGAGAATGCCGCGCAATTCATCGAAGAAGCAAGGTGGCTTCAAGCGATGTCGTCAATTAACTTGACAAAGGCAGAGGTAGGTTATATAAAATACTAGTCAAAGAGTTTTTAAACTGAAATTTTTAGCCAATCTGAATTGTACGAAACTGATTAGCTTATTAATTTGATCCACAGAGTTGCAATGAATTCTCAAAATAAATATGTCCCTCTATATCTTTACCATGTACTCTTTTGACCTGTGCTGAGAATTTTGTCACCGATTGGAGGGGTATTGACATGCGAGTAGGACTCATTGTTGTCTGGTTTGGGAAATGGCCACTGTGGTTTCCGGCATTTTTACAATCTTGTAAATTTAACCCAGACATTGATTGGCTCATTTTTACTGATTGTCCTGCGCCCCCAGGTTCATCAGTAGAAAATGTCAAATTCATACCCTTTTCTACTGAGCAATTCAATAGCTTGGCCTCGGATAATCTAAACCACCCGATAAGTATAAATCGGCCCTATAAAGTATGCGATTTTAGACCTGCATACGGAGTTATTTTTAAAGATTTCCTGAATGAATATGATTTCTGGGGATATTGTGATATTGACGTAATTTGGGGGGATATCTCTCGCTTTGTGACAAATGAGATGCTATCTAAATATTCGATTATAACCAGCAAGAAAGACAAGATAGCAGGCCACTTTAGCTTATTCCGCAATACGCAAGAAGTAAATTCGATATTTAAGAGCTATCCAGGCTATATAGATGTACTGACTGATGAAAAGAACCGATGGTTTGACGAAACTCTTCTAACCAAACACCTCCATGAAAATGTTCTTGGAGGTGCTGATAACGATATAGAGATTTATTGGGAAGGTTTGAAGTTTGCTGATTGGGGGCAACTAGAAAGATATACTAAAGGTTGGAAATGGGAGAATGGCAAGATCCTTGACAGCAGAGGAAAAGAAAGTTTGTATGCTCACTTCATGACCTGGAAGAAGCTAATGAAAGATATCGATTTTCAATATGAAAATCCACCAAATAAATTTATTATTACGCCTTTGGGTATCTGGTCGCAAAGACCACTTCTGGTTGAGCGCTTAACACTAGGATTGATTTTTTTGACAAGACGTCCCTGGAGAAAGATAATCATGCTTCTCACAGGTCGCGATCCTGCTATGAGCTAATCCATGAAATCATCAATGAAAGTCTCGCCACTGAGGGGTCATCCAGACCATACAACCAGTTGTCATCCTTTTTCTATTGAAAGGGGCCGATGGGGTTGACGCCCATAGCCGTGATGAAGCGACGGAAAATCGTTCTCTCTAGAACCAATTCAGTTCCGATCGTTTTGTTGAGCTCAGTTTCGCTGCTCTCAAGTTGATAAACATCCTCACCGGCTTGGCGATGGGCCGCCACCTACATGTGAAACATGTCGTTATGTACTTCCACACCTGACCCTAACGCTCTAGCATGGGAAAGTTGCGCAATATTTCTTGAATGGATGGCTGTTGTGGGCGCAGATATACGTTTGTTGGTTTTGGATATTGACGGCACGATCGCCGGTAACAGCAATGAAGTGACTGAGCGGACTGTTGATGCAATTACGGCTGCTAAATCTCAAGGGGTAAAAGTGGCGATCGCCACAGGCCGCATGTATCAATCTGCAGTCAGGTTCCATCAAACAATTGGGTCCGACATGCCAATAGCCGCCTACCAGGGCGCTATCCTGAAGGACCCTCGAGATAACCGATTGCACCATCACCACCACCTATCTTTAGAAATGGCAGAAACCCTATTGGGGGTTTTGAGCGAGCATCCGCTTGAAGCGATTCAAGTGTACGTAGACGATAATCTCTACATCCAAAAATCGAACCCCCTCAGCGATTGGTACGCAGAGCGTTCGCGAGTGACGCTGAATTATCTCGAGGAATTAGGGTCACAATTGACCGCTCCCCCCACAAAGGTCTTGGGGATGACCCAAGACACGCAATTGATTGACCAGTTGCTGGAGGAAATGCGCAAAAGATTTCCTCCAGAAGAACTGTACATGACCAAATCTCTGCCCACGTTTTTTGAAGCAACTCATCCTGGTGTCAATAAAGGAGTCGCTGTTCGCTACATGGCTGAGGAGTTATTGGGACTCACATCCGAGCAGGTAATGGTGGTGGGAGATAGTTACAACGATTTAGAGATGTTTGATTACGCTGGCACTGCTGTAGCGATGGGTAATGCGGAGGATACGGTGCAGGCCCGTGCAACCTGGCAAGCCCCATCCATTGATGAAGATGGGGCTGCAGCAGCGATTGAGGAATTTATTCTCTAATCTAAATATTCTTATCGAAAGAGCCACAAACAAGCATAAAAACTCGAGTGATTGATAGGGGAAATGAACAGGTCAACAGATGCCTTACATTGCTGACCACAACTCAGAGACGGAATAGCCTAGGTCAGCTAACATGTGGCGAACCAGCGGCAAACTGATTCCAATCACATTGCTATGGCACCCTTCAATTCGCTCGATAAACAGCCCCCCAAAGCCATCTAGAGCAAAGCTGCCAGCACAGGCTAGCGGCTCACCTGTCGCAATATAGCGTTGAATTTCAGCAAGAGACATTTGGGCAAAATACACCTTGGTTTTACCTACACAGCTAACCGTTCGCCCCTGTTGGGTGTCAATCGCAGCGTGTCCTGTGTAGAGAACCCCCGTGCTACCCTGAATTTTTTGTAATCGCAGCAGCGATTCTTCTGCATTATCAGGCTTACCGTAGATTTCTCCGTCCAAAACGAATAGCGAGTCAGCCCCCAGAACAATGACGGGCTCGGGATGGTTTGCCGCCACCACCTCAGCTTTCTTGATGGCTAAGGTTTCCACCAGTTGCTTGGGCTCATGACAGACGACGGAACTTTCGTCGAAGGAACTGGGTTCGACAGAAAAGGTTAGACCCGCCGCCTCCAGTAACTTACGACGGGCAGGGGATTTGGAGGCCAGGATGAGAGTGGGCACAGCGAATTGAGTGGAGCGATCGCACCGATTTTACGAGCAGAACGCTATCTCGACTACTGGGCGGCCCTCAATCGCATAAGATGCTGAACAGACAATGGTTAGCCCGCTGCAGAAGATTCTAGAAAAACACCCATTTGGCGGAATTTCTGATACCGTTCTTCCTTCAATTCCCGACCGCTTAAGGCCGAAAGTTCATTAATATGCCGCAGCCAGGCTTTTTTGAGGGTCTCTGCAGCAGTTAATGGGGAACGGTGAGCACCGCCGCTGGGCTCGGGCAACACTTCATCCACAATTCCCATTCCAAGCAGATCTTTGGCAGTAATTTTGAGCGCTTCAGCGGCACGGGCGGCTTTGCTGGCGTCCTTCCACAAAATAGCTGCGCATCCCTCTGGCGAAATAACCGAGTAAACCGAATGCTCGAACATGAGTACGCGATTGCCCACGCCGATCGCGAGGGCACCGCCAGATCCCCCCTCGCCAATGATGGTGCAAATCACGGGCACTTCCACCTGAAATAACTCTCGTAAATTGACGGCGATCGCTTCCCCCTGGCCGCATTCTTCTGCTTCAATCCCTGGATAGGCGCCTGGGGTATCGATCAGAGTGATGATGGGCAGTCGAAACCGGTTAGCATGCTGAATTAATCGCAACGCTTTGCGGTAGCCAGCAGGGTTGGGCATTCCGAAATTGCGCAAAACGTTGTCTTTGGTATCCCGTCCCTTTTGGTGACCCATGACCACGACTGGGCGGTTTTCTAAGCGAGCCACCCCAACTACGATGGCTCGATCGTCAGATCCATGGCGATCTCCATGCATCTCGAACCAGTCATCGCAGATGGATTGGATGTAGTCGAGGGTGCTTGGACGGCGAGGATGGCGGGCCACTTGTACCCGCTGTGCCGGGGTCAGCCTTAAAAAAATTTCTTTGCGCAGTTCTGCCGCCCGTTGCTCCAGTTGTTGAATTTGATCGCTGGCCTCCAGTTCGTTTTCACTCGCCAACGAACGAATTTCCTCAATTCGCTGTTCCAGATCGGCAACGGGCTTTTCAAAATTCAACAAAACGCGATCGGGTGCCTTGGCCATTTGAATGGTGTTCCTGGCTACAGAAGAAATACTATTTTGACAGGCTGATGCGATCGCTGTCATCCTCTCAAACGAATGAATAAAGTGGCACCTCTATGAACGCCCAGAAATCCACAGCAATCTCGATCGTTCGCAAACCCAGTCAAGGAACTTTAGCAAGTCTGGAGGTAACCAGTTGGCCTATCTGGACAAAAGAAGTGTCAGAGTTTCCCTGGTTCTACGAGAAGTCGGAAACTTGTTACTTTCTGACGGGGGAAGTCGTAGTGATTCCTGATGGTGGAGAAGCTGTTCAGATGGGCGAAGGGAACTTGGTCACCTTTCCAGCTGGGATGCAATGTACTTGGAAGATCGTTAAGGATGTGCGGAAACACTATCGCTTCGGTTAGACTCAGCACTGGATTTTGGTGGATTTGGGAGTTCACACCAACCTCCAAATTGATTGACCGTTGAGGAATCGTGCATGCAGCGACTTTCCGATTGGCTTGCACCCGTTGGACTCACCGCGATCGCCGTAGGTGTTGGTTTTGCACTTGTAGGGCTAGGGAATTACCCCTTTGTTACCGTATTGCTACTCGTGGGGCTGGTGATGCTGTTGCTGTGGGTATTCACCCACCTGCCTCAACTGCGCACTATGCTGGGGTTACGCTCCACCCAAGCGAACCTAAATGTCATCGTGTCCGTCTTAGCGGTGATGGTGATTTTGATTGCGGTAAACGCGATCGCCACCCGCTACTCGGTTCAGTTTGACGTCACTGAAGCCAGGCTCTTTAGTCTGGCTCCCCAAACCCAGTCGGTCTTAGAGACTTTAGAGCTTCCCGTTCAAGTCTCTGTTTTTAGCGAATCACCTCAACTAGAACTGCAAAATCGATTGGAGCAATTTCGCCGCACCAACCCCGCTCAGTTTTCCTACGAAATTATTAATCCCAATACCGATCCAGTGCGCGCTCGCGAGTTGGAAGTAACCAGTAACGAGAGGATTGTGGTTACTGCAGGGGAACGACAGGAACAATTCCCGATACCCTCCCCCTTAAGACTGGAGCGAGTTTTAACCCCTACCTTGATTCAGCTGACTAATACTCGGCAAAGGTCCATCTATTTTGTTCAGGGGCATGGAGAACTGCCGTTGGAAGCCCAGGAGGTGAATGTCGCCACCCTTTCTCAGGCCATTACAGCATTAGAGGAGGATGGGTACCTTACGTCGCCTCTCAACTTGATTGAATCTGAAGGGGTGCCCGAAGATGCCTCGGTGGTGGTGGTGGCGGCTCCCGAGCTGGCCTGGTTACCTGCGGAAGTGGAGCAACTGACCTCCTATCTGGATCGCGGGGGGAGAGCGCTGCTATTACTCGATCCCATTGCTAACCCTCAACTGGACAGTCTTTACGAGGATTGGGGGTTACAGTTGGCGGACGATGTGGTGGTGGATGTCAGTCAGATTAGCCGCTCACTTGGAGGCGGGCCGTACTCGACCCTCGTTACTCGCTATGGGGACCACCCCATTACCGTTCCGCTAGCAGACAAGGGGTTAGCAAGTATTTTTCCGTTTGCAAGATCGCTGTCTGCACGAGATGGTGTTGATGCCGTTGCCCTGTTGATTACGGGTGATCGCACCTGGAGGGAATGGGATCTGGACAATAGCGATGTTGCCTTTGACCCAGAAGTCGATCGGCCTGGGCCAGTAACTCTGGGACTAGCGTTTTCCCGTCCGGTTGAACCTTCTGACTCACAAACCAATGCCGATGATTCCGTTGATGAGCCCCCAGCTAACGTACAGATCGAGACTGGCGAAAATTCTGAGACGGAGGAGAATTCAGAAGATACAGGCAGTGAGGTCGCTGGGGAGGAGGACGAGATCGCAGGAGCAGAGATCGATACATTAGAATCTCGACTTGTGGCGATCGGTAATTCGCAATTCGCAGTCAATGGAAATTTTGCCCAGTTGGGCAATGGAGATTTATTTCTCAATGCCATTAATTGGCTGTCCGATCGCGATGAAGCCATTACTATTCGCCCCAAATCACCCACCAACCGTCGGTTTAACCTCACCCCTTCCGGAGTGCAGTGGTTGCGGTTGTTATCTAGCATCTTGCTACCTGCCATTGCTCTGTCCATGGGCGGGCTGATGTGGTGGAAACGCCGTTAAGAGAGGGGATTGATGAAGCGTAATACTGCAATCTTGGTTGCTGTTGCACTAGTCTGCAGTTTTGGGATCGCCGTTTTGGAGTTTGGGCCCCAGAGGGTTCAGCAACAGAGACGCGTGCAAAGCGAGCAATTGCTGCAGATTCCCCCCGAAGAGGTCAAGAGTCTGACTATCCAGAAAGCTGATGAAACCATTGTGCTGGATCGGATCGGGGACAGTCGTTGGCAACTGCTGCGGCCTTTAGAAACGCAGGCGGAAACCGGTACCGTTCAGTTGCTGATCGAGGGGCTCGTCTCGGCAGAAGCCCCCCCGATTGGCGGGGGCGAGGACTCGGCTACCGTAGACTTGGATGCTTTTGGGTTGGCTCTCCCCCAGCAGACGCTGATTGTAGAACGCGAGGAGGGGGAATCCAGGATCTTATTTGGGGACAACACCTTTGATAATTCGGGTATGTACGTTCAGGTGGATAGCGGCCCCATTCGTATTCTCGAACTTAGCTTGACCCCGCAGCTAACCCCAAGTTTGTACGCTCTGCGAGACAAATCCCTGACAGATTGGGCAGTTGCCGACCTACAGACCTTTGAGGTGGTAACTCAGGATGAGACGATTGCGCTGGTTCGCCAGGACGATAGCTGGCGACTGGAGAATCGACCCAATGTTCCTTTAGATGCTTCTGCCTTTGCGGATACCCTCTCGCAGGCGTCGTTTTTGCAAGCCAGTCAGTTTGTTGCGGAAACTCAATCGGAGTTGGCAACCTACGGGCTCGATTCCCCCACGTTGGTACTGAAAGCGGGCCTTGCAGACGGCAGTACCCAGACGTTGGCTATCGGTTCTGAGATGAAGACGGACCCCAGCTCTGTTTACGCTATCTCTAGCGAACGGGATGGGGTGGTTGGCATTGCAACCACTAATCTCGATACCATTGCTAAAACTGAGTTCGAGCTGCGGGATGGCAGCTTAGGCCCCATTTCCTCTTTCCCTACCGGCAAGATTGCGATCGTCTCCAGCGATCCTGCACTCAGTCGCTCTTTATCCCCCGCCACATCATCAGACGCGGGTTCTGAGCAATGGACGATCTCCGATGACCCCGATCGTCTCATCTCCATTGATGCCTTCTTGACCCCCTTGAGCGATGCCAGGGCCAAGCAATTTCTTCCTGCGGACGATGCTACGGCCACTGTTCTGTTGGAAAACCCATCGTTTTCGATTGAACTGTCACCGCTCGAAGGGGTGGCGAACGATCCTTTGATGCTGGAGTTTGCCCCCAGCGAAACCGAGCTGTACGTGCGCACCAGCTACAATTCCGATATTTTGCTGCTCGATCGCCAGTTCTACGACTTGCTTGAGACAGCGATCTCAACATTCAAACCTGCAACTTAACTTTAATCAGGGACTTATCGCCTTGGGCATGCGGTTCGGGTTCCGGTAAGAAGGGTAAGTCGAATTGTCCTCAAGTGCAGGACAGACAGCTTGGCAGGTTAGAGAGCAGGTAATATTCCCTAGGATTTGCTGTTGACAGGTCCGCAAATCCATTCGAGCTATGGCATTTCCTCCACAGATGGCAGAGATCTCAGGGTGAGTCTGGGTAAGTTAGCGAAAACTAATCCATTGAATCTAGGCTTATAGACTTTTCAATCCCGACGGCGCCAGTCTCGGTTTGGCAGTCTAGAACTTGAAATGCCCTACGCAGCTCGATCGTCGCGATAGATTCTCGGTGCAGTATTAGCCACAGATTGCATGTTGAAAGGAGACAGTAGATGCTCGGGCGGTTGTTGAAATGGGGAGCGCTACTGTTGCCGGTGGGGACGATCGCCCTGATGACCCCTGCGAGAGCTGGACTTCATCAGCTCGTGACGGAAGCCGATATCAATATCCTTTTCCAAAGGATGAATCCTATTCAGAAGAACTCGTATTCATCTCTGGAACGCAAGGAGATGAACGAGATTATCCTGACGCTAATAGAGACCGGCATCGATGTTTATTTCACCGATGATGACCTGGGTTCGCTTGGCGGATTTTACGAGCCCGGTCGGGGTATTGTGGTGATTACCCAATTGGGTTTGAGCTACGATACGAAGCTCACTTTGGAGGTACTGCGCCATGAAGCATTTCATGTCGTGCAGGACTGCGCATCCGGCCAAATGGGTGGGGATGTGGCTGCAGTGGGATTGGCCATTCCTAACTACGCCACGGAGCGGTTTGATGCGGTTAAAGATGGCTATCACAATACCTACACTCATAATCTAGAACGGGAAGCCTATTATGTTGAACGACTGCCGGGATATGCCACGTATGGTTTAGAGGCAATCTGCCTGGGTCGAGATGTCACTGCTCCAGATTTGCGCAATGCCTCAGCTCCCCCCCCTCGCGTACGCAATAACTGTGGCTCCCCCTACAGCGAGGCGTTCGATCGCTGGTATCCCGTCTACGTTCCAGAGAATCGTATTGAGGAAATGCGCCTCCTGCACTGTAGGGATGCCTTCAACGAGTCACTCATGGTTAACGGTCGCTCGATGGTACAGATTGCAGTATTTGCGACCCCAGAAGGGGCGCGAAACTTTGCCCAACAGGTGGGGGGGGAAGTAGGGGCGCCTGTTACAGCCCAAAATTAACGTAGGGATATCCGTAAGGGTGAACACGGCTACAAGGCGATCGCTTCTCCAGCGGGAACGAGTTCTCTTCGCAACTCCTCCTGCAATGCTTCTGCCCATCCCCGCCAGGCGATCAATGTGGACGTGGAAGCTTTTTGGCACAGTTGAATTTTGCGCTCAGAGATATTCAGCCAGGAGTATAGTCCTCCTCCGTAGCTACTCCCACAGAGTTGGAAATCAATAGTATCTATCCAGGGGCGGGCAAAGTAATGGGGTTGACCGTCCAAGGGCATGACGTACTCGAACCAAATGTAGATACGGAATTCCTCAACGGTAAACTCCACGAACTCAGAGGTTTCTAAACCATTTTGAGTATCAAAACCCTGACACGAAAAATCCGGTCGAATTTTTAGGTACCGTCGAATCCGCTTCCCCATCTCCTGAACAGAGGTTGGCAAGAAAGGTTCTAACTCCTCTACGTTGCTCTCTCGTCTCGCCTCGCTTCGGCTAGCGAGCTCGCACAGCTCGTTGACATAATCTTGGGGTAGCTTAATATGCTCAAGGATGAAGGCTTCCCAACTAGGGGCTACATGTCGCCAAGCCTCTTGCTGACGCCAATTTGCCAGCAACTCAGCAAATTGGTAGCAAACCTTCCCCCACATGCGAAACTCCTGCGACTGCTCCAACAGTTGCTTCATATACTCGTCAGAGTATGCGTCTACGCCCGATCGGGAAAAGTTCATGTTGGAGTAAGTCATCCGTTGTTACCGGTGTCGCAGGATCCTGGGGAACTGACCGTCAATTAATAGACAAACAAGCTATGCCAATAGGTGCTTTCACTGGAATACCACAGAAGTCTATAAGCGAAATCTCGGAGTCGCCAATAAAGATTCAGTAATTCCATCTACACGTTATCACTTGCTTTAGAATATGCATCTTTCGAGTTGCAGTTCATGTATAAAACAGCACTTTTAAGTCTCCTCCCCTGACGTCCTATTGCTTCTGACCGCAATACTACACCCCCCAGTCAAGCGACTAAATAACCCAGGTTGCCTAGAGTTATGCAGTCGGGCGATAAATGACCCAAGTTGCTAGTTATGCATTCAAGTAAATATGAAAATAGAATCCCCTCCAAGCCTGGAAACTGGAGGGGACGATAATTTGCGAAATTATTGTTAACTACTGTATTGTTAAAGACTTACTCCACGCCAATGGTCATCAGGAAGACACCATGCACCGGATCGGTAGTGCTGAAGTTATGACTACCCAACTGATAACAGCTCGTTTTTTCAGAAGCAGCCATCCCCAAAGCAGAACCTACGTTGAAGACTATGGGTTCCTTCATCCTCAAAAGTCTCTAATTGTATCTGGGCCTAAACCCTGAAGCGAATATTGGATAACTAGCGACTTACGTTAGTAGGAAAAAGACTGAACGGTATCAAAGAAGAAACGCACGTTATCTTCAGGAGTAGTTCGGTGAATACCGTGACCCAAGTTCATGATGTGACCTGTGGGACCAGCTTTGCGAATTATGTCTAAGGTACGCTCGCGAATGAGTTCTTTGCTGCCCAACAGCACCATCGGATCCAAGTTACCCTGAACTGCAATATCAGGTCCCAAACGCTTACGGGCTTCGCCAATATCAGATAGCCAATCAACGCTAAATACGTCAACACCAGACTGACCCACACGCTCTAGCAAAGCTCCGCTCCCATTAATGTAGAGCACGAGCGGGGTTTCGGGATGAACAGCTTTCACTTGCTCGACGATACGCTGCTCGTAGGGCAGAGCAAATGCTTCGTAGTCAATCGGATTCAGTTGACCAGCCCAGGTGTCAAACATTTGCACCACTTGAGCGCCGCATTCAATCTGGTAAATCACGTAGCGGGCAATGGAGTCCGCCAGCTTGCTCAGGAGCTGGTGCAGGATTTCGGGGGCAGCGTAGGCCATTTCTTTGATAACGGCATAATCCTTTGAACTCTTACCTTCCACAGCGTAAGCCGCCAATGTCCAGGGGGCACCGACAAAGCCTAGCAGGGTCGCTTTATCGCCGATTTCGCTCCGTAAAGTAGTGAGAATTTCTTTGATGAAGGGCAGGCTTTCTTCAGGATCGAGTTCCCTCACTGCATCGACCTGAGCTTGAGTGCGAATAGGGGGGTCAATAATTGGGCCAACGCTCTCGACCAGATCGAATGGAATCCCCATGCCATCGAGTGGGGTAAGAATGTCGGAAAACATAATCACGCCATCGGGCTGAAATGCTCGGAAAGGCTGCAGGGAAATTTCCACCGCCAGCTCGGGTTTCTCGCAACGCTCTTTGAAGCTGTATTTATCCCGTAAAACACGATATTCCGCCATATAGCGGCCTGCTTGACGCATCATCCATACAGGAGGCCGATCGATAGCTTCACCACGTGCGGCACGCAACAGGCGATCGCCCATGGTAGGAGGAGCGGATACAGAATTTGTCATTGCTAAATTAAAACTCTTCTGATTATTGAAAAAATTTGAGAAAGCTAACCCAGATCTTAAAACACTAGGGGGTTAGCTTTCTCACTTCAGGAGTTGCAAATTGTGAAGCTGGGGGGGCGGTATTGTAATTATCCGGAGTCAATAAGGAGACGCTGAATTAGGCAGTAGCCCCTTCAACCGCAGCTTTGACGATAGGTTCTAGCTCTCCGCGTTGGTACATCTCTAAGGTAATGTCGCAACCACCAAGAAATTCGCCATCTACGTACACTTGGGGGATCGTGGGCCAGTTTGAAAAGGTTTTAATACCCTGGCGGATGTCGTTATCTTCCAGCACGTTCACGGTTTGGTAGGGGTAGCCCATTCTTTGAAAAACCTGAATAGTTGCTGCCGAAAATCCGCATTGAGGAAACTCAGGGGTTCCCTTCATATAGATCATGACTGTGTTGTCAGAGATCTGCTTTTGGATAACTTCATGGATATCTTGGCTCATAGTTGAGTCTCCGCAAAGGCGAACTAAATGAATTCTCCTGAGTGTCGATCGAGACGATCGCACGTCTCATTGTATTCAAGACTTGTTGCTTGGATGTTTGGCCCGGGTAACTGCTTGAATCGTTATGGAGAAGGTAGGCGTGACGTAGGACAAAACCAAAAACTCAATGAATCGAAATCGAATGAGGTGTTCCTACGCCACCAGAAGCAGGTCTATTCTATCGAGGTTTGAGGGCTCCAGATTACCACAACGGCATAGTTGTCCAAGAAGCGATCGCGCTGATTTTGGTTGCGTAACTCCCACGCATCGCTGTTCGAGATTACCAAATCGTACCCTTGGGTTCGTTCCGCCTTAATCGTGTGGGGTCGTTCGCCAATGCGCCCAATCAGCTGGCGAGCTTCATCCTCGCTAGTGACAAAAGAGGCAGTACCGTTAATCGATACCTGCGAAGTATTCAACTGTCGATTCGTTTCAGGGGTGGTATACACTTGGTTGCCATCTCGGTCGAACAGCCGCATGGACATGCTGGGCAGAAAATCGAGCTGACGGGCGTCTACAATCAAGCCTGTCATATTGGGGATGTAATCTGTACGGGTACGCCTGGGACCGTTACCATCTCCGGTTCCGTTGCCATCGCCAAAACCACTCCCCGAACCTTCTCCAGGCTGCCCTGTTCCCGACTCTCCGGTTCCACCAGTCCCGGTTCCGACTGAGCTTCCCGAACCAGCGGTATCTCCTCCCCCTTGATTGGCGGTGCCGCTGGAATTCTCTTGCCCTCCTTCACCTCCTAATTCACCACGACCGAGGGCGTCATCACCAGACTTGTCCGCTGCTTCCGGTCCAATTTCTTGGCTAGCACCAATGTCCAATTCGAAGGTGGGGGAATGATTTGCCGAAGCCCCAAAATCCAACTGAGATGGTTTCGATTCCTCCCCGTCATCCATTTCCTGGGTGGATGGTTGAGGTTGTGCAGTTCGCTGGAGTTGCCCGGCCTCCGCCTCCATCTTTTCGGACAGCGGGGGCTCGTTAGCTTCAGAAGGGGGAGTTTGGCCATACCCGCGACCGTCGATGACCAACACAACCACGGCGTAAAGGGCCAGCAGGGAGGAGCGGAGAAACAGTTGAGCAGGTGCAGACATGGAACCTATTCGCTAGATGGCTGGAGTGCACTCAAAGATTGTGGCTACGGTCACGGGGAGTGGTAAGCCCAGAGGCAGAACTAAACCATCGCAAACCACAGAAATACAAATCAAAATTGCCAATCGCGTAATTATCGCCAGCAGATAATGATTTTCGACAATCCCCATAGTATCCACACTGCTTGGGATGAGTAGGCGCTTAAGCGCAGAAACCGAACCAAGTGTTACGCAATCTCAGTAGCTTGTGACAGCTGCCATAAAAAAATACTGGGTCAAGTTGGACTGTTTAGCCACTTGAATAATGGAGAACAATCTCCCCCGTTGAATTGTCGATCAAAAAGTTTGGCCGTTGATGGGTGTTTTTAGCTGCCGAGTCACTAAAGTAGACTTGACATGAAGAACGGGAGTTTCGGTCAATGACACGCAGCTATAGTGGCTTGCTGCAATAAATACATATCTGTCATCCACAGTACTCTATCGCTAATCTGCTTTTCTCCTGTATGGCAATCGGATGAATGAGTCAATTTCAGCTATCAATTCTCGGCAACAGGCTGTTCAGCGTGTGCTGTTGATCACGCTGGTTCTCAATGTGCTGGTGTTTGCAATCAAGATCGTTCTTGGGCTCAAAACTGGCTCCCTCAGCCTGATTGCAGATGCGCTGCATTCTGTTAGCGATAGTGCAAGCAATATCCTTGGGTTGGTGGCCATTCGGATGGCAAAGCCCGAACCGGATTGGGATCATCCCTACGGTCACTCCAAATTTGAATCGATTGGTGCCTTGGGAATTGCGGCATTCCTAGTCGTGGCTTTTTTAGAAATTATCAAGGTGGCTTTCGAGCGCATTCTTCACGCCGGAACTACCAAGCCGCTTTCGATTGATGACCTGACCCTGCAAATCATGGTTATCGTTTTGCTCATCAACATTGTCGTAACCTTGTACGAACGCCAACAGGGAAAACGTCTTGACAGCCGTCTGTTATTAGCAGATGCTCGCCACACTCTCAGCGATGTGGGTATTACGCTCGTAGTGTTGTTGGGGTTGTGGGGAACGCAACAGGGCTGGATATGGCTAGACACAGTCCTCGCCTTTCCCATCGGTGCCTTAGTACTGTGGAGTGCCTGGGAAGTTCTGACGGAAAATGTCCCCGTTCTCACCGATCGCGTCGCGATCGCTCCTACTGCCATCTACGATCGGGTGATGTCGGTGGAAGGGGTCCTGAATTGTCACGAAATTTCTTCGCGAGGGGTGGTTGGGCAGCGGGTGTTTGTGGAAATGCATCTGGTGGTCAAACCGTTGGACGTGGAGTCAGCCCACAGAATTTCCGAGTTGGTGGAGCTGGCACTCCAGGAAAAATACGGTGAAATCCATGCCACCATTCACCTCGAACCCCACGATTACATCGAACCTTTCGAGGACTCTCCCCATCCCCATTAGGGGGACCGAACTTGCCATCCTATGGGTATTTGGGATACATAAAAAACTTCTCCGAAATATTTTAATTTTGGTTGACAAGCGTAAATCTGCCCCCTTAGGATGGTTGAGGTCGAAGGGCAGAATGCCCTAAAGACAGTGGCTAGCCCCCATCGTCTAGAGGCCTAGGACACCTCCCTTTCACGGAGGCGACAGGGGTTCGAATCCCCTTGGGGGTATAAAAAAAAGCGACGCCTCAGCGTCGCTTTTTTATGTTTTGGCCTGGCAAATCAATACGTGGGCTTAACTTCTTCGAGTCTTCTAACGAGCCCTGGCACCGGAGAGCAGCCAGTGTTCTATCGCTCCCGGTTGAGTGAAGGTGAAGTGATGACAATGGTAATTGCTTGACTATGGTTCTGGCAGTCTTATCTCAAAGGGAAAAACATGAAGTAGAAGTTGGTCAAGCTGAAAGACAAAATCCTTTGGGGCAAGGACTCGCTCATCGAGACGGTCAACGACCAACTCAAGAATATTCTCCAGATCGAGCATTCTCGCCATCACAGTATCTAGAATATCGCGATCAATCGGCGGCTGGATTAGCTGCATATACCTAGTTGACCCACGATGCCTTCCTTAGACCTTCAACACAAGGGACTCAAGGCTCTACCACCAGCACTCTTCTTAACATAGGATACTGTCGAACTGACGTACCCAAAAGTAGTTCTAACTTCTTACATGCATAAATTGCTACCGATCCTTGATGCCATTTCAAAAAGTGGTCAGTCCTAGTGCACACCAAAAGCAAGGGAGACTGGACTTCCCAGACAATCGTTTACCTGTCCAGGGCTACCAAAAAGACTTTGTATCTGATCTAAGTGGCATCTTCATTAAAAATATAAATTTCCCCGTACGTACCGCGGCCAATGAAAAAGCCTGAGATCGGAAGCTCTCCTTTGAAACAAAAGACTGTTTCTGCATCAGAGTTTTTGATTTCATACCTCCAAGAATGTGCAATTTAATAGGTTCATAAGACTTTCACAAAAGCAATTACTGAGAAGTCAAACCCAAAAAATATCCTTTACAAATTCCTACTAAGTAGAAGCACCGATGAAGCGATCAACACTCTTCATGTAGTTTCATCTCACGTCAAACTTCTCATAGGCACCTATTAATCTTTTTGCGCTTCACCTCCTGAAGAAGCGTTCCGATTATGGTGCCAGTAATAAAAGTTCCTTAGCAGTTTTGCAATTGCCCACAAAAATAATGTCTATTTCTAAATTCTCTCTCACTTCCGACCAAAATCCTATTCTCCCCTGGTTAATTGAAGACGAACTACAGATAGGCGGATCGCTCAAGCAGGCTACTCTAGATGGTAATCTCTTCCCTCACAGCGGAAGTAGATTTTCAGTATGTAATACAGCTCTAATTTCCAAAGAAGAGGATCTACATGAATTAGAAATCGTTCCTCTAGAGGCAGACGATTTGAAGAATCTATTTCGTTCAAAAGGATCGCATCCATTATTATCAGCCTGTAGTAGGGTATCCCCCCTATCAGCAAAGCGATCTGCGAAACCAGATTCACCCACAAGACCGAAATCCAGTAGAAGTAAGCATAGAAAATTTTCAACAGTTCCATCTGATATTTTGAGTAATAGGCATATAGATTATGGAGATCTAGCACTAAGAGAGCAATCCGTTCCAAGCTTGGAAGGAAAGGAATCGGATGATATACAGCTGTTCTCAGTCATTTCAGAAAAGAAGATTTATTTCAACCATGGAGGAGACTTTGATGGAGATTCCAATGACCTTAGTGACGATACGTTTTTCTATGCTAACAAAGGATTCATCATAAACAGTCGTCCGGACTTACCAGTTAAACGAGACGAATACAATAATCCAGTCTTGGACAATCTAGGGCTTCCTATTCTGAGAGATAGAACGCTGGCAGTCTCGGCAAACTACAGATACATAAAAGCACCCAAAAATCTCTATAGCAATCTAGATACTCCACAGGAGGTGGAAGCCCAAACGGTAAATGTTCCCAGTTGGCATCAATTGCGAGATTCCAGAATAAGTAACTTTCCAGCCGAGATTGCATCAGTCAAAAGTCTTTCCAGAATCAACTCGAGAACAGATTGGTCAAAAACAGTACCCAATGGACCTTCTACCTTTGAGATGACATATCTACGAGTGAGAAAGGGAGGGTTAAGGATACCCAATGGAACAGAACTCAGAAATACGGTAATCATTGTGGATTCCGGGACAATTAACGTTCACAGCAACACCATCTTTGAGAATGTGGTTTTGGTAGCCAACAAAGGCAATGTGAACCTGAAAGAAATAGAGGCGAAAGACTTAGAAGTTTATGCCTCCGGCTCGCTCAATGTAAATTCGCGAGCAGTATTTGAGGGTAAAAATGTACTTGCATCGGGTAAGAATACTTACTTCAACGGTCGAACGGAAACCGTTGATGCGGATGACTTCTTACAAGTAGTTGCTCAAGGGAATCTAACATTTAATGCCAGTGCGGATATTCGAGCAGAGTTGCTCACAGCTTCGACTTTCAAGTTCAACCAAAGCTCCACGCTGTACGGTTCGATTGGAGCAAAAAAGAATATTCATTTCAACGGCTATGTCAGGGTATTTGCGGGTTCGCATGGTGCTTCCGAGTCACCCCCCGAGCCAGATACGGCTGCTCCTCAATTAGAGGTGGGGTTGGCCAACGATACAGGAGCATCGGATGGTTTGACCTCTGACCCAATCGTTTCTGGCGTGGTGATAGACGATCGCGAGTTGCAATCGCTAACAGCACAATTTATCGGAACCACTAACTCAACGGCAGGCGACATCTTGTCCCAAAGAATGGCGGATGGTTCGTTCCAACTGAATCGTACTTCTCTTGAAAGTCTTTTCGGTGGGGAACTCAAGGATACCTCCTACCAATTGGAGGTAGAGGCAATTGATGCCAGCGGAAATGCTAGCCGAGCAACGCTTGCCTTTACCTTGGATACATCACTCCAACAGCCCAGCTTCGATTTAGCTCGGGAGTCTGACTCTGAGCCATTTGGCGATCGCCAAACGAGCACCGAACTCGTCACATTGGTGGGTCAAACGGAAGCAGGGGCAACAGTCACCTTGCAGGAAACCGGGGCAAGTGTTGTTGCCGATGAAACCGGGCTCTTCGAATTTCCCAATGTGGCCTTGGTAGAAGGTATCAATGAGCTGACAACTATCTCTGTAGATACTGCTGGGAATCAGTCCAGTTTCATTGGCCTGATCGAAAGATTGCCAGTTAAACCCCCTCTGGTATTGCAGGAAGAAGATGCGTTTACCGTCATCTCTGAAAAAATCATCTTGGTACCGGATACTTCATCTCTACTGACATTTTCTTTGGAGAATGTTGAGTTTGACAAAACTGACCTGGCTGGAATTAATGATGCCTTTGAGGTGGCATTGCTCGACAGCAGCGGTCAGTCATTAGTTCACACCATTGGAGAGGGCCACTCGGCGTTCTTCAACATGACAGAAGGGGAAGAAACGATTCTTGCGACTGGGGTGACGATCGACGGCCAGACTGTGATGCTGGATTTGGCTGGAGTAGCAGCAGGTACTGAGGCTCGTCTTGTATTTCGCCTGATCAACAATGACAGAGATACAGAGAGTTCCGCTGCAATTCAGGGCGTTGAGCTCATTGAAGCTCCAGGCGATCTAGCACCCACCAATGCACCAGCTACAACACTCTCAACAAACGCTACACCTGTTGACTTTTCAGCGTTAGAGGAGGTGTCGGCCACTGTTCGCACCGACTATCAACAGACGAGTTGGGATGTACCGAACAATCGGCTGATTGTTGAATTTACCGCCACGAATGTTGGTGGATTCAGTCTGGGCGGGCAACTGATTGCAGCAGTGAGCAATATCAGTGCACTGGATGTGGAACTGGTGAAGTTTGATGGCTTCACGCCGGAAGGATTACCCTACCTAAACATAACCCAGCTAATCGATGATGGCGTTTGGTCAACAGATGAAGCGACTGCAAAAAGCCAGCTCATTTTCTCCAATCCCAATCAAGTTCAGTTTGATTTCGACCTGAAGTTTTTCAGTCAGCTCAATTGGTCTCCAGAATTTGTCTCCGCTCCGGAATTAGAGGTGTTAGCTGGCATTCAGTACGTCTACGATGCCAGCGCCACCGATCTGGATGGTGATGAGCTGACCTATCGATTGTTATCGGGACCAGAGGGTTTAGAGATAGATGAAGTAACTGGAGAATTGAGTTGGTTGAGCGAGGCTGAGGATGAACGAACACATGCGATCGCACTAGAGGTGACAGATGGGCGAGGGGGACGCGACCTGCAACGCTATACCCTCTCGGTGAATAGTGGCACACCCAACCGACCACCCACGATTGTGTCGTTCCCAGCGGTTGAGACCTCAGTGGGAACTAACTATCGATACGAAATACTGAGTCGAGATGCAGATGGGGACGAGCTAACCTATCGCCTTGCGGATGGGCCGGATGGTTTGGAGATCGACCCTTCTACAGGAGTGCTGAGTTGGACGCCGCTGGCCGAGCAAGTGGGCACGCAGTCAGTACAGGTTCAGGTAGAAGACGGGCGGGGGGGAACTGCCCAACAAACATTTGAGATTGTGGTTGGGGATGAGATTGGCAATTCTGTTCCGTTTATCTACACCGAACCAATCTCGACGGTGAACGTAGCACAGCAGAGCTACACCTATCGGATGGGGGCGGTGGATGCAGATGGGGACGAGCTGACCTATTGGTTGGTTCAGGGACCACAAGGGTTAGAACTCGATCCGGTAAGTGGTGAATTGCGTTGGGATAATTTGACGGCTGCTGATGCAGGGTTGTACGAGATTGAAATTCAAGTGTTAGACGGCCGAGGAGGGATTGAGACTCAAGGCTTTACTCTTACTGTCTCCAATGAAACCCCAGCGAGTATTTTTGGTTCGGTGTTTCACGACCTGGATGGGAATGGGATCGAAGGGGGAGGGGATCCCAATAATTTGGCAAAGCTCGCAACTGAGGACCTTGTCTATTATCCCTTTGGAACAACAAAACGAGTTAATAGAAGAACTGTTCCAATTCCTCCCGATGGATTAGCTCCGGGATACTTGTATGTCACACCAGAGTATTCAGATGCATATACTCTTTATGATTTGGGGCTTGTCCCAGAGATCGCTTCGGCTAACGGAATCGCAATTAGCGAGTTAAATACAGATGGTGTTTTGATTGGGAATCATAACTTCTTCAATATTGATATTACCTCGTTTGGTTTAGTTCGTGGGGCCGGAGATCACATTATTGGGCTGAAAGAGAATCCCGATCCGTATATTCAAGTCGACTATAGAATTAACAGTTTTGGAGATTTTGCATACAATTCTGATGGAATTCTGTTTGTAAATGCTTGGCCAAGAAGCGGCAAGAAGAATACGATTCTTCAATTTCTTCCAGGGAGTACTAAGCCGGACAAAGAAATAAATCTGACTAGCTTAGGATTCCCATCGTTCGGTCCAGCAAGGTCCTTATATTTTGTACCAGAAGGTTTCCCTGGAGCAGGAAGATTCAAAGTCATTGATGAAAATGGCAACTCCCATACAGTTATTTTAGAGGCTGATGGAAACGGTACTTATGATGCCGTCGAAGTAATACCAGATATAGTTTTCCCTGATGATGAGGGGGATGGATTTACACCTATCCCTCTTGGCTCTCCTCTATTCGAAATACCTAGTATACTCGCCACTGAAGGTGAAGTTCCTGGATCGGATGTTACTCATCCTGCGTCAGTTTATGAAATAGATACAAATGGCTCTCGGATATATTCGACTGGAGAGCAAATCGTCCGATTTAAAATCTTGGATGACTATTCATTCTACAGCCCAAGTTGGGCAGAAACTAATGCAGGCAGAAAAACCACTGGCGCTACTGTAGACCCCTTGACGGGTGATATTCTTTTTGTTGTAAAATCAGAATTCGCTGACGATCCGTCAAAGACACAAGCTCGGTTATTCTCATTACAAGGGTTTCAAGCTCCTAATCCAACAGAGCCTGGCTTAGAAGGCTGGACTGTCTATCTCGATGAAAATAAGAATGGACAAAGAGATTTAGAAGAACTCCATACGACAACAGATAAGTATGGAAACTATGCCTTTACGGTCGAAGCTGGAGACTATACCGTAGGTTTGGAGTTGCCTTTTGGATGGGTTGTTAACTCAGAAAATCTACAACAATATGAAGTGAGCTTGGAGTCTGGAGAAGAAATTTCCCGGATTGATTTTGCGGGTATCACACAAACAACTGAGAATTTTTCTCCCAACTTTATCAGCACTCCCATAGCAGACGTAAGTACTGACGAACAATTACTCTATCAAGCTATTTCTGAAGATCGTAATGGTGACTCTCTCACCTACAGTGCTGTTGTTAATCCAAATGGTCTCGCTGTCTCTCCCAATGGATTAGTCTCTTGGCGGCCTACTGTCGATCAAGTGGGAACTCACGACGTTATTTTAAAAGTCGATGATGGTCGTGGAGGAATCGATCTACAGAGCTTTCAAATAGGAGTTGAACTCGGCAATCAAAGCCCTATTTTTGAGGCAGTTCCACAGGAGCCGATTATTGTTCCTGTTGGACAAAAATTTAGCTTTGATTTTGACGCCTTCGATCCGGATGGTGATGCAATTACCTATCGATTAAGTGGGACGTCTTATGGTGGCCCGTTGATCGATCCCAATACGGGAGAACTGACTTGGTACGCTCAATTTAATACATTTCTTCCGGGCGAAACATCACAATATCGCACTTTTAATATTGTGGCTGACGATGGGAATGGAGGTCAAGGTTTTACACAACTTTCATTACTAGCCGTTGAACCGACGCTAGAAAATCAAGTTCCAGAGATTACCTCAACTGCAAACGGTATTGCAGCGCTCGATCGCCCTTATTTCTATTCTGTTACTGCGAGAGATCTTGATGGAGATTCCCTCACCTATCACTTGCTGGATTCACCTGAGGGAATGGTTATCGATCCAAATGGGCTGATTGCTTGGCAACCTGATGCTGAATACTTCGGAGATCGCACCGTAACGGTTGAGGTCAGCGACGATCGCGGTGGGACAGCCCGGCAAACCTTCAACTTGAATGTCGTCAGCCAGCTCAACAACTCTGCCCCGGCAATTGTGAGCAACCCTGCCTTAGCTGCAACAATCGGACGGCAGTATGCATACGACTTGGAAGCGATCGATCCCGATGGAGATCTGGTGGCTTTGGGTCTCGATTCAGGCCCAATCGGCATGAGATTCGATGCAGAAAACGGCAAATTGCTGTGGACACCGACAGCCGAGCAACTGGGTCCCCATCAAGTGTCTATCCGAGCGAGCGATCCCAATGGCGCGTCGACCTCGCAAACCTTTGAAATCAACGTACGGGGTATCAACGTAGCCCCCATCATTTCCTCCACTCCAAGCACTCAGGCTTCTGTCGGTAATCCCTACCGGTATCAGGTGAAGGCGATTGATATAGAGGGAGACACTCTCTCCTACCGTCTCACCGATGCTCCAGAGGGAGCCCAAATTGACGAGCTTACCGGACTCGTTGAATGGATTCCCGACTCAGTTGGTGCATCCGCGATCGCAGTCGAAGTGAGCGATAGGTTTGGAGCCAGCACCGACCACAGTTTCTATGTATTCACAGCTGCAGAAGCGATCAATCGGGCCCCTGCGATTACTTCTGCACCTACATTTGACGCGACTCCTGGAGAGACCTATAGCTATCAAGTTACTGCTAGCGATCCCGACCCCGAGGACAGCTTTACCTTCCAACTGTTGAATGGTTCGGCTGGTATGGAGATCGACTCCACCACCGGTCTACTGACTTGGGCTCCGACTGCTGACGATATCGGGAGAGTGTCCGTCACTGTAGGGGCTGTGGATGAATCGGGAGCGATCGGATCCCAACGCTTCAACCTGGAGGTGTCCACCAACACGCCGCCGGAAATCCTGTCGGAGCCAAAGACAGCAGCGGCGATTGGCGAAGAGTATCAATACGATCTGCGCGCAAGGGATGTTGATGGAGATTCTCTCTCCTACGAACTGGTAAGTGCTCCTGAGGGCATGACTGTTGACAATCTAGGCCGCATCCGCTGGACTCCAGATTCTGTTGATGCAGGCTCCGTGACAGTGGAGGTGGCCGTTATAGATTCACGCGATGCGCGAGTGAATCAGCAGTTCGAGCTGGAGGTGGCGATCGATGAAGTTGCGCCCCAAGTGGAAGTTCTAGCTTCAAATACTCGGGTGGGACTTGGCGAGAGCATCTCTTTGCTGGCGGATGCCTTCGACAACGTCGGCGTGTCCTCGCTTTCGCTGACAATTAACGGAGTTGAAGTTCCCCTCGATTGGCAGAGTTTCTACCAATTTGAGCCAGATGAGGTAGGCGATTTTGTGGCGATCGCCACTGCCACAGATGCTGCTGGCAATACCTCAACAGCAAAAACCCTCTTTACAGTCTTTGACTCCAGCGACGTTGAAGCTCCTCAACTGGAGCTGCTGACCGAACAACTGGCTGAATTCATTACTGCCCCCACCGAACTCATCGGTACCGTTGCAGATGACAACCTGGACTACTACAGCCTCTCGGTTGCTCCTATTGGCACAGATGCTTTTACCGAGATCTTCCGCAGCTCTGAACTCGTCACAGACGGAATATTGGGCACGTTCGACCCGACGCTACTTCAGAACAATGCCTATACTCTGCGGCTGGAGGCGATCGATCTAACTGGCAATACCAATACCGTCGAACAGACTGTCAACGTTTCTGGAGGATTGAAGCTTGGGAACTTCCAGGTATCGTTCACCGATCTCGCGATTCCGGTGTCTGGATTTTCGATCGCGGTCACTAGAACTTACGACTCTCTGAACTCCAATGCCACTGATGACTTTGGCTACGGCTGGAGGATGGAGTTTAGGGATACCGATCTGCGTACTAGCCTCGGTCGAGATGAAAGTTACGAGCAATTTGGCATCCGAACGCAAGCCTTTGATGCCAATACGAGGGTTTTTATCACCTTGCCAGGAGGCGAGAGACAAGCGTTTACATTTGCACCAGAGGTCGATTCGATTTCAGCTTATTTCCCGTCATTGGGACAAAGCGATCCAACGCTATACCGACCAAGATTCAAGGCAGATGCAGGTGTGACTGTCACCCTTGAAGTTGAAGATGTTCGACTGGCACGTACAGCTGATGGATCGTTCGTTGGGCTTAATGGCAGCAGTTACAATCCGGAAGATGCCGCATCGGGCTTTGGCGGGTACTACAAACTTACGACCCGAGAAGGTTTGGTCTACCGCATCGATGCGGCGACTGGAGACTTGGAGTCAGTCGAGAATCGCTACGGCGATCGCCTGACATTCAGCGATGACAGTATCGTTAGCTCTGCAGGAAAAACCGTTACCTTCGAACGAGATGCCAAAGGACGCATTTCTGCGTTAGTGGATCCTGAAGGGAACCGCGTTCGCTACGAATACGATGCTGCGGGGGACCTGATTGCCGTCACCGATCGCGAAAATAACACCACCCAATTTGGATACAGCGACAACCGTTCCCACTTCTTAGACACCATTACCGATCCGTTGGGACGACAGGGCATTCGCTCAGATTACGACGAGAGCGGACGCCTCTCGAGGATCTTCGATGCCACTGGAGAAGCAATTTCCCTCACCTACGATCCTGAGAATTCCATCGAAGTACTGACGGATGTATATGGCGCATCCACGCTGAACGAGTACAACGATCGCGGCAACATCATTCGACGCATCGATGCTCTTGGCAATCAGCAGTTTTACGAATACGACAACAACAACAATCGAGTTCGCGAAACTTTCGTGACAGATGAGACCGGACCGCAGGGAAGTACCACAACTGCTACCCATCGTCCCGATCGCAAGCCCCTAACCGTAACCGATGTAACTGGTGCAACGCAGAAGTTCTTCTACGATGCCAACGGTAACGTAACGACTGTTCTCAGTCCTCTGGGCGAACAAATTCGCTATACCCACGATGAACTGGGCAATATTCTGTCTACAACCGATGCCGCAGGCCGAGTTCTACAAACGACCTACGATCGCTACGGACGACCGATTACCTTCACTGACTCTGACGGCAATACAAGCACTCTAGAATACGATTCCTTCGGTAACATTACCCGCACCACCGACTTTTTCAGCAACCCAACCACCTACACCTACGACATTCGCGGACAACGGCTGACAGAAACCCACACCGTAACGAACGCTAGCGGCGTAGCTGAAGAGCTGACGACCCGGTGGACTTACGACAGCGAGGGTCGCGTCACTGCCACGGAAGATCCCGCTGGGAATATCACCAGCTTTGAATATGACGCTGTCGGCAACATGACAGCAATTACCGATGCCAAATTGCAGCGGACGGAGTTGGTCTACAACGATCGCGATCGGCTGGTGGAGACAATTTACGCTGACGCAACGCCAGAAGATTTTACGGACAATCCTCGCAGCATCTCTCTCTACGACCGCGGCGGTCGCCTGCGTGGCGAGATCGATGCCAATGGTGAGGTGGTTCATTACGCATACGATGTCTTGGGCCGGGTAACCGAGGTAATTTATCCCGGGGAGACGGAGTCGCTGGAGCAATTGCTGGCAGCGATCGTCCCTGGGGAAACTCTGGAGTCTGTGGATTGGACGAAGGTCGTTTATCCGGACGAAACACCCGAGTACCTGAAGGATAATCCTCGAACATCCAAGGAGTACTTTAGCGATGGCAAGGTCAAGGCCCAGACCGATCGCATGGGGAATCGGACGCAATATACCTATAACGCGAGCGAGCGGTTGGTCGAGACTATCTTTGCGGACGACACTCCAGACGATCTGGCTGACAATTTGCGCAGCATTACCCTTTACGATCACCGCGGTCGGATACGCGCTCAAATCGATGCAGGTGGTCACATCGTTCACTACTCGTACGATGCGGCCGGTCGCATCATTGAGGAGATTTATCCAAAAGAGTCCGACAGTCTGGAGCAGTTTCTGGCAGCGATCGCCCCTGGTGAAACCCTTGAATCGGTTGATTGGGCGGAGGTTGTCTATCCAGATGAAGCCCCCGAGTACTTGAAGGATAATCCCCGAGTCGCGATGGAATATTTCAGCAACGACCGGGTCAAGTCCCGGACCGATGCCCTGGGTAACAGGACGGAATACCGCTACGACAAGTTAGGTCGACTTACGGAGACTATCCTGGCAGACGATACCCCCGACACCCTGGCAGACAATGCTCGAGTTCGGGTTGAATACAACGAGATCGCTCAGGTGGTTAAACAGATCGATCCGCTGGGCCAAGAGACTCAATTTACCTACAACAAAGCGGGAGATCTCGTTCGGACCACCTATAACGACGGGACCTCGGGAACCAATACATTCAACGAACTCGGTCAGCAAACCTCTACCACCGACCAAGAAGGTAAGACCACCCAATATGATTACGATCCCTTGGGCCGTCTTAAGGGGATTGTCGATGCTTTGGATGGCCGCACCGACTACACCTACGATCCGCTGGGATTGCTTGTCGGGAGCACCGATGCCAATCAGATTTCCACTCGCTACGAGTACGACAGCCTCGGACGACGCACTGGAATTGAGTTACCCGAAGGCGAGCGGGCCAGTTACGGTTACGACGCCAACGGCAACCTGACCTCGTATACCGACTTTAACGGCGACACCACCACCTACGAGTACGATGCCCTCAATCGCTTAGTCACCGCCGACTACACCACCAATGCTGACGTCTACTACACCTACACCCCCACCGGCAAAATCGAGACCCTGACCGACGGTCGGGGGATCACTCGGTACGAGTACGATTACCGCGATCGCCTGATTTCCCGCACCGATCCCGACGGCCCCTACATACGTCCCGGCGGTCCCACCATCGAGTACACCTACGACAATGCCAGCAACCGCACATCCGTCATCACTCCCCACAGCACGACGACGTATACGTTTGACGCCCAGAATCGTTTAGAAACCATCACCGATCCTGATGACGGTGTCACCACCTACCACTACGATCTCGCTGGACGCCTTATTCAAACCGAACTGCCCAACAGTACCGAAGAACGAAGGAGTTACGACAGTCTCAATCGCCTCACCAGCATCACCACCGTTCGATTTGATCCCACCACTGGCCAAGAGACGGTAATTGCGGGCTATGAGTACACCCTCGACAAAGTTGGCCATCGTCTACAAATTACCGATCACGACGGACGTATCACCCGTTACGTTTACGATGATCTCTATCGCCTCGTTCAAGAGCGTATTACCGACCCGAACGACCCGATTCATGACGGACGCACCATCAGCTACACCTATGACAGAATGGGGAATCGACTCACCCGCCAAGATTCACTGGAGGGGGTGACCACTTACACCTACAACGACAACTATCAGCTACTAGCAGAAGTAAGCTCGGTTGATGGAGAAATAAACAACACCATCACTTATAGCTATGACAGCAATGGCAATTTGCTCAGTCGGGCTGGCAGCGATGGCAGTAGCACTCTGTTTGAGTGGAATGATGCCAATCGTCTGTCTCGGGTTGTATTACCCAATGGCGACGAGATTTTCTACGTCTATGACAGCGCAGGCATTCAGGTAAGCAGCAGTATCAATGGCGAGACGACCACGTATGTGGTGGATAAGAATCGGCCATATGCGCAGGTGCTTGAGTCCCTGAATAGCGATGGTCTCATAGAGTTCTCTGTCTACGGTTTGGATTTGATTGCCAAACTGCAGGGGGATGAGACCTCGGTTTTCCATACGGATGGGTTAGGTAGTACTCGTGTGGTAACAGATGGCGAGGGGAACGTTCAGCAGAGCTTCGATTACTTAGCGTTCGGTGAATTGTTGGGGGCTAAGGCTGCAGAGCAGGTGGACAACTTGTTTGCAGGCGAGCAGTTTGAGCAGGAGTTAGGACTCTATTACTTGCGCCAGCGGTATTATGACCCCAACACTGGAAGATTTATCAGTCGCGATGCGTTTGAAGGGTTTATCACCGATCCTCTATCTCAAAACCGCTACCTCTACGCTCACGCCAATCCAGTCACCTATACCGATCCCAGCGGCTACTTCAGCATTGGTAACGTCAGTGCTTCGAAGGCTATCAAGTCTACTCTGAGCGGCCTTGCCAGCCGAAAATTTTTAGTCGGTGCTGCTTTGGGAGGGGGGTCGCAGCTCGCCTCAGATTATGCCAGAGGGGAACGGTCTTCGATAGGGAGCGTCCTGTTTTCTGCGGCAGCGGGTGGTTTGGGCTTCGTCTTTGGCCCAACACTTGTAAATGCCATGTTGCAAAATGCCCTGGGAACGTGGCTGCTTTCGGGGCTCTTGGCAAAAGGGCTGGCGGACTCTTACGAAACAATTCGTTCTGCATTTTCGAGTGGCGATCCCTCCCGAAAATTAGCGGGTTTACTATCAGTTGGCTTGGATCTGGGATTGTTTGATGGGATCGCTAATCCGCGGGCATTGCTGCGTGGTGCTCTTGATGGAGGGGCAATCGGGTTCAGGAAACAATTCAGCAAGCTATCCGACAACATTCGTGGGCTTGCCGATAATTTTGGTGGGTTTGCTGATAACTTACGCAGCAAAAATAATGGTTTAAGTGGAGCTGATGACGCCCTAGATCCTGGCAGCTTAGACACGATTGGTGGAAAGGCTAATAGCGCATCTCCGTTCAGCACGGTTGAAGAATTAGCAGAACTAGGTGTTCAAGCAAATCGGGTTCGTCCCGGAACAAATGGGAAAGTAGCGCTCATAGGTCGTGGCATGAGTCAAATAGGTGAAAAAGCAGATATTTTAAGGGACAAAGGCTTTGACGTCGAGATTTTTGACAATACTCAGATTCCAAATACTGTTCTTCAAGGATTCAACGATGCTATGAAGCTTGGGGCAAATGCAGGTGATCTTAAGAAAATTGAACTGTTCGAGCTAAATCGAGAGTGGGCCCAGAAATTAAAAGACCAAGGTTATACTGTTATTGATACTGGCGATCCACTTGGACGATTCAATGAAAGTGGTTTTAGCATTTTCTATACACTTGAAAAATCAATTTTATTCCCAGGAGATTAGATATGCAGTGGAGTGCAGATGATTTTGAGAAGGAAATTAGAGCCTGTAATTTTTTCCGAGAGAAATCCTATAAATTTGTAGAAAGAGAAGTTGACAAACCAGGAACCAAGTTCGAACGCTATATTTTTCGTCTTGAAAATTCTAGTGCAGATCGGTCAATCAAGATAACCTTTTTTCCATCTCAATTCCCAGGAAAACCATCTATTTCCAGTGTTTATATTTCAAATTTATCGACAGGAGAATGGTTCGATATTGAACACTACATAAAGCAGTATCATGGCATTGAAATCAATCCTGAGGGGTTCCGATATAGCAGTTATTCTGGGACTTTTGAAGAAAAAGTACGCGGTTTCCTGGACTTTTCAACCAGACTATTGGAGAAATATGCCAAGCCAACTTTGCAAGGTACCGAATGGCCTGAGGTCGAGTTTGACTGGAAAGGATATAAATAGAGATGGCTGTATGTGGCGATTGGCAATCTTTTGATGCGATCAAAAGCAAAGTGCATTTGCAGCTTAAAGTTGTATTAACAACCCGGTTCTATAGGTGTTGCGGGGAGTTGGACAACAAAGTCTGTAACATGCTAGCGAGCAGAGCCTTGCCTCACTAATTGGTAATGTTGGCAAATGCGAGAAACCCAGATACAAGGGTATTTACTCTTGGGAAAACTCTTGAGGAGGCCTTATCCAAGAGCGAAGTAATGACCAGACTTCCTCACAAATTCAGTCTCCATCATCATTTCGAGCATATTCACTCGCACTGTGACAAACCGTCTGATGAAGACAGCCCCAGTCCTCCAGAGGATTGTCGAAGGTGTACCCATCCGTATTAACCAGGGTTCCTTCAGCAATCATTGATTTGAGGATGAGTTCGATAGTTACTTCGCTTTGTTCGGCCATGTTGGATCTCTTCCCAGAATCATCTACTGTTTATTGAGTGATTCAAGACCTTATTGCAACTCCTCAACGGTTGCAGGGGCCACAGCAGGTAGCCGTCTCCGCTTAGCTTTCCCCTCCTCCGGTTTAGGCGGAAGTGTCGCTACTAGGTACAGTGAAGCTTTGCGCTGATAAACTAAAACTCGATAACCTTGTGATCGCCTATTGACGATCTCTACGGTCCATTGTTTCCGAGACATATCCAGATGGTTCAAAGTTGGCTCAAAAAAGTTGGTTATTCCAGGCTTTTTGAGTCTATTTTCGGTTGGTCTCTGTTGTCCGGAATGGTTGTAGAAACCAGTTCAAAAGTTTGTGGCGCAAGGTTTTGGGGCTGTGGCACAGTTGGATAGCGCGAGCGCCTCCTAAGCGCTAGGTCGTGGGTTCGAATCCCGCCAGCCCCGCTACAATAATCAAGTTTAGATCCAACCCATCCTTGGCTTCCGGTTTTTGCTGCTTTCCAATGCAATTGTCAACCATTAACCTTTATTGCGCATCTTTAACGATCCCCATTTAGGCAACCACTATTTTTGGGTTTCCTCCACCATAGTTGGTTGGCAAGTGCTAGGGCGTTCTGACTATCAGTCTCCTAGGCGGGCGCCTGGATTGCTCTCAACTAGAACGGTCTGGAGGTTTCTACCTCAGATGTTTTAATATCGCCCAGGTCATCAACCACAAGTAAGTCATTGCGATCGAGCTTTGTGAGGGTGACTGGCAGCTAGAGTTGCCGTTGAGCCTGCCTGAGGTGTTGCATTTAAGGCGGGGGAAGTCCTACACAGATAAGAATTCAAAAGTTTGGAAATTTTGGCTGGCTTGCCGCTGCTGCGCTGTTTTTGTTAGATGAAGCGTTAGTTGCAGCTGAATGTCTGTCTCTAGTCCGATGTTTTGAGTTGTTTGGAAACCTGTGAGTTTTTTCTCTTTTCAGCGATTCAGATTGCAGTGGGGACTGCGCTTGTTGCCGGTTCGGTTAATGCTATCCATGGCAGGGCTAGCGATCTCATCTATCACCAGCGTGACGTTTCTCACGATTGACCGCGAGCGTCGAGAATTTAAGGCCGAGCTTGAAGGACAGGCAGAGCTATTGCTCAACAGTTTGGAACTGGCTGCGGTCACGTTGCAAGTGCAAGAGGAGATGCAAGCGCTCGATTCTTTACTCCTGCCATCAACCATAGATGGGAACGATGCTTTGAGAGCAGCCCTTTACACCGTTGATGGCAGGGTCTTTGCGGGAGTTAGTGGAGGGATGAAAACAGTTTCTCCAGAAATACTAAGAAGCTTGCACCAGCGCACCACTACGCAATTTTATTGGCAATCCGATCATCTGCTCGCCGCTCGACGGGTAACCCCCCAAAATGTAGCTGGCCTGGATCGAAGCGCTAGGTCTGAACTTGCAGGCCAAATTGCTGTTGTTGAGCTGTCGACAGTCATGCTCAAGCAAGATATCCAGCGGACCTGGGTCAATGCTTTAGAGGTGGCTCTGGGGGCAGGTGCCGTGAGTACGCTGCTGGCTTTGATGTTGAGCCGCACCATTACCGGTCCCCTTAAGCAAATGGTTACGGTGACCGAGCGAATTGCCTCTGGACAGTTTTCGGAACGACTACCAGAGCGGAAGGGTGGCCAAGAACTATCGACGGTATCCGGTGCCTTCAACCGCATGAGCGAGCAATTGCAGTTGCTCGTTGCCCGACAGCGGGCCTTGGTACGCTACTCCTTAGACGCTATTGTGGTGCTCGATAGACAAGGCAAAGTTCTTGAATATAACCCTGCTGCTGAACGGATGTTTTCTCTGTCAGACGATGGGGTTATCAGCCAGCCTTTTTTTCAATTTGCTATTGACTATCCATGGCGTGAGCAGCTAGAAGCAGATGTATTGTCCGTTCAGGAGCAAAATGCCAGCTGTTTGGTAGGGCGCTGGCAAGAGGTAGAGGCTCTACGGGCTAATGGCTGTCGGTTTTGGGCTGAGGTGTCAGTAACCAACATCACAGTTCGCGACGATTCCTTATTTACCGTTACCTTGCGCGATATTACGGAGCGTCGTCAGGCCGCTACTCGCTTGCAGCAAAGCGAGGAACGATTCCGACAGATTATCCATCGGGCCCCTATTGGCATTGCGTTGGCTGATGCGGCAAGCGGCATTATCCAACAGGTTAATCCCGCTCTGTGCAATATTGTTGGCGTTGAAGAGGCAGACCTTATGGGCTGTTCCTTCGAGCAGTTGGGAATTGCCTTACCAAGGATCGGCATTCCCCCCTATGCCACCGGCGACCCACAGGAGGTTAACTCTGCGAATGTCCTGCCCGGCGATCGCTTGCCAGCTGTGCTACCCAATCAGGCTGCAGACCCTCCCTCTAGAGAGGCCAACCCTCCACCTCCTATGGGTGAGGCCGATCGGACAGAGCAGCGGTATCGATGTAGGAACGGTCAAGAGATTTGGCTGGGGATGACCGTCACGGTTCTCGTCGGGATAGGTCAGGATCCCGTTACCTTAGTCATGCTAGAGGACATTACCGAACGCAAACAAGTTGAACTCCAGCTGCGCCACGAGGCGCTGCACGACTCTCTAACGGGCCTCCCCAATCGCACCCTGTTGCTCAAGCGACTCAGCCGCGCCTGCGAACGCTTCCACTCTTTTAAAACTGGCCATGATTTTGCTGTTCTGTTTTTAGATTGCGATCGGTTTAAAGAAATCAACGATTTGTTGGGGCACGAAGTTGGCGATCGATTGCTGATTGCTTTGGCACATCGATTAGAAAGTTGCGTGAGGGAAGGAGATACTGTTGCCCGATTGGGTGGCGATGAATTTACTGTATTGCTGGAACATATCCGCGAGGCAGATGAAGCGCAGCGAGTGGCTAATCGGATGCTCCAATCTCTAAGATTGCCATTTGACTTAGGAGATCGTCAGGTTGTGGCCACAGTGAGTATTGGTATTGTTAACAGCCACATTCGGTATCGCGACCCCGAAACGATTCTCAAAGATGCGGATGCTGCTATGTATAAAGCAAAGGCTCTAGGTCGCAAACAACAAACACTGTACGGCGCAATCTCAGAGTCAGGCTGACGCGATTCATCCATCACCCGATTGGGTATCTAAGGCTATGACCTACTGTCGAGCAGCAAGAGCCGCAATACCCTATACCCAGCAATACCATCCGCAACCATGACTGCCTCTGCACCAATACGCTGCTGTGCCGCTTGCCGACGCCGTGCCCCCCGAACAGAGTTTCTGAGGATTGTACGTCAGTATGATTCGGGAAAGGTTTGTATTGGTAGCGGCATGGGGAGATCTGCTTACTTGTGTCCGACAGAAGAGTGTATTTTCCGGATCGAGAAAAAAAATCGCTTAGCACACATTCTCCGCTCGCCTGTCCCCAAAGATATATACAAACGACTGCTTGCTATGGTTCAAACATCTCCGGATGCCTAGTCCAAGGATGTTGATGTTGCGGTAGGACGATCCAAGAAATAGGTTTGTACGATTCAGTTAGAATGTTCTTAAGGTGAAAGTCTTTTCTCAGGTGATAGCAATAGTCTCAGGGGGAATCCTAATACTGAAGGTATTAGATAGATGAGCCATAAGTACGTTGCCATCATTCAGAACTGGTAATTCAGCTTCGAATTCGTTATTCTGGTAGACCGTCCACCCAGTGCTGCGCTCTTTGAAAACAGTGATAAGGTACCCTTGCAGTAGCTTCAAGCTGTGTGTCGCCACTCGTGACTTTTGATTAGGCTTTAGATGGGTCTTACAGGCGTGTAATTTCCGATCTACTCCCCCCTTCTCGTTGCACCTTCGTCGATATCATCCTGACCCAACTCTATATGACCCCAACTTCGCCCCAAGCCAATTCCACCAGCCGCAGCAGCACCAAGGTGCGCATTTACGATCTATCGCGAGAACTTGGCCGGGAAAATAAAGATATTTTGGATGCATGCGAGGAGTTGAGCATAACTGCGAAAAGCCATAGCAGCACCATTAGTGTTAGCGACGCCGATAAGATTCGACAACGGTTGGGGGCAGTGTCTGAGTCCAGTCAAGTACGACCTCAACAGTCCGATAAAGTTTCCCCTAAGCCTGAAGAATCTGCTGCTCAAGCCCCAGGTGGGTTACAGATTTTGGAAGTGCGCAAAGCTGCGAACGACGTTGAGCCCTCTCCCTCTAAGATTGTGGCATCTAAGCCCAAAGTTGCTAGCCCTTCGAAAGCTGCTGTGCAGCCAGGGCTTTCCCCCAAAAAACCCACAGCGCCATCTGCTCCTAAACCACCCACTTTCTCCCAGGCACAACAGCCAAGTAGAACTCAGCCTGCAGCCTCACCAGTGCCGAACTTGAAGCAACCCGCCAAGGTTATCAAACCTGCTCAGCCCCCCCAAGGGCCTTCAAAATCTCCGACAGCCGATCTGCCCCCTCCTACGAAGCCAGCAACTGAGCCCACTACTACCCCATCCCTGAAGCGTCCTGCTGCTGTAGCTGCTCCCAAAACTCCGGCACGACCAGCAGCCAAAAAACTCGACCACCCGAAGTCTCCTGCCCCTGTACCAACTCCTGCTGCGCCTCCCAGTCGCCCTTTACAAATTGTCCAACCCCCGACTGCGCCTAAGCAAAAGACCTCTGCTGATAAAGCTTCAGCCCCTTTGAAGCCCGCTGTCCCTAGCCAGCCCCCTCGCAAAATGGCCGCTAAACCAATCTCCCCTGCTGCGAGGCGAAGTCCTAGTACCGAGTATCCTTCCAAAGTGGATGCTGAAGGAGTTGATAAGCCTAGACCTGCAGCGCCTAAAAAACCTCAGCTCGTCGGTGCACCAACTCGACCTGGGGTGAAGGCGAAAATTGTTCAACCTAGCAGCGATCGCCCCAGCAAAGTTGCTAAACCCGAGCCTGCTGATAAACCGACCCTGTTTAAGAAAGATTTACCCGAGTTGGTGGGCCCCCCAACTCGGGCGAAAGCAGCCTCTCAGCTAGGCAAAGATGACAGTATCAGTGTGGCTGGCGAAGCAGCATTGGCAACGCCTGAGTTGGCTGCAGCTCCCAAGCGACCTGCGAGTAGGATGCCGGCTAAGCGCAAGCAGACGGTATCCCGTCGTGAAGATGATGAAATGGCTGCCCTCAAGCAGCCAACGAAAAAGCGTGGCAAACGTCGACGTGGTACTTCTAGGGGCGAAGATAGTTTCGAGACCGAGCCAATGTTGGCGGTAGGGCAGGGGGCCGAGCTAGATGCGCTTAAGCCACTTCCCCGTCCCAATGCAAAGCCTCCTTCCACTGGACCCAAGCTCACGCCGGTTCGTTCCAGTCGCCCCAAGACTTCGCGATCGGATCGTCGCAGCCAACAACAGGCAGCAAAGGCAGCAAAGGCAGCAGCAGCGGCAGCTGAAGCAGAGAAGCCTTCGCTGCTAGAGCTACAGGGGAGTTTGACCGTCCAGGAGCTAGCCAATCAGCTCCAGATCGCAGAAACCGAGATTATTAAGACCCTCTTCTTGAAAGGGGTGATGGCTAACATCAACCAAACGTTAGATGTACCAACAGCTGAGATGGTTGCTACCGAGTTGGGTTACGACGTCGAATACAAAGAGGAAGAAGCTGCAGCCACCAAGACAGAAATGCTCGACGTTGCAGATATCGAACATCTCACCCATCGCCCTCCGGTGGTTACGATCATGGGTCACGTGGACCATGGCAAAACGACCTTACTGGATTCCATCCGCGAGACAAAAGTTGCATCAGGTGAAGCAGGTGGTATCACTCAGCATATCGGTGCTTATCATGTCGATCTGGAAGTAGAGGGAGAAGAGAAACGGGTGGTCTTCCTCGATACCCCCGGACACGAGGCCTTTACCGCCATGAGGGCTCGAGGCACCAAAGTTACCGACATTGCCATTTTGGTTGTAGCGGCAGACGATGGGGTTCGCCCTCAAACTCTGGAAGCCATTAGCCACGCTCAGGCTGCTCAAGTTCCCATTGTAGTTGCCATCAACAAGATTGATAAAGAAGCTGCCAATCCCGATCGCGTCAAGCAGGAACTTGCCGAGCGCGGCCTTGTGCCTGAGGACTGGGGGGGAGATATCCCCATGGTTGGGGTAAGTGCTCTTGCGAAGCAGAATCTTGATGAGTTGCTGGAGATGCTGCTTCTGGTGGCAGAAGTGGCCGAACTGCAAGCAAACCCCGACCGCCCTGCAAAGGGAACTGTTATCGAAGCGAATCTAGACAAGGCCCGTGGCCCTGTGGCAACACTGCTGGTACAAAACGGTACATTGCGTGTGGGAGATACATTGGTAGCTGGTTCTGTTATGGGCCGCGTTAAAGCCATGGTGGACGATCGTGGCAATCGCGTTCGGGAAGCGGGTCCCTCTTCCGCAGTGGAAGTTCTGGGCATGAACGACGTTCCTGCGGCTGGCGATGAGTTTGACGTTTACGGTGATGATAAAACTGCTCGGCAAGTGGCCGAGGAGCGTGCTGCAGTTCAGCGTCAGTCCCGCCTCCAGCAGGCCATGGCTTCCCGCCGAGTCAGCCTTGGCACCCTGTCTGCTCAGGCTCAAGAGGGCGAGCTGAAAGAACTCAACCTCATCCTTAAGGCGGACGTTCAAGGATCCGTCGAAGCCATCTTGGGGTCGCTGCAGCAGCTGTCTCAAGACGAAGTTCAAATTCGCGTTTTACTGGCCTCTCCAGGAGAAGTATCCGAGACTGATATCGACTTGGCAGCGGCCAGTAATGCGATCATCATTGGCTTTAATACGACGCTAGCTCCAGGAGCCCGTGCAGCTGCAGATCGCTATGGCGTCGATATTCGCGAATACGACATCATTTACAACTTGCTGGAAGAGATTACAGCTGCGATGGAAGGTCTCTTGGAACCTGAAGAAGTCGAAGAGTGGATGGGGCAAGTGGAAGTGCGCATGCTGATCCCAATTGGAAAAGGGGTTGTGGCCGGAAGTTACGTCCAGTCTGGTAAGGTGCAGCGAAATGCCTTTGTACGGGTGACTCGCGGTGGCGAGCAAGTATACGAGGGGCGCATCGACTCCCTGAAGCGCTTTAAGGAAGATGTGCGAGAAGTGGCTTCCGGTTTTGAATGTGGCATTAGCATCTCGAACTTCAATGACTGGCGTGAAGGCGATGTTTTGGAAATCTATCAATTGGTTGCCAAGCGTCGGACCCTTGCTTCTGCCTCGAGGTAACCTCTTTTTTTGCCTCAATCAAGGTGGTGCTGTGGAGACCTTAGCCAACGAGAGATGTACCGTTGCTTTAGGAGGGGGCAGTGATCGGCCTATCACGGTTTGGCGGCTGTATTCTTGAACCCTCGTTCCACTCTTGTTTCCCCTTGTATTGCATGTCAGGTTTTTTGCAGGTTAGTACAACAACGTCTTCACAAGCGGATGCCCAACAACTGGCGGGTCTTGTGTTAGAGAAACGCTTAGCGGCTTGCGTGCAAATTTCGGGGCCGATTTCCAGCCAATATTGGTGGCAAGGGGGTCTGGAAACTTCAACAGAGTGGCTGTGTATGATTAAAACTAGCAGTCGCCTGTATCCCGAGCTGGAGTCTGTATTGCTGGCCTCTCATCCTTACGAAACACCAGAAATTATTGCCATTCCTATCTTTTTGGGCAGCCCTGGCTACCTCAACTGGTTAGACTCGCAGTTGAAAGCCCCCGATGAACCGATGGAGGGGAATCGGCTTAAGGGAGATAAATGCTCGTGAGGGACTGATGACAGAATACTCACAGGCTGACCCAGCTTGACCAACCTCGCTTATGATTGTTGTTGAAGACAGGTGTGTTGTTATCCGTTCAGCCCTATCTCGCTCTCCTCCGCGATCTGCAAGTCTTGAATGAGGGATCCCTAGTTGGCTCGTGAAGAATGTTTCACGCAAAACGCCACTCCTATCCCTTTGGCATCTGTGTTAAATTAGTTGCACTTTTGATTGCCTCATCCCCCTGCAAGATATTCCGTTTGATTGAGTTTTCATACACCACCTGAAAGTGACTGATGTGAGATCGACTGCTGTAGCAGTGGCCTTCCGCAGTGACTTTTTTTGATTGGGCTTCGGCATATCCCGTCCATCTACCCTCAAGGAAACGTTTCCAATGAATAAACGCGGCTTGATTTTCGGCGCTACAGCAGCGGCAGTGACATTGGTTGGGGGGGTAGGAATTCAGGTAGCAGCTCCTAGCTGGGCTGGTTTCCGCAGCCACCCTAAAGAGGTGGTGGATGAAGCCTGGCAAATCGTGAATCGGGCCTACGTAGATGGCAATTTCAACGATGTGGATTGGGAAAACGTTCGTCGAGACTTACTATCTCGTGACTACACGTCTAACGAGGAGGCTTACGATGCCATCCGGGAGGCTATCGAACAGCTAGACGATCCCTACACTCGTTTTATGGATCCCAAGCAATATGCCAGCATGCAGATCGATACCTCAGGGGAGCTGACTGGGGTTGGGATCCAATTGGGGGAAGAAGATGAGACGGGCCGATTGCTCGTGGTTGCCCCTATCGAAGATTCTCCAGCGTTCACTGCCGGTGTGTTGTCTGGTGACATCATTGTTGAAATCGATGGCACTGACACGGCCGAGATGGATGTGAACGATGCTGTAAACCTCATCCGGGGAGAGGTTGGTTCCACCGTCACCATTACTGTGTTGCGGAACGAGAGCGACCGGATTGATTTTGATATCAAACGCGATCGAATCGAGCTGCAGGCGGTGCGTTACGAAGTTCACCCAGAAAATAATGTCGATATAGGTTACGTTCGGCTCACCCAATTTAGTGCCAAAGCTGCTGATGAAATGCGCGATGCGGTGGAAAAACTGGAGGGTTTAGGAGTGGAAGCCTACGTTCTCGACTTGCGTGGGAATCCGGGCGGCCTGCTGTATAGCAGCGCTGAAATTGCACGCCTGTTCCTAGATGAAGGGGGCATTGTGTCTACCGAAAACCGCGAGGGCATTCAGGACGGCATTACAGCCACCGGTCGTGCCCTAACCGATAAACCCATGACCGTCTTGGTGGATGGTGGCTCCGCCAGTGCGAGCGAAATTTTGGCGGGGGCATTGCAAGATAACAATCGTGCCACCTTGGTAGGCACTCAAACATTTGGGAAAGGCTTGGTACAGTCAGTTCACGATCTCTCTGGGGGGGCAGGGTTGGCTGTTACTATTGCCCGCTATCGTACCCCTAACGGTACTGACATTAACCAAAAGGGCATTACTCCTGACCGCGTTGTTGAATTGTCTGAAGCCGATATCGAGACGCTAACCAGCGACCGTGAATTATTGGCGACATTGGCCGATCCGCAGTATGCTGCTGCAGTGCGGAATCTGGAGCTGCAGTTAGCCGATAGCGGTCAGCCACCTCAGGCCTTGTCTCCTGAACTATCCGGTATCAACTAGAGTCCAGATTACCTTCTAAAGACCCGCACGCTGAATGGGTCTGGTCAATGCTGCTAGGCCACAAGCTGGACTGGATATTCCGCTATGGCAAGCTCCCTTTTAGGTCGCGACCTCCTGAGTTTAGATGACCTCTCAGTGAGTGAGGTTTACTATCTCCTGGATTTAGCTTTGGCTCTGAAATCTGGGGAAACGAACGCTAGCTTGCAGGGAAAGGTTCTAGGACTACTGTTTCGCAAAGCTTCAACCCGAACGCGGGTAAGTTTTGCTGCAGCCATCGCTCAATGTGGTGGGACAGTTCTGGATTTGATGCCCACCACCATGCAGGTGAGCCGAGGTGAGCCGATTGCCGATACAGCTCGCATCCTATCCGGATATTTGGATGCTTTGGCTATCCGTACCTTCGAGCAAACGGAGGTAGAGGAATTTGCAAAATACGCTGATATCCCGATCGTCAACGCCCTTACAGATCTGTACCATCCCTGTCAGATTTTGGCGGATTTGCTGACGGTACGCGAAGTTTTTGGACAGGTCAAAGGTGTGACTCTAACCTACTGTGGCGATGGCAATAATATCGCCCATTCTTTGCTGTTGGGGGCTGCTTTGACTGGCATGAATCTGCGGGTGGCAACCCCAACAGGGTACGAACCTCACTCCGATATTGTGGCCCGAGCCCAGGCAATTGCTCAGAGTTTTAGCAGCGGTAGTAAAATCGATATTCTGAACGACCCGCTGGCGGCTGCGGATGGTGTGCAGGTGCTCTATACAGACGTATGGGCCAGCATGGGCCAGGAGGATTTAGCGGATGCCCGCATCCCGATTTTTCAGCCCTATCAAATCAACAGCGAGTTGCTAGCCCAAGCAGATCGTAACGCCATCGTATTGCACTGTTTACCGGCTCACAGAGGAGAAGAAATAACCGACGACGCGCTCGAAGGTAAGCAATCGAGAGTATGGCAGCAGGCCGAAAATCGGCTGCATGCCCAAAAGGCGCTATTGGTGAGTTTGTTGGCGCAATAACTGGGTTGCAAGTTCCCTCTTCAACTGCGGACACTTTGCTTGCGATCGCCAGAGCAGTGTTTCGAGAAAAAAAGACGATTTTGCGCGAGTGCTTCGCATCATGTAGTTGTTCTCGTGCTTCTGTAATGTAGCCCTTTGCATAATGTGACGAACGAGATTCCCCAAGGCATGCTTACATGAGTGAAGTGTTTGTTTGCCAGGAGGCAGCAATGGGTGAAGCTAAGCGCCGCAAACAAAAAGGGAGTTCCTACGATCCCGATAACCAACCAGCTTGGCCGGGATCTCCGCTGACCAAAGGGCAAATGCAGCGCGCATACGATCTCACTACGCGTGGAGCTTGGGTTGGAATTGGTGCTTTAGCCATCTTTTGGGTTGTTATCCGGTTTATTGGGCCAGCCTTTGGCTGGTGGGAACTGGCTAATTAATACATGACACATCACTCTTAAGATTTATTTTCTCAAGACTTATTGTTCGATCGTTTCTCACAGTGTTTAAACCCCTGCCGTTTTATGACTGTTTCAACTGCTTCTCAGACCCATTCTCAGCCACTGTCCGTTCGCCTCGTAAACAGTCTTTTGTCTCTCAAACCTCTGTATAGTTGGGCGAAACACCAAGCTCGTCAGCGCATGATTGTTAGGGCTGAGGGGATGGGAGTGATGTGGCGAGATCGCTCGGCAGCCCTCAAACAGGAGATTGGCCCTCAGGCCTTGAGTACAGGGGCTGAGCTTTTGCCCGAATGGCAGGAGCGGTGGGAACGGTTGAATGACCCAACCATCGAGTATCCCGAGTATTTCCAATCTCCGTTTCATGCCTACGATCGAGGCAACTTGAGTTGGGATGCCGCCACAGAAGTGGAAGTCGCAGCCCATGCAGTACATGCCACCATTTGGCCTGAGGCAGGAGTGGACGGTGATGCTCAGTTGCGCCAAAGCTATCACAACGTATTAATGGCGCAATTACCAGCACCCCCGACAGATGTGGTGGATCTGGGGTGCAGCATCGGTATGAGCACGTTTGCCCTGCAAGATTGCTTCCCCTCCGCCAATCTAACTGGGGTAGAACTGTCACCGTATTTTCTGGCGATCGCTGATTATCGGGCACAGCAGCAACAGCGCAACATTTGTTGGCGGCATGCAGCGGCAGAAGCCACCAGCCTGCCAGAGGTCTCCTACGATCTCGTGTCTTTGTGCCTGGTGTGCCACGAATTGCCCCAAACTGCAGCCAGGGAAATCTTTGCCGAAGCGCGTCGCCTGCTGCGTCCTAGCGGCCATCTATCCATCATGGATATGAACCCTCAAGCAGATGCTTACCGTAAAATGCCCCCTTACGTATTGACATTGCTGAAGAGTACCGAACCGTTTCTAGATGATTACTTCAGCTTCGATATTGCCAGTGCGATCGCCGAAGCGGGCTTTGAGATTCCCAGTCAGGTGGACAACAGTCCTCGACACCGCACTTTGGTTGCACGGGCACGATAAAATTCTGCTGCGATCGCTATTTTGGGTTAGGGTTCATTTTTTTAAGACTCCTACTGTTAATGCTTGCTGCTAGCTTGAGGGTAAATTTTACTTGGATTCAGAGGCAAATCTGATGAATGTACTTAGCCATTGGAGTCTGCCAGAACATTTTCAGGATTTTGTCAGCGATCGCGATCGCCATTTCTTGGCGATCGTGCGGGCAATGTATATGTAGAATTAGCAACTTGTTGTGTTTATCCAATCATTAGCTAGCAGCGTTACCCTGGCGTCGATCTCTATCCAACTGTACGGGTAGTTATAGCGCTAATTCCTATTCCCACGGTACGGGCTTTATTTACCAATGTGCTGAATGACTGACTCTTCTCTATACGTCATCCAAATCACGGATACCCATTTGTTCTCTCACCCCGAGACCCAGTTACTGGGGGTATCAACTGAGGAAACGTTTCAAACGGTATTGAATACTGTGCGGCGGTTAGCACCGCAGGCAGATATGGTGCTCGCCACCGGTGATTTATCCCAGGATGGCAGTCTGGTCTCTTATCAACGATTTCGGAAATCTGTAGCCCGCCTAAACGTGGACACCTATTGGTTAGCCGGTAATCACGATTGCTTACCAGAAATGGAGGTTGCCCTCGGAAATCGCTTGCTGGCTAGTGGGTCTGCAGATCGCCTCTTTGCGGATAAATCATTCGTGCGGAATAGATGGCGCTTTATCTTGCTCAACTCTGCTGTTCCAGAGCAAGTTGCGGGGCGATTGGCGCCTACAGAGCTTGAATATTTGCAAGAGCAATTGCAGAGGGCAACCGAACAGCAGCAATATGCTGCTGTTTGCTTGCACCACCCCCCCTACTTGATGGAATCCCAGTGGTTAGACAGCTCTACCCTGGAAAACTCAGAAGAGCTGTTGAGCCTTTTAGGGAAATTTGATTGCGTTCGTGCCGTTCTGTTTGGCCACGTTCATCAGGATTGGGAGTACCGTCAGGGGGCAGTGACGTTTCTTGGCTGTCCTTCCACCTGCGTTCAGTTCAAGCCTGAAAGTGAGAAATTTGCTGTGGACAGTAACGCCCCTGGAATTCGACAACTGTGGTTCCATCCGGATGGGCAGCTTGAGACTGAGATCCTGCGGATTGTGGATGCTAAGGTCGTGCCCGATCGCGTTGCGGTGGGTTATTAGGATTCTGCTGTCAAGGAATGGCTGAGATCGGAGCTGTTGTTTGACTATTTCCAGATGCCTATGGGGATTGAGTAAATACCCCGTAGGCAAATTTGCTGGCAGACCGCAACGATATAGCTGTCGCCATTTCAGATCGGACAGACATATCTATGCCCAGTTAAGGTTCTAAATAGCTGAAATGCCCTGAGCGACTTGACGGTTGCTCTACAACCAGGCTGTCCGATTTTCTCCAGCAGTTCTATTGCGCAGGATTTGAAGCACTGATGTTCGCAAAAGTTTGGTCGGCAACCCTACTGGGGTTAAAAGCATTGCAAGTGGCCATTGAGGTCGATGTAGCCGGAGGATTACCGCAAACAGTTCTGGTAGGTCTGCCGGATACTGCGGTACAGGAATCGAAAGAGCGGGTGCGGGCCGCGATGAAAAATTCGGGGTTTGCCGTCCCCCAACGCAAGATTGTGATTAATTTAGCCCCGGCCGATGTGCGCAAGGAGGGGCCAAGCTTCGACCTCCCGATCGCCTTGGGAGTATTGGTGGCGTCGGGACAGATCGAAGCCTCCACGCTGGAGAACACTTTATTCCTGGGGGAACTGTCTTTAGATGGTAGTTTGAGGCCGGTGTCTGGTGTCCTGCCCGTAGTAGCAGCGGCGAAATCGATGGGTATCGAGCGAGTGGTGGTGCCGCATTCGAATGGAGTGGAAGCCTCGATGGTTGAGGGAATTGAGGCCTTTGCCTTTACCACATTGCAGCAGGTGACCGATTGGGTCCAGGCCCCCGAAAAATACCAGCCCTTGAAGGTAGCGCCCAGTCAATTTATGACTCCTTCGGCCATGGGCGCACCGGATCTCGTTGACGTGAAGGGACAAACTTTAGCCAGGCGGGCATTGGAGGTAGCGGCGGCAGGGGGACACAATCTACTGCTGGTGGGCAGCCCAGGGGCTGGTAAAACAATGCTAGCCAAGCGTTTGTCTGGCCTGCTTCCCCCTTTGAGCTGGTCGGAGATCTTAGAGGTAACGCAGGTCTACTCGGTGGCGGGACTGCTGCGGCAGGGGGTGAATGGCAGCGACTCTAACGGATTATTGATGCGCGATCGCCCATTTCGCTCCCCCCACCATTCGGCCTCCGGTGTGTCTTTGGTGGGCGGGGGCTCTTACCCCCGCCCGGGGGAAGTATCACTAGCCCATAACGGCGTACTCTTCTTGGATGAACTCACAGAATTTCGTCGCGAAGTACTTGAGGTATTGCGTCAGCCACTAGAGGACGGACAGATTTCCATTTCTCGGGCTCGCCATAGCGTGGAATATCCCGCTCGAACAACGTTGGTGGCATCTACCAATCCCTGTCGCTGTGGCTACTATGGCGATCCGGTGGTGGCTTGCACTTGTACACCCACCCAGCGAGATCGCTATTGGTCGAAGCTGTCAGGACCGTTACTCGATCGCATTGACCTGCACGTGCGGGTGAACCGCCTCAAGCCGGAGGAAATGATGTCGATGGAGCTAGGGGAGTCTTCGAGCAATGTGCGTACTCGGGTATTGAAGGCACGCGACCGGCAGCAGCAGCGTTTTGAGAACGAGCCTGAATTGACCTGCAATGCCCATATGCAAAGCCGTCATCTCAGGCAGTGGTGCATTTTGGGGGCATCGAGCCGTCAGATTTTGGAAGGGGCGATTCGTAAGCTGAGCTTATCGGCCCGTGGCACCGATCGCCTGTTAAAGGTGTCACGGACCATTGCTGATTTGACAGGTGCACAGGAGATTGAGCCTGTTCACCTAGCTGAGGCAATTCAGTACCGCAGTCTTGACCGTGCTGGGTGAGTTGCTCTATCCCCAAAATTAATAGTCTGGACAATTTCTTGTTGGCAGTAGAGACATCGCATGAAAGTCTACAAGCTTGACTATTACAGACTTCCAGACCTTAAAGCAACTTCTATCCAACCCTCTCAAAAGCATGTCGTTGGTTCTGAACTGGGCACGAACCGGATATCCGCTATTGAAATAACGAACTCTTGGGAGGTTTCTAGTCCTAAGGCTGAGATCGCCACAATTGGCTTCCCCTCTCTATCGAGGCAACCTAAATTGAACGTGGTTTCAGTCCATTCCCCTAAAGAAACTTCGCTCAACCAAGGGCTGACATCTAGCTCGAAGTGGCAAGTCTCTCCAGAGTCCACAAATAGCTTGACGGGACCTAGCGGGGCAGTATCAATCCGAAATTGAATCGCGATCGCCATGTCTTCTCTAAATTCTTGAGATACATCCGGGGATGAAGCCGCGATCGCCACTGATGCTATACCCTCGCCGCTCCATACAAATTGGCGGGCATCCTCCTGAGCTAAGCGATCGACGGGTCGAACAATTAGGCTATTGCCAAACTGGGTGCGTGAGGCGATCTCGCGAATCGCAATGCCAGCGGCTCTCCCCTCCACTCTCCAAGGTTCCACAGGATCTCCGTAGGCAAACACAACTGATTTACTCGAATTCTCTAGGCTGCTGTCCTCTAAACCAGAGACCTCAGACAGTTGTGCCAGATCCCCGGTGTCATCGTAGGTGAGACCGTAACCGTAGGGGAACTGAGGGTTGTAGACGCTATCTCCACGATTCAGCGGGGTTTGTACCGCGGAGCGGGGCCATGAAAAAGACAGCTTGCCCTTAAAGTCGTAATTGACTGACCCATCCGGCAGACGTACCAACACATCTGCGATCCCAGCCCCCTGCGTCCCCGGTAACCAAGCCGCCACAAAGGCATCGGCAGCATTCAACTCGGGATTTACCCACAGCGGTCGACCCGACAGAAAAACCGCAACAGTGGGAATTCCTGCAGCTCGATAGGACCTTAACAGGGTCAATTCCTGCTCTGATTTAAAGTCAAGGTGCTCCACATCTCCCTTAAATTCGGCATAGGGCTCTTCCCCAAATACGACAATTGCCACATCGGGAAGCTGCTTGTAGCTACCATCCACACTCAGGATCGCGTTCCCCCCCCCTGCCTCGATCGCAGCTCGAAGGCCCTCCCAAATCGAGATACCATTGGGGAAATCCGCGTTGCTATTGCCCGTCCCCTGCCAAGACAGCGTCCAACCCCCGCATTGTTTGCCAATGTCGTTAGCGCCGTCCCCCGTTACCAACACCCGCTGATTTGTAGCCAACGGCAGTAGATTCCCCTGATTTTTAATCAGAACCAACGATTCTCGCACCGCCTGCCGAGCCACGGCTAAATGCTCCGGTGCCCCCAACACCTTGAGGTTGCTAGAGCTGACTCTTTGAGAGGGGGCTATTTTCTCAAATAACCCGAGCCGATATTTAACTCTGAGAATGCGGCGAACGGCGTCCTCCAGTCGATCTCGCGGAATCTGACCGGACTTCACCTGCACGATCGTGTTGTTGTAAAGCTTGCGCCAACTGGCGGGAGCCATAAACATATCGATCCCTGCATTCATGGCCGACGGACAGCTAGAGGGCGTGCAGCCGGGCACCGTTGCATGTCCGTCCCAATCCCCCACCACAAAACCGTTGAACCCCATGCGCTGTTTCAGCACTTCAGTCAGCAGACCTGTATGACCGTGTAACGGCTGTCCTTGCCAGGAGGAAAATGATGCCATCACCGTTTGCACTCCAGCGGCGATCGCCGGAGGGTAGCCCGCCCCGTGGAGATCGCACAGTTCCGCCTCGCGATCGACGTTATCCCCCCGATCTTTGCCATTAACCGTGCCCCCATCACCAATAAAGTGCTTGGCCGTCGCCAACACTCGGTCATTCCCCAAAAAATCGTCACTATCCAGCTCCCCCTGTAGACCCTGCACAATTGCCACAGCGTAGTCCGCCACAATCTCCGGGTTTTCTGAATAGCTTTCGTACGTGCGCCCCCAGCGATCGTCCTGCACCACCGCCAGCATGGGGGCAAAGGTCCAGTCGATACCAGTGGCAGCCACTTCTCTAGCAGTGATAGTCCCAATCTGGCGGAGTAAATCGGGGTTGCGGGCAGCCCCCAAGCCAATGTTATGGGGAAAAATCGTGGCCCCGATAACATTGTTATGGCCGTGGACGGCATCGGTGCCCCACAGAAGGGGAATGGCAGACTTCCTTATCCCTCTGTTTTTTAGAGTGTCGATGTCTTGTGTCGTGTTGATGGAAGCCCTATAAAACTCATCTGCAAGGGCCAACCATTCGGCAGCGGACGCACGTACGTTGTTCCCTGGTGCAGAGTTCCCCCCATTCAAAACAGATCCCAGCCGATATTGACGCATCTCATCTGGGGTAATGGAGGCAATATCCGCCTGGATCGTCTGTCCCACCATGTCTTCAAGGGTCATGCTGGCCAACAACTCGTCAATTCGAGATTCGATCGCCGGGTCGAGGGGCACGCCACCACTGGAGGGGGGCCAGTTGATGGGGGTTAGGGTGGCGCTGTTGGATGGCAAAGTCATAGCAATAAGAGTGCAGCAACATGGCAAGAGTAAAAGCAGTTGGGAGATTGCTTACGTTTTCAAATAACTGCGTGGCATAGCAATACGAAGGCAAGAGTAGACAATGACACTAAAGACAGGCTTCTCGCAATCCCATTGCACCGAAGGTATGACAGTCTCAAGTCAGGTGAAAGCAGAAACGATTTCTGGGCTGTCTAATTCATCACGGGCTTGTTTCCTGCTCAACATTGATGTCTCTGCATGGTTTGACCAACCTTTGCGATCGCCAGAAGACCAGTCGCAACCATCACAATACCAGCAGTAACGTTCATGGTCTTTGTGTTCTAGAACTTTGAAAAAGCACTCTCGCCCTATCCGCCATATAGGTGTACATCAGCTTGCCTCCACCTACGGCTGCAGTGGTAACGAGCATGAAGAGACTAGTGTCAACCGATGACAGGTTAGACAATTCGAGAAAAGCAGGCAAGAAACCAACATAGAAAACAATTGCTTTTGGATCTCCTAACGTCAGCAAAATACCGAAGAGAAAATTAGACACTCAAGAGAGTGTATTTTTCTCATGGGACAGTACGAGTCCCAATGGTTTGCTCAAGCCCTCTGGCACGTTCTCAATATTGAAGCGATCTAAATAGATCGAGCTATACCTTTACTTGTTGATAATCGAGCTGGCCCATTTTCTAAACTCTAGATTTTTCCTTCTGTCTGCTCAATCGTCCTCAGGCCCCATTTAGCCCAAACCATCTCAGTCAATCCCAAAGGCTAATGTTTGAAATGCTAACTGCACCAAACACCACCTTAGTTCCGCAGCATCATTAATACATCAAACAAACAAAAAGCAGCACTTCATAAGTGCTGCGTAAGAAAATGATAGGGAACTTAAGAACTATCTCTTCCAAGTAACCTTGGGCAAAATTTGCTTTTTATCTGCCCGATCGCGATACCTAATAGCGTAGTTAAGCAACGAATCTAACAGAGAGTCAGACAGATAGTGGGGTTCCAGACCCAAGTCCAAGAGCTTGGTGTTCTTGGCATTGAAGTAATGCTCTTCGGCCTCAATGCGAGGGTTGTCGATATTTTGAACTTCAACATCTAGACCCAAAGATGTGCCCGCCTTCTTCACCATCAAACCCAAATCACCCACAGAGAACATCTCGGTGAACTGGTTTAGTACGCGGAACTGACCCGCATCGGCAGGATTGGCAATTGCCAGCTCAACACAACGAACCGTGTCGCGAATATCAAGGAAAGCGCGAGTTTGGCCGCCAGTACCGTAAACGGTAATGGGATGACCAACGGCAGCTTGAATGCAGAAACGGTTGAGGGCAGTACCGAAGACACCGTCGTAATCTAGACGGTTAACCAGTCGTTCGTCAGCGCCAGTTTCATCGGTCAAGACACCGTAGACGATGCCCTGGTTGAGGTCGGTTGCCCGTAGGCCCCAAATTTTGCAGGCAAAGTGGATGTTGTGGCTATCATGCACCTTGCTGAGGTGATACATGCTTCCGGGTTGCTTGGGATAGGGAAGCAGGTCTTTCCGGCCGTTGTGCTCGATTTCAATGTAGCCTTCTTCGATATCGATGTTGGGGGTGCCGTATTCGCCCATGGTGCCAAGCTTGACTAGGTGGCAGTCGGGAAAGTCATGTCGAATGCTGTACAGCACGTTCAGAGTGCCAACAACGTTATTGGTCTGAGTCATGACCGCATGTTCGCGGTCGATCATTGAGAAGGGAGCGGAACGTTGTTCGCCGAAGTGCACCACTGCTTCGGGCCCAAAAGCATGCATGGTCTTGGAGAGGAAACTGTAATTAGTGATGTCACCAACGAACAGCTCGATGTCCTTACCGCTGACACCTTTCCAGCAATCAAGACGCTCTTCCAACTGCCGAATGGGCGTCAGAGTGTGTGAACCAAGTTCTAGATCCCACAAGCGACGGATGTAGTTATCTACGATGCCAACTTCGTAGCCACGATTTGACAGGTGTAGGGCAGTGGCCCAACCACAATATCCATCACCGCCAATTACTAAAACTTTCATCAAGTTTCCGCTCAAGTGTCGAACTTGAATTTACCAGCATGGGGCACCTAATATCAAATGTCCTGTCAGTTCCTCAAAGGAGAGCAAAAGCTGTGTATACCGTTGGGGAAAGGGCGTTTTGACGGAAGCTGAGTTGGAGGACAAATGGATTCCAGAGGGCTTCAGACGGGAGTGGATAGGGGAGATTTGTGGCAGGCTGTAGCAGAATCCCCAAATACGATGTGATTGGATCTCTGCGCTCGCCGGTCTTTCCACCACAAAGCTTTTGAAGCGATCGTAAACCTGTCTCCAGTCATCGATCCAGATTGTAGACAGTTAAGTTTCTGCTGACCGTTAAGGGGGGTTGTGGAACGTCCTGCTGTCGCGAAGAGCGATTTATTAGGAGGTAATGAAATTTATCTCCCTTTGCAAGGGCGATCGCTTGGTAGATTAGGTCTGGCTTACTGACGCGGATACACAGCAGGACAACGGCAATGGCAAAATCCACATTCCACCGACCAGCGGCAGGGGCGCGAGACCTCTTGCCGTTGGATGTGGTGCAAAAGCAGTGGGTTGAACGCCATCTGCGTCAGGTGTTTGAACGCTGGGGATACCGCCGAATTATTACGCCAACCTTGGAACGCTTGGATACCCTGACGGCTGGTGGGGCAGTCCAGCCGGGGGCGGTGCTACAGGTGCGCGATAGCGAAGGCACGATGCTGGGGTTGCGCCCCGAAATGACTGCATCGATCGCACGTGCCGCCGCCACTCGCATGGCGGGAACGGCGTTACCGTTGCGGCTGTACTATAACGCCAACGTTTTTCGGAAGGCCCGCCACGATAACGAGTTTTTCCAGGCAGGGGTGGAGCTCATTGGGGCTCCTGGCTGGCTGGCAGATACAGAGGTGATACTGCTATTGGCAGAATGCTTGAACGCGCTGGAGTTACAGGATTGGTCGTTGATTGTCGGGGAAGTGGGGTTGACAGAGAGTTTGCTGAGCGCGATTTCCCCTTCGGCAAAGGCAGAGGTACATCGGGCAATCGCCAATCTTGACCGCGTGTATCTAGAAACAGCGGAGATGCCCGAGAGCGATCGGCAGGCAGCACTGCAGGTACTGGATTTGCGGGGGGTACCCCAGGAGGTGTTCCGCAAGCTTAAGGAGTTAACTCTGCCCAATACCGAGCGGCAGAGGGTGAAGGATTTAGAACGATTGTGTCATGCTCTGACTGCGCAAGGACTGCCTGTAATTTTAGACCTCAGCTTGTTAGAAGGCTTTGGCTACTACACCAGCACAGTGTTTCAAGCGGTGTGTGGTGCCGAGAAGTTGGGCCTAGGGGGGCGGTACGATGCGCTGTTCTCACTGTACAGTCCTAACGGGGAAAAGCAGGCGGGAATGGGCTTCTCCTTAACCTTGGAATCTTTGCAGCGGGTGTTGCAATCCAGCGATCGCCTACCGCAGTCTTCTCGCAAGACCCATACACTGTTGGTGCCAACAGAGGTGGAGGCGGTGCCTTCCGTGCTCAAGCTGGCTGCAGAGTTGCGGGCACAGCACCCCAATCAGGGGATCGAAATTGAGCTGCTGGGGGATTTTTCGGCGGGACAAAAGGCGCGATCGCCTGAAGACATTGTTGGGTATGCTCGCTCTTGCCAGATAGAAGAGATTGCCTGGGTGCAGGCGGATGGAAGTTTTCACACGACACGCACCCCTATCAATTCGAAGGAACTATCCATTCGGGAGGCTCTTTCATGACTACAATTACGGTTGCATTGGCAAAGGGGGAGCTTCTGAAGGAGGGAGTGTCTCTGTTTCAGAGCGTGGGAATTGATTTTAGTCAGTTGCAGGATAAGAGCAATCGATTGTTGCGGGTGACGTCCCCTACTAGCCCGGATGGAAATACGTATGAGGCGTTGTTGGTGCGCACCCACGATGTACCAGTGTATGTGGAGTACGGGCAGGCGCAGCTTGGAGTCGTTGGCTATGACGTGATGCGAGAGAAACAGGCTCGGATTGCGCAGCTGGCTGACCTCAAGTTTGGTGGTTGTCGCATGTCGGTGGCGGTGAAAAGCGATAGCCCTTATAAATCCGCGTTGGATCTTCCAGCGAATGCGCGGATTGCGTCGAAGTTTGTCAATTGTGCGGCGGAATTTTTTGAGACGCTGGATCTCCCTGTCGAAATCATTCCACTGTATGGTTCGGTGGAGCTGGCACCTCTGACAGGGATGGCGGAGGCAATCGTGGATTTGGTGGCGACGGGGCGCACGCTGCGGGAGAACGGGTTGGTGGAGTTGGATTGTATTTACGAGAGTACGGCGCGGTTGGTGGCGCATCCGATTAGCTATCGATTGGATCGTGGGAACTTGTCGGAGTTAGTAGCTCGCATTCGAGAGAGTGTGACGCATTCAAGTTATGCGGCTTTGCGGTAAGGGACTGGCTCAGAAAGAAGTTATTAAGCAAAAGCCACCATCGAACTTGGCCTCAAAGAATACCGGATGAGAACAGTCCGATGCAGTCTGAATAGCGAGTCAAGCAGAAGCCAACCCGATGAAACTCAGTGAGCCAATATCAGCCACAATCAAATATGCTACGCGAAAACTTCAGGGTCAAAGAAAGGATTGTTAATGGTACAAGGGGTACTCGATCGCTTTAAGAGGTCTGACTGCAAATGCGAGACAGCACCGGATTGGGACCGCAGTACAGTTGAAATTTGGGAGAATTCGGGGACATTAGCTGCGATCGCCTGTTCGAAGAGAGCTTTCGGAAAGCGCGTCTCGTCCCTTAAGCCTTAAGGAAATTGCCCGGCCCAGGAAAATCGGATTACCAAGAAGATAGCGTTGGCACAATCGCTGGGGTTCTTGAATGAGTCGATGCAGCCACTCAAGTCCCAGCTTTCTAAGAATAAACGGTGCACGCGGAACATCACCCGAACTAATATCAAATAGAGCTCCGACTCCAATTTGGACAGGGATGTCGATCTCCTCAAAATTTCTGGATATCCACAATTCTTGTTCCGGTACCCCTTTTGCCAGTAACAAGATCGATGCTCCGCTATTATTTAGCTTTTTTATTACGCCTTGTTCCTCATTCGCCTTGAAGTATCCGTGATGAATCGGTAGTATTTCTAGGCCGTGGAATCGCTTCGCCATCACAGTTGAGCAGCGTTCTGCAACTCCAGGCTTGGCACCGAGTAGAGCAATTTTTATATTCATTCGAACCGCCGCTTCGCAAAGCAGCGGAAACAAATCAGTTCCGTTGACGTTATCGCTGAGGGGTTCTCCGGCTAGTTGGGCTGCAAACTTCATGCCAATACCATCTGCACAGATATAATTGGCCCCCTGGAGTGCATCGAGGTATTTCTGGTTTCGGGCAGCAACATTTACGCAATGTGCATTGATAAAAAAAACTTTTCGCTTGGTACCGCTTTGCGCATCATGAATCAATCTGCGTGCTACTTCTTGAAGTGTTGTATCCAGTATGGGCAACCCAAAAAGCTTGGTCATAAGCCGGTCGTGTATTCTACACGGAGAGTTAACCTTATACAGATATACTTAAAATATGTACATGCTTTTTGTCAAATCACCCAAATTATGTTGAAACAATCTTGAGGTGATCGCTGTTGAGTGTCAGCTCATCTCGATCCCGACTAAGAAAAACCACGGCTCTACACCTCAATAAAATCTTTACCTGGGGAAAGTTTAATCAGTTCTTCAGGTAAGCAATTCTTATAAGAGAGGAGGAGTTTGTTCTGAGTGCTAGGATAGCTTGAACACCGTAGGACAAGGATTATCGTTACGCCGTCCCAGTCTGGCTAGCGAATATATCTTCTGAAAGAGGGATTTGCCGTGAACGCCCCAACCATCACCCCAACCAATCCAGATGTTCAAAGTGAAGACGTTGCTGTAGACCCCCCTGAAATTGATCGCCAAACGATCGCAATTTTGGACTTCGGTTCACAATATTCTGAATTGATCGCACGCCGTATCCGCGAAACTAAAGTGTATTCCGAGGTGTTGTCCTACAGCACTTCCGCCGAGCAACTGGCCAAGCTGAAACCACGCGGCATTATTTTGTCCGGTGGCCCTAATTCTGTTTACGATCCATACCCCCCTCTGTGCGATCCGGGCATTTGGGATTTGGGTATTCCCATTTTGGGGGTTTGCTACGGCATGCAGCTGATGGTGCAGTCATTGGGCGGTCAGGTGGAACCGGCAGCTAAGCCAGAGTACGGCCGTGCAAAACTATCCATCATTGACCCAACCGACTTGCTAACAAACGTTTCGGACGGCGGCATCATGTGGATGAGCCATGGGGACTCCGTCACCCGCCTTCCAGATGGATTTGGTGTACTGGCTAAAACCCAAAATACCTCCCACGCAGCGATCGCCGACTGCGATCGTCATCTCTACGGCGTACAGTTCCACCCCGAAGTCGTTCACTCCGAAGATGGACAAGCATTAATCTGCAATTTCGTCTATCACATTTGTAAATGCGAGCCCACTTGGACGGTGGAAGCATTTGTAGATGAAGCGGTGCGGGAAGTGCGTGCCAAAGTGGGCGACAAACGAGTTTTGCTGGCCCTCTCCGGTGGTGTCGATAGTTCCACCTTGGCGTTTTTGTTACATAAGGCAATTGGCGATAACTTGACCTGCTTGTTTGTCGACCAGGGCTTTATGCGCAAAGGTGAGCCAGAAAGACTGGTGGAGTTGTTCGAAAATAAATTCCACATTCCGGTCGAATTTGTGAAAGCCCGCAAACAGTTTATTTCACAACTGGAAGGGGTTACCGATCCCGAGCGCAAGCGCAAAATCATCGGGGCTGAATTCATCAAAACCTTCGAGGTGGAATCAACGCGCTTGGGGCCATTTGATTACCTCGCCCAAGGAACCCTCTACCCCGATGTGATTGAATCCGCCAATACCAATATCGATCCCAAAACTGGCGAGCGGGTTGCTGTCAAAATTAAGAGTCACCACAACGTCGGCGGACTCCCCGAAAAGCTTCGCTTTAAGCTAGTGGAGCCCCTCCGCAAGTTATTCAAGGATGAAGTCCGGCAGGTGGGGCGTTCACTGGGCTTGCCAGAAGAAATCGTCATGCGCCATCCCTTCCCCGGACCCGGTTTGGCAATTAGAATTATCGGAGAGGTTACCCGAGAAAGGTTGAATACCCTCCGAGACGTTGACCTCATTGTGCGCGAAGAAATCAATCGCGCGGGGTTGTACTTTGATGTTTGGCAAGCTTTTGCCGTGCTGCTGCCCACGGTACGCTCTGTTGGCGTGATGGGAGACAAGCGCACCTATGCCTCCCCTGCTGTCATTCGAGTGGTCAGCAGTGAAGATGGCATGACCGCTGATTGGTCTAAGTTGCCTTACGAAGTCTTGGAAACCATGTCCAACCGAATTGTAAATGAAGTGGTAGGGGTGAACCGCGTCACCTACGACATCACATCCAAGCCTCCTGGAACCATTGAGTGGGAATAATGTCTCGAATCGCTGATTCCTAATTGAAAGAGACCTGCAGTCTTCATCTGCGGGTCTCTCAGATTTCTCATCCAACAATCAGCGAACTCTCGCAATGCTATTGCGACCGTCAAGTCGCTTAGGACATTCTAGCTATCCAAATCAGTGACTGGGCGTAGAGACTTACGTCCTCACTAACATAATCAAAGACTATAGTTACTGTTGTCAAAGCTCTGCTGGATACAATCGCTAGCGAATCAACTAAACAACCGTTCCATCAGGAATCGTCGAACCGCGCACCACAAGCACAATGCCGTCGCGAATGTAGAATCCCTCATCTTCGCGCTGGGCTTCCTGGACACGATCCTTGTTAAGGATGCGAACTCCATTTCCAATGCGAGAATTCTTATCAATGATGGCGTTGCGAATATGACAGTCTTTGCCAATTCCCAGGGGGGGAATCCCAGAATTAACGCTTGCTTGGCGATCCTCTGAGGACTCGTACTCATCTGCTCCCATCACCAGCGTATTCTCGATAATAGTGTTGCTTTCAATACGAGAGCGAACCCCAAGAATCGAGCCAGAAACCTGAACTCCATCCTTGACGATGCAACCGTCACAAACAATGGATTCTCGGATGTTAGCACCCAAGATTTTGTTGGGAGGCAGGAAACGAGGACGGGTAAAAATGGGTGCGTTGGAGTCGTAAAAGCTAAAGGGTGGCCTAGGCTGTTGCGTCAGGCTTAGGTTTGCCTTGTAAAATGCTTCAACCGTTCCAATATCTTCCCAATAGCCCTTGAACAGGTAAGCTTGAACCTTGAAATCCTTCATGGCGGAAGGAATCACTTCTTTGCCGAAATCAGTATGCTCTGGGGCCCGCTTCAGCATTTCTTTCAAAGCTTCTCGCCGGAAAACATAGATACCCATGGATGCAATGTAGGGCATAGTTTTTGCCTTCTCGGCATCCAAGCCCATAGACTGGGTGTCTACCTGCATTGACCGCAGTTCTTCTCCTTCGGGTTTCTCCTTGAAGTCAATAACACGACCCCCAGCATCGATTTTCATCAAACCGAAGGCAGAGGCTTGAGCTTCAGCAACAGGAACCACTGATAATGTCACGTCTGCATTAGTGGCGCGGTGATGTTCGATGAATTTGGAATAGTCCATTCGATAGAGATGATCGCCGGACAGGATCAAGTATTCAGAACATTTCCAGGATTCCATCAGCCACAGATACTGACGCACTGCATCAGCAGTGCCCTGAAACCAGTCGGGGTTTTCGGCAGTTTGTTCTGCCGCAAGAACATCGACAAAGCCTTCCGAAAATGGAGAGAATCGATAGGTATTAACTAAGTGTCTATTTAGTGAAGCAGAATTAAACTGGGTCAGAACGTACATCTTCTGAATTTGAGAGTTGATGCAGTTGCTGACCGGAATGTCGATCAACCGATATTTACCGGCTAAAGGCACGGCTGGCTTAGCTCGACGTTTCGTTAACGGGTACAGACGCGTTCCTCTGCCTCCCCCCAGAATGATCGCGAGTACGTTGCGCATGATATAGACTCCCTCCAGCGTATTGATGCTTGGCATCCGCCCCTAGCATAAATCCTACTGGGAGCACTTTTGGACGTTTAAATCACATTCGCAGGTAAGTCAGAGAGCGATCGCCTCGTTCTGTCTTGAATGCAAAATTAAGCGATCCCCGCGAGAGTGCACATCTTCTATTGCAGCCCAGTCGCTGACAAAGTGGCACAAAGTAGGGCTACACCTCCCTTCGAATGTCCACCATCCCTCATGCGACACCAGCAGAGACAAAATCACTTGGAGAGACTGTTCCGGAAAGATCTCTAGTAGGCAAGGTGCTGCTGGCTGCCTCAGTTCCTGTTAGGCTCGCTGAGGGTATCACAACTTGGAGATCGAAGGGGCAATATGATTTTAGAAGTAGCAGCAATCCAGGTTCAGTCGGGTCAAGAACGCGAGTTTGAAACCGCGATTTCCACTGCCTACCGTCTGTTAGAGAAAACAGAGGGATACCGTTCCCATCATTTGCGGCGCTGCGTAGAGGACGGTACTCGCTATCTGCTGACCATCGACTGGGAAACCTTGGAAGCTCACACTGTCAATTTTCGTCAGTCAGAGAATTTCACAACTTGGCGATCGATTATTGGGCCATTTTTCGCTGCCCCCCCCTACGTAATGCATTACGAATTAGTGCACAGCAGCGTTTAATAAGTCTTACCCTGAGCCGAGCATTTCTGCGATCGACTTACACTGAGATGGATAGCTATCTACACATGCGATGAATGCCTCTCAATCCTCAACTGCCAAACCAAAAACGAATGCCGACCCACAGGGGGGCACTACTCTAACCCCCGATTTTCGTTTGCCGGCGATCGTTGCTTTACTAGCTGCCCCTTTATTCTTTATGTCGCTATGGGTTTGTGGGGCGATCGAGCTATTCGCGATTTTCTTAGTGGTGCAAACCGCCACGTTACGGCTAACGTTTGCGGACACCAGTCTCAAAGTCTTTCGGGGAGACACCGAGATTCGCGACTTTCCCTATTCTGAATGGATAAACTGGGAGATTTTTTGGTCTCCTGCCGCCATCTTGTTTTACTTCAAAGAGGTAAACAGCATTCACTTTGTACCGGTGATTTTCGATGTCAATGAGCTTCGCCATGCATTGCAAATCCACGCTCCCAAGGGGTCTACTGTGCAATCCAGCTAGCTTTCTGACTCACCTGTATCCCAGATGTATATATCTGTTGCCATTTCAGTTGGGCCAGCAAGACGTTGAACGGTTGGGGCTCCGGATAGCTGAGATATCCTCAATGACTTGACGATCGCTGTAAAATCCCTTCAAAAAAGAGGACAAGCACGATGTCCAACGAACATTTTATACTCTACAGCAAGCCAGGATGCCATCTGTGCGAAGGATTGGAAGAAAAGCTAAGGCAAATCGCAGAGGTCTCTGACACCTTAGAAGTTAGGGACATCACCACAAATGATGCCTGGTTAGGACGATATAGCTTAGAAATTCCGGTTTTGTGTTGGAGCCAAGCGGGTCAAGAGACAGAGCTGCCGCGCTTTTCTCCCCGTGCTACAGTTGCGCACATCAGAGCTAAGGTGTGTGGTTATGTCAAAGCTTCTGACGGATCTGCTCGGTAATTTGCCAGCAGCTTCGCATCAACTGGGACGAATTATGGACGTCGAGGTGACGGGAATCGCGACAGATTCTCGCACAGTCCAACAGGGGCATATCTTCATTGGCATGCCAGGAACCCAAACAGATGGAGGACGTTTTTGGCAACAGGCAGCAACCCAAGGTGCTGCAATCGGATTGATCTCAGAGACGGTTTTTCAAGAACTGCAGACTGATGGAGAGTCTGAAGCGGTCCCAAAGACTGAAAAACAACGGCCTGCAGAGTTTGACATGCCCATTCTCAGTTGGCCCGCCGAACTGATGCCAGAAATCTGTGGGCGAGCGGCCAATTGGATATGCGACAACCCAGTTAACCAGCTTTCTTTGGTGGGGATAACAGGTACCAACGGGAAAACCACTGTCACCCACATTATCGAGCATCTACTGACGGCCAGCTGTCAAGATACAGCACTGATCGGCACACTGTACGAACGCTGGCCCGGTCACAACATAGAAGCAGCCCACACCACCCCCTTTGCACCAGATTTGCAGCGATCGCTGGCCTCTGCTGCTGCTGCAGGTTGTCAGACCGCTGTGATGGAGGTAAGTTCCCACAGCCTCGACCAACAGCGAGTGTGGGGGTGCAGCTTTGATGCGACCGTTTGGACAAACTTGACCCAAGATCATTTGGATTACCACCAAACAATGGAGGATTACTGGACGGCAAAGGCCCGTTTGTTTAGGGCGCCCCATTTCACTGCCTCCAGCAGAGGGATCCTCAATATGGATGATGAGTGGGTTCGTCGGCTCTGGGACAGCTGGCCCCAAGATTTTCTGCCACCCTGGGGATTTACCTTAAATACACCTGCCGATACTCGCTCGGATATCCCAAACGATCGCCTTTTATGGGCATCTGAAGTAACAATGAATGCCACTCAGACCCGGGCATTATTGCATACTCCTGCGGGAGAATTTGCGATCGTGGCTCCATTAGTGGGGCAGTTTAATCTGGCCAATTTATTAGCTGCGGTCGGTGTTGCGCTGCATCTCGGGGTCAAGCCGGACGTCATTCAAGCGGCCTTACCCTCTTTCCCAGGGGTTCCTGGGAGAGTCGCACCCGTGCAAATTCCCGGTCAAGACATCGCAGTTACAATTGACTACGCCCATACCCCAGACGGTTTAGAGAATCTTCTGGAGGCCATTCGGCCATCCGTGCAAAACTCGCTGGTATGCGTGTTTGGCTGTGGGGGAGATCGAGATCGGCGCAAGCGTCCCCTGATGGGAGAGATTGCCGCTCGTCTCGCGGATGCGGTTGTGGTCACCTCCGATAATCCCCGCACTGAAGACCCCCAGCAAATTTTGCAGGATATTTTGCAGGGAATCGACGATCGCCATCCCCAACTCACCGTTGAGGAAGATCGCAAAGCCGCCATCTTTGAAGCAATTTTGTCCGCCCAGCCTGGGGATACGGTGGCGATCGCAGGTAAGGGGCACGAAACGTATCAGATCCTGGGTAGGTTAAAAGTGCATTTCGACGACCGAGAGGTGGCAGAAGCCGCTCTACAACAACGTTTGAGCCAGCCTATGCCCCAATAACTCTCTTTGACGGGCATTCCCGACCTCCGTCGAGATTCATTATTCACTTAATCATCACTCAAGTTGGGGGTGTTCGCGTGGTTGTTTCCCTCAGCACCACATCCGTTTTTGAAACTATTCAGAATCGCCTGGGCGATCGCTTCAAGCCATTTTTGGCTCGACCGGAGACGTTGCGTGCAGCCAGCAGAGCGCTCACAGATTGGGTCGCCCAAACCCACACCGATGCGATCGTCCTGATTCGTTTACCCGACAGCAGTGTCTGGTCTGAGGAGGCTCCCTATTACGAGTCCCTATCCCGCAGCACCCGGGCAGTCTACATTTTGTCTCCGGAATCCCTGTTTACCGCAGCCAGCACTCTATTTTGTTGTAAGGTCCCTAACAACAAGCACCAGCAAGAAGAGGTCTTGGCTCTACTCACCCCCGACATGTCTTGCATTTTGGTAGGGCAACAGCTGAACGATACCCACAGTGCAAATTCCTCGAGCCATTGCGTAACCTATTTTTCCTACGGTGCGGAGGCCCTCGATCCGGCCCTCACCATTCTGCAACAACTCGCATCAACCGCTCGCCCTCAACTGCAGAAGAACCTCCGGAAAGGAATCGAAGAACTGGCCCCCCGTTCGCCTAGTCCAGACGCAGCTGCAGCGTTAATTCCACAATTAATTCAACTGCTCGATTCGGCGATCCAGCAAAAGCAGGGTTTACAACGGCAGGCCCAAAACATAGAAGAACTCCAGCAGAACAATGCTGAGCTTAAACAAGCTCTAGAGTTTAAAGATGGTTTTATGAAAACAGTGAGTCAGCAACTCTGCAATCCACTCACGAACATCAAAACCGCCATTCAGCTCCTCCGCTCCCCTCGTATCAAAGAGGGGCAAAAGGCTCGCTATTGGAATGTCTTACAGTCAGAGTGCGACCACCAGGCCAGTTTAATTAATAGCTTGATGGAGCTCACCGCTATTGAAGAATCGTCCCCTGAACTAGATTCGAGTGCGGTTGCACTCTTTGACCTTGTCCCTGGCGTGGTAAGCACTTATCAAGCCGTAGCCCAAGAGAAGGGCATTATGTTGGCCTACACCGTACCTTCTGCGCTACCGAAGGTCAATTTCCCTGCCTCTTCTCTCAAAACCATCCTGGTCAAACTGATTGAGAATGGCATTCAATGCACGCTAGATGGTGGCAAGATTTGGGTCATTGCCACCGCAAATGGCCAATATATTCAAGTTGAAGTTCGAGATACAGGTATCGGCATTCCCCCCGATTCAATTCCTAAACTGTTCGATCGCTTTTACCGCGTTCCGCGAGCAAAAATGCACAGCAGCGGGGTGGGTCTAGGACTAACGGTAGTACAAACATTGCTATTACAGGCAGGGGGGGCGATTTCCGTTCGCAGCCAGATGGGTTTGGGAACGACTTTCACCCTGATGTTGCCGCAGGCTGATGCCTCCGTGTCTTCATGACGGGGTAGATAGCTGAATCCTCGCGCCCTTGGGAGGTTCATGTTGCCACTGCTGGGTCAACCCTTCAGCGTCAGCTTGGTAGTAGAGCTGGAGCAACTCACACTAAAGCCAATTAGACATTGAGGCAGTCGGTAATAAATTCTATCGCTTTCTGCTTTACCCATCCCTTCGCTACTGCAGCCTCGGCAAAAGAGAAGCCAGAAGTCTGCTTGTCTTGATTGAGCTCCATGACTTGACCTTGTGTTAGCAAGCCAGCTTGTTGTAAATAGTCACAGATCGAGAGGCCCCGTGGTCGCGATCGCATTCGTGGTAGGACTATCTGTAAAAATCGAATTGTTTCTGCTTTAATCCAGCCTTTCTCCACCAAAATCATGGTCATTGTTCGCTGATACCGGCAGGTCATTGTCTCCATGCGAGCAATCTCAAGCTGACAATCAGAAATTAAATCCATGGCCTTCAGCTTCTCTTCTAGAGAGAGTTCGAGCGGATCTTTGTTCTGCGTACCTTCAGAGGGGGTGACAGGGGCTGGAACTGGGAGGGTTGACTGAGTGGAGGGATTGGGTTGTTGAACGGATGCCGCTGTTTTTAAGTGAGCGAGTCTTTGTTGGTTTTGCCAGCGTTGTTGCTGCCGTTCTCGATAGCCAGCATTCCACTTAGCGATGGTTGCAGCAGCTTTTTCAGGGGTGAAGCCATTGACTTTCATCAAAGCTGATTGCGCTTCATACTGTCTTAGTTTTCTAGGAACACCAACACGTCCTAGGTAATATCGGTGAATCTCTTGTATTTCCCGTTGAATTTGTTGTTGGTTAGGCTGATGTTTCCGAATTGGGAAGAGTCTCATGGCATCAACTAGTAAGAGGGAACAAACTAACTTGAGCAATAACAGGCCGAAGCAATGTGTAGAGTCAGGGATGCTAGTTCCCAGGCTCCTGCAAAGCTATGGAATGAAAGCAGTTCAATCCAGATGGATGGGTGTAAGAACTGGAAAACTCAAAATATTTATCTTATGTAAAGTCAAACTACAGCTGCATGAAGTTTGTGTAAAGTATGAAATCTTGGATTGATGTATGGAGATCCGAGAATTTTAAGTGTTTTTACTGATAGGGCTGAGCTGGCTGTCATCAAAGCATTGCTGCGAAGAAAATGTGCCGAGTTAAGAACTCGGCACACATACATATTGTTGTATTAAAAAGGACTAAAGCGTGATGGTATAGGCATCGCGAATGCCTGCTTCCTTGCGGATTTCTGCAATCAAGCCCTCGGGCAAAGGATCGTCGAGGCTAAGAATCATAACTGCATCACCACGAACGATTTTCCGACCCAGGTGCATACTGGCGATGTTGACGTTGTAGGAACCCAACAGGGAACCAATTTTCCCGATCATGCCAGGCATATCTCGGTGCAACGTCATCAGCATGTTGTCGGTAGGTGGAACGTTGATGGGGTATTCGTCAATGCTGGTAATGCGCATCTCGGATTCAGCCAGCAAGGTACCCATAATAGAGCGCTTACCATTACTGCCGTGGGCAGTGAGATGCAAAGATGCTGTATAGTCGCGAGCAGCGGCATCGCGGGTTTCAACGACGCGAATCCCTCGCTCCTTGGCTTCAATAGATGCATTGACGTAGTTGACACGCTCGCGCAATGCTTGAGATAACAACCCTTTCAGCGAACCAACAATAATGGGTTGGGAATCTTTTTCGGCGAGCTCACCCTGTAGGCGAACATCCAATTGAGTAATGCGATCGCCCGCCAGCTGGGCCACCATATTTCCTAGCTTTTCTGCCATTGCCAGGTAAGGCTGCAGTTCTTGCAAGGCTTCTGGCATCAAGCCGGGGATATTGACGGCAGAGCGAGCAGGCAAACCTAGCAGTACATCGCGGATTTGTTCGGCGACATCGATAGCAACATTGGCTTGTGCCTCTTCGGTCGATGCCCCCAAGTGCGGAGTTAGCACTACCTCTTGACCCAGCGTCCAGAGGGGTGATTCTGCCATGGGCTCGCTTTCAAATACGTCTAAAGCCGCACCTGCAATGTGTCCGGACTTGAGCGCTTCATATAAATCTTGTTCGTTAATCAGACCACCTCGAGCACAGTTAACGATACGGGCCGTAGGCTTCATTTTTTTGAAGGTTTCGGCATTGAATAGATTGACAGTTTCGGGGGTTTTGGGGATATGGAGGGTGATATAGTCTGATTCTTGAATCAAGGTTTCGAAATCGACCAGGCGCGCCCCCAGCTTCTGAGCTCTCTCATCGGACAGATAGGGATCGAAGGCCAGGATTTTCATTCCCATTGCTCTGGCCACTTGAGCAACGTGGGAACCAATTTTGCCCAAGCCAACAACGCCCAAATTTTTCTTATAAACCTCGACCCCTAAGAACTTCTTGCGCTCCCACTTGCCACTTTGTAACGAGGCGTTGGCTTGAGGTGTATGGCGAGACAGGCTGAGCATTAACGCCAAAGCATGTTCGGCTGCTGCAATGGTGTTGCCTTCAGGGGAGTTGACGACAACGACCCCTGCGCGGGTGGCAGCAGGGATATCGACATTATCAACACCGACACCAGCTCTACCCACAATCTTGAGGTTCGTACCTGCTTCGATCACGTCTTTCGTGACTTGAGTGCCCGACCGAATCATGATGGCGTCGTAGTCGGGAATAGCAGCCACTAGCTCGTCGGGGCTGAGCTTGAGCTTGACATCCACCTGAGCAACTTGCGACAGGATTTCAATACCTGCGGGGTCAATGGAGTCGGTGACTATAACTTTCGGCATTCTGCTATCTCAAACCTTTGAAATCGTGAAACGGAGGCAGCCAACTGAGGTTGGGCAGCAGACTGATACTGGCGATCGCGTGGCTTCCGCGCAATGGCCCTGAACTTCTGGTACCAACCGGCAACATAATTTATCACGCAATCTGCCTACTACCTCTGAGAATTTAGCCTTTACTTTGCTCCCCGTCTATCTGGTGCAGTTCAGCCCACGGATTGCTGGGGATTGCTTGTTCACTTCTGGGTAAGAGATGGCTCCCGCAATCCTCAGCACCTTGGCGATCGCTCCATTGCCGATTGCACGGGTACCTTTTTCGGAACTGGTACGTCTCTCAGGCTTTCCAACAACTCAATTGAATAACGTCCTCCACCCTACTGGTTATTGAGGAGAAATAATCAAATCCACGCGTCGATTTCGCTGTCTACCTTCCTCCGTTTTATTATCAGCTACCGGAGCCGCCTCGCCATATCCAGCCGTTGTCCAGCGATATCCCTGCCCTTCTTCGGGCAATACCCCCTTCAAAAAGTCTTGTACCGAGGTCGCTCTTTTCACTGAGAGCACCAGGTTGTATTCCGAATCACCCACGTCATCGGTGTGTCCTGCCACCTGTACATGTGCAAATGGCATTGACTCTAGGATTTCTGCCACCTGTTCCAACATGCTGGCTGCTTCTGGACGGATGTCAGACTGATTGAAATCAAACAGGACGTCCCCTGGAAGACTGATGGTTTGGGTTCCTAGGCTGAGTTGTGGGGGAGGCGATCCTTCGAAAAAGAGATTGGGCTCGGGGGTAGGAAATGGGGTCGAGCTTACAACAGGTGGCGGTGGAGAACTCTGCGGTTCAGTGGGACCTATACCAGGGCTGGATTTCAGTTGTGCCTCTAACTGTTCTAGACGAGTTAGCAGTTGAATCAGTTGGCTGCGAATTTCGCGGATTTCATCTTCTGGATTGCTGCTGGAAGGGGGTTGAGGGGCACTAGATGCGGGTGTTATGGGTTTAGGAACGACCGGAGACATGGTTGGCGTCGGCGTGGAACGATTGACTGGACGGTTGGGTGCCGTGCTGGTGGAGTCTGTATTGGCCGAGTCTGCGTCGAAGTCATTCCTGGCTCCATCGGCAGATGTGCTGTCAGATGTTCTAGTTCCGTTTGGTTCCGACACTGGATCGGGGGAAGCTTGCGCCAACCCATTCTGGGGCAAACCGGTGTGGGAAACAGATGCTGGTGGGGGAAAGGATGATGCTGGCAGATACCCAGTTAATCCAACTCCTATGCCAGCAATTAAGCCCACAGCTAATAATGCAGATTTTTTCCGCTGCATCAAAATGCTATCCCCTACGACTGACCCTCAACTCGCACCCATACTAGCTAGCGGTGCCCACAAAAAAAGAGAAGATCTGGCTTAAAAGAGTTCGGTGGTGCGCATTGCCGTCAGTTTGCTGACAGAGGTTAAAACAATATCGGCCCCCCGATCGCCCATCATGGCCACGTGTTCTGCCTGTCTGGCAGGTTCTTTCCACAGATGGGGGGGGACGACACCGACAGCTTTCCATCGGCGCTCGAGTTGCTGTTGTTTAGCAGCGGCCAGCGCTTGCATATCGCTGGAGGTATCTCCACAGTAGACAATTCCAGCCAAGTTCAGGCCCGCCCGCTGCTCGAGCTGCTCTACCACCCGAAACAACCCAGTTGGATCGGGCTTTTCCGGTCCATCCTCCATGGCGTACAGGATAGGGTCTTGTAACTGCAGCCGTCGGGTAAGGATGTAATGGGCGGACCCTCGCGTAGCTCCGCTAAAAAAGCCCCAGTGGATACCCGCGGCGGTTAATTCCTCGAAGTATCTGGGGGAAACGAGTAGAGGTTCGTCGTTAATGTAGCCATCCCAGGCATCGGGATTATCCCCCCGTCCGCGGTAGCGACTTTGAAAAAACGCCACCATTTCTTCAAAGTTGAGCGGGAGAGAGGCGCGATCGCCCTTTGCTTTCTCCCATGTCCGCGCAATGAACTCCCGCGATCCTTCCCAATCGTTATTCCACACTCCTTCCCGTTTCAATTCGTCAATTTCGAAGTTCGATGGCCGCCAAGGATTTGACAGCAAGCGCCCAGTATATTCCTCTACAGTGTCAGCGAGGGCCCGTCGATAGGAATTGCCGACATCGCGAATGACGCCATCAATATCGAAGACAACTGCATAGCTCATAGTGCTGCGGTAACCTCTATTAACCAGGGTACGAGAAATTTATAGGGACAAAAAAGCTCCCCCTATTTGAGGGGAGCGATCGAATCTACTCACTTAAAGGCTTGTCAAGTCACAGGCAGCTAAGCTTGCGACTAAACCAGCAGACCGCGGGCGGTATTGCAGATGTTTTCGACGGTAAAGCCGAACTTCTCCATGCAGACAGGGCCGGGGGCTGAAGCACCAAAACGATCCATACCGATAACCGCACCTTCGGTACCAGCGTACTTGTACCAGCCGCCAGTTACACCCGCTTCGATAGTGACACGCTTGGTAACAGAGGGAGGCAGGATGGAATCGCGGTATTCCTTGGGCTGAGCGTCGAAAACGTCGCAGGAGGGCATGGACACCACTCGCACTGCCTTGCCTTCGCTACCCAGGACTCCAGCCGCCTCAACTGCGAGGGCCACTTCGGAACCAGTGGCAATCAGAATCAGTTCGGGGTTTGCAGCATCCACAACGGTGTAGCCACCCTTCTGGGTGCCTTCCACAGAGGTACCTTCCAGGTTCTTCAGACCCTGGCGGGAGAAGGCGAACAAAGAAGGAGTTTTGGTTTGCTTAATCGCAGACTTGTAAGCACCAACAGTTTCTTTTACGTCAGCAGGACGGAAGCAGTGCAGGTTGGGAATTAAACGTAAAGACGCTATCGTCTCAACGGGCTGGTGGGTAGGACCGTCTTCACCCAAAGCCACAGAATCGTGAGTCATGACGTAAAGAACGCGGACTTCAGACAAAGCAGAGAGGCGAATGGCCGCACGCATGTAGTCGGTGAAAATCAAAAAGGTAGCGCAGTAGGGGAGCAGTCCGCCGTGCAGGACCATACCGTTGACCACGGCACCCATGCCGTGCTCGCGCACGCCAAAGTGAAAGTTACGACCTTCATAGGAACCGGGCTCGAAGTAGGGCTCGTTCTTGATCTCAGTCATGTTGGAGTGATTCAGGTCAGCGGACCCCCCCACCAATTCAGGCAATGCTGGAGACAGAGCGTTGAGGGCAAATCCGGATAGTTTACGGGTGGAGTTTTCCTGGTCCAGGATGGTCTCTAACGCTTCTTCCCAACCGTCGGGCAACTCGCCAGACAGCATGCGCTTGTACTCGGCAGCCTCAGCAGGATAAGCCTTTTCGTAGGCGGCAAAGCGCTCGTTCCAGTCCGCTTCCAGTTTGGTGCCATCGTCCACAGCGGTGCGGAAGTGAGCCAAAACATCTTCAGGGATGTGGAATGAGGGTTCGGTGGGGAATCCGAGAGCTTCCTTGGTCAGGGCAATCTCGTCTGCACCAAGGGGGGCGCCGTGTACGCCGCAGGTGCCGGACATGTTGGGGGAGCCGTAACCAATGGTGGTGGTAATGACGATAAAGGAGGGCTTATCAGTCACAGACTTGGCTTCAGCGATCGCCTTTTCAATGGCGTCAAGGTCGGTGTCGCCATCTTCAACGTAGGTGACGTGCCAGCCGTAAGCTTCGTAGCGCTTGCCCACATCCTCGGTGAAGGCAATATCGGTACTGCCCTCAATGGAGATGCTGTTGCTGTCGTACAGCACGATTAGCTTGCCGAGGCCCAAGTGACCGGCCATGGAAGCGGCTTCACCAGAGACACCTTCCATGTTGCATCCGTCGCCCGCAATCACGTAGGTGTAGTGGTCGACAATGTTGTGGCCAGGCTTGTTGAAGCGAGCCGCCAGATGAGCTTCGGCGATCGCCAAACCAACGCCATTACCTACGCCCTGACCCAAGGGACCTGTCGTCACTTCTACGCCGGGGGTTTCAAAATTTTCGGGGTGACCAGGGGTCTTACTGCCCCACTGGCGGAAGTTCTTAAGGTCATCCAGAGAGACATCGTAGCCGGTTAGGTGCAGCAGGGCGTACTGCAGCATGCAACCATGACCTGCAGACAGAACAAAGCGATCGCGGTTGGACCAGTCAGGGTTCTTGGGGTTGAACCTCATGAATTTCTTGTGGAGCACGTAGGCCATGGGAGCCGCACCCATGGGCAGACCGGGGTGCCCCGAGTTAGCTTTTTGAACGGCATCAACCGCCAAAAAACGAATGGAATTAACTGCAAGTTCTTGCAGGGATTGTGTAGCTACTGTCATGAGCGATCTCTCAGTCCGTAATTAACAGTCTGTTATGGAGGGGGGTGCGACCTCAGGTGTGCGTCTGAAGGTACAGCGGGCGAGGGATTTGCTCCGGTGAGGAGCAGGGGTCGGTAGGGAAGATTATCCGCCAGGGAATTTTCCCAGAGTTGAGATATGTCAATGGAGGCAAAGCTCTCGGGAACTATCTCACGAAGCTATCTTGCGGGTGCAGATAGATGCCATTTGCCTAATGAACAAACAGCTACAGTGTACGGTGAATCATCGTTTAGTCACTGACGTTTTTTGATTTAGCTCCATCCTGCCGCTCGGCTTGCAGAGCTGTTCGACCTGCTTTAGTGGAGGACTCAAGATTTTTCGAATCTAAATCCCATGATTCTCTATATCGAGAACCCTGCCTAATTAGGGCAGTTGCGGGAGGAGCCAGCAGAAGTATTTTTTCCTACCTTCAGCGAATTGTTAGCGCTGTACTCGAGGTTACCGATCTGCATATTTTCGTAAACGCCTCTGCATTTTCACATTTACTTTGGCTTTGAGGCAAGGCAGCGGGAGTATTTTTACCTAGTTCCCAGGCTAGATTTCAGTGCAAGTGCATCGATCTCATGTATTTCTGTAGTGACAAACAGTTCAGGTGAGGATGTTTTTCAAGACTTTTTGCCGGTAGAGAGTCAAGGATGGCGACCATGAGGCTATCTCAGCTGTCCAGCCCCCTTACTAGGCATGGTTCTGTCTTTTCTAACTGAGACAGAGCAAAAGCTATAAGCTATTAGGCTAGCGATCGCACAATTGTGTGAGGGTATCTATGGTGCATTCAGTGCGTAAAGCAATTATCCCCACGGCTGGTCGGGGAACCCGGCTGAGACCGGTCACTGAAGCCGTACCGAAAGAAATGCTGCCGATTGGGGCGGTGCCGATGGTGCATCGGGCGATCGCTGAATTAGTCCGAGGCAAAGTGGACCAGATTGCGATCGTGGTCAACTCAAGCAAGCTTGTAATTCGAGAGTACCTGCAGGCACATCTGCAGCACTTAGACTGTCAGATTCACTATCTGGTGCAGGATCATCCTCGGGGGGTGGCAGACGCCATCCTACTGGCGGATGACTTTCTGGCAGATGAACCCTTTGTGTTTTTTATGCCTGATGAGGTGTGTTTGTGTCCGATGTCTCCTATTGCCTTGTTGGGGACAAACTACGACCGATATCAACAGGCGTTGTTGGCGTTGACCTGGATTCCCCCCGAATGGGTGAAATTTTTTCAGGGGACGGGGAGAATCGCTACCGAACCACTGGCTCGGGACACATTGTTTATGTCAGAGGGTTTGGAGAAATCAGATGGATTTGAGAAGGAGGGCATGCAGCAACCTGGATTGGCGGGGGATGTATTTCGGATTACGCAACTCAAGGATAAGACTCAAGATTGCTTTTCAACCTCCGATCGAGGCCAATTGAAAGGTGTGGGCATTGGGATTTTGGATGGGGAATTTTTAGAGCTGGCTCGACAGCACCAGCAGCACTTTGACGGGGAGGGGGAGTTTGATGATGTACCGATTTGGCAGGAACTCGTTCAGCGCGATCGCCTGTTGGGGGTGATGACAAATGGGGCGATCGTGGATGCAGGCAATCCGCTGGGATTTGGACTAGCGAATCGCTACTGGCTCGAAACTGCAAGGCATTTCGAGCATCCATACTCTTAATTCAGGCAGAAGAGGTCTTTTCCTGCTCGGTTTAGGGCGATCGTTCTGGTGCCAGATGAACGGAGGAAAGTCCTTGACCGGAGCTAGAGAGCGGCCTCATTCTCCACCACCGCATCCACCTCAATCTCAATCGTCATGTCTGGGTTAACTAGCCCCTGAATCTCGACCATTGTTGATGCTGGCGGACAATCGCCAAATATTGCGTTGTGCCCGCGGGCATAATCCTCCCACCTTTGCATATCCGTCACAAACATGCGCGTACGCACAACATTGTTCCGATCCGCCCCAAATTGACCAAGAGTCTGCTCGATAATCTCCAGACAGCGTTTGGTTTGGGCAAAGGCATCATGGGGCGCAAAGGTCCCACCGCCTTCAGTTGCGGGTGCAGTTCCTGACACGTAAATGTGATTTCCTGCCTTTACGGCCCGGCAGTAGCCCACTTGCACTTCCCAAGTTGTTCCGCTCGAATATCTTTCCACGCCTGCACCGCAATCGTTTGGTAAACCCAACCTACCTTCACACCTCCCAAAATGGTGGTGTCCAAGCTGGAAAAGTTATGGAAGAAATGGCTGCTATCCTACAACCCCTCTTAACGTTTTGACAGGCCCTATTCCAGTAGCATTATGACCCCGGTTCTTTTTTTAGCCCCTGTAGCCATCGGTATCGTATTGATGAAATTTGTGAGCCCTCAAGTCGGGTTGCTGACTTGCGCGGCCCTCCTGGTTGCAGCGTCCATCTACGCACTAGCCAGTTTTAAGGGGGAATTACCTAGCTAAGATGGGCATTTCCTGAGATGCGAATGAAAGAACCTTCTCAATACTCTTCATCCCCTTAACTCTCTTAACAAGCCTTCTCTCAGAGCAGTTTCGTTAACTCGGAAGTGTCAGGAAAACACGTTCCGAAACAACGGAGGTTACTCTGATGAAACTGAAAAAAATTGCCTTAGCTGCGACACTCCTACTGTCCACCGTTGGAACTTTGACTGTTGATGCTCACCGTGTTGAAGCAACTCCTCGTATCTTATTGGTGTTAGCAAAGCTAGAAGCACGTGGCACTAGTTCTGAAAATGGTGCGGTGCGACCCGAGGTGGATGAGGCGCTAAAATTGGATACCTGCCCCAATCGGGCAACTTTTTGCTCCTAGCAAATGATGACTTCCTGTAGCAGTCCTAAAAGCACGCTCATCCCCTTGCTATCTGCTTGAAACCTAAATTATCCCCCTTAGGTATTCTGTTACCGTTCGTTCCCTAGCCTTATAGCTTCTCCCTTAGAACTAAAGTTAGGGATTGTTGTGGTCAGCGACCGATCCATGCAAAGAAGTCAGAGCAGACAGCGTAGCCGATTAGGCAAGAATATCGATATCCATCTGGAGCATTTTGCCTAAACAATAGGAATAATCGTGATTTAGATTACTTTTCACCTTGGTTCAGCACTTCCTCAGCCGTCAGGCGCAACAGCGAGCTGGATTAGCTCGCTATTACGACTGCGTTCGTACCACCATCCTCGATCGCCAGCACCCCATTTCTGGCCTGTTACCGGCGAGTACTGCGATTACTGAACATGGAGACTATACCGATGCTTGGGTGAGGGACAACGTTTACAGCATCCTGGCGGTTTGGGGGCTCGCCCTCGCCTATCGCAAAGTGGACGATGGCGATGGCCGTACGTACGAGCTCGAGCAAAGTGTTGTCAAGTTAATGCGCGGCTTGTTGATGGCCATGATGCGGCAGGCGGACAAGGTGGAGCGATTTAAGCACACCCAGGATCCCCTCAATGCGCTGCATGCCAAATATGACACTGCCACCGGCGTGGTTGTCGTAGGGGATACAGAATGGGGGCATCTACAAGTCGATGCGACGTCACTGTTCCTACTCATGCTGGCCCAGATGACTGTATCGGGGTTGCGAGTTATTTTCACACTGGATGAGGTGAACTTTGTTCAAAATCTGGTGTTTTACATCAGCAAGGCCTATCAAACGCCCGACTACGGAATTTGGGAGCGGGGGAACAAGATCAATCACGGCACCGCAGAGCTAAACGCTAGCTCGGTGGGGATGGCTAAAGCGGCGATGGAGGCGATTCACGGCTGCAATTTATTCGGTACTGAGGGTGGCCAAGCATCCGTGATTCACGTGCTTTCCCACGATGTTGCGCGGGCGCGGGCCACGCTAGAGTCTCTATTACCTCGGGAATCTAGCTCGAAAGAAGTCGATGCTGCGGTGTTAAGCATTATTGGATATCCAGCCTACGCGATCGAAAACGAGGCTTTAGCCGACCTAACTCGGGAAACGATTCGGGAAAAACTGGAGGGACCCTACGGTTGCAAGCGCTTTTTACGGGACGGTCATCAAACGGCGATTGAAGATAACCGACGCTTGCATTACGAACCAGAAGAGCTAAAGCAGTTCCAGCATATTGAATGCGAATGGCCGCTGTTTTTCACCTACTCGGTGCTGGATGGCTTGTGCAGAGGCGATCGCGAGCAAGTGGAACGGTATCGCCAAAAACTACAGTCTTTACTAGTGCAGCGGGATGGCCAGCAATTACTGCCCGAACTGTACGTGGTCCCCCCTGGCGGGATTCCTGACGAGCGGGCGCAACCGGGGAGCCAGCAGCGCTATCCCAATGCCAATCTGCCTCTAGTATGGGCCCAGAGTCTTTACTATTTGGGGGAAATGGTGGCCGAGGGGCTGTTGACAGTGGAAGACATCGATCCGCTGGGGCGGCGGTACTGCTTGGGGCGACATGCGGTTCCCGTCGTGCAAGTTGCCCTGATGGCTGAGAATGCTGCGCTGCAATCAGAATTATTAGCTTTCGGCATCGAAACTGAAACCCAGGCAGAAATTGCTCCCGTACAGATATACGGCGCCGATCAATTGACGGCGGCCTATGCTCAGGTGGGTCGCAACGATAGCCTCGGACTGACTGGGTGCCCTCCCCAGCGCATGCGCAGTTTGGCTACTTCCAGAATCTACCGCCTGCGCGATCGCCTGGTGGTATTTCTGCCTGCGTTTTTGGACGTCAACCAGTTTTATTTGACGATTGACTATCACTTCTTGGTGTCAGAAATTCGTGGAGAGCTAGCCTACCTGCAATCCCATTGGCAGCTGCCAGGGCGGCCGACAATGGTACTGTTACTCACCCGCACCATGCTCGCCTCCAGTAGTTCGGCTCTATTGGATCTGATGCGAGAGCTGCAAGAGGGACGGTGCGGTACCACGATTGTCAAACTGGGAAAATTGCGGGAATTGCTGCGCACTGCTTGCACGGAGAGGATTGACTTTTTACATGGGTTTGAACCCTCGCGCAAAATTGTGTTGGGAGATCGGGTGATGCCTGCTTATTTGCGCTTTGACCCGGGGGCTACTGACCTCCTCAACAGCAGTCGCGAGCTGTTGTTGGAGTGCGAAACCGATCTGATTTCGCTGCTACACATTTTGCGCCAATCCGGCAATATTTACGAGCAAGCGGAGGTGCTAGCCACCCTGCACAAGTTGCAAGGGCTAAACTACGACACCCTCTTGGGGCGACATGAGGGCCTGGATGTGACCGTTAGGGACCTACTGGATGAGGTGTACGACCGAGCGGTAGTGATGCAGGAATGGTCGGTAGTGCGTCGAGCAGCCGGTCTATTACAGAAGGTAGACATTGGCTTGGCAGATGCCGTCACAGATATTTTGGTCCGCCAGAAGGTGGTGGCGGTAGGCAAATCCTATACGGATGAATCAACTATCTTTAAACCGTTAGCTCAAGAGCAAATCGTCCACAAAATTCTCAAGTTTTGTAGTGAGGACGTGCGGGAACACGTGCTCACCCAAGAAATTTTGATTTTCCTCAGCGTGCTGATTCGCTCGAATCCAGGGCTATTTGATAACTTAATGACTCTGCGGGTGAGTAATCTCATTCTGATGATTTCCGGGGAAATTGCGCGCGAGCTATCGCTCGAACAGGATGCTGCCTACGAAACCTTGATGGGGCTGAGTCCCTTTGAGATCAAGACAAGATTGCAGGCGGTTTTGCAGGAATACGGTCAGTTCGATCGCGTAGTGGAACAGCAGGAATCGCTGCATGTCAGCGCGGACAATCCCGATTTGCAAGATGTGGAAGTTCCGGATGCCCAGGTACCAGAACCAGAGGGGGGATGGTTGCGCCAGCGCAAACTGGAGGGGAGCATCAACCGAGTAACCTCAGACTTTTATCAGCGGGTGTGGAACATCATGCAGCGTTGCCGGGGGCTGACGATTGGTGACAAGCTAGAACGACGAAACCGTCTGGATAGCCGCACCTTGCTCTCTGAAATGACTCCGGGTGAGAAAAACTTTGCCTTGGCGGTGGAACACCTACTGAACAAGACTGCTGCGCCGGAATATCGGCAGCTGAATGTGGAGGCGCTGATGGCCATTTCCCAGGCGATCGAGGCGAACCCCAACTTGAAGTTTGACGATTACCTGGTCATGGACGTGCTCATCGGCCATGCGGTGAGATTGGCATGGTTGGAGACCCATCCAAAAGATGCTCATCGCTACCGTTTGGACGGGGGGTTGAGAGCGCAAGCCTGGTCTGCCTTTTACGAGCGCTCTCCTCACGATTGCGAAGTGTGGGCGATCGAGGCTGTGAAGTACTTGATTGACATGGGGCAGCAGATGAGGCAACCCATTGGGGCTTAGCCACAAATATTATTAGATGTGCCGAAAAGACGGGTTACGCGTTGAGCAAAGAAACAACCGCATCAGAAGCGAAGCCTCGCACGATCGCTTCTCCTGCTTAAAGCTCCTTTTTGCCGTTCCGTAGCATAGGGGAGGAAAGAATTAAAGACCAAAAAGCTTGTTAACTTATGTTAAGCAAGGCTAAGTCTTTGGGTAATTTGATTTACAAGCGGGCCAGGTTGAAAAGAAATCAACTGCCGCAATTGTTTTGTTACTAAATAAGTAGCACGAGATTGTATGGCGTTCGATCTGGAGTGCAACCAAGCAAGCATCTCTATTTGCAGGGCATCACATGCAGTACACCATCAGATTTGTTGAGCCAGCTCAGGGAACTGAGCAATCAGTAGCGGTTGAGCCCGGCGAGAACATATTGGACGCCGCTGACGAGCAGGGAGTGGACTTACCTTATTCTTGTCGAGCAGGTAAATGTGTTTCTTGTATCGGCAGGATCGTCAGTGGCACAGTCGAGCAGGATCATGACTTTTTGAAGCCCAACGAACTAGATGCAGGGTTTGTTTTAACCTGCATGGCTCATGCGAAAACTGATTGCGTGATTCACACTCATCAAGAGGATGCTTTATTCGATCTGTAGGCAAACTCTTGGGGGCGAATTCATTTGAGCTCAGACGTTCTTAATTTCCATACAGGTTCCTCAAATTCAATAATCTAGGGACTTCGTCGAGGTTATAGGCACCTCAACTTGCCAGTAATTATTCGCTGCGTAAAGACATGAAACTTGTTATGTCTTCGTGGTGGTGAGGCTGCGATCGAGCCCCTAAACTTGTAGGTCAAGGTTGAGTTGAAAACACCTTGTGTCGTTGTGAGACTTCAAGCTATGACCTCCCCAAAAATTGCTGCCATGCTAGAAGCCCTAGCCAGTCGTCGCGCTCTGAAAGTGATTAGCGGCTTGCAGAATTTTGATGCCACGAGCGTTCGACGAGTGGTACGTGCGGCGGAAATGGGTGGGGCTGCCTGGGTGGATATTGCAGCCGATCGCAGCCTGATCGAGATGGCTCGGCAGGAGACTCAACTGCCCATCTGCGTGTCGGCTATAGATCCTGACCTCCTCAAAGGGGCTGTCGAGTCAGGGGCAGACTTTGTGGAAATTGGTAACTACGACAGCTTCTACGCCTCTGGCCGCGAGTTTTCTGCAGCAGAAGTGTTGCAATTGACCCAGACCACCCGAACCCTGTTGCCCCGTACCCTGTTGTCGGTTACGGTGCCCCATACGCTGCCCCTCGATCGCCAAGCGGAATTAGCAGAACAACTGGAGACACTAGGGGCAGATTTGATCCAAACGGAGGGGGGCACCAGTAGCACCCCCGCCCACGCAGGCACCTTGGGGTTAATTGAAAAAGCTGCCCCCACGCTGGCTGCTACCTACGAAATTAGCCGTGTGGTTTCAATTCCCGTGCTGTGCGCATCGGGATTGTCCACCGTCACCGTTCCCATGGCGATCGCCGCTGGAGCTGCTGGAGTTGGCGTCGGTTCTGCCATCAGCCAACTGGATAATGCAATTGCGGCCGTCGCTCAGGTGCGGGCATTGGTGGAAGCTCTTTCCAGTACGGAGACTCGCATTTCCGCTTAATTGAATACTTGTCAGGGTTAGGGCATGACAACTTGAAGCTCCCCCCTCAAGTGAGGTGTCTAGCGTGTGACTTGCCTTGGGCAGATGGAAGACCGATGTAACACTTTGCTTACTAGAGACCGGGGCATTAGTTCTCCGGTTTTTCTATTGCGACTGTGCATCAGCCTGTTTAACAAATCATTAACATTGGTAAACTCCCATCCCAAATACAGATAAGTGGAGAAGCTGCGATCCTCTCTAGGTTTGGCTTGTGGCGTATTACGAAGCCTTACAGGTAGACGCACAAAACCAGCAGGATACGACCCTCAAAACGCTAAGATAACCTTAAGAATTCAATGATTCATAGTGACTAACCCTGTGTTGCTTCCTCTAATCCCGTTGCGTGACACAGTGGTTTTTCCACGTTTGGTGGTGCCGTTGTTGATCGGTCGCGCGCGATCGCTGGCGGCCCTTGAGGAAGCATTGGAAACTGAAGAGCAGCTGGTGGTGTTGGCGGCTCAAAAACAGGGGGATGTTGAAGATCCTTTGGCCAAAGATCTCTTCCGGATGGGCACCATTGCCAAAATTCATCAGGTCATGAGACTACCGGATGAGTCCGTCAAGATTTTGGTGGAAGGACAAAGTCGCATCAGAATTTCGAAATTTCGTCGTCGCCAACCGGGATTTCAGGTGTATGTCCATCCACTAGCTGTGGAAACTGAGGATGAGTCCCCGAAGCAGCAAAAACGCTTGGATGTGATGCAGCGGATTTTGCGGGATGAATTTGCTAAATACGTCAGCGCCCATCCCAAGCTGCCAAGTGCCGCCTACGAGTCTGTGCAAGAGATTACGGAACTTGACCACCTAGCGGATTTGATCGCCTCTTTCTTGCCCATCGAACTAGAGCAGAAGCAAGAATTACTAGCGGAAACAGACCTCTCCAAGTTGCTGATGCGGGTAAGCCAGCTGTTGCACACCCAAATGAAGCTGGTGGAGATCGAACAAGATATCCATGCACGGGTACGGGAGCGGATTGAGGCCAATCAGAAAGAGTACTACTTGCGGGAACAACTGAAGACGATTCAGTCAGAGCTCGGGGATGATGTCGAAGAGGTAACCACGCTGCGCCAGAAAATAGAAGCAGTAGGGATTCCAGAGGCATCGTGGCCGCGGGTGGAGCGAGAACTAAAGCGATTGGAGCAGCTGCCTGCCATGACTGCGGAGGCGGGAGCGATTCAAAACTATCTCGAGTGGCTGTCCTCGCTGCCCTGGCAATCGATGCAGAAGGAGACGCTGGATCTGGAGATCGCAGAGGATGTGCTCGAGCGCGAGCATTACGGACAGGACAAAGTGAAAGAGCGCATCCTGGAATTTTTGGCAGTGCGTCAGCTGTTGGTCAGCCAGGAACAATCTAAGGGGGGCAGTCCTGCGATCCTTTGTCTGGTGGGACCACCAGGGGTGGGGAAAACTAGTCTGGCGAGATCGATCGCCGATAGCCTGAAGCGCAAACTGGTGAGGGTCAGTCTTGGGGGGGTGCACGACGAATCCGCCATCAGGGGGCACCGCCGCACCTACATTGGGTCGATGCCCGGTCGGATTTTGCAGGCGTTGCGGGATGTGGGGACGCGCAATCCCGTTATGCTGCTGGATGAAATTGACAAGTTGGGCGCGTCTTTTCAGGGGGACCCGGCGGCGGCTTTGCTGGAGGTACTAGACCCCGAACAGAACGCCACCTTTAGCGACCACTTTGTAGAGATTCCGTTTGACCTGTCGCAAGTGTTCTTTATCTGTACTGCGAATACAGATGACACCATTCCTGCACCGCTGCTCGATCGCATGGACGTGATTCGACTGGGGGGATATACAGAAGCGGAAAAAGTGGCGATCGCCCGTAAGCATCTGATCCCTAAACAGATTGCCAAACATGGTTTGGAACCGGATGCTCTAGAGCTACAAAAGTCGGCTCTGCAGAGGCTGATTCGGGAATATACACGGGAAGCGGGAGTGCGCAACCTCGAACGCCGAGTCGGTGCCCTCTGTCGTAAGGTGGCTCGCAAATTGCTGGCTTCTCCGAAACAGCGACGCCGCCGGATTAGTGCCAGCAATCTGGAATCCTATCTCGGTACACCTATTTATCTGCAAGAGAGTAAGGATCGCAAAAATCAGGTGGGCATTTGCACTGGCTTGGCCTGGACCCCCTACGGCGGCTGTACCCTGCCAATTGAGGTGAACGTCATGCCCGGCAAAGGTAAACTGCAGCTTACCGGCCAGCTAGGAGATGTGATGAAGGAGTCCGCCCAAGCGGCATTTAGCTACATTCGCTCCCATTCTGAAGAGCTGCGGGTGACGGACGGATTCCCCGATCAGGTGGACGTTCATATTCATATTCCCGAAGGGGCAACGCCGAAGGACGGTCCTTCGGCAGGTATTGCGATGGCGACTGCCCTTGTCTCTGCTTTATCTGGGCGATCGGTGCGACATGACGTGGCCATGACCGGCGAGATAACGCTGCGGGGACGAGTGCTACCCATTGGGGGATTAAAGGAAAAATCGCTAGCGGCCAAGCAGGTGGGCATCAAAACAGTGTTGCTGCCGAAGGCCAATCAAAAAGATTTGCAGGCTATCCCTGAGGAAGTGAAGCGCAACTTGGACCTGCGGCCAGTGGAGCACCTGTCGGAGGTACTGGACTGTGCCCTAGAAAAACCCCATAAGGGGGAGACCCGCACGTTTGTGCTGCCCTGGGTGAAGGTGGGGGGCGCTGCGGCACTGGGTGAGGGACCCAGTCTGAATCCTTCTTGAACGTCGAATGCCTGTTGACTGAATTGGCATCTAGAAAGATTGATGCGATCGTCTAAATAGGTCCCAAGTTGGATTGGGCTGCCTGGGGATTGCTGTCTTCTGTGGCGGAAAAGACCCCGGCTTCGTATCCTTTGGAGGCAAGGAAACGCACTTGATCGAGGGCTTCGGCCTCTGTGGAGTAAGCTCCGGTGCGCACCACTTGTTGCTGGTTGTAGAGGGTAGGTTGAGCCTCCGGCACGATCGCTTTGACGGCGGGATAATTTTGGCCGATGGGATCTGCAATCAGTACCCAGTAGACAGCTATAGGGGCAGCTGCTTGTGGGGCAGGCACTTGAGGTGTTTGAGGGGCAGCTGTCAGTGGGGCAGCCGTCTGAGAATCGGCAGATTGTGTAGCGGAGTCATCGGTGGGGGCAGCGATCGCCGTCCATCCCTGCTCGGCGAGCCAATCTGCCTGCAGTTGGGCTTGCGATCGGCTGGAAAAGCTGCCGGTTTGGATGGAGGGTTCACCAGCACGGGACCGCAGAGAGGCTTGGGGGAAATAGTGCTGAAGTTTTTGTAGGGCCTCTTCCGGAGGGGTTTCAGGGGGGATAGAGGCCAGCGTAGTATAGCGGCGATCTGCGGTCTGGGTTGGGGATGGCTGACTAGCCGTTGCAGTTGGCTCTGGGCTTTTGGCGGTATTGCCTGTGGAGTCAGAGGCGGTTGTGATACTACCGGAGTTTTCGCTGGCCTCAGCAATAGTCTCTGTGGCCTCTGGCTCGTAGCTCTTGATGGTGCTGGAAACGTTTAGCGCATTGAGGATGGCTGCTTGTTCGCGAGCATTTTCTTCTTTGGCAAACGTACCAGCCACGATCGCCTCTTTACCATCGGGGGCGGTAGCGATGTAGGCGTCCGGCACTTTAGTGCGAACGGTGGCCAACACGTCGGGAGAATTGGAGAGCACGGCCACTTGGAAGAATGGGTCTGCGGCCACCCGGGTGGAGATGGCTAGAGTCGGGAATGCAAGCGCAGCAAACGCCATCATGGTGGAGGCCACAATTCTCCGCTGTGTCTGAGGGGGAACGCGTACCGTAAAGATGAGGGACCTTACGCTGATGGATGGTTCGATTAATTGCAACACGCCGACTCCTCCGTCTTGTCTTGAACTTGACCGTACCTCAACCGGTGGAGAAAGGATGGTGCTTTAACGTAAAAATAACCCCATGGGTGGTGTTGTTTGCAAAAGTCAAGGGACGGTATTCCGCATGTTACAAACTTTTACAAAAAACTAATCTGTGCCACCCTGAATATAGATGGTATCGGACAAAAACCAGCGAGATCGGGGGTGAAGTTTGCTGGTCAACAGCATGTTCTAGCCATTTACCCATTGCTGCATCGATAGAGGTCTACAAAATGGGAATCAACGATAAACCGCGTAATTCGCGCAACCGCACCATCGGCAATGTGTTGCTGGCGATCGCCGGATCGATTTTGTTACTCAACCTGATTGGTCCGCTGTTTTTCGGGCCGCAAACCCCGAGAGTCCCCTACAGCTTTTTCATCGACAAGGTGGAGGATGGCTTGGTCGAACGCGTTCAGGTGGGCCAGGAAAAGATCTTGTTCCAGGTGAACGAGGGTGAGAAAGAGGCAATTTACTCCACCACTCCGATTTTCGATTTGGACTTGCCCAAGCGCCTTGAAGATAAAGGCATCGAATTCGCGGCTGCCCCTCCCCCTCAAAACCGTTGGTTCTCCAATATTTTGGGTTGGGTGATTCCCCCCCTGATTTTTGTGGCGGTGTGGCAGTTCTTTTTGGGACGCGGCATCGGTGGAGGAGGCCAGGGGGCGCTGTCCATTAGTAAGAGTAAGGCCAAAGTCTACGTTGAAGGGGAATCCACCCGAACGACGTTTGCAGATGTAGCCGGGGTGGAAGAAGCCAAAGCGGAACTGGAGGAAATCGTCGAGTTCCTTAAAAACCCCCGCAAGTACACCAATATCGGCGCCCGCATTCCTAAAGGGGTCTTGCTAGTTGGCCCTCCCGGCACCGGTAAAACTCTGCTGGCAAAAGCTGTTGCCGGTGAAGCTGGAGTGACATTCTTCAGCATTTCTGGCTCCGAGTTTGTGGAGTTGTTTGTGGGTGCGGGGGCAGCACGGGTGCGCGACTTGTTTGAGCAAGGGAAAAAGCAAGCTCCTTGCATCATATTCATTGACGAATTGGATGCAATTGGTAAATCCCGAGCCACTGGTGGTTTTGTCGGTGGTAGCGACGAGCGGGAGCAAACCCTGAACCAGCTTTTGACGGAAATGGACGGCTTTGCGGCGGGGGACAATACCGTAATTGTGTTAGCAGCCACCAATCGCCCCGAAACCCTAGACCCCGCTCTGTTGCGTCCTGGTCGTTTCGATCGCCAAGTGCTGGTCGATCGCCCCGACCTATCAGGTCGTCTGGAAATCCTCCAGATTTATGCCCGTAAAGTGAAGTTGGGGGATGACGTCGACCTGAGAGCGATCGCGACTCGCACTTCGGGTTTTGCCGGTGCCGATTTGGCCAATTTAGTGAACGAAGCAGCACTGCTGGCCGCCCGCTCCGGCCGTACGACGGTGGCTCAAGAGGACTTTGGAGAGGCGATTGAACGGGTGGTTGCGGGTCTGGAGAAGAAGAGCCGCGTGCTCAACGATCGCGAGAAAGAGATCGTGGCCTTTCACGAAGTCGGTCACGCGCTGGTGGGGGCTGCGGTTCCTGGCGGAAACGAGGTGGCAAAGATTTCGATTGTGCCACGCGGTATGGCGGCGTTGGGTTACACTCTACAGCTTCCGACTGAGGATCGGTTCTTAAATGACGAGACCGAATTGCGCGGCCAGATTGCCACGCTGTTGGGGGGCCGGTCGGCTGAGGAGATTATCTTTGGCAACGTCACCACTGGTGCGGCGAATGACCTGCAGCGGGCCACCGATGTGGCGGAGCGAATGGTAACCAGCTACGGCATGAGCAAAGTCCTGGGTCCTTTAGCTTACGATCGCCCGCAGTCCAATATGTTTCTGGGGGATGGGGTTGGCAATCCTCGCCGGATGGTGAGCGATGAAACGGCTCGGGCGATCGATGAGGAAGTGAAGGGAATTGTGGAAGGGGGTCACCAGTTGGCTCTGTCCATCCTGAAGGAGAATCGCGATTTGCTGGAAGAGATTGCTCGCAAGATTCTGGAGCAGGAGGTGATTGAGGGGGATGAGTTGAAGTCCTTGCTCGCTCGCCTCAACTCTAGCCATGTATCAGCGCAGAAGGATGAAACCGGAGTTGAGACAATCGCAGCCTAAGTTGCATTTGAAATGTTATGTGAATGAAGCGGGTCTATGACCCGCTTTTTTGATTAGCTAAATACTTTGGTGTCAATAGTCTTTTGCAGTGGGTTCTATTTGCCAGAATGGGAACGAATCGGCATGAGCTCTGTGCTCGGGAGGCCATTTTGCGTAGGTTTGATAATATTCCAGCGGGCCAAGTCAACAATCTTCTCTCTATGGAATGCATTCCCCCCTGGCAGCGAGTGACAATTTTGATTGAGGAAGATCTACCAGAGGGGGTTAACCGTCCATCACAAGAGGGATACCCAAGAGGGAGCCACCCTCCTAATGATTCTCAAGGTTTTCCCAACCCTGCCACTGGCAGCTAGACCTGAAATTTCTCAACGAACAAAGCGGGTGATTTTCTCGCTTTTGATATTGCTGAAGCCAGTTCTGTGCTGGCTGTTGCCCTTCCAGTCAGGACGGCAAGAACTTTGTCCAATATGGGTTCTGCAATGGTTGAGCTGTCGCAACCTTTCCCTCCACACAGGATTGTCGGTGAAGAGGGATTTATCCACCATTACCGTACAGCAGCGCATCATAGTTAGCGGGGGATTGCTAGCAGATCTTCTGCCTACCATACTGGGCCATGACTGTTGCTCGGGTTGCCATGCAATCTGCGTGGAAGTTAGGCTGAGCTCTGTCGCGACCTGTTGCTAGTCGGTGATTTTGGTTTTTCCTGCTAGCTGATACATGGTTTCAACAGAAGCGTGCATCGAGTCTTTAACCCGAGTAACTTCTTCCTCCCCCATTTCTTCCACAACAGCCATGTTGAGCTTGCGAACAAGCTTGATAAAGCGATCGACTTCTTCCCGCAAGGACTGATACCGCCGTTCGCTAGTTAAAACAGGGTTAGCCCCATACCAAAGCCCTATCTCCAAAAACACTAAGCCAATGGTGACTGCAATCAATTTCAGGGTGTCATCTGCAAACAGAACGAAACCGCTGTAAATGATGAGAAGACCTGTAAGAGTCGAAACAACAGGAGCTTTTTGATTCAGTCGACGACGCCAGGAAACTTTGGAGGAGGGAGGCATAGGTAAACTCATAACCAGAGAATAATGTCTCATCACTAAGATTCCCACTCAACGTCCACTGCATTCACGAAGTGAGATATATCACCCTATTGAACCTACTATTGCTATTGCACTTGAAAATTGTTTATAGTTTTACATCGACTTTATGTTACGTTGTAAAATTTTATCCCGCAAAAATAAAGGTTCAATGACACTGCAGGATTGCTGTTCTCCAAGTGATTTTCCGATCTTTCTTTAGCTTGATAATATTGATCGACTAGAATGTTGTATTGTCATAAGAAAAACTGTAAGAGATGGCAGTCATTTGTTGTGTTTTTGAGTATTTGCGTATGTTTTAATCGTGAATAAGCACCAAGTTTGCCCAGATTTACTTGAGCTTTTAAGTGAAGGATAGACTTGGATCATGACGTGAAAACATTAATTTTTTAACCATTTCGCCTGGCTGAATAAGTCTCACATCAGATGGGAATTGAGCTATTGAGCTATCCCTGTTTATGCATGCCGAAGTATTACTGACAATTCTCCTAGACAAGGGCTACAGGGTTCAGGATTAGATAAATGGCGCGATAAAATTTCACAAACCTCTGATTTGAAAAAGTGGAAATACTTGAGTCCTTGCTGAAGCCCATGCAGTTTTTACTCAGTTAGCCTAAAGCTATTACTATTAACTCAAGCTTATAGCTGTCAAAAAACGATTAAAACTCGCTCAAGCTATCGCCAATATTGTATAGAGTCATGCCTTGACGCTTTATTCCTATCAAGAATTACTTTCCAAGGTGGTAACTAGCAAATTACGTTGTTGTAGTCTTTGTTGGTTACCTCCCTGCAAGCCCTTTAGAGCCAATCTCTTTCTCTCTTTCTGGAGATTGTGAGATGTTGCGTATTCCACAGGGGTTAGTTGGGCAGACTGTGTGAGCAAGATGCAGAGTCTGCATTGAGTTTGGAGTGCATACCGCAAGAGGTTTTTTAGGCATGAAACTTACCCCCTTGGCGATCGCCCTGAGTGCCACTGTTGGATTGACCCTCTGCTTTGGGGGCGAGAACGCCGCCATTGCTCAGCAGATGGATGATAGCGCTGGCAATTCCCAGCTGCTTGCTCAGTTTCGGGTTAACACACCTGGCCCTGGCGGCATCAATATCGATGTGGGCGGCGGCAGTTCCGACTCGGACAACACGGAGGACACTAACACCTCCAACAGCCAACCCGAAAATAACCAATCTGCCGCAGCCTCAGGTGATGCGGGGGATTTTTCCGGAGAATTCAGCGCCTACGAGGATGACTTCAACGGGTTTGCCATCAATGTACCGGTAGAATTTACCCTCAGCTCCAAAGGACAAACCACCGATTGGCAGGGGCCAATCTTGGATGGTTTGGGCACCCTGATCTACATCAATTCGGCCCCAATTCCCGGTGTCTCGTCACAAACTCTTTACGACGCAAATTTCCAGCAATATCAACAGGATCGCTTCTACATCGAGGTCGAGCCTGTAGAAATTTTCTTCAAGGAAGAGGGGAAAGAACCCATTCGCGTGCCCGCCTTCAGTGCCAAAGAAGTCGACAATCAGAGGGGAACTCGGGATTCCAAACTGCCCGACGATATTCACCGCTGGCACCTATTCGTGTTTGGCAATGAGCGCACCTATACACTGGGTTTCACTGGTTCTTTCCAGACCTTCCAAGATAACGATGTGCAGGATGTTTACGAGCAAGTGCTAGCATCCGTTCGTCTGATTCCCATCGTGGAATAATATAGACAACCAGGATATACAGTCCATTGAAAGATCCTCCTCAAAAATTGGGGGGGATCTTTCATTTGGAGGGATTCGGGGGATGCTTACTTGAACATGTTACCTATAGCAACCGTCAAGTCGATTGGTACAGTTTAGCTATCCCAATCGAGGACTGAGTATAGAGACTTATGTCCTAGCTAAAACTTCAAAGACTTTATCAGTCAGCCTTCTGGTGACATTGCAGAGATGTTTGAGGTCATCATGCGATCGCGACCGGCTGCTTTGGCTTGATACAACGCTTTATCTGCCTCTGCCACCAGCATCCCAACACCGACCTCATTCTGAGGAACCATACCTGAAATCCCGAAACTGAGGGTGACGCGATCGCGGACTTGCGAATTGACATGAGCAATACCTAACCCCTCGACCTCCGCCTGAACCGCTTGCACCACTGCCTCTGCTCCCTCAAGATCGGTGTTGAACAGCACCAGTGCAAACTCCTCTCCACCAAATCTGGCGGCCAGATCGGAGGGTCGCTTTAAGGCTTCCTTGAGCACAGCCGATACCTGTTTGAGGCAGAGATCCCCTTGCAGGTGACCGTAGGTGTCGTTGTATTGCTTGAAATAATCGATGTCGCACAAAATCACAACCATGTGCGCCTGTTCGCGACGAGACAGCTGCCAAGTTTGCTCTAAAAAATCATTAAAGTATCTGCGGTTGGCTAACTCCGTCAGTTCGTCGTGGGTGGCTAAAAATTCCAGACGGCTGTTGACGCGGTCCAGTTCTACATTGGATTTTTCCAGCTCAGCTTGGGCTCGCTTGCGCGAGACAATCTCTTGCAGCAACAGTTGATTTTTGGTTGCCAACTCTTGAGTGCGTTCTTGCACCAGAGCTTCCAGATTTTGGTTGATGTGTTGCAGCTGGCGGTTAAGGGCATCTACCTGTTGACGACTTTCCTCCACCTGCAGGATGCCTCGGTAGGATCTCAATGAGGTAATAGTGATCGAGAATAGCTTTTGCTGGGTCAGTTCGGTTTTATTGCGATAGTCGTTGATATCGTAGGCCTCGATCACCGATGTCTCGGGTGCAATCCCGGGCTGGCCAGTGCGCAAAACAATTCGCAAAAACTGGTTGTGTAGGGTTTCACGAACGTATTTGACCACCTCCAGTCCCGAGAGGTCAGTCTCCATCACGACATCCAGCAGGAGCACGGCGATGTCGGAGGTATTGGCCAGAATCTCTTTGGCCTCTGCCTCAGAATAAGCGGATATTAATTCGACGGAACGACCTTCAAATTCAAAATTCTTTAGCGCTAATTGGGTGACGGAATGCACCTGTTCTTCATCGTCAACCACCAACACTTTCCAGGGACTGAGATCGCCAGCTTCAAGAGCAGTCAGCCCGGTGTCCTCGTCTAGAAAGACAAGCTCGTCATCCTCCTCTTCTTGCCATAGAGCAGCTGGAACTATTTCGCCCTCCATCCGGTTTCTCCTCTCTTTGCTTTACTCTACCGCCAAGGTTTGCGGTAGGTTCAAGATAAATGTAGTGCCTTCCCCCAAAGTGCTTTTACATTGCAAGGTACCCTGAAGGCTTTGGGTCACAATGTTATGCACGATATTGAGCCCTAAACCACTGCCACCACGATCGCGTGCGGTGGTGAAAAACGGGTCAAACATCTTCTGTTGAACTTCCGGGGCAATCCCCTTTCCATCATCCGAATATTCAATCGCGATCCGACCCTGTTGCTGTTTTACCTGGAATACTAGGCTACCCCGCTCCCCCGGCTCGTAAGCATGCACCAGCGAATTCATCACTAAGTTCGTAACTACCTGCGAAACAATCCCCGGGCAACCCTCCATTTCAATGTCGGCATCCCCTTGAACGACAAATGAATGTTTAGCTTTTTTCCACTGGGGTTCCAAACTCACGGCGATACTTTCGAGATAGCCCACCACCTTGAAGGCACGCGTCTCTAAGTTGGTTTGGTCGATCGCCACCTGCTTGAAATTTTGAATAATGTCGGCAGCTCGACGCAGGTTATTGAGAACTAAATTGCTGCTTTCAGTAGCGGTTTCCACATAATGTTTGAGCATCGATTTTTTGAGCGCCCCGCTGCTGAAAGAGCGATCGAATAGGGCGGTTTCCTGGGCGAGCACGGAGGCAGCCAAGATGGCGTTTCCCACCGGCGTATTGATTTCGTGGGCCACTCCTGCTACGAGCTGACCCAGACTGGCTAATTTTTCTGTCCGGACCAGCTCCTCCTGCATGGCCTCCAGTTCGGAGAGGGTTTGAGAGAGTTCTTGGGTGCGCTCCCGCACTTGGTCCTCCAGGCCTTGGCGATACACCATTAACTGTTTTTCTTTCTCGTAGCTATTTAGGGCTTCGCGCACAGTGAGCTGGAGGTCGGAAGGGGGCCAGGGTTTGCCTAAAAAGCGATAGAGATTTGCGGTGTTGATGGCATTGGCAATGCCTTCTAAGGTGGCATGTCCGGTAAGCATAACCGCCAACGTATGGGGGGAGATACGGTGAATGTTGGTGAGCACTTCGTCTCCTTTCATGTCTGGCATGATGTAGTCGGAGATGACTAAGGCTAGCTCGCAATCGTCCTCAAGCAGATCTTCCACCAGGCTGAGGGCATCCTCTCCCCCAATGGCCGTTTCAATTTCACACCGGTCTTCAAACGCTTCAGACAGTTCCCGCCGTAGGCTATCTAGCACAGAGGAATCGTCGTCAATACAGAGAACAATCGGTTTAGACATGGCAGGGCATGTTTAAGTCAATTTGGCTATGGCCGTTTTAATACAGTTAGCCAGTTCGTGGCTATCCCACGGCTTGCGAAGGCATGCGTGCAAATTAGCGTTCTGACGAGCATTGTCGACCGCATCGTCGTCTGCCTGACCGGTAAGCAACACTTTAATGGTTTCGGGATATTTGCGATGGGCCTCAATCAACAGCTCGTCCCCTTTTTTGCCGGGCATCAGCCAATCAGAAACAATCAGCAGTACGGAGGTCTTCTCCTCTTCCATTTCCTCCATCAGCTCAAGGGCTTCGTCGGCATTGGCAGCTGTTTCGTAAGTGTAGCTGTCCCCAAAGGCTTCTTCCAGTTGCCGGAGGAGACTGCTGAGGATAATTGCTTCGTCATCAACACAGATAATGGCTGGTTTGGTCATCTCAGTTCAAAAAAGGAGTGAGGAGATAGGATGATACCGTCTCCGATCGCAGATTAGGTTCGATGCTGCCTAGGTAAGTTTTACAGGGCATCGTAACAATTTTGTCATAGGTCATCGCTTTTGAGCCTCCTTTTGTGGCAGAAATAAAATAACTGGTGCGAAATCTCGTGAGGGTAGGAAAGGTGGCAGTTTGAGAGGGAGTCTCAATAGAACTTGCGAGGATGCAGCTCTATTATTGGTGGCCCGATCGAGTGCAATTATGCTAGTCATCGATCGCCACGCGCCAGTTTGAATTCACTGCCCCGTCAATGGTAGTGAACGAGTAGAAAATATCCATAGATGGTCATTTTTTGACAGCATGTTTTAACGATTAAATAGTTTCATGTAGCAAATTCCCTCATCAAAGACTAAGAGCGATCCAACAAATAAAGTATCAAGAGATCGTAGCAACAAGGCCAATACAGATGAATGGATTCGGCTGTTTTGGCCGTTTTTGAACATGACATCTTTCAAGCTTGTGGGCCACGGCTGTTGGGCGAATTCAGATCTATTTTGATTTAGATGGACCTGCAGCGAGCTGAGCAGACCCCCCTAACCCGATCGCTATTCTCCGATCTCCATTTGGCGAACGCAGGAAATAATAGCCCTATCCCCCAGCGCGATTTCACCCCAAGGAGCCCTTTGCATGAGACAGGTATCCGCGACGCAGTCTGTAATTCAAGTCGATGCGTTTTCCAACAACCCATTTACTGGTAACCCTGCAGCGGTGTGCGTGATGGAAGAAGGGACCAACAATGACTGGATGCGTCAAGTGGCGGCGGAAATGAATCTTTCGGAGACTGCCTTTGTGGTGCGCTGTGGGGACGATTTTGGGTTGAGGTGGTTTACTCCTGTTATGGAGGTGGACTTATGCGGTCACGCCACATTGGCCAGTGCCCACGTGCTGTGGTCTGAAGAGTACGTGACCCAAAAAGACAGTATTCGCTTTCATACTAAGAGCGGCTTACTAACCGCTACTCTGAAAGGGAATTGGATCGAGTTAAATTTCCCCAGTCAGCCGGTGCAACCCATCGAGCCCCTACCTTTACTGCTAGAGGCGCTGGGGTTAGCGAAGATCGATGATGGGGTAGAGGTGTTTGCCAACGCCGTAAACTATCTAGTGGAAGTCTCTAGTCCCGATATTTTACGAGGGCTTCAGCCCGATTTTGCCCATCTAGCCACATTGCCCAAGATGGGGTCAATTGTCACCTGTCCAGGGGAAGGGGATTATGACTTTTTGTCCCGCTACTTTGCCCCGAATGCGGGGATCGACGAAGACCCGGTGACTGGGTCTGCTCACTGTTCTTTGGCTCCTTATTGGAGCAATCGCCTAGGACAATCAGAATTGTTGGCTTACCAAGCCTCTGCAAGAGGAGGAATTGTAAAGGTGGCAATGTTGGGCGATCGCGTAGCGGTCAGCGGACAGGCAGTAACAGTGATGCGGGGGCAATTATCTGTGGCCCCTCCCAAACCGGGGGATGAAGCGGTATGTTGACACCATGCAAAAAAAACACCACAGAGACTGCGGTGCCAAAATGTGTATTGTCAAAGTGAAACTTGCAATTCTCTTTGATGCTCTATCTCCGTTATGGCATTTCCAGATATAAATCTGGGGGAGTCAGTAGGAAACTTCACGAATTTATTCATCTGTCGGTACGAAATCGAGGGATGCGGAGTTCATGCAGTAGCGCAGGCCAGTGGGGCGAGGACCGTCGTTAAAAACGTGCCCCAGGTGCGCATCGCACTGGTTGCAAAGCACCTCGGTGCGTCGCATAAATAAACTGTTGTCCTCTTCTAACTTGACGTTGTCCTTATCCGCTGCATCCCAAAAACTGGGCCAGCCGGTGCCGGATACAAACTTGGTGTCGGAGTCAAACAGCTTGGCACCACAGCAGATGCAGTTGTAAACCCCTTTTGATTTATTGTCCCAATACTGACCAGTAAAGGCCCGTTCCGTTCCCTTCTTACGGGTGACTTTGAACTGCTCGGGGGTGAGTTGCTCACGCCATTCGGCGTCAGACTTTTGGATTTTTAGGGCCATGATTTGACTGTGCAATAGATGGACTGAGCAATCAATTCGCTCGGGAATCAATTCTCTGGGAGTACAGTCACAACCAGGACAGCAAAGCTCCTGGAAATAACTGCAAACAACGCAGCTCTTGCGTCCCGTTCATCTTAACTGCGCTTTTTGAGCGTTTGGTTAAAGCTGCTTGAGGAGATGCTCTGCAGCCAGCTCGCCGCTACGCATCGATCCTTCAATACTGCTGTGTTGGGTGAATTCCCCCGCCAGGATTAAACCCGGAACCTGGCTGATGTTGTTGGGGAGTCGATCGTGGATGCCGGGGGGTTGATCGAACTGGGCAAAGGGAATGCGATACTCCTTCAAGAACGTCAGGCAATCTCCCTCCAGATGAGGAAACCACTGCAACAGTTCCCGATGGCAACGTTGAACCAGCTCGGCAGTAGTGAATTCTGGATTGCCCAACACCGTGACGGACAGAAGGTTGCGAGTGGCGGGGGCGAGGGCGGGGCTGACGTTACTCAACTGCACGCAATTGTTGATGGTGCCGTTGGAGGAGAGGGCGCTATTGAGGTGGATGGCGGCTTGGGGATGAGCGGAGATGGGGGTGCTGAAATACAGGCAGGTGACCCCCCTTGGATTGCAGGGGGAAGCGGGTTGGCTCACCTCTAGGTCAGGGAGCAGGTGGGGGATGGCGGGGGATGAGGTGGCGCATATAACCCAATCCGCCTCAACAGATGTGCCATCTTGCATGACAACTCCCGTGGCTTTTCCGTCCTTAACTTGAATGCGTTCTACAGGGGCGTTGCAGCGCAACTGCTGCGAGGATAGGTAAGCGGCTAACTGCTCGGTAATCGCCCCCATGCCATGCTTCGGCGTCACGATCGCCCCTTCCGAGAGCATCTTGAAATAGAACTGGAACAGGCGGGCGCTGGTTTTAATCTCGGGATCCAAGAAGATTCCGCCGTAAAAAGGAAGGAAGAAATGCTGAATGATTTTGTTAGAAAATCCCCATCGCTTGAGGAAGTCGATAGTCGGTAAATCAGGCTGCTGCCATATTTGCTCGATGGAGGTACGCCACAGTTTTGCCCGCAACGCTAGCACTCTGACTTTGTCCGGCAGCGTCAGCAGTGGGTTGGTCAATGACGGCAGCAGGGTGCCGGGGGCACGCAGCGGATCGCCGATAGGATAGTGGCGATCGCCCTGTACCAACACGGCACCGGGATCGTAGTTGCACACTTGCAACGCTTCCAGATCCAGATGCCGCTGTACGCAGGGATAGGCGGTAAAGAGCACTTGAAAACCGCGATCGAGCTTGAATCCATCTATCGTGTCTGTTCGCACCCGACCGCCAGGGCGATCGCTTTGCTCCAAAACTACAAAATCTTCGCATCCCCCTTGGCGCAAAACTTTGGCGCAGGTTAACCCCGCTAGCCCTGCCCCCACGATCGCCACAGACCGTTTCATCATGACTCGCCCTCCTCTGACCCCCGAGTTCTACCATTATGGGGATGACTGCTGGCAGAACAAATGGGATTGACGGGATTTTTCGATCGGCGACCGGGTAGCAAAACCGTAGCGATCGCTGCGATAGCCTTTTTTACACTAGTTTGCGGTTTGGCCCTCCATCGCTACTTAAATTTCTTCGCATCAGAAGCCAGCTTCGATCAAGGGATCTTTAATCAGGTGTTTTGGAACGGCTTGCACGGCCGTTTATTTCAAAGTTCGCTGTCCTCTACCCTGTCCGCCTCCGTCACCCTAGAGGGGGATCTACCTCGCGTTGACTACCATCGCCTGGGGCAACATTTCACCCCTGCACTGCTGCTGTGGTTGCCGATCTATGCCCTTTATCCCAGCGTGGTTACCCTCAGCGTGCTGCAAGTTGTGCTAGTCACTTCCGCTGGTATGGTCCTATTTGCTTTGGCCCGCGAACACCAGCTAGAACCGGCCCTTGCCGCCACCCTGACCATCAGCTTTTACTGCGCCATCGCCGTCATTGGCCCCACCCTGCAAAACTTCCACGATTTTAGCCAGCTGCCCCTGTTCGTGTTTGGCATGATGTACGCCCTGGAAAAGCGCTGGTGGTGGCTTTATGCCCCCCTGGCCATCTTGATACCCATGGCTAGAGAGGACTCTGGGGTGATTTTGCTTAGTCTGGGATTCTTCCTGACGGTGAGTCGCAAAGCCCCACGCTTGGGGATGGGCTTGTGCCTATATAGCGTGGCTTATATCCTGACCGTGACCAACGTCCTGATGCCAATGTTTTCGGAGGATGTGTCGCAGCGATTTGCAATCGAGCGCTTTGGACAATATGTCGACAGCGATTCTGCCTCCACCCTTGAATTGATTTGGGCCATGGCGCGCCGTCCCTGGCTAGTGGCCGCAGAGATTCTGCAGCCCTTTGACCGCACTCTACTCTACCTACTCAGTCAGTGGTTACCTCTGGCATTTATTTGTGTTATCTCGCCAGCCGCTTGGCTGGCCGCAGGGTTCCCGCTCCTGCTTCTGCTTTTAGCCCAAGGGCAAACTGTTCTATCAACCACCACCCGCTATGCCATGGCCATTGTGCCCGGTTTGTTTTACGGCACGATGCTGTGGTGGACCCACCATCCTAAAGGGTTTCGACCGGGGTTCCGCCGCTTTTGGAGCTTTTGTCTGGCTCTCTCTCTATTGTTTACCCTGACCCCAAATCCCCATCGCACATTTTCCTTTTTAATTCCTGACTCTTTCGATCCGTTGGTGTATGCCACTGCTGGGAAACAGTGGCAACACGCTGCAGCAGTTCGCCCTTTGCTGAGCGCAGTACCCGCAGACAGCTTTGTGGCAGCCACGTCCCACTTGGTGCCCCACTTATCGAGCCGAAGAGAAATTGTGCGTCTCCCAGGGTTGCGATTACAAAACGATTCTGGAGAGACGGTTACTGCGGAATATCTGCTAGCAGACCTGTGGCAACTGGAGCAGTATCAAGTGGCATTTAAGCATGAACGTAGACTCTTGGAAGCCATTAGCAACCTGATTGATGAGGCGATCTCCGAGGACAAGTATGGGGTAGTGGGGTATGCAGATGGAACGATCCTGTTGAAACAATCGGCCCCCAACGATCCGGACCTGCTGCGGCAATGGCAGAACTACCGCGAGCAACTATCTGCAGTCGCATAGTTGGGAAGAGTTCAGTTCAGCTATTGAGTTAGTGAAAACCATTTTAGTTAAAGCCATTTAAGATGAATTCATTATTAATGAAAGAAATTTTAGATAGTGCTCTTTTTAGCTAAAGCCATTTTAGGCCAAGTTATTTTAGGTAATGCATTGGGGGAAACTCTCCGCAATGGTTTTGGCAGATGACCCGTTCTAGGGCTATTGCTGCAATTGTTTAGATCTATGTCGGAGTACTTCTACGTATCAAACAGAGAAGATTTACGTACAGCAATGTCTAATGTGCTAGGAATACTGAGTTCGCTGAGGGTGAAGACGGGTAACTTCTTTGACATCGATGTCGCTTTCTTTAACCACCACTATGAAGACGGTTTTGGTAATTGATGATGACCGGGCGATTGTAACCCTGATCGTTAAGTCACTGGAGCGAAAAAACTATCAAGCCATCGGATGTCTGAATGCCTCTGAGGGCATTGAGCAGGCAATTGCACTGAAACCAGATCTCATTCTGTGCGATGTGGTGATGCCTGACATATCTGGATACGAGGTGCTCACAATTCTGCGTAGCAACCCTGTGACGCAGTCGATTCCGTTGATGTTTTTAACCAATAAGACCCACAAACGAGATGTGATGGAGGGCATCTCTTTAGGGGCCGATAACTATCTCAGCAAGCCCATCGATGCAGAATTATTACTGGCCACGGTTGCGGCTCGATTTGCCGATCTCGATGAATCCTCGGTTGTGGAAGGTATGCTGGGCAGACCTGGCATCCATCCTGACCTAATTGAACAGTACCAAGGTTGGTGGGCAGCTGTAGAGCCCACAACAAACCGCTGTTTTCTGGGCAAGACCCGCGAGATGGCATACAAGTCCGCTTTACGGGCGAATCCCACCGGAGTTTTTCTGTACCAACAATTGGGCAACAGTACAAACGCTCATACCAATCAAACAGTGTACGCATAGCTAGGGTAATTGCGCTATGACTACTGAGAGCGTTGAGCATGGAAATGGGGAACGTTCTTGAGATAGATTTCGTTTTCTCTCACCTCCCTTATGAAGACGGTTTTGGTAATTGATGATGACCGGGCGATCGTGACACTGATCGTGAAGTCGCTAGAGAGGAAAGGCTATCAAGCTATAGGGTGCTGTGGTGCCAGGAAGGGCATCACTCGGGCAATGGTGCTTAAACCAGACCTCATCCTGTGCGATGTGGTAATGCCTGATATATCGGGTTACGAGGTGCTCACAATTCTGCGCAGCAACCCTGGGACGCAGTCAATTCCGTTGATGTTTTTAACTAGCAAGAGTAACCAACGAGATGTGATGGAGGGCCTTGCTTTAGGGGCGGACAACTATCTCAGTAAGCCCATCGATACAGAATTGCTGCTGGCCACGGTTGCGGCTCGATTTGCCGATCTCGATGAATCCCCTGCCAAGGTAAACAGTTGGAGCAAGCCTGGCATACATCCCGATCTACTTAAGGAATACCAAGGCTGGTGGGCGGCTTTAGAACCTGAAACGAATCGTTGTTTTCTGGGCAAGACCCGCGAGATGGCATACAAGTCCGCTCTACGGGCAAGTCCCACCGGGCTTTTTCTGTACCAACAATTGGGCAACGGTCCTCAGAGTAATCCAAAGAAAACAATTTTGGTCATTGATGATGACCAGGCGATCGTGACATTGATCGTGAAATCGCTAGAGAGACAAGGACATCACGTTATAGGGTGTTGTAGTCCTAAGAAGGGAATCACTTGGGCAATGGTGCTTAAGCCAGACTTGATCCTGTGCGATGTGGTAATGCCTGAAATCTCGGGTTACGAGGTACTCACAACTCTACGCAGAAACTCTGTAACACGGTCGATTCCATTGATGTTTCTAACCTGCAAGAGTAGCCAGCGAGATGTGATGGAAGGCCTCGCATTGGGAGCCGACAACTATCTCAGCAAGCCCATCGATACAGAATTGCTGTTGGCCACAGTTGAGGCTCGATTTGCCGATCTCGATGATTCCCCTTCTAAGGTAAACAGGGGGAGCAAAGCTGATATCAATCCCGATCTGGTTAAGAAATACCGAGGTTGGTGGGCAGCCGTAGAACCTGCAACGAATCGCTGTTTTCTTGGGAAGACGCGCGAGATGGCATACAAGTCTGCACTGCGAGCAAATCCCACAGGTGTTTTTCTATACCAAAAATTAGACAAAAGTCTTGAGAGTCATCCAAAGAAATCTTTATTCGTAAGGTAGGAAAAGTTGTCCCTTACGTCAGGATAAGGGCTTACCCTTCTAGAGTTGAACAAACTCTAACAGGTTCCGATTCGGGATGAATTTGAACAGCAGGTACGCAAGCGATTAGGAGTAGCGACAGCCACATCGATTGGAGGATATCTGTGCGATAGCCCAACTACGGACTCAGGCAGATCCGAGCTGACTTAGTCACGGATATTTTTGTATTGGTCTAGCCTGGTGGAGCCACACAACAAACGCATGGGGTTTATGAAGAGGCTATCCAGAAAACCCGACTGCAATAAATCCAACTGCCCCCAAAATCGACAAAACTGTCAAAACCGCGCCAGCGTTAGGACTACCTTTCCAAGAATAATTTTTGTCTTTCATGAAGCAATAGTGATTTTTATGTTTATAGCTTATTGTACAGGGTTAACCACACAACCATCCGATCGCCCAGGCACTGAGGCCATCTCAGAGAACGAGACCCCTGACTAGATATAAATCTATTTGTCCTAATTGAGAGGACCGAAGCCATCAGCACTGTAACGGGCCGCTCCTTTCCTTGACACCGCGCAACGTCCGCTTCTGCCGAGTGCAGTCTGCTAAACAGAAGCGTCCATCAGGCAAAGATGGACGCAGTAACTAATGAAACCTGAGGCAAAATATGCAAGCTTAAATTCTAGTTTTGGCTGATGGTGCTGCCTGCTGCTAAGGGTAGATCGCTGGTCAAGTAAATGTGGCCCAACTGCTTGTCACCATAAACGCGACGGGTCAGTCTCCAACCAGGATTGAGAACAAAGCGGGTATAACCCGTGCTGCTGACCCCGTAGGTGCGGCCAATCTCAATGGGAGGAGCGGAATAGTCTGTGTTGGAATAACCACGTAGTAGCAGCTCACCATTTTCCTTGGCTACGCGAATGCTGTAATTCAGCCCCAAATCTCTATCGTTCATGCGAATCGAGTAAGCATTGCTATCGGCCATGCGGCCACAAATACCTGTGAAGTCAAACGTCATCAACAGAGGGTCTACTTCAATGGGAGCAGTACCGCTTTCATTCCAGCAGGCTTGTGTATCGGATTTTTGCTCCACGATCATGAGCAAATAATCACCGGTTTTTCCCCGAGGGACGGCCATCACCACAAAGTCTTCATCTTCTACCTCGACCTTATCGAAGATAGATGGCTTGATGGCAGTAGCAGCCGGCCTAGAAGGTGATGCCGGGGCTACTTGAGGTTGAACAGGAACAGGCGAAGCCGGAAGATTGATTTCTGTGGCATCGCTTGAGCTGGGGGCAGAAAAGTCAAATTCAGAGGCTTTGGCCGTTAGAAATGCACCACTCAAAGATGCAACTGACAGAGTGCAACAGATAGCCAGTAGTTTGGGGTTAGGCACGGTGAGTTCTCCTGGAATATTCATCACATCAACGAGTTCCACTAGAAAGAACTATTTCAAAAATTCTTCCTAATGGGGAGTGCTAGTTAGCGCATATTTAGGTTCGATAGGTGCCCATTGGTGTGGATCGATGCCGTAGGCTGGCAGAAGACTCAGCAGGCCAAAAAATGAAACCGATTGAGTCTCTAAGTATTTACTTCTATCACACAACGATAAGTTCGCTACTGTTTATGGCAACTTTAATGGGGAATAAATCGGTGGGTATTGGACTTTAGAACACGCTCTGTCATTGTCGGGGAGAGCGGTCGAGCCGATTCCACCTGCTCTGAAATCCCTCTGAAGCTGGCCCAGTGCAATCCTTTCACCTGAACCAATTGGAGGAGGTGAAATGTCTGCGATCCCAGCAGGAACTAATCGGCGGATCTGGCGATCGCAATTGCCCTGACAGGTGCCGGATATCCTTCAATAGTTTTGCCCGCATCGTTGGGATCGAGAAAATCCTTTAGGGAGTGAAAGGTCATCCAGTCTGTCGATCTTTGCTCCGCCATAGTTGTGGGTGTGATATCGGCAATCTTCACTTTTTGGAAGCCCGCTTTCTGCAGCCACGACCGCAGTCTTTGAGAGGAAGGAATTGTCCAAATATTGCGCATTTGGGCGTAGCGTTTTGCGGGGATAAGCTCGCGATCTTCTTCTGTATCGAGCACCAGAGTTTCTAAAACCAGCTGGCCCCCTGGAATCAATGCATCCCTAAGCGTGGCGAGATGTTCGAGGGGATCGCGGCGATGGTAGAGTACCCCCATTGAGAAAACCGTCTCGAAGACCAAGAGCTTTGCAGGGAGTTGTTCTATACCTAATGGCAAGACATAGGCGTTAGGCCCGGATAGATACCGGCGCATGGCCGCAAACTGCATAACAGATACCAGTGTTGGGTCCAAACCCACCACCATCTTTGCCCCCGCCCCCAACATTCGCAGAGCGTAGTAACCGTTGCCGCAGCCCACGTCTAGCACTCTGCGACCTGTTAGAGGCTGTAGGTGGGGCTGAACCCGCTCCCATTTCCAATCCGATCGCCATTCAGTGTCGATATGAATGCCAAATAGATGGAAGGGTCCTTTACGCCAGGGGTGCAGAGTCTTGAGCTGCTGTGTCAGCAGGTTGCGAGTGCCATCGTCGATATCTTCCGGGCTACCAATTCTGACAGCTGTTTGCAACTCAATCTGGCTGGGAGACAAATCGGGCAAGCGAGCCACGGTGGACTGCCACTGTTCTAGATTGTGGTTGCGGGCAGGAGAGAGGGCAGCAGCAATGTCATCGGGTAGGGTTTGTAGCCACGATCGGGCGGGGGAGCTGGTCAACTGGTCGTAAAGCTGAGAATAGCCGAACATGATGGAACGGTAGAGGGGTGGTTTTGAGTGTAAGACTTAGGGCGATCGCCAAGGAGTCGCAGGGGTGGGGCACCATACAGGACCTGAACAGGATAAGAGCCAAGAACCTCATAGCAGACAAGAACGAGATACCAGATTGCCGCTTCAAGCAAACTCCGCAGCAGGTGCAAGGATATCTAATCTCGAACGAGTGGGGGATTCGATTGCCTCTACCAATGCGGGCTGGTCGTTTGGGGGCAAAACCAGCGTGAATTTTGAGCAGCATGTACGCCGGTCTGTGCCTCTATACGAAGTTGGGCACCAACTGATTTTGCAGATCTCTGACTTTTTTCTGGCGGATGGCTCGGTGTGTTACGACCTCGGGTGCGGGACAGGGGAACTGGCAGAACTGCTAGCCCAGCGGCATGACCAGAAGCAGGTGCAACTGATTGGACTTGATGCTGAGGCAGACATGACACGGCGGGCACATTCACGCTGTCAACCTTACGAAACTATCGAGATTCGCTGCGAAGACGCTCTCGACTGCGACTTTTTGGCTTGCGATCTGGTGATTGCCTATTACACGATGCAATTTGTCCGCCCCCAAAACCGACAGATGCTATTCAACCGCATCTACAAAGCGCTAAATTGGGGCGGCGGCCTACTGCTATTTGAAAAGGTACGTAGCCCAGATGCCCGCTTTCAGGACATGATGACAGCCCTTTACACAGATTTCAAACTGTCCCAAGGGTTTTCTGGGGACGAGATTGTCGCCAAAAGTCGCAGCCTCAAGGGGGTACTGGAACCCTTCTCCACCGAGGGTAACTTGGGGTTGCTGAAACGGGCGGGGTTTGAGGATATCACCACTGTTCTGAAATATGTTTGCTTCGAAGGGTTCCTCGCCATCAAGTGATGGGTTTCTAGATTGCTTCCAGCAACCGATTGCTTTCCTAAGATTGCTGACTTGACTCTCACTCTCCCAAATGTTCCTCGGCTTGTTAATTCGCGTCTATCCGCAGCTGATTCACCATGTCTGTTTCTCAGTCCACTCGCACCAGTCCCACCGCTTTCGGCAATCAAGAGACTAACTGTGCGAGTTCTCAAACCTCTGTCACGATCGCCACATTCTACAAATTTGCACCACTTGCAGAGCTAGAGGAATTGCGCGATCGCCTACAGCAGTTTTGCAATCGAGAAGCAATTATCGGAACCATATTGCTGGCTGACGAGGGCATTAATGGCACGGTAGCGGGGTCGCAACAGGCGATCGATACCTTGCTGAGCCATCTAACTCAGCAGGAAGGGCTGGCGGGACTCAAGGCAAAGCAATCGGTGGCGGAAGACGTCCCATTTCATCGTCTCAAGGTGAAAGTGAAATCGGAAATTGTCACGATGGGCATTGAAGGTATCGACCCCGGACAGCGCACAGGCATGCATGTGGATGCCCAGCGATGGAACGAACTGCTGCAGGATCCAGAAGTGCTGACCATCGATACGCGAAACGACTACGAACACCACATTGGTACGTTTCAGTCAGCCATTTCCCCCAACACCAAAAATTTTCGCGAATTTCCCCAGTTTGTCGATTGCCATCTCGATCCCCAGCAGCATCGCAAAATCGCTATGTTCTGCACTGGAGGCATTCGTTGCGAGAAAGCCAGCGCTTACCTTCTAGCGCAGGGTTTTGAGGAGGTGTACCAGCTAGAGGGTGGCATTCTCAACTATCTAGAGCAGCAGCCAGAGGAATCTCTGTGGCAGGGGGAGTGTTTTGTGTTTGATAGCCGCGTGGCTGTCAATAGCGAGTTGGAGCCAGGCAGTCACATCATGTGCTTCGGCTGTCGCCGTCCCATCTCCCCAAAAGATTGCCAATCTGAGAAATACGAAGCAGGCGTGTCCTGCCCCCATTGCTACGACAGCCTTTCTGACAGCCAGCGAGCCAGCTTTAGAGAAAGGTGGCGACAGGAGACGATCGCCCGCGATCGCCAGCAAAAGCACGTGGGAGGAGTGATGCCACGAACGCAATCGCGCAGCGACTCGTTGTAAAACTCTGTTGGTTGCATGAACATCTCTAAGGCGGAGCGCTGCTTGAGCGTAACGTAACCGGGGTTAGGGTGCAGATCGCACCATTTTCAATCTGGCTGGAATGAGTATTGCCGGTTTGCCTGAAATATTGATATCCAATGTTGCTGATTGGCAACGTGCTGGTGACTGATTTGGTAGGCGGGCTGGAATTATCAGGCAGACTGAATGGCAAGCAACCGTGGAGGTTCGAAAAGCATTGGAGCAACGGCAAGCAAGTCCTACCCCCCTTTCCCTCAAGCGATCGCCCATGGGGTTGTGGGTCGATCGACTGATGGCGATCGTGGTGTTGGTAAACGTGGGCTGGGTGTTTTTCGATCTGACCTACGTGCGCTGGCGGGATTGGTACGTTCAGTATTTGCCTGCTGTCACCCAGCGGTATGACCCGATAAAGGGAATCGAACCCCACCGAGTCACCGTTCGCTATTTGCAGACGGTGGACAAACTAGAAGCGGTGTTGATTGCCGAAAGCCCGATTCCAGCGGAGGAGAGTGAAACTGAAGTGAGTGCTTCTGAAGGCGAGACAGCAACTGAAGGGGGTATTGAGGAGACAGACGTAGGGGAAGGGGCGACCGCAGATGCAGCCGATCCGCTAAATAGTTTGGCAACTCGATTGTTGTTAGATACGTTACGCACCCAAAGTGTGGAAATGATCGATGACAACCCTTTCGAGCTATCTGAGAGGTTGGGGGCATTCGAGCGGGCCAAAAATCGCATGCGCGAACGCATTGGACAAGAATCCTCGAAGGTGGCCTTTCAGACCTTTTGGACGGTAGAGCATTTAGAGCAGGAGGGGTGGAAGGAAGGGTTGGACTTCTTCAACCGTCAAATTCGACCCCAGTTCGATCTCAACTTTTATCGAAGTCTTGATGAGACGGGTCAGTTTGTGGAGGGCTTTTGGAGGATCGATCGCTGGTTCATGGCGGTCTTTCTACTGGAGTTTTTATTGCGTACCTGGAGGATTTGCCGCCAATACCGTAACGTCAGTTGGCGGGATGCCATGTTGTGGCGGTGGTTCGATATCCCGTTACTACTACCTGCTTGGCGCTGGCTGCGGGTGCTTCCCTTGACGGTGCGATGGGGGGAGGCTCGGTTCGTCAACGTGAGTCCCATTCGGCTGCAGGTGGTGCGTGGCGTCAGCGCCTATCTAGCCACGGAGATGACTGAATTGATAGTTGTACGAATCATCGATCGGGCGCAGGCCAGTATCCGCAGCGGTGAAATCGCCAATCGCCTGCTGGAAAGTCCCGAGCGACAGGCGTTCATCGATGTCGATGGAGTGGATACGGTTGCTTCGATCGCCGATCGAATCGTGCAGGTGTTGGTGTATCAGGTGATTCCGCACATCCAGCCCGAACTGGAAGCACTATTGGTCCACAGCTTGGCGAGCACTTATATCAACACCGTCCTGTACCAAACTTTAAAGAGTTTGCCAGGGTTTGAGACACTGCCTCAGCAGCTGACGCAGCAAGTGGCGCACCAATTGACTGCGGGGCTGGCTCAAACAACGATCGCCATTGTCGAGGACGAGCAGGGACGAGAACTCTACGATCACCTAGTAGAGTCCCTACAGGAGGCGCTACGGCGGGAGTTGACAGACACCCGTACCGTAGAGCCGTTGAAAACCTTATTGGTGGACTTACTAGAGGAGGTGAAGCTGAATTACGTGCAACAGATGCAAGAGGAGGATATGGAGCGTTTGTTGCAGGAGGTGTCAGATATTAGAGCCAGATCGGAATAGGGGCCGATACGCAGTCAAGCTTGAGTTTCTAAATTTCTTAAGTCTCTCAAGAGCAATGTTTCTAAGGGCAAAATTTCCAAAGGGTAACGTCTCTAACCGGTCTCGTCTCGGCAAATGGAGAGTGATTGCAGAGTTCCCATGTACGGCAAACGCACCCCAGCGAAAGCCATGGGCGATTGCCCATCGCTATAATTTAAGTAGTCTCTTAGACCGTTGAGAACGGTCAGCCTAGTTGCAGAGGCCGAATGATTCACAACCCGTTTTTTCACCGATTTACCACCGTTTATGGAAACAGCCGAACTAAGCCGCTCCCTCGAGGCATTAGACTCTCGCCTGGGTAAAGCCCAGGACTATCTTTGATGTCCCTGCCCTCGAACAACAAATAGCCGTCATGGAGCAGGAAGTCTCTCAGCCCGAGTTTTGGGGTGATGCCGAGGCTGCCCGCAAGTCCATGCAAAAGCTGAATTCCCTCAAGCAGCCGCTCGAACAATTGAAAGATTGGCGATCGCGTCTTGAGGATGCGCAAGCCATCCTGGAGCTGCTGGAGGAGGATGACGATCCTGCTTTACGCGATGAAGCTGAGCAGGCTGCTTCCACGTTGGTGAACGAGCTGGACGCCTGGGATTTACAACAGCTGTTGTCTGGCCCCTTCGATCGCAAGGGGGCTATGTTAACCATTACAGCTGGTGCTGGTGGTACAGACGCTCAGGATTGGGCAGAGATGCTCCTGCGCATGTACGTCCGCTGGTGCGAAAACCAGGGATACACGGTCAGCACGCTAGAACTGTCGCAGGGGAACGAAGCAGGGATTAAGTCCGCCACCATTTCGGTGGATGGGGACTATGCCTATGGCTATTTGTCAGCAGAGAAAGGCAACCACCGCATGGAGCGTATCAGCCCCTTTAACGCCAACGGTAAACGCCAAACGAGTTTTGCTGGGGTCGAGGTTATGCCCATTCCCGATGAGGAAGCCGAGTTCGAGCTGAAGCCCGACGAGCTGGAGTTCGAAACTTCTCGCTCGGGGGGGGCGGGGGGCCAAAACGTCAACAAAGTTGAAACCGCCGTACGGGTGGTGCACAAACCCACCGGAATTGCGGTGCGCTGCACCCAAGAGCGATCGCAATTACAGAACAAAGAGCGGGCTCTGCAAATTCTCAAGGGCAAGTTGATGGAGCTGGAGGAGGAAAAGCGCCAGCAAGAATTGTCGGAAATTCGCGGTGAAATGGTCACCCAAGGGTTTGGGGGACGCATCCGTACCTATACTTTCGACCCCTACAAAATGATCAAAGATCACCGGACGGGGGTAGAAACTCATAACGTCGATGGCTTTATGCAGGGGGATGCTGACGAGCTGGCTGCGTTTATCCAAACCTATTTGCGTCAAGTCAATGGTGTGGGAATGGAAGAGTAAGGCGGTGTCTGGAATTCGATCCGTTCTTAAACTGGGCCAGCTACCGTTCATACTAGCTAGACTGAACACTTTGACATCGAGCGGAGAGTGGATGGCAGAGAGCTCACATTCGATGACTGTTTAGGTAGTATCTTCGAATGTTATCTTTGCCCTTAAGTTGCATTTGTGGCAGACAGTCAAGAGATAGTTACAAAACTTGACTTTTTTAGAGATCGAAGACACTATGAATTTAGGTTAAGTACCTCTTACTTGCAGGAGATCGCTCATGGAATCTCAAGACACCCGTTTCGGCTTCACTAGTTTTGCAGAAAAGTGGAATGGCCGTCTGGCTATGCTGGGCTTCGTTATTGGTATTGCCACCGAGCTGCTTACTGGTGAAGGTATTCTGACGCAAATTGGCCTGATGTAAGCGCAGTCCAAAGAGTTGAATTCAAGCTCTGAAGTTCATGTAGTACTATGTTTGCCTCCGCGATCAGCGGAGGCTTTTTTACGGTCTTCCTTCCCACAACTTCCACTCTAAGGACCTCGCCCTCTAGGAAATCGGTCGCGATAGCTAAATTGAAGTGGATGTGGAATAGATGACGGCCGGTTGACGGCTTAGCGATCGCTATCTTTATCTTCTCTACCACTGAAGTGAAGTCTTTATTCCAACTGCCACTTTTACACCGTACACAAAGGTTTTTCGCTGCCTGAAGGCACCCTACCGTATCGTCTGCCAGATGCCAGATACATGAAGTTGAGAGGGTCAGTTACAGTGGCTTTTCCGATTGGGAGTTGCGGCTTTCTGCCACAGTTGTGGAGAGAGCTAATGGATCGAAAACATCGCCCCGTTGCGCGCGGAACATGCCAAATCGGCATAACCCTGTCCCAAAGGCGAAGCGCATCAAGAGCAGTGTGGGAACCTCCCGCAAGGACTTAACAAACCCCGAAAAACCAAACTTCACAAGACCTCGGGGGCGAACAATTCCCTGCCAAATGGAGTCGATCCAGGAGGGTAGCGTTTCTGCAGTCCAGTCATCCGTAAACACCTCTCCGGCGACAAACCCCGTTTCTGCTAGCAGTTCTGAAAATCCTTCAATGCTAGAAAATTTGGGGTGAGACCACTGATCTAGCAACTGCTTCATGACGGGCTTTTCCCAGAAATTGAGAGGAATTTGACGATCGTCCCGCTGATTCCAATCCGCCACCACCAAGATTCCTCCTGGCTTTAGTACCCGCATCAGCTCTGTAGCAAACAGAGCCTTGTCAGGCATGTGGGGACCTGCTTCCACTGACCACACAACATCAAAACTGGCATCGGGATAGGACAATGCCAGGGCGTCATCGACCTTGAATGTGGCGTCTACATCGGCAGGGGTCAGTTGCTGGGCTCGTTTCACCTGTTGGGGGCTGATGGTGACCCCAGTAACGGAGAAGCCAAAGTCTTTGGCTAAGATACGGCTGCTACCACCGATACCGCAGCCCACATCCAACAGTGAACTGCCACTGGGCAGTTTGTCTAATCCTCCCCACTGCACCATCTCGCGCACGAAATCGATCTTGGCTTGGATAAAGTTCTTGCGCCGCGGGGGTAAGCCGTAGTGCCCTAAATGAATGTGCTCCCCCCAATAAAATTCGAGGATGCCGTCCTCCGTCCATTCGTCGTAGGAATTGGCCACAGTATCAGCAGACTCGTAAGCTCGGGGGGTGAGGAGATAGACAGCGATGCCGATGGCGGGTAGAGCAACAAGCAGACCAAGGATAAGGGGGAGACTCATTAAGGAGTGTCTTTATATTTGTTAACAATTATTCTCTCACTATACCAAGCCTCCCTAGACTGTCCCTTCTCTCGATCGGTTGAAGACTGTGCGATCGCCAGAAGAATTACGCTCCCTTTTGCAGCTGCCAAAACTGAATCGACTGGGCCGCCCCTAACTTTAAGCCTGAAATGTTGGGACTCCCGAAGGCATAGTCTATTCCTTGTACCAGTGGAATAAACGGTACTTGTTCGGCGATCGCCGCCTGAGCATCCTCCAGCAATTGTTGGCGAGTTTTGGGATCGGCTTCTACTCGCTGTGCCTGCACCATATCGTTAATCAATTCGTCAAAGAAAAAGGAGCCGTGGGCATAGGTGGAACCTTCCACGCAGATTCCATCTTCAGCGCGATCGCACAGCACAAACGGCTGTAAATAATTATCGGGGTCTAAAAAGTCTGGCGCCCAGGACAGTAACACCATGGGATAGCTGCCCTTGTCTAAATTGCTGAACAGGGAGGCCGCTTCCACCGACTGCAGCTCAAGTTGAAAGAGACCCTCCAGATCCGCTTCTAGCGATGCCTTGAGTGTATTGGAAATTAGCTCCCCGCGGGCATTGCTGGAGGCGTGCCAAAGTGTGGTTTGAGCCGGTGAATCTTGGGTAAAGCCAGCTCCGCGTAACAGCGTTTTGGCCTGTTCCAGATCGCGATCTCCGTACTTATTCAAAAAAGCAGGGCTGGCCGCCGCAACAGTGTCCGGAATAAGGGAATATAGCGGTGAAGCCTGGTTGAGAAAAACCCGTTCCTGAAGCAGGGTGCGGTTGATGGCGGCGGCGATCGCCTGCCGCACTTCTACGCGATCCAGTGGCGGTTGAGTGACGTTCAGTACCAAGTAGCGGATCAAGGAGCTAGTTTGGGCAGCCACTTGCCAGTTTCGGGACTCTTGCTCGTTGACTAACGTTTGTATCTGACTGGGCTCGAGGGTTTGAAAAGCCACATCAATGGCCTGGCTTTTGAAGGCGTTGAGTAGGGAGGCAGGGGTATTGAAGATTTGGACATCAATGCCGCTGTTGGCGGCGGGTTCCCCCCAATAGTCATCGTTGCGATCGAGCACTATGCGGGCATTCTCGGCATAGTCCACTAGGCGGTAATGACCGGTTGCAACCACCGTCTCTGGCTGAAATCCTCCGATGGAATGGGCGGCTGGAGAAACAGCACAGGCCCCAGGAAAGGCCAGGGTAGCAGTGAGGGCGCTAAAGGGCTTCTCTAGGCCTATTGTTAGCTCGTACTCTCCAGTAGCTTGGATCGATTGCACCACATCCGCCAGTAGAAAGGCTGGCTTGCCACCGTTTTCCATCAGCCGACGCAGCGAAAAGGCCATGGCATCGGCATTAAACGCCGTGCCGTCGTGGAACGTAACCCCCTGCCGTAAAGGAATGGTGTAGGTGGTGCCGTTTTCGCTAATCTGCGGCATGGAAGTGGCTAGCAGTGGAACTAGATTTCCACTGTTTGGTTCGTAGGCGTATAAAGTTTCACCAATATTGAGCAGTAGATTCAGGGAAACGGGTTCGAAAGCATCGGAAGGATCGAGGGTGCGGATGCGATCGGTAATGCCAAAGGAAATGCGGCGATCGCTGGGGTTTGTTGCCTCTTGCGGAGGAGAATCCTCTGGTTGCTGAGGTGTGGAGGTGGTGCCACATCCCACCAAGACCAATCCGGCCCCACCGCAAAAAGCGAGGAACCGGCGACGGGAGGGGGAAAAGTCGATCCAGTTGTGATTCATCACTCATCCACATCGCAAGAACGTTACGGATTATAGGTGCATCAAACCGTTGGAATCGAGTAAGTTTGTCTTAGCTTCATTCTTGTAGCCTATGATTCACAGAAATTTCACGCCCTGTGCTTATAGTGAGTGCAGTGAGGATTCAGACGGCACATCCGCTGTTGCGCGAGTAGGATGTTCGCGAGAGAACAAAAGCATCTAATTGCAGCATTGCTAACTTCCAATGCCCATCGATACTGCCTCCCACATCCAGTTGGAGATAGTTCTCCAATCCGTGCACGTTCAAGTGGATGTTGGAGAAATGGTTGTTATGCTACGTTTGTAGGCTCTCCCCGCCAAGTTTTATACAGACCCAACTGTCCGCGATAGGGATTTCTCCATAAGACCTGCCGCCGTTGTCACGCTCGACCGCAAACGGTCAGAGAAGATTGAGGGATACAGAGATGAATCTACTCAAGTGGGCAATCGCCCGAATCAGTCACCGTTGCCCTAGTTGGCAAGATTTAGGATACATAGCCATCTTAGTCTTGTCCGCTTTGGCTGCCTTGGCGTTCTTCGAACAATATCGGGCGGTCAATGAAGGCGATCCAGCCGTTCAGATTCCCGCTGTTCTAACCCAGCTCGACGTTCCAGGGGAAAGATCCATTGAACCCTGATGTTGCGGCAGCGCAGCACGAACTATAGCTGTTGCATCTCAGTTAGGCCAGCTAGATCTGTGGGGAGTCAGGGGTCTGAATGGCTGAAATGTTCTAAGCGACTGGACAGTTGTAGGCCTTCAGAGGCTTTATAGCCGCACTCGCCGTAACTTTTGCTATACAGTCAAGAACTACTGCACATCATTCCCCAGACTTTGGATGAATATCGGCATTGTTGGCATGGGTCTGATTGGCGGCTCTCTAGCATTGGAATTTCGCAAACACGGTCATACCGTTTGGGGAACCAGTCGCAATTTCGCCACCTGTCAAACGGCACTCGATCGCCAAATTGTGCACCATGCCAGCACGGATCTGGCCAGTCTTCAGGACACAGACATCGTCTTCATTTGCACCCCGATTCCCTACGTGCTGTCCACAGTGGAAGCCCTTGCCACCATTTTGCGAGCGGATGCCGTAATGACCGATGTGGCATCGGTTAAAGAAGCAATCGCCCAACCTGCTACAGACATCTGGCCGAATTTTGTGGCTGCTCACCCGATGGCGGGCACCGCCGAGCATGGAATTGATGCGGCTCAGTTCGACCTGTTTCCTGACTGTGCTTATGTCATTACCCCTGTTGCTGCTACGCGGCCGGTGGCAATTGACAGGCTTGAATCAGTATTGCAATCTTTGCGCGTTAATCTGGTGCATACGACTCCCAATACCCACGACGCTGCTGTGGCGTGGATCAGTCACCTGCCAGCGATGGTGAGTGCTTCGTTGGTAGCTACGGTGGGTAACGCCGTGGCGGAGGAGGCTCAGCTAGCTCAGAAGTTGGCCAGTAGTGGGTTTCGGGATACTAGCCGCGTAGGGGGGGGGAATCCTGAGCTGGGGGCAGCAATGGCGCAATTTAATCGACAGGCGTTGTTGAGGTCGCTGTATGCCTATCGAGAGCAGTTAGATGCGATTGTGGCGGATATTGAAGCGGAAGATTGGGCAGGATTGTTTGCCAAGTTGGAGAAAAATACTGAGCTAAGGGCTTCGTTTGTGGATTGATGTGATTGCGGCTTGAGTCCTGTATTCGGTTCAATCGAAGCCAACGAATTGATGGATAAAACTATGGATAAAAACAAAGACAGCTTCGGAGGATCCTAAGCTGTCTATTGATTGCGATGGGTCTTGTAACGGGTTTCTAGCGGGAGGCTACAGCAACTGAGGCTTCTGCTTGCTGCTTGCGGGTCAGCTCGTTGTTATGCCAGTTCCAGGCATGCTCCACTATCGTGGTTAGATCGCCGTAGCGGGGAATCCAACCTAACAACTCCTCGGCTAGAGCATTGCTACCCACCAACTTCGGCGAATCCCCTGGACGGCGGGGACTGATGGCAACGGGGAATTGGCGCTCGGCCACCTGCATGACCTTGTCGGCCACTTCTTTGACGGAGAAGCCGCGCATGTTTCCCAAGTTGAAGATTTGGCTACTGTGCTCTCGCTTGAGGTATTGCAAGGCGAGGCTGAAGGCGTCAGCTAAGTCCATCACGTGGATGTAGTCACGAATGCAGGTGCCGTCTGGGGTGTCGTAATCATCACCGAACATCTTCAGGCTGGAACGCACTCCCAATGCGGCCTCAATCGCGATCGGAATCAGGTGGGTTTCGGGGTCGTGATCTTCACCGATAGTGCCGTCGGGGGCTGCTCCGGCGGCGTTAAAGAAGCGGAACACCACCGATTGAATATCGTAGGCGTGGCGGTAGTCCTGCAGAATACGTTCCACCATCCACTTGGTGGCTCCGTAGGGGCTGAGGGGATTGAGGGGGTGGGATTCGGGGATGGGCAGAATTTGCGGGTCGCCGTACACCGCACAGGTGGACGGAAAAACAAAGTGCTTTACATTGGCCGCCACCATGGCGTCCAGCACCGTCAAGGTGTTGGCCACGTTGTTACGATAATAGAGGCCTGGGGAGGTGGTGGATTCTCCCACCTGAATAGACGCAGCTAGGTGGCAGACTGCGGAAAATGAATGTTGGTTGAAGAGATTTTCCAGTAGGCTGGCATCGCCAATGTCGCCAACCACCAGCTTGCCATCTGGGACAAAATCAGCACGACCGCTGGACAGATTATCGAGGACAACAACGTCGTACCCATCATTGAGGAGAACCTTAACTACATGGGAGCCGATATAACCTGCTCCACCGGTGACGAGGATTGTCTCTTTCATGGGTTTTTACAACTCTTTGTTAATAGTTATACGTGACTTCTACATTTTTCGTAAGTATCGCGGGATGCTCTTTTACGCTGAGTTCTGATACTGACTTGTGAGACTGCGGGGAGGAAGTTGAGAGCCAATGCTTGAAGTACGGGAATTTTCAGCTCGAGAAATTTTACAGTTCGGAACATAACAGGTTTGAAATTGACAGCCAGACTCGATCGCGGCTCAAAACTGAACCACCGGCGATATCCCGACCTACGATAGTTAAGAGATATAAAGGCGTGACTCGTGCTGCAGCTTAGTTCTGAGGAAACCCCTCCATCAACACCTTCCATCGCAATGACAGATGCTGGCATGAAGGGCATAGGTACGGAGATCGCGATCCGGGTCGATCGCCTTACTAAACAGTTTGCCCAATTGCGGTCTATCCCTCAGCTCTTGCGCAATCAACCGGTTCAGTCCCAGACCGTCTTGCAGGATGTCTCCTTCCAGGTGGGCAAGGGGGAGGTGTTTGGGGTGCTGGGCACTAATGGGGCGGGGAAGACCACTCTGACTCGCATTCTATGCACGATGGTGTGGCCCGATCGCGGTTCGGTGCAGGTGGCGGGAGCAAACGTCGTTCAGCGACCCCTAGATGTCCGAAAATCTGTCGGATATGTCACCTGCGCCGATCGCTCGTTTGAGGAACGAATTAGCGCGATCGGAAACTTGAGATTTTTTGCTGCCCTGAATGACTTAAATGGCCGAGAGCTGGAGCATCGGGTGGCTGAAGTGATAGAGCAAGTGGGCCTGAATGACTTCGCCCACCAAGCAGTGCGGAGCTTTTCGACGGGGATGAAACAAAAGCTAGCGATCGCCCGCGCGCTCTTGCACAATCCGCAAATTCTGTTTTTAGACGAGCCCACGAGTGGTTTGGACCCCTTGGCGGCCGATCGCTTCCGAAGGTTTTTGCAACAGCTTTCGAAAGAGCACCAGCGCACCATCTTTCTGTGTACGCACATGCCAGATGAAATCGAGCAGTTGTGCGATCGCGTGTTGTTTTTGCACCGGGGGCGCAGTTTGGCCTCTGGCACGCTGGGGGCAATTCGGCGGACGGTGCGCCCCTACTCCGAGTACGAGATAGTCACGTTAGAACCGCCACCGTTTCAATCGGGTGCCGCGATTGCTTCTGGAGTTGAAGTGTTACAGATCCAACCTCTACACGGGTGTGCGGGTTGGCTGATGCGAATCTCTGTGAAACAAGCAGTCATCAACCCGCAACGGGAAGAAGCGACGATTGCTGCAGTTCTGCAGCAGTTGGTTGCACTCCAGCTCGATGTTGCGGAATGCCGTAAGCAAGAGATGTCGCTGGCGGACTTGTACGCGGCACTGACCGAGAACATCGTGAGTTTGGAGGCGAGATCGTAATGAACGCTGCCAACATCGCGGGATGGACACGCAAGCTGCTGGCATTTGCTCGTAAAGATTTACAGGTGGCTACCAGCTACCGCACCGATTTTCTAGCCCGCAATTTTGGCATCCTCAGTTTCACCCTGCTGTTTTATTTCGCGGGGGGGTCGATGGGGGGGGAAGGCGGCATTGGGCTGCTGGGGGGAGAGAGTGTCGAATACTTTCCATTTGTCGTCATTGGCTTGGCGTTCCTGACGTTTATCAACACGTTGGTGAACGACTTCCCCGAAACCATTAAGCAGGCTCAAACCTTTGGCACTCTGGAGCCGATGTTGATTACCACCACGCCTATTTGGCTCATTTTGGCGGGTAATCTCAGCTATCCCCTGATTCGCAGCAGCCTCAACGTACTGAGCTATTTCCTCCTAGCGGTGCTGTTGGGGGTGGATTTAACGCAAGCCAACTGGCTGTCGGCGATCGCCGTATTCATCACTACGGTGGCAGCCTTTGGAGGACTAGGGGCGCTTTTGGGGGCCAGCGTGATGGTGTTTAAGCAGAACTTCAGCCGCTTTGTGCTGCAAACCCTGTTTGCCCTTTTTGGCGGGGTATTTTTCCCAATTGACTCGCTGCCTACAGGCTTACGCTGGTTGGCCTACTGTATTCCCCTCACCCCAGCGTTAGAAGGGATGCGAGCGGCAATACTGCGGGGGGCAACAGTGGTGGAGTTGTGGCAGCCACTGCTGCAGCTCTCAATATTTGCAGCAGTGCTCTTACCCCTGGGGTTCGGTACATTTCGAACAGCAGTTCGCGTGGCTCAAAAAGACGGCACGCTGACGTATCGGTAAGTCGTTGCCCTGCATTTCAAAACGTCCCACTTGCGGCAAGGGAATGACAAGAGATTTCCTAATCGGCGGACTGACCTAAAGGCTACATAAAGAGTAGTCTAAGGTACTAAAATCCCCCTTTAAGATTGGGAATCAGCCGCTTTTTCTGGTGTCCCATGAGTGCAACCGCCGAATCCAGCACCATCGAGTCCGTTCTGCAAGAAGTCCGCCGCTTTGAGCCCCCTGCTGACTTTGTGGCCAGTACAAGGGTGAATGCAGAGCAGCTCAAGCAGATGGTGGCAGCTGCGCAAGCTGACCCTGAAAAATTCTGGGGGGATCTGGCCGCCTCCGAACTGGAGTGGTTCCAGCCCTGGGACAAAGTTCTGGACTGGCAATTGCCCTTTGCCAAGTGGTTTGTGGGGGGCAAGCTCAATTTGTCTTACAACTGCCTCGATCGCCATCTCTCCACCCACCGCCGCAACAAAGCCGCCATCATTTGGGAGGGGGAACCCGGCGACTCTCGCACCATCACCTACGCCCAACTTCACCGCGAAGTCTGCCAATTTGCCAACGCTCTGAAGTCACTGGGGGTTGCCAAAGGCGATCGCGTGGGCATCTACATGCCCATGATTCCCGAAGCAGCGATCGCCATGTTGGCCTGTGCCCGCATTGGAGCCCCCCACTCGATTGTGTTTGGTGGATTCAGTGCAGAGGCACTGCGCGATCGCCTCAACGACGCCGAAGCCAAGGTGGTCATCACAGCAGATGGAGGCTTCCGCAAAGACAAAATTGTTTCCCTCAAACCCAAAGTAGACGCGGCGATTGCCGATGGCCAAGCCCCATCGGTCAAACATGTGCTGGTAGTGCAGCGAACCAAGCATGACGTTCATATGGAATCCGGGCGGGACGTGTGGTGGCACGAGCTACAACCCACCATGAGTGGTGATTGCCCCGCCGAACCCATGGATAGCGAAGACCTGCTGTTTATCCTCTACACCTCCGGCACCACCGGTAAGCCCAAAGGCGTTGTGCATACGACAGGTGGCTACAGCCTTTACACCCACATGACTACCCAATGGGTATTTGACCTCAAAGAAACCGATGTCTATTGGTGTACAGCAGACGTGGGCTGGATCACCGGCCACAGTTACATCATCTACGGCCCTCTGTCTAATGGAGCCACAACAGTGATGTTTGAGGGGGCTCCCCGTCCCTCCAAGCCTGGTGCGCTCTGGGAAGTGGTTGAAAAGTACGGCGTCAATATCTTCTACACCGCTCCGACGGCAATCCGAGCCTTTATCAAAGCCGGGGAAGACATTCCTAACCAATACGATCTGTCGTCTCTTCGCCTGCTGGGCACCGTGGGCGAGCCGATTAACCCCGATGTGTGGATGTGGTACCGCCGGGTGATTGGCGGCGATCGCTGTCCCATTGTCGATACCTGGTGGCAAACGGAAACGGGAGGCATCATCATCACCTCGCTGCCCGGAGCCGTCCCCTCCAAGCCCGGAGCTGCCGGGTTCCCCTTACCGGGAATTCAGGCGGATGTTGTCACCCTCGAGGGCAATCCCACTCCGACCGACCAGGGAGGATTTTTAATCATCAAGCAACCCTGGCCCGGAATGCTTCGCAATGTCTATGGCAATCCGGAGCGATTCCACAGAACCTATTTCGGAGAGGTCGAAGGAGCTTATTTTGCTGGGGATGGCGCTCGTAAAGATGCCGATGGCTATTTCTGGGTGATGGGGCGGGTAGACGATGTCATCAACGTCTCCGGACACCGGTTGGGGACAATGGAGATTGAATCTGCACTGGTGTCCCACCCAATGGTGGCAGAGGCAGCGGTGGTTGGCCGTCCCGACGACCTGAAAGGAGAAGCGATCGCGGCGTTTGTCACCCTTGAGGGCAACCAGCAGGGCTCGGATACAGCCATCGCCGACTTGAAACAACATGTGGCGAAAGAGATTGGGGCGATCGCCCGACCGGACGACATTCACTTTACCGATGCCTTGCCCAAAACGCGATCGGGCAAGATTATGCGCCGTCTACTCCGTAATTTGGCGGCTGGTGAGGAGATCGTCGGAGATACCTCTACTCTCGAAGATCGGACGGTGCTTGAAAGTTTGCGGCTCTCTTAGGTATAAGTAACTAAACGTTAAGCTGTAGACAGCAAGCTAAGGTCACACTTTTTGCTTCGTGTTCATCCAGTTGGATGAGAACATGGCATATAAAGTGTCTGGGCATGACTCCTACAGCGAAATAATGCTATGAAAAGCAATGTTGCAACGGTAACCAACTCAAAGGCCCCCTTGAGTTAGTTTATTGAGCCAGCAGTGATAATTATTCGTTTTAACCACCCGTAACCACCAGTAATTGCCAGGAGAGCACCGAACAAATGGCCGACCCCATCGTTGTAGATAAGAAGTCCCTTCAGGTAAACAAGTACCGTCCCAAGGCTCCGTTCGTAGCCAAGGCTCTGGAAAATTACCCCATTGTCAAAGACGGTGCGCCTGGTGATACTCGCCACATCGTGATCGACTTAGAAGGGAGCGGGATCGAATATGTAGAAGGCCAGAGTATTGGTGTTGTCCCCCCCGGCACCACTGAGGAGGGTAAGCCCCACAAGCTACGCCTCTACTCGATCGCATCCAGCCGCAACGGTGACGATGGCGATCGCAGGACAGTGTCTCTCAGCATCAAGCGCTTGGTCTACAACCACCCCGAGACTGGCGAAGAAGTGAAGGGTGTCTGCTCAAACTTCCTTTGCGACCTCAACCCTGGCGATGAGGTGATGCTGACCGGTCCCGTTGGAAAAAGTTTCTTGCTGCCCAACGACCTAGAATCCACCATCATCCTGATTGCCACCGGCACCGGTATCGCCCCCTTCCGCGCATTCATCCGTCACCTGTTTGACGAGCGCAATGACTTCAAGGGCAAAGTTTGGCTGTTCTTCGGCGTTCCTACCACCTCCACCATCCTCTACAACGAGGACTTGGATGACTACGCCGCTCGCTTCCCCGAGCAGTTCAAGGTGGACTACGCCATCAGCCGCGAAGAGAAAACTGACGACGGTCAGAAGATGTACGTCCAAAACCGGATGGCTTACTACACCGACGAGCTGTGGGAGCTGCTGAAAAAGGACAACACCTATACCTACATCTGTGGTCTCAAGGGTATGGAAGATGGCATCAACTCAATCATGGGCCCCAAAGCAGCAGCAGAAGGTCTAGATTGGGTTGAGTACCAGCGCAGTCTGAAAAAGTCCCACAACTGGCACGAAGAAACCTACTAAACCGAATCGATTCTTCCCAGGTTTTAGATTCGAAGTTCGCCCCCTTTTTGAGGGGGCTTTTTCTTTACTGGCTAAGTGACTCAACACAAATCAACTCTTCGAACGTGGAGAATAGTCTCTCGATCCAATGTCACCAGTAAAAGATCGACGTCGTTGGTGAGTCGGGCAAACCAAGAGCAATAGCTAAACAGAGAAGGGCGTTGTCCTAATGATGGGGTATCCGCGGTGGGAATAGCATCATGTCTGGCGAGAAGGACACAGAGCAGCTTCAGAAGGGCAAAAAGAGAGTTCTGACAACCAATGCCATAACTTTCTTTATAGTAAAATTTGAGATTTATGGAGCTTAGCGGACTCGAACCGCTGACCCCTTCAATGCCATTGAAGTGCTCTACCAGCTGAGCTAAAGCCCCATGTCTTACGGACTTATAGAATGCAGGATGGTCTGTCTAATGTCAATAGATATTGAAAATGTCTTGAGGCTAGGGAAAGTCGTCTTGCGCTTGACTCCTCCTAATCGGAGCAGAGAGGTCGCCTAAACCCTCTGCTCCAGCAGCTAAGGTTATGCATCCATAGCGCTGATAATGTAGTCAAAGAAGGGGGCAGCCTCAGCAGCATCCTCAGTATTCAGTAGATCGAGAGACACTTCCTTCATCAACTTCATGGCATCTACCATGCCGGGAATCGGTACGTTGAGAGCGTTGTACATCTCTCGTACTCCAACCAAACCAATCGACTCGATAGGCCCCTTGTCACCAGCAATAATGCCGTAGGTGATCAAGCGCAGGTACCAGTCATAATCTCGCAAGCACTGGTTATATCGCTTGGGGCTGGATGCGTTTCCCCCCTGCTGGCGATATTCGGGACGCTTGGCAAACAGCAAGCGCTGAGCATCATCAATAATCTTTTTGCGGTTTTCACTCAAGATTTCCGCAATTCTCAGGCGGCGAGCACCAGTGCCCATATATTGCTTTACTGCATCCAGTTCGCTAGATGTGGGGTAGCGCAGTTCGTCATCAGCGATTTCGATAATGTCATTAATTACGCTCACAATAGGGAGTCTCCGGGTGCTAACGAAATTTAATTAAATAGGGTTGCCACATTTTGTAATCGAACTTGCTGCAGAAACGCAACTGTCCTTATAGACCCAACGTATTTTTCAGGATTGCAATAATCCGAAAAAGCGGAGCGCCCCCTAACAAGAGTTATCAAGTTCGGTAATGTAACAGCCAAATTTATTTTACTAAACCCAGCTCCACTCCCAGCAGAATTCATGCATCTCAAGATTTTGCCGATAGTAGGAGCAATCAAGATCCCATCACGAAGAGTCTCAAAGCCTTACCATCCCCTGCAAAACTTAGGGTTCCAGCAGCTTGAGTCGTTATATTGTCGAATTCAGAGCGTTCACAATGTCCCCTCGAAATGTAGCCTCCAACTAGAGATAAATTGTGAAGAAACGCAAAGAATCTGGAAATCTCCCTCCCAAAGAGGGGAGATTCCAGACCTGCTGCAACTGCTAGATGCGGCCTCTTAACATTTGACTCATTTCATTGGGGCGGGGAGATGCCTCCAAGGCCACCTCTGAGGTGATGCGCGACTCTTCATAGAGGTTGTAGAGCGACTGATTCATTGTGACCATACCGTCATAGGTCGATTGCGGAATCAGAGCCTCGATATCGTCGATTGCCCCCCGCTTGATGTAGTCCTTAACCGCATCGGTGTTGACCAAAATTTCGTGGGCAGCAGCCCGCTTGCCATCTGTGGTCTTGACTAGGGTTTGGGCGATCGTCGCCACCATAGTTTCCGCAATTTGTATGCGCATGGGCTCCTGTTCGTCAGGATTGTAAATGTTTAGCAAACGTTCGATGGTCTTCACCGCACTATTCGTGTGTAAGGTCCCAAAAACCAGGTGACCGGTTTGTCCCGCCTTTAGTGCGGTATCGACGGTTTCGCGATCGCGCATCTCTCCAATCAAGATGATGTCGGGATCCTCCCGCAGTGACGCCTTAAGGGCGTTGGCAAACTCTAGGGTATGAATGCCCACCTCCCGCTGGCGGATCATGCTCTTGCGGCTGGTGTGGACAAATTCAATCGGATCCTCAATTGAAATCAGGTGTTTGGCCATGTTGCGATTAATAAAGTCCACCATTGCCGCCAATGTAGTGGATTTTCCCGAGCCTGTAGGTCCTGTCACCAAGACCAACCCCTTATGTTGTTTAGAAATGTCCCGCAACACGTCAGGCAAGTTCAGCTGTTCCATCGTCAATATGGTGAGGGGAATCAGGCGCAACACCATGGCAGGTCCCAACAAGGACACAAATACGTTGACGCGACAGCGCACTAAACCTTCGTACTGAATCGCTGTGTCCAGTTCCATCCTGTGCCGAAATTCTTCCACCTGCGACTCCGGCAGAGATTCCCGCATCCAGCTGTAAAACACCTCTTCGGTGGTGGTGGGATGGCCACTGAGAACCATTTCTCCGCGCCCTCTAAACCGGGGAACTTCCCCCACCCCCAAATGGATATCAGAGTAGTTATTTTCGAACGCCTCCTTCACCAACTGCTCTAAGGTTATGTGATTGGATTTAGGGCGGGCAGCTATTCTTGTCGTTGGATCGGTAGAGCGGCGAGGAGGCCCTTGTGGAGGAGCCACAGGAGTAACGGGGGGCGGAGCAGGCACTTTAGCAGCAGCCAACGATACCGGTGGAGGAGGTACGGGTAGGGCAGATGCAGTGGAGGAATTGTCAAACAAATCCGCAGGCAGTGGCGTTTGAGGAGGAGCCGGTGAAGCGGAAGGAACCGCAGGTTTCTCTGCCCGGGAGGGAGGGGCCTCTGCCACCGTTCGACTTAAGGGATCCAAAGCCGTGCTCTCTGAGAAACCTCCAGGATTACTCCCAGTTTGGGAACTTCCTGCAAGAGACAAAGGGGGAATATCCGCCATCGTGGGGGGCAGTTCATTTGCTTCGCTCATGGAACCTCCTAATTAGCTTCTGCCCGAGCGGAGAGCACAGACCGGACATAGGGTGGACATGCATATGGCTTTGGACATTTCATTTCGTATCGGCGCTATATCCCTCCGGGATATTGACTCGTGAACGGCTTGACCACCGCAATCGCAATAGCTAGCCCAAAGACAGAGATAGCTTACCCACTCTCTGTAGCAAGGATTCGGAGGGATCGGAGAATCACGGAGAGTTAGGCTATGGATTAATCAATAGTCGTAACCCCCAGGGGCAATAGCATCTAACGACTTCAAATGACTGGCACCTTAGAGTCTTGATGGAACGTGCAACTTACAATTACAACACTTCCAAGATTTTGCAGATTTTAGTGGCAATTCTGCAGGCAGCTCCTGGATGACCCATGCGCTCGCGGGCATTAGCCCAGAGATCTCTTGGGGAATCGAGTTCTTGTTGGATAAAAGAAGCTGCACTCGCCGGATCGGGCGCAAGGCGAAGACTGATCCCTAAAAGGCGCTGTTGTGTTTCAGCAAAGGTAGAGGTAAATTGCGGTCCCTCTCCTGGTAAGGTCACCACTGCTTTACCCAATCCCACGCATTGCTCGTTAGCGGTACCGGCCATTCCTAAGACAACATCTGCCCTGCGGGCACAGCTTGCAAACTGTCCAGAAATCAATAGAGCGGGGGGAACATCCTCAGACCATAAGCTACGCAGTTTTTCCACATCGAGGCTGGGAGCGATCGCCCCGTAGCAGGTGAAATGCTTTGGCAACCTGCGTACCACGTCCCCCATTAAAGCCCAGTTACGATAGGCTTCCGGAGGTCGGGAACCGGGTAGAAGCAGCACTGCAGGGCGATCTGCAGGTATCTCCTGCAGATCCGGGCCACTTTCCAGGTTATCCATCATGGGATTGCCCAAATCAAACACTGGCAATCCATACTCTTTGAGACTGAGAGCAGTCAAAGAATCGCGGGGAAATACTGCACGGCAACGGGGAGGTTTCATCATCCACCGCTCCCAAGGAGCGTGAACTGACAGGTGAGGTTGTGCACGCAGGGCTAGCCACAGACGATGCCACCGGCGGTATGGGCCTTCCCGATCGGCAATGAAGTAATCGGATTTTGCCGTCCCCACAAACACAAAGGGCGTGCAGCTCCAACGTGCCAACAACTGCACCACGATATCCCCCACCGCGAGGACAAGATCGACAGGGCGCTCGGGATGGCGGACCGCGCACATCTGGCGCATAGTTAGTCCTCCGAGCCCCCCCTTAAGGTCTCCCAATAACTGTTTCCAATCCATGTACACAAATCCCCCGGAAGGCATCGTGTCTTGGACGGGACCAATGATTTCAATATTGTGTTTCTGGTATGCTTGCCCCCTACCCACAATTGGTAGAGCAATAATATCAATCCTCAATTTTTGCAATTCGATCGCTAATTGAGAAGCGATATAGTCTTCACCGTGACCGTTGCTCAAACACAGGACTCTATATTTGCGGTAGGGGGCGTAGCTGTGAGTTGGCAAGGGACGAGGAAAGGAACGGCTTCCTTAATCAATCAACTATTCCAGGGGAGCGTCAAGCCAAGAACAAGGAATACTCACAGTCCTGTATTTCTGCCGCCCAATAAACGTTACGGTCTTGCAAATAGGGGCACATGACAAGTTTCGACAATCGAGCCGACCATCTTGGAAGTAAGGAATAAAAGAGTCTGTACATCAACAAAATTGAGTTCTAGCCTATTAGGACAAGTCTCTGGTCACAATCGATATCAGCAACTACACAAGCGTGAACCTAAGCGACAGAAACAACATTGCATAACTAAAATTCATTAAACTTGAACACTTGAAACTCAAACTGCGAGCATCATTCACAATCTCAGAATGTTCGAAGGAAAACCAGAAAAACATTACAAAGGTACAAGGTTGTGCAAAGTTCGCCGAAATCTCGAAGTAATGGGATACAAACTAAACGTGAGACAATCTACCGAGCTGCAAGCGGGCTGCTATTCTCACTATTGGGGCAACATGATCTTGCGTAGGTGGTGAGGCAATCTGCTTCCCCCTAATCGTCCAGGAGCAATATGGTACTAACCTCTGAAAGCACAGTGGCATTTTCCTTCACAGTAGGATCGCGGACTGTATCCGCAAACGAGCTGCCTCATCTGCTAGAGCGCTATGATTTGATGCCTCAGTTGGTGAGGGAGTTAGTGGTCGATGAGACGATCGCTAGCATCCGGCTCTCTTCAGCCACCTTGGACGAAGCCATACAGCAATTTAGGCAGCGCAACCAGTTGGCTACCGACGAGCAATTGCAGGCATGGCTCTCACAAAATCAGATGACGCTCGCTGACCTTCAGGCACGGCTAGAGAGGACCCTCAAGATAGAGCAGTACAAGACCGATCGATGGGACTCGCAACTTGAAAATATCTTTCTAAAGCAAAAGACACAGTTTGATAAAGCTGTCTACTCTTTAATTCGCACCTCCGATCCCTATGCCGCGCAAGAGTTTTTTTTCCGGCTACAAGAAGGAGAACAGTCATTCTCAGAGATTGCCAGCCAGTTCAGCCAGGGACCAGAAGCTAAAACTGGCGGAATGGTGGGACCAGTGCCTCTAGGCAATATTCATCCCGCATTGATTCAAATCCTGTCATCCAGCCAACCAGGACAACTGCACCCTCCTATGCGCTTGGACAAATGGAATGTTATCGTTCGTCTCGAGCAGATGCTCCCCGCTCAACTCGACGATGCTATGCGTCAAACGTTGCTTAAGCAGCTGTACGAGAATTGGCTAAACGAACGGGTAGCTGAAGTCCTCGAGCAAAATAGCGACCCTGCCATGACTGAAGTGTAACTGCAACATGACCTCTACATCTTCCCCATCTTCTTCAACTGAAGCTTGGTTGAGCAAGCAATCCCCCTTCGATCTCCTCCCTCCCCGAGCGATTTCTCAGCTAGTTAAGCAGGTCAAATGGGTACGCTACCGCATGGGTCAGCCCATGGTTGCCCGAGATCGTCTGCCTGGCCAGCTATACGTTCTCTCAGAAGGGCAAGCTCGTTCTATTGGTCACGACTCTAGCACCAATCGGGCGATTTCCCTTTCCTCCAAAGAACCTGGGGAACTTCTGGGCTGGTTGAGTTTGGTACGCGATCGCCCCTGCGAAGCTGTCATTGCCTCTGTGGAAGCCACGGCAGCAGTCCTACCTGCTACCGCTTTTCTAGATCTATTAGAAAGCTATCCAGTGCTGGAAGAGTGGGTGCAGAAACCTCAACTGCTAGAGGTATTTGACCTCTTGGGCCTCTACCTCCAGGATCGGGCCGATCGGTCCGCGATCTTCGAACGTCAACAGGTCAATGACCTACAGGGATTAGCCGTCAAGCTATTTCCCAAAGTCACCCTCCAGACTGTGAAAAAGCCTGAGGATGCGAACAGACTGGACGAAGACACCTTGTGGCTTCTCAGTAACGGTCCTGATGCAGGCAGCGAAGTTGAATCCGTGGCGGATGCAAAGCGGTTGCTCTCTAACTCGGGAGGCAGTCTGAGACTGGTTGGTTTGCCAGTAACAGCATTGTTGAGCTCCAGCTCGGTGGCCCATGCCCTTTCAACTGCAGCTAAAACCACTCTGGCAAAGGCAAGCGGTTCAAGTTCCGCTTCCTCCATCACATTACATTCCGAAATCCCCTACGCAGAAGGCGCCCTTACAGCGCTTCCGGAAAGCCGTCGCCAGAGGCGAGATCGTCAACCCCAACAAAAATTTCCCTTTGTTAAGGGGCGCGGTCCAATTGATGCCCCCATGGCCTGTTTCCAAATGCTGAGCCAGTTTTTCAACGTCCCCTTCCGGCGGGATGTAGTGAAGCGAGTGCTTCTGAATCAGCAGGAACGGATGGGTAGCATATCGCTTCAGGCTTGTGGGGCGATCGCGGAAATGATGGGCTTAAATGCCCAACTCTATGGGGCTCCATCCGCAGCTATTGGCCAAATTCAAACCCCATCAATGGTGCAGTGGAACGATCGCCTAGTGGTGATCTTTAGCGCCAGCGCTCAAGAACTCACCATCGCCATCCCAGAAGAAGGCATTCGTCGCATTTCCATTGATGATTTCGTCCAAGCGGCTGACGACAACATTGAAGTCGTCTCCTTACAAAAAACCCAGTACACCCCCGAGCAACGCTTCAGCCTGAAGTGGTTTTGGCCCTCGATTGTTAAATATCGCAAGGTCCTGATCGAGGTCCTGATCGCCTCGATTTTCGTGCAAATGTTTGCCCTGGCTAATCCTTTGATGGTGCAAATCATCATTGACAAAGTCATCTCGCAAGGGAGCGTGGATACTCTGAATGTTTTGGGGGGATTGCTAATCGGGGTGGCCCTCTTCGAAGGGGTTCTAACAGCGATTCGTACCAACTTGTTTGCAGACACCACAAACAGGATAGATGTAGCGTTAGGGTCGCAGGTTATTAACCACCTGCTGCACTTGCCCATGCGTTATTTCGGTCGCCGTCCGGTGGGGGAACTGGCTAGCCGGGTGAACGAGCTAGAAAATATTCGCCAATTCTTGACCGGTACTGCCCTTACAGTCGTACTCGATGCGATTTTCTCGGTGGTCTACATTGCAGTCATGATGGTTTACAGCCCGCTACTCACGGTTGTTGCTCTATCGACTGTACCTTTATTTGCTCTCCTGACCTTGACAGTCGCCCCTGTTTTGAGGCAGCAGGTGCGGGAGAAGGCCGAACGCAATGCTGAAACCCAGGCGTATCTGGTTGAGGCAGTTTCGGGGATTGAAACGGTCAAGGCGCAGAATATCGAACTGTCCACCCGTTGGCAATGGCAGCAAAAGTATGCACGCTACGTCAGCGCGGGTTTCAAAACTGTCATCACTTCCAGTACAGCTGGATCCCTGAGTAGCTTCCTGAATAAGTTATCCGGGCTCCTATTGCTTTGGGTCGGTTGTTACCTGGTATTGCAAGGGGAACTAACGTTAGGTCAGATTATTGCCTTCCGCATCATTGCGGGTTACGTAACCCAGCCGTTGCTGCGATTGATCCAGCTGTGGCAAAACTTCCAAGAAACTGCTCTCTCGCTGGAACGCTTGAGCGATATTCTCGATCACCCCCAAGAGGTGGAAGGGGACGATCGCAACAATATCCCGATGCCTACGATTAAGGGGGCTGTCAACTATGAAAACGTCAGCTTCCGGTTTAAAGACAATGGGCCACTTCAGCTTAAGTCGGTCAATCTGAGCTTCAGCCCCGGCCAGTTCGTCGGTATTGTCGGCCAAAGCGGTTCGGGTAAGAGTACGTTAATGAAACTCCTCATGCGGTTGTACGACCCTGCGGAGGGCAGAATCACGGTCGATCGCTACGATGTTCGCAAAGTCGATTTATACTCTCTGCGTCGACAGATTGGCATGGTACTGCAGGATTCTCTGCTATTCGACGGCACAGTGCAGGAAAATATCGCCCTGACCAACCCTGATGCCTCGGTTGAGGAAATCGTTAATGCGGCAAAAATTGCCTTTGCCCACGAATTCATCATGGACCTGCCCAACGGGTACAACACCCGAGTGGGCGAGCGCGGTTCAGGGCTATCGGGAGGTCAACGTCAGCGCATTGCGATCGCGCGAGTGGTTTTGCAAAATCCGAACCTGTTAATTCTGGACGAAGCAACCAGTGCTCTCGATTACAACTCCGAACGACAGGTCTGCACAAATCTAGCCACCGCCTTCTCCCATCGCACGGTCTTCTTTATCACCCACCGCCTCAGCACCATTCGTCAGTCAGACACCATCGTAATGATGGACAACGGAGTGGTAGCGGAACAAGGAACCCACGATGAATTAATGGCCCTGAGAGGGAGATACTACACCCTCTATCAACAACAGGAGGCAATGGCATAAATGCCCGCTGACCAAGCAATTTCATCACTGTATCCCGGACATCAGAATACAACCAGTGTCTTACATACCTCCTAATGAATTGCTTTTTTCATGAGCATGCCTAACCCAGTTAGCTAAATCTAATATTGAGACTGGATGATTCATTTTTTAGTTTTTTTCTATACCTTAATTCGATCTTACGTTCGTAGTGGCTGAGAGAGTTGGAATAGCTCGCAACATTCCTGATGAATTGATCCCTTGGGTATCCCCGAATAAGCGTCAGGAATTCCTCCCGTAATCCCCCACCCCACCTTTACCCTCCAGTTCCTTTAAGAGGAAGTAAACGATGATTCGCATCCTGATAATCGATGACCTGAAAACCGTCCGCCAGATGCTGCGGATGTTTGTGGAAGGTCAGCCGGACATGGAGGTAGTCGGAACGGCTGCAGATGGAGATTCGGGGCTAGAGCAGATTGCCGAATTACAGCCCGATGTGGCCCTTGTTGATCTAGAGATGCCCGGGAAAAATGGCCTGGAGGTTGTCCGTATAGCTGGGCAAAACTACCCCAACACCAATATCCTAGTGCTCACCACCATGGATGGAGTTGAAGTTGTCTCCCAGGCATTGCAGGCAGGAGCAAAAGGATATTTATTAAAAACGGCTTCTGAGGAAGATTTGCTCAGCGCCATTCGCTCCGTTCACAAAGGCTTCGTCCAGCTCAGTCCTGGAATGCTAGAGCGCTTAGTGGATGCAGGGAACTCAGGCGGTGAGGCTTCCATGAGTAGCGACTTAGCGATCGCCGCCGCCGATGATGTAACAGCGTTAGCCGAGAAATCTCCCACACAACAAAACCTTTATCGTTTCGACCAGCCTGTAGTTCTCCGCCAGTCTCCGGTGTGGTCTCGCTGGATTTTACGAACCATTGTCTTCGCTTCAGCAGGTGCTATTCTGTGGGCCACCTTCGCCAAGATCGAATCAGCTGTTCCAGCCCAAGGTAAGCTAGAACCCAGTGGCACCGTTCAAGAGGTTCAGGTTCCCGTTCCCGGAGTAGTATCAGAAATTTATATCCAGGAAGGAGCAACGGTAGAGGCGGGAGAGATCCTCATGCGCCTGGATGCAAGAGTATCCACTGCAGAAGAAGGTGCCACTCAAGAAACCCAAAACCTGTTGCAGGAAGAACTCGACGTTTTCGAATCTCTGTTATCCAACAGCGGAGAAAAGCTCACTTGGAGCAGTGATGGACGGGACCTATATCGATCCAATTCAGACCGATATCGTTCAGATGCGGAATCCGCCCGCTTGGAAATTTCTCAGCTTCAGCAGCAGTTAGCTCAGGTCGAGGTACAGCTAAGAAATGAAAGAGCGAGCCTGGAACTCAACCAAAGTATTTTGGGAGATATTGAACCCCTATTTGAAGAGGGAGGGCTATCCCGACTGCAATATCTCAGGCAGAAGCAGGAGGTGCAAACGAATCAAGCGGAGATTGACAGATTTGTAGAGCAGCAGAGCGAACTGAGATTCGCGATCGCCCAAGCCAACGAGCAAGTCACCACCACAATCAGTGAATATCAACGCAACTGGACCTCACGAATTCTAGAGCTGGAACAAAGACTAGCTGAAATCAACGCCGAGATGACCAGAATTTCCAGCCAACGCGAGTACGAAATTGTCAAAGCTCCGATTTCCGGCAAGATTTTCGACCTCCAAACCCCTCGTCCGGGGGCGGTGGTGAATGCCAGCGAACCGATCCTCAAAATCGTTCCTGGGGAGCAATTGGTCGCGCGGGTTTTTATCACCAACCAAGATATCGGTTTTCTTCGAGAGGGAATGCCGGTAGATGTGAGGATCGACTCCTACTCATACAGCGAATATGGAGACATCAAAGGGGAACTGGTACATATCGGCTCCGATTCACTTCCTCCAGATCCTGAAACAAACCGAAATTTTGATGCCTTTCCAGCCGAAATATTGTTGGAAGAGCAGGTGTTGCGGGTGGAGGATAAAGAATTCTCTCTCCAATCTGGCATGTCGGTGAGTGCCAACATTCGCACCCGCAAACGGACCGTCATCAGCATCTTTACCGAGCTATTCCAGCGGGGTGTAGTTGACCCGTTTGTTCAATCGAAATAAATTAACTTCTCTCTAGCCTAAAATCGCTCTCAAAGCCATCCTGCAGACGTCCGGAGCCCGTTAAGATGAGCGAAGAGGATCTACCCAGTTCCTCACTCCTGCACCCTTTACTCAGAGTTAAATATGGATCGGCTTGAGGATTCAAGACTGGCTTCAACTTCCTCTCCAACCGACCAACATTCATCATCTGTCGGTTTCTCTACTCCTCTCCCCTCAACAGTGAAATCGGAGTCAAAGGCTACCCCCCCCGAGCCAAGCCAAACTGTAGTGCCAGATTTGGCGTATCCTTCCCTCTCTGATGACGCAAAAAATATAGACGAATTTGCGAGTTCGGAGGAACAAACAGTCTCGGAAGAGACTGAAACAGGCAGCTACGCAGATGTCCTACAGAACAAAAATTTTCTGGCCCTCTGGAGCGGTCAGGTTTTTTCGCAGCTGTCCGACAAAGTTTTTCTCGTCTTGCTAGTTGCGTTGATCTCGTCCCACTTTACGCTGCAGGATGAATCCATCAGTAATTGGGTTGCTGCCGTGATGGTGGCTTTTACGATCCCAGCCGTACTGTTTGGTTCTGTGGCAGGGGTATACGTCGATCGCTGGTCTAAAAAACGGGTCATGGTGGGCACCAATCTAATCCGGGGCGGCTTGGTACTGGCAGTACCCATTTTGCTATGGGGGATCGATACTCAGTTGACCTTGTGGGGATGGCCGATTGCCTTCCTGGCACTCCTGATGGTGACATTCTCAGTCTCAACCCTGACGCAATTTTTCGCCCCAGCAGAGCAAACTGCACTACCGCTGATTGTCAAGAAACGCAATCTGCTGCCAGCCAATTCCCTCTATACAGCCACCATGATGGCATCGGTGATCGTTGGATTTGCGATCGGGGAACCGCTGCTGGCAATGGCCAATCAGATATCGGTACAGCTGAATTGTGGCCCGGAGTTAGGATCGGAAGTAGCCGTTGGAGGCGGATACACCATTGCTGGCACGTTGCTCTTGCTGATGGTTACCGGGGAACGACGGAGATCGCCCCATCGTACCTCAGCGGATAGCCCCAACGGCGAGATTGCAGGCACCTCCTCTGACGAGCAACATAGCATCGGCAAATTAGCAGCCCCAAAAAACAATCACGTCTGGTTCGATATTCAGGAAGGACTACGCTACCTAGGTCGCAGTCAGCGGGTGAGATCGGCCATTGGCCAAATGGTGGTTCTATTTTCGATTTTTGCTGCCTTAGCAGTGTTGGCAGTTCGGCTTGCAGAACTGATCCCAGCCATAACAGCGGCGCAGTTTGGGGTGCTGTTGGCCGCAGCAGGGATAGGCATGGCATTGGGGGCTCTGGTCGTAGGTCAATGGGGCACTCAACTTCCCAGAAAGCTGTGGGCAGCGCTGGGGTCTTTGGGAGTGGCGGCAGCTCTAGTGACCTTAGCCGTCCTCCAGCAGCAGCTCTGGACTTGCCTGATCGATATTGCCTGCATAGGTTTTTCTGGAGCATTAGTGGGGGTACCCATGCAAACCTTAATTCAAGAGGAAACCCCTATAGAAATGCGAGGCAAAGTGTTTGGCTTACAGAACAATTTAGTCAACATCGCCCTTTCCTTGCCCCTAGCACTTGCTAGCTTGGCAGAAGCTCGCTTCGGCTTATCCACTGTCTTGTTAGCCCTAGCTGCAGTTGCTGCCCTCTCGAGCCTGCTCGGATGGCGAATGATGCCTCCCCCAGTGTCCCAGGCAAAGGCGAATTAGACTTCCCAGAAGGGAGTTGAAAGGCAAACCAGCCATCCTGCATTTGCTCTCAGCTATTTCCATCGCTTATTTTGAAGATTGTTAAACAAACTTTTCGGCTGTCTGCATGCATATCGCTTGGCTGGGCAAAAAGTCTCCGTTCTGCGGCAATGTCACCTATGGTCTGGAGGTAACCAATGCACTCGTTCAGCGAGGTCATAAAGTTAGCTTCATTCACTTCGCCACAGAAGCCGACTCCCAACGATCGCTAGACCACAGCTGGGAAGAAGAAGTGTCCCTTCCCTTTTTGTACAAATCACAGATCCTCACCATCCACACTCCAAAATCAAGCAAAGTTCTAGCTAAAGCCCTCAAGGAACTACAGCCAGACCTAATCCACGCCTCCCTCACCCTCTCCCCCCTCGACTTAACTTTGCCCGACCTCTATCAAGAGTTAGGCATCCCCGCAGTATCAACCTTTCACCCCGCCTTCGATCGCCGCCGTCGCAACATCGCCTCCCGCACCCAGCATTTTCTTTACAAACTTTTTGCCCCCTCTCTCGCCAATTACAATCGCACGGTTATCTTTTCCGAAATTCAGAAGAACATTCTGGTGGAAATGGGGGTGCCAGCAAAACGCATTGCCATCATCCCCAACGCTGTTGATACCGACAAATATTCTCCCGGTCCTTCAGACATCAAACAGGAATTGAGGGCCGAACGTCTGTTCGTTTACCAGGGACGGATTTCCCCAGAAAAAAATGTAGAAGCACTGTTGAAAGCTTGGAAACAAGCCCAAATGGGACCAGCTAGCAAACTGCTGATCGTGGGGGATGGGCCGATGGCGGCCACACTCAAAAATTTTTATCATGCCGAGCATGGAATCGAATGGTTGGGCTATATCTCCGATGAAGCAAGGCGGATCGAAATTTTACGGGGAGCGGATGTGTTTGTATTACCCTCTCTGATTGAAGGACTATCTCTATCGATGCTCGAGGCGATGGCCTGCGGTGTGGCAATGGTGGCGACAGACGTAGGGGCAGATGGAGAGGCGATTGGTGACGGTGCTGGTATTGTGCTATCTCCATTCAAAACAGCCAGTGAGTTGGCCACATTGCTACCACTGTTGCGGGACCAGCGGGAATTTACTCAGTTGTTGGGTGTCAAAGCCCGTCAGCGAGTTTTGGAGCGATACACCCTCAGTCGCAATATTTCTAGGCTAGAGAACCTATATCGCGAAGTTACCGGCCTAGTTGCATCCCAACAGACTGCGCAGGCTGCTATCCAACAGTCAGTTGGGCAACCTGTCTCTGCTAAGCGTCGGCTGTAGCCATTTCCTGCTTTGCTTCCCATTCAAGTTCTTATCCCTTATTAGCTGTGGCGCTGGAAGAAGATTCCCGTACTCTCAGATCTTTGCTAATACTGCGAATGCGATCGATCATCAGAACTCCGTCAAGGTGATCCAATTCGTGCTGCACCACCACCGCTTCAAATCCTTCCACCTCCCATTCAAAGGGGTCACCATAACGATCGCATCCCCCCACGAGCAATCGCTTTGCCCGTTTCACCGTGGCAAGATATTGAGGAAAACTCAAGCATCCCTCCCTTGACAGCTTCCATCGGGAGCTGCGCAGGATGACGGGATTAACCAAGATTTTGAGGTCAGACTCGGGCTGCATGGGATATAAATCCATCGCGAAAATCCGCAACGCTATCCCCACTTGAGTAGCAGCCAGTCCAACGGCCCCCTGATTGAAGCATAGGGTTTCGACAATATTGTCAATGTGCTGTTGTAGCTCTGGACCAAAGTCCGTCACCGGTTCCGCTGGCTGTCTCAGAATGGGGTCGGGATATTCATAAATCTCTAAAGTTGCCATGTCTACTGCTGCCAGGCGGCATCCCCCCTAGAGTGTCATTGCCTCAACCAGCTCAGTCTGAATATCTAAGCCCAATTGCTCCTGCAAAGCACGGAGCTCTTGGCGAAATTGCTCCTCGGTCAACTTGGCAGGCAACACCACTTCTAGCAGCAAAAGATAGATGGCCTGCGTAGTTCCCTGCAACCGACGGGAGGAGACATCCACAATATTGATATTGCGTTCAGCCAAATAGCTGGCCACGCTGCAAACAATACCAGGCCGATCTGCCCCTGCTACTCGAATTAAATAGCGTTCGGATTCGACGTCAGAGTAGTCCTCTTGCCCTTCTACTTCCGACACACGCAGGTGCAAGTCGAGAGCCCCCAACTCCACCTGCCGACTGGCGATCGCAGTTTCGATCGTCGCCACCGAAAGAGGGATATCGCCGTCGCTGAGCAACATCAACATAGCGAACTGCCCTCCCAAGCGAGTCATGGAAGTATCTTCGAGATTAGCCCCAAGATCGAGGAGCAACCGACTGACGGCCGCCACCATTCCGGGGCGATCGCGTCCAAAACCAGTCAGTAAAAAGCGATGCATGGCCTAATACGTCTGGAGAACGACTGAAGTTCAGGAGTCTATCAGCAGAAAAGATGAGCGAGCAACCCTGCTTAATCACCAATAATTTCTGGCTCAACCAATTCATCCGACATTTCCAACACTGCTCGCTTGACGGGCTTGAGCAGGCTATCGTCCACTTCGTCTGAGTCATCGTAGCGACGGCGCTTTGCACGGTTGGCCACCTGAACGGTGATGCGATAGCGGTTGTTGGAATAGGTAATGAGTTCTTCTACGCGACGGGCCAAATCAGCGTCGTCAATGGACAGATGGGTCATAGGTGCGGCTAATTCGAAACAGAAGGACAGAGATTCGCAGGCAATCATTGTACCAAGTTGGTTGCGACCTTGCTCACAGTCCTGGCACTCCCAGTCACAACCCACCGCTCAGTTGACTGCCAGCAGCTCCCATGGCTGAGGAAGTCAACGGTTCACGCTGGCGGCGTCAGAGGCTGACTACAATCGACAACCTAACGCCCGGTCCAGCTAAACCCGTCAGGTAATTCATCCAAGATTTCACCAAACAAGTCATAGGGTTCAGCCGCCGTTATCCGCACGGGCACCAGACCGTTCAAACGACCGTTTCCGCGTACGTAAACAACACCATCCACCTCGGGGGCAAATCTCGGCGATCGCCCAATGAACATCCCCGTACTGGTATTTTCCTGCTCGAGCAAAACGGGAACAACTTGACCCACCAATTCTCGATTGCGCTTAAATGCAATCCCCTGTTGCAGCGTCATGAGCCGATCGCGGCGATCGTCCATCACTGCTTGTTCCACTTGATTGGGAAGATCGTAGGCTGGGGTGCCCTCTTCTGGGGAGAAGGTAAATACCCCCACGTGGTCGAACTCGTGCCGCTGGACAAACTCCATCAGGTGCTGGAAATGCTCTTCGGTCTCACCGGGAAACCCCACGATAAAGGTTGTACGAATTGTGGCGTTAGGTAACAGTTCGCGCATTTTGCCGATAATGCGATCGTTCACCTGTCCCTGCCAAGGGCGATTCATGGCTCGCAATACCTCGGGGTGGCTGTGCTGCAGCGGTAGATCTAAATACGGTAAAAAGTTAGGGCTTTCTGCAATCGCTCTCAAAACTGCTGGTGTTAACCCAGTTGGATAGGCGTAATGCATGCGAATCCAAGGGATATCGACTTCCCCCAGGGCACGGATCAGTTTGTCCAGCTTAGGCTTGCCGTACAAATCCAAGCCGTAGTTCGTGGTGATTTGGGAAATCAAGACCAGTTCCCTTACCCCTTCTTCCGCTAGCTGATTTGCCTCAGCGACAATCGATTCGAATGAACGCGATCGTTGATTGCCTCGCAGGTGGGGAATGATGCAGAAGGCACAGCGATAATCGCAGCCCTCAGCTACCCGCAAGTAAGCCACAGAGGAGTTTGTCGTACGATAGCGAGGCAGAGTTTCGTCGGCAATATAATTGAGGTCGGAGGTGACGGCATTCACCCGCTCCCCCTGTTCCACCCGAGAAATTACCTCGACAATATTTTGGTAATCTCCCGTCCCCACTAACGCCACGGCCTCGGGCAGCTCGTCCAATAATTCCTGCTGAAAATGCTGGGCCATGCAGCCCGCAATCACCACTTTTTTCCCTTGCTCTGCTAAATTGACCAGCGTTCTTACCGACTCTGCTCGTGCTTCAGCAATGAAGCTACAGGTGTTTACGATGGCGTAGTCTGCTTCTTCTTCGTTGACGCTGACGTCATAGCCCGCCTGTGCCAGCAACCCCAACATATGTTCGGTATCCACCCGATTCTTTTCACAACCCAGGTGAGCCACCGCAACTGTTGGCTTACAAGAGTTAACCGCATCAGTGGATGGCGTGGATGTAATGGAAATGGGGGTGGGAGCCATAGCACATCAGTAGAACAGAGCCTACAGATCCTAACCTGTCGATCTTGCTTCAACAATCTTAAAGCCACCGACAAAGCCAAGTAACTTGTGAGAGGAAAGACGATCGCCAGATAGAAGACAGCAAGCGATCGCCCCCTGAAGACCCTCTATCAGAGGCCACCGAACACGTCGTAGTCTGTAGTCACGTTCACTAAAACACCAGTTGCAGCACCACCAATGGCATTTTGAGCGAGAGAGCCATTATTGAGGACAGCTCCCGTTACCGCGCTGGCGGCTGCTCCCACAGCGGCATCCTGTAAGTACCCCCCCAAACCTGTTTTGTTCTCATCGTGGGTAACGCTGACAGCAGCTCCAGCAGCAGCCCCGCCCAAAGCATTCTCCAGCAGGTTGCCATTATCGAAAATTTCCCCATAAACCGCGTTACCACCAGCTCCTATCAACGTATCTTGGATAAATTGGGCAGAGGCGGGGCGAGCTGGCAGGAAGGAAGCAGCAAGCGCTCCTGCGGCCAATAACGATGAGGTCACCACTCGTGCGATAAACATAACCAAATACCTGTTCAACACCTATGCCATAACCCTACTTCCCCGCCGAATCGGTAGTGAGTTGATGAGGCGCAGGACTGTATACCGATAGAGGAGAGAGTGGTTACGCGATCGCGTAAGTTGAACCTTGAGATGGATGGAAACCTAAAATTAATTGCGCCTGGGAGGGTGGCATACAACTGTAAGTGTGAAGTTGGGTTGAATTGAGTCAAGGCTATAACTTCAGCGTGTGTTCGACGGGGAGAAATACGGCTAATGAAGTTGGGAAAACAGAGTTGGCGATGGATTTCTCATTTAGGCAAGCATCTGCTTTTGGGTTGCTTGGTTTTGCTACTGTGCACCGGTTGCGTTCAGTACCAGATGGAATTGACGTTTAACTGGTTGAGTGGAGGAACAATCGTTCAAAACTTAAAGTGGGATACTAGTGTCAGCGATTTTGTGGGACAGTTCAGCGACATTGCGGCAGATGAGTTGTTCGCAGAGGTCAAGCAGCGGGCTACTGCAGCTGGAGGAACCGCCCACTCTCTATCGAACAGCGAAATCAGGGTAGAAATTCCGTTTGATGATTACACCCAGCTAGAAGGCAAGTTCAATACATTCTTCGATCGACCGCTTCTACTCATTTCGGGATTGAAGACCGTGGCATCAGCCAATCCAACAGTTGCACCACACTTGTTCTATCCAAAGGTGACCGGGTTTGCTGCAGCTGACAAGCTTCAACTTCAGCAATCCAAACCCCATCAACCTATGACAGCTGCAGTGGGATATAAAAACAGCTCAACAACCTTAGGAGAGGCGCTAGATACAGAGAGCCAAGATTCTGCCTCTCACCAGCTAAGCGATCGCTTCTCACCCCCATCCGTAGCAGAACCATCCCCTGCCTCTCCAAAGATTGCTCCCGCCCATCTCTTCCACTTGGCCCAAATTGGTGGGCAACCGGATTTCCAGGTGAGCAAACATAGTTTTTTTGTCGCCGATCGATACGATCTTTCCTACACGTTAGATTTAAGTGATGTGAAAATACCAATTTCAGGAGGGTTTTTGACCTTATCTGCCGACCGCCTACTCGATTTGAGGATAGCACTGCAAACCCCGATTGCCGCGAGCCACTCGAATGCCACAGTACGGGAAGGGAACCGTTTGGAATGGCACCTCAATACTGGCAACCTCAACCATTTGACCGCATCGTTTTGGACGCCAAGTCCCGTCGGGATTGTCCTGCTGGTGGGCATAGCTGTAGCCGCATTTGGCTATGCTTGGCGACTCGACCGACCAGAGCGGAAAGGTTAAGCTAGCGTTACAGTTGCTATTGTGTTATTCGGCAAGGCTTGATTCTTAGGGAAGCAGTACGTGATTCAGTCTTCTACAAAAAAATGGGTTGGGCCAGGGATTTGTCACGGCATCAAATCGTGTTTTGGTGTGTTGGCTGGTGCAACTGTATTGCTGACATTTGCCTTTGCAGCCGATGCCGAACCAACCCTGAGCTTCGATCCTCCCCCTGGAACCCGTTTATCAAACTTCGATGCTTATTTAACCATCTCCTTCGACCTAGAAGGAGAGAGTTGGGGCTCACTACCTTGGGACTGGCAAAATCCTCGGGTACGCCTCAATGGTCAAGATATATCGTTACCAGCTAAGTCTTTGCTGGCTGGGGCTACAGCCACTGTTTTAACTCCAGCAGAAATTGTTGTGTCTCAGCAAACCATGACGGACGATCGCATGACGTTGGAACTCAGCGGGCTGCGTTTAGATCCTGGTTTTAATCGCATAGTGATAGAAATCCCCCCCCAACAAGAAGGTCTCGAGACCCTTACATACAACGTTGCTTATCCTGTCATCGCGGGACAGGGACAGTCAACCGCTAGATAATCATGTCTAGCGAACACCATGCATGATTTAGTCCTTCACATCTTCAGCTATCCTGCGTTCTCGCTCGTTATATTGTTGTCAATGCCTTTCGCGATAAAGACTTCGGTGCAATTGCGGCATGCCAAATAAATACCGATGACTACTCGCCTTCAGCAACGGCCAAGACCCTCTGCTCGCTCAAAACATCCTGAGCCATCTGCAAAGCCCTCGCTTGTATTCGCCATTGCTGGCATGCATTTGACTGTTCGAGCAAGCCAGCTAAATTTGATTGGGTTATTGCATAGCAATGCAAAGTACTCAAAATCTCCTCGAAGCCGTGGTTCTCCAACAAGGAGTAAACGACAGCCTCAACACGCTCTTCAATCATTATTATTCTCCACAATGCACTAAAAGAAGTAGCTAGCACACCACAACTGAGATCGCGACAGGAAATTAACTAGATTCACTGCCCAACAGACAGACTCACGCCGTTGAGCAACAATCAACAGGAGTGCCAAACGCAATCGACTCGTATACATTAACGTAATTTTTTTAATTTTATAAAAACTTTATATAGTGAACTCCAGGCAATGCTTACCCTTCACAAAGTTCACTTTTCAGGGTCTTTTTTGTTCGCTAGAAACATTATTGACAAGCTGTTGGTTTATTTCAGACTTAAACATTGGGATTACTCCCTAAGGGAGCATCTGCACTAGCGGGTACAACCATAGAAGCCTTTTTATAGATAAATTTTGTACCAACTGCTTGTACGAGTCACACCTTGATATTTCCGTGTTTCTAGAATTTACTGGTTCGAAAAAATACAGGGCACACGACGAATAAAAAATATTTTTATTTTTTATTGTCAAGAAACTGTTCTTGCAAGGCTTTAGGATTGGCACTCTGCTCAAAACAGAGCTCTTTTATGTTGAGTGAGAAAAATTCATCATGCGAATACAATAGATCTAAAATGATACAGTACGGCTTGTTTAAGTACTGAGTCACGAGGGGTGGGGCGCATCCAGTCTTGCATCCATAGGCTCTTCCAGGATGGCTCATCACTCAGAGGCTTCACCTACTTCATTGCTTCGGGAGGAGAATATTTGCAACTTCGCTTGTTGTATGTCGCCCATCTCCCTAACCTGGTGGCTGGTAAGGTTAAAAAACTGCACCAGTGCTCTGGAATCGTTAGGTTGACTGCTCTTTCTCGTCCCAAAAGGCGAGAATAGTTTAATTCTTCCAACACACGTAATATTTGATAAAATTTCGCTGGTATCTTGAAAAAGGTGTCTCAATGACACGCTGGATGGTTTTGAAGTGGGTTCTGCCCACTTTTTGTTGTTTTGAGGGATTCTCATTCACCATAGCCAGCATAGAGTGGGATTCCCCTCGGACATTAGCTTACAAGGTACTTGCCGTGAGTCTTTTAGTTGAGAAACAGTTGTGGCGCATCCGCTTGCCGCTGAATTTAGCAGAATCGCTGAGCCGATCGCAAAATCGCTAGGGCTTGAATTAGTTAAGGTTGTGTTCTATACCAACCAAAATCCACCAGTAATGCGGCTAGACATCCGCAATCCGGTATCTTCTGATACTAGTCACGATGATTGTGAAGCGATGAGTCGCGCTCTTGGCGCTCGGCTTGAGGTTAGCGATCCTGTGCCAGGTAACTATGTATTGGAGGTGTCTAGCCCAGGTCTATCAACGATTCTTTCGAGCGATCGAGATTTTGAGGTGTTTAAAGGGTTTACTGTTGCGGTCACGATGGCTCAACCCCACAAAAATCAGATGCAGTGGCAGGGCACGTTGCAAAAACGCAATGATGAAACCCTTTTGCTCTCTATTAAAGGACGCCCAGTGAAGTTGCCGCGACACCTTATCCAACAGGTAAAACTAGTGGATGGAGTAGAGCCATAACGCTTACCGATTTACAAACTGAATACTTTTGCGAAATAAGGAGCGATCGCCATGTCTATGGTGACCTTGCCCGGTCTGGGCGAAATGGTTGATGTGATCAGCCAGGAAAGAAATTTACCAAAGTCTGCCGTTACAGCAGCTTTGCGTGAAGCATTGCTCAAAGGCTACGAACGCTACCGTAAAACTCTTGAACGAGATAGTCACGCCTTTGAAGAGGAATATTTCAATAACTTTGACATTGATTTGGATGTTGATGCGGAAGGTTTTCGGGTGCTGGCCACGAAAACCATCATGGAAGAAGTTTCGAACATCGATCACGAGATCGGTCTTGCGGAAGTGCAACAGGTCGCCCCTGAAGCAGAAGCTGGTGGCCAAGTGGTGGTGGACGTAACCCCCGATCAGACTGACTTTGGCCGCATGGCTGCCATTCAAACCAAGCAAGTGCTATCTCAAAAATTGAGGGATCAGCAGCGCCGCCTCATACAGGAAGAATTTAACGATCTGGAAGGGACGGTATTGCAAGGACGCGTGATTCGTCTTGAACGCTCCTCTGTAATTATTGGGGTGAGTAGCGGCTTTGGACAGCCAGAGGTAGAGGCGGAACTCCCCCGTCGCCAGCAGTTGGCCAACGATCGCTACAGTATTGGTTCTGTGGTGAAGGTATATTTGCAACGGGTGGCAGAAGGATCTCGCCGCGGTCCACAGCTGATTGTGTCTCGGGCTGATGCTGGATTGGTGGTCTATTTATTTGCCAACGAAGTACCTGAAATCGAAGATGATATTGTCCGCATCGTGGCTGTTGCTCGGGAAGCGAACCCACCATCCCGTAACGTAGGCCCTCGCACCAAGATTGCCGTTGATACCCTCGAACGGGATGTCGATCCTGTCGGAGCCTGTATTGGTTCTCGAGGTTCCCGCATACAAGTGGTGGTGGGCGAACTTCGGGGCGAGAAGATTGACGTGATTCGTTGGTCCCCCGATCCTGCGACCTATATCGCCAATGCCCTCAGTCCTGCCCGCATTGTGGAAGTCCGCTTGGTCGATCCGGAAATCCAGCAGGCCCACGTTCTGGTGCCTGCAGATCAATTAAGCTTGGCCATTGGCAAAGAGGGGCAAAACGTTCGGTTGGCTGCCCGGTTGACGGGATGGAAGATCGACATCAAAGATGCCGATGAATATTACGCGGCAGAAGATGCGGGTCAGGTCATGTACGTGGCTCCAGAGCGTCCCCCCGAACCGGTGATACAAGAACCCGAACCAGAGGACACGCTGGAGGACTTGGAAGAATTAGACGATCGCAATGACGTCCCCCTCGAAGAGTTCGACTTTGATATGGAATATGCGATTGCATTTCCCCCTAAGGCTTCAACAGAAGATTAATCCTGAGATCCCTCTGCCGCTGGAGGAGAGATTCAGCTGTATCGAGCCATAGCAAGCGACCCTAAATCTCTAGCAAAGTCTTTGCTACAGCTATTAGGGTTGCTGCCAATTGGGTACGCAGTTGTATTAGATAAACTCTACAAACAGCTTTATACCTACAGCTGCTGTGGTGAAATCCTCAAGCCATTAATCTACCTTCAGCGGGGAATGTCTTTAGATGAGATCTGTCTTTAAATGAAGTCTGTCTTGACCGATAATACCTGCCCGACCTGAGAGCCTCGATACGTCTTTGCTAGCTGATAGATTCTCGCCTCAAAAGTTCTTGGTGAACGCTTTGGAGCGCTATTGTCGCTATAATCACGCATAACATCAGTCCACAACAGTACAGCTTCATGAAGGCTCAACCCTCAAACGCTAAATTCATGCGCCTCTACGGTCGCCTACGTAAGCAAACCCAGGACTATTTCTGGATTGCTTTCACCTGGTTCATTGCTCTAATCAACGATCGTCTTCTGCCTGAGAACCGTGCGATAGACGCTCAAGCGATCGCCGATTGGTGCAACGAGTTCCTAGCAGCACACGATGCCGGAGATCGTCAGTATCGCGGTTTACCTGTTGACCCCGAGTTCGTTGCAGCATTGGATAGCCCCGGAAATTTGGAAGACTTTACATACCGCGGCATTGAAGTGAGTCTCAAGGGCAAAGCTCGTCCTGCTTTTCTACTGGGCAGCGGCACTGCCAAACCGTTTGTTCCTGGTTACCAAATACAACTTCGCCGTTGGATTGTTCAATCTGACCTGACGGACAAAGATCTAGTAGCTGTTACCCCTGAAATTCAAGCTAACTTCCGGGGTCGGGACATCTAAAATTCTTGGCCTACATAATCAGACCGAACGTAAAAATATCACCCCTGAACCCTCCACAAATGATGGAGGGCTTTTTGTTGATTCGCCACACTGCTTACTCGTTCAGCCGCCCCTATTGCAGATAGGATCTAAGGGGAAGCTAGATGCAGTCTTAAAACATTGCCACAGTTACTATATTCAAGCCTGAAGCTCGATAGCTCGTGTCAAACGTCTTACTCTTCAATGGCTTGGGTCTGCTGTAAAAATAACGGGCACTCTGTGTTGTTGTCGTAAACAATTCAGGACGATTAGCGCTCTGGACTCTATTCCGAGGGCGATCCCCGCGTTGCAGCATATAGAGCCAAAGGACAAAGCAAGCAATTGCCGATAGCGCAAGAATTCAATCTTTTGATGGTACCGAAGTGGCAAACAGAGACTTCTACCTAGATTGAAAGGCTGAAATTTATATCGATCCCCACCCATTTGATATGACGACTGGATGTGGATCCGGAAAAAAGTTAAGCCTGCCTTAAACAAGGATTAAGAAAAATTGATTTAATGCCTTGTGTTCCATGAATCGGCGAGTGAAGGGCTATAGTTAAATCACATAGAGTTCTGCCAAAGGAGGCAACATCTCAGTTCCATTTCCTGATTGCGAGATGGCTGCGATCCCCTATCTTCAGGCTTTAAACGTAAGCTGTCTGGACGCAGTATATTTCTATCAATCTCGCTCGTTCACGATAACTCTCAGGAATTTCGTTCCCTAATTGTGCATGGGAGAAAATCAATCTTGCGGTTGCAGGCGCTCCGATAAGGTGATCGTACAGGTTGGAGTCTCTAACTAATACTGACAAAAATAGAGAACTTCAAATTTACTGAGAGTTATATCGTTTGCCATTTATATTTCCAACTCATTACGCCGCCCATGCGGTATAGATGGCAGCGAGAAGCAAACAAATAGTCTTTGAAAACCCAAGCAAGGAGGTTAGTTTCTCAGTATATTCATGTCCTCAAGTGCTGCTGCCTGCACACCTTTGTACAATTATGTTAACCGTTTGTTTTTCTGGCAGTGGCGATAAAAATGCCTACAGTTTGTGCTCAACATTCAGTGCCCGTAGTGGAAGTATTCAGGAGCTTTCTCCTGAAACTCCAATTTAGTATCTAGTACTGAGTAGTGAGAGGCGATTGTAGGCATTATTGTATTTCGGATTTTACGATTTTCAATTGTTTGAGAGAATGGAAAGATAGCCCCTGATCAACAGTCAAATTTCTTTTTACTTGCATTGAAATAAAGACTGTGTCTTTATATGCAAGCGCTGTGGGTGAGCCTGAAGGGTACCATCCACAGAAATTTGCATCTATTTTGCAAGCATAACATCCAGTTTGTAGGAGAGCAGCAATGCTGACATTTGCTAAGCAACTGATTCGAGCGATCGCCGATATTTTTGCTCCCCCTCCAAAAACATCCACGACGGTAGGTTATCAATCCATTACTTCAGATATCTGCCATAACAATAAAGGCTTCGCTTGCCATGTAGATGATTTTCCGCACAACTAACTGATTTTGATAGAGACTGCAAAGACCATTTCATCTTGATTAGGCTTGTAGAAGAAAGCGATGTGAATACATCAGTTAAGGCAGTGCAGTTTGCATTGCCTTTTTGTTAGGCTCTATCACATTCTTGCCGAATAAAAGTGGCCATCGTGGGGGCTATCGCGGCAAAAAAGCGCCCCCCAGCAAACGTGAGAGCGCTCGAGCCCTGAGAGGAATTGTCCGAACCCGAGCTAGTGGCAGTATTTCATCTAGAACAGCAAGAACTAGGTTCAGCCAACGTTACGGCTGACGACAATCCTCAGTGACTTGCCGATCGCCATAGATTATCCAGACTACAGATTCGATCGAATACCTACAATTTTGGCTTCCGAACGGTTGATCCGCTGGATTTCGCTGCCCAACCGGTGGAAGGGAACGGAGTAAGTCGTGATAGCTTGTCGGGTACGAGCCCCCTTCAAACCGGAAATTTCCAAGGTGAAGACCCGATTCCCGTTCAGATACTTTTTCTCAGTTAGCGGTTTGCTGGTAGAGACTTGAGTTGCGGTTGATGGTGCAGTGCGTTGGGGTCTAGGACTCGGCTTAGAGTGAACTAGGGGAGTCCTTGGCTGTTTTACTCGAGATGTAGCTGTGGGTGCTTGCGAGCGGTTACGCGATACCCATGAAGCCACCTGGCGAGCTTGGGCTTTGGTAATGGTACTGGAGGGGGAATTCACCTCAAGCCCCATCTTCTGACAAGCGGTCAAAATTGGTGTGCAGTTATCCAGCCCAAGCTCTTTTTTCAGGCTGTAAATCCTCACCTTTCTCATAACCGTCACCTAGATGTAGCGTACAAAGTCATTCAAAATCACTTCTCGACACTATTATTACTCTGTCAAAAATGGTTACGCAGCCCCTGTTTACTATTCTTTGAGAAAGGTGGGATCGCCATAAAGCAGGCGATTGTCTCGTTGGCTGATGAAAATTTTTGCGTACCTATGAGCTCATCCCGCTTCTGTTTAGGACGCGCCACACCATTACCAAACGGAGAGCAAGCTCAGTTTGAAGGAAGTAATAGGTGCAAGTTCGCATCAACAAAGCAAGGACTTTCTCTCATATCTCACATATTTATTGTGCAAACCAAACGCGATCGCCTTCATTGCAACGGCACTGTCATATGAGGGAAGTGGGGTATAACCAAACTGTTCTATTTATTGTTGTAGCCATTTCTCTAAGGACAGCGGATCCAATCCCGCTGTAGAGTTCGAAGTATTGAAATGTGCTAAGCGGCCTGTGGCCGCCAATGGTGATCGCTGATTTTGAGAGTGGAGATCGACGTCCGTGCTGCGATTCTCAAGTATTTCTACCGCGAGGGCACTCGCAACCACCGTCCTACTGGGGTTAGTCGCTTGCAGTTCGCCTCCCGCTGATGTTTCACAAACAGGTTCGTCTGCGGGGGAAACTCAAACGATTACCGCTAAATCTGTGGCCGTAACGCAAATTGTGGAACATCCTGCTCTGGATGCGGCCCAAGATGGTGTGGAGGACGAGTTGTTGGAAGCCGGTTACGTCTTGGGGGAGACGCTCAATTTGTCTTGGGAGAGCGCCCAGGGGAGCCCGGCTACCGCAGCACAGATTGCAAGCAAGTTTGTGGGGGATAACCCCGATGCTATTGTGGCGATCGCCACCCCGTCTGCCCAGGCAGCGGTGGCTGCTTCTGACTCGATTCCGGTGATTTTTTCAGCAGTCACCGATCCTGTGGGGGCTGGACTCGTGCAAACGCTGGATGCCCCTGGAGGGCTGGTTACGGGGGTGACGGATTTATCTCCGATTGGGGAGCATTTAGACCTCATTCTCGAGATTATCCCGCAGGCGGACAGGGTGGGGGTGGTGTACAACGCCGGGGAGGATAATTCCGTTAGCTTGGTAGCTCTGATTCAAGCGGAAGCACCAGAGCGTAATTTAGACATAGTTGAAGCGACAGCTGCCCGATCGAGTGACGTGAGAGCCGCTGCCGAGAGTCTGGTGGGGAAAGTCGATGCCATCTATATTCCCACCGATAACACGGTGGCTTCGGCATTAGAATCCGTGATAGCTGTAGGGGAAGACAACCAACTGCCTGTGTTTGCTGGAGATACTGGTTCGGTGGAACGGGGGGCGATCGCCTCCTTAGGATTTGATTATTACGATGTCGGTCGACAAACGGGTGCCCTCGTGGTGCGGGTGCTAGCAGGGGAAGATCCGGGCGGCATTCCGGTGCAGCGCGTCAATCGCCTGAATCTGGTGGTCAATTTAGAGGCTGCGGCAGCTATGGGAGTTGAGATTCCAAAGGCTGTCATTGACCGAGCTGACGAAACGCTAGATGCAGAGTAGGTCAATCGAGTGAGTTGGGCGGCGTTTATTGGTGCCCTAGAAACGGGGCTGATTTACGGACTGGTGGCTTTGGGGGTCTACCTGTCCTTTCGGGTGTTGGATTTTCCCGACCTCACCGTAGATGGCAGTTTTGCCCTAGGGGGGGCGGTGGCGGCGGTGGCGATTGTGGGTGGGGTCAATCCCTATCTGGCAACTGGTTTGGCGGCGTGCGCCGCAGGATTAGCGGGGTTTGTTACCGCTTGGTTGAATGTCCGATTAGGCATTCTCAACTTGCTGGCCAGCATCTTAACAATGATTGCCCTCTACTCGGTGAACTTGAGGGTGATGGGCAGCCCCAACGTATCTTTGCTGAACCAGCCGACGATCTTTACCCCCTTTGAGTCGTGGAGCTGGCTTCCAGCACGCTACGTTGAGGTGTCGGTGCTGGCGGTGGTGGCGGTTGCGGTAAAGTTACTCACCGATTGGTTTCTGGCCTCAGAACTGGGTTTAGCAATGCGCGCTACGGGCGCTAACCCAACCATGGCTCGGGCTCAGGGGATTGGGACGGGGGCTATCGTTCTATTAGGGATGGTCCTCAGCAATGGCCTAGTGGGATTAGGAGGAGCCCTGTTTGCCCAAACATTTGGGTTCGCGGATGTGTCGGTGGGGGTGGGCACGATTGTATTTGGTCTGGCGGCGGTAATTATTGGCGAGTCTCTATTGCGGGGGAGCGCAGTTTGGGCCGCGACGCTGGGAGCATTAGTGGGGTCGATTGTGTATCGACTGGTGGTGGCCTTGGCGTTGAATGTGGATGTGTTAGGGCTAAAAGCCCAGGACCTCAATCTGATTACGGCTTTGTTAGTGACGGTGGCCCTGGTATTGCCCAACGTGCGCAATCCGTTTAAGCGGTTCCTGACTCAAGGAGCCGGCAAATGATCGAGATTGAAAACTTGTCGGTGACCTTTAACCCAGACAGCGCAATGGAAACGAGGGCGCTTCGGGGGATTACTCTTACTATTCCTTCCGGTCAATTTGTCACGGTGATAGGCAGTAATGGGGCAGGAAAATCCACGCTGTTGAGGGCAATTGCTGGAGATATTGCCTGCGATCGCGGTGCCATCTTCATCGAGGGTCAGGAGGTGACCCGCTGGTCTGCCTCCCATCGCGCTCAACTGGTGGCTCGCGTGTTTCAAGATCCCCTAGCGGGCTCTTGCGCCAATCTCACGATTGCGGAGAATATGGCCCTCGCCTATCGCAGAGGTCAGCGGCGATCGCTGGCTGCGGCCCTCCGTCCTGGGATGCTGGCTGAATTTCGCAGCCATTTGGCCCGTTTGAATTTGGGATTGGAAGATCGACTGGGCGATCGCATGGGGTTGCTATCGGGTGGCCAACGGCAGGCGGTCAGCTTGCTAATGGCAACCTTAGCTGCTCGCAAAATATTGCTGCTGGACGAACACACCGCTGCCCTCGATCCCAAAACCGCTGCTTACGTGGCTAACCTCACCCGGGACATTGTCTCCGAGCAACAGCTGACAACATTGATGGTGACCCACAGTATGCGACAGGCGCTGGACTTGGGCGTTCGCACGCTAATGCTGCACGAAGGCCAAGTGGTGTTTGACGTGGCGGGGGAGCGACGTGCGGGGCTTGATGTTCCAGATTTGTTGCGGATGTTTGAAGAGGTCCGCGGGGAGGAATTAGAGATCGATTCCCTGCTGTTGGGCTAGCGGTGAAACCTTTCGCTAGTGGGGCACCTGTGATAGCTGCCTAGCCAATCGCCTCAAGCAGCCCAGGCTGCTTCTAGCAGGTTGCAGGCCGCGTGCAGGGAATCAACCACTCTACAGGTCCGCTGGACAATCTCAGCTTGAGGGGGTTGTAAATCTGGCACGACAATCGTTGTGGCTCCAGCAGTGACCGCCGCCGTTGCGCCAGAGTTAGAGTCTTCGAACACCAGACAGTCCTGCGGTTCGACCCCCAACTTTCGAGCTGATTCAAGGTAAATATCTGGAGCGGGCTTGTTCTGGAGAACTTCGTCACCGGTGGTGGTGTGGATAAACCAAGTGCCAATGCCAGAGGCGGCAATGCTGAGATCTGCTTCAGCGCGCGGGCTAGCGGTGGCGATCGCCTTAGGCATGCCTAATTTATCTAGATAGTCCAGTAAGTCTATTAGTCCAGGTTTGAGGGGAATACCGTTAGCAGCGATATAGTGTCGCCAGTGTCGATCCCTCAGATCTCGGCATTGTTTCACGGGATAGCTGCTGCCAAAGATATCCTGCATGAGGCGATCGCAATCGTCGTTGCTACGGCCCACAAACTGGGCGTACCAGCCATCTTCCTCAAACTGATAGCCACAGTCTGCAACCGCTTGCTTCCAAGCCATGCGGTAAATGGGCTCCGTGTCTAACATCAGCCCATCCATGTCAAAGATCACCGCTTTAATGCGATCGCGCTGAAGCATTCGTTAGGTCTCCGTACTGCTTTTTGTAGGCCATGTCTTGCCGTCATTAGGAGATCGCTCCCTCGGCAATCCTAGGTCAAATCCTGCTGAGATCCCTGTCAGGCAGATAACCCTTGCCATAAGCAGCCGTATGACTTTCATGCGATCCTGTTGGTTGGCTAGCCCACTTAACGATGCAACAATTTTTCTACTGTTCCACATCTGAAGCAGCGGTAGAAACTGGATGTGTAGACGCTCTTCTTGAAGGGTGTAAAGGAGGGCGATCGTGCTCCTCGCAGTGAATGGAATGGCTGTACCAATAAATGGGAGGGGAAATAATCGGCATCATGTGTAGGAACTACATGAATTCAAATTCAGTCACAGTTGCACTCCATTGTAGAAGTTGCTTGAAATGGCATTCAAATGATTTGAGAAAAGGGAATTCATGAGGTTTAGAGATGACGTGAATGACCTTAGCCAATCAATAGGTCATTCACATCGTTGAATAGACCGCTACTCAGGGCTCACTCCTCTCTCGGCACTTGCGCCTCTCACTTCAAGGGTTTGAAGCACGTCGAGAATATTGCGATCTTGCTGTTGTTGGACAGAGGAAAACGCGCTCGGTTGGCTTGAAGCCACTTCGACGCCCTCTACCTCAGAATCGAAGCGAGAGACAACTCCACTTTCAGAGCTGGCGCCTTTAGCTTCCAAGTCGGCTAGGCGACTAAGGATGTCAGATTGTGCGTTTGCTGGGGTAACGTTGCGGAAAGATAGGGCACCGAGGCCCAGACCCAATGCAACAACTAAACGAGAAATGGATTGTGGGTTCATGGTCATGTCTCCAAAGAATTCGAAAAATCTCATGTTCGTAGTTTCTCGATATTCTTCAGGCAGATCAAAGCAAGATCGCAGCTTAAGCAAGCAACTTAGGAGCTCAAGAAAAGATCGCGGTTCTGAGTAGTTTCTGTCCACTATTGCCTAGAGTTAGCTACTTAAAAGAGAAGTCGATTGAAGCCTCACAAAGAAGATTGCTGAGATGTAAATTTGGTTTAAGCAATAGTATTCGGATCCAAATGAAAGTTCTGAACGTTGTGGGGTGAATATCAGCTTATCTTGCGGATAATCCTTAAGTTGCGAACTGGAAATCATGGGGGTATTAACCGCGCCTTCTGAAATTGCAAAAAGAAGGACGCATCCCCCAAAGGGACACGTCCAAGCATGTATTTTTAAACGAGGGAGACAATTGCTTTTGGCTCTAAAAACTCTTTGTATCCGGTGGAGGAGACCGCTCCAGCAGGCAGGTTGTAGTGCTAGCTTATCCGCGGCCTGGAATTAAGCTGCGGCTGAGTTTCTTGATGGCAGACCCTGCAACATCGCTATAACGGAGCTGACCGCACAGGATCTTAACCATTTTCTGAGTGGCTCCGGGGTTGCGCACCCCCATTTTATAGGCCACACCCGGTACCCGATAGAACACGTTGGCTAGACGCTGCGCCCACACCATATCGCTGCCCCACTCCTCTTGCATCACCTGGCTGTAATTGGAGAGGGCATCGGTGCTGCCACCGAGGGCACTGTCGATCGCCTCGGCAGCTTTGATGCCACTGAAGATAGATGGGCGAATGCCTTCCGCCGTAAACGGATCGACGACACAGGCTGCTTCCCCTGCCAAGAGAGCATTTTGGGTGTGTAACTTCTGATCGCCGTCCCACAGCCACAGGGGATGTCCGTATTTCTGGACAGTTTTGAAATCCACATCAAACTTGCCGGAGTATTCAGACGCAATGTCCTGTAATGGCTGCCGCTGCCCACCGCGAAACGTACCAATACCGATGGAATAGCCATCTGCCTTGGGGAAATTCCAGATATAGCCATTTTTCACCATGCCAAATTCAAAGTGAGCCACCGTTGCGGGCTCGGGGTTGACCGGAGCCTCTGCCTCAATTGCTCCTCCAAAGCGGGCTTTGCGTTCTTTGAACCCCAGCCAGCGGGCCATGGGTCCTTTAGCTCCATCGGCTGCAATCAGATACTTTGCTTCGGCGGCACCGTCTGCTGTTTTGACTTGCCAGCGATCGTTCTTAAATTCGATGCCTTTGGCTTCTGTAGAATCCCGCAGTTCGGCCCCTTGCCCTTGGGCCTGCTTAATTAGGAAGTGGTCGAAAACGTCACGACGCACCATCCAGATAGGGTCAGATGTCTTAATGGGTGCTTCGACTCGATCGCCCATCTTCCAGGTATAGCTGATGGTATCCACCTTTAACGAAATCGCTGGGGAAAAATCAAAGTCAAACCATTCCCCCACTACGGGAGAGACACCGCCTCCGCAAGGTTTGTAGCGGGGGAGGGCTTCTTTCTCTAGTACTAAGACAGAGCGTCCCTGCTTGGCCAGCTTGTAGGCTGCCGCCCCACCTGCCGGACCCGAACCTACAACGATGCAGTCGTACATGGTGTGTTCCTAACTCGATCTCCAATTAGCAGAGGCGAGGCCCCTAGCGTCTCAGAATACTATGCCCTTGTCATGGGATTGGACCTAGCAGGCTGTGATACAAAAGCTGCAGAAACATAGGGCCGATCGATTGTCTTGCGATGAAGGCCCCTTGCGATCGTAGGTAGCTTCCTTGAACTGCGAACGACATCAAGCGTCAAGCCACTGAGGACATCTCAGCTTTCCAGAACGCTGCCTAGACATAGATCTCGCAGTCCTAACCCAAATGGCACAAGGAGTACTCCATCATAAAATTCGATCCCCTCAAACAGTGAGTGACCAGTATGTCAGACCCCCATTTAATCCAGGCTCACTTGTTCATTGCGGGGACAGTGCAAGGGGTTAGCTACCGAGCCTACACCCATCAAATGGCCACAAAGATGGGGATATCGGGATGGGTGAAAAACTTACCTGATGGTCGAGTGGAAGCGATGTTTGAGGGCACTCAATCTCAAGTGGAACAAGCAGTGCAATGGTGCCATGGCGGCAGCCCTGCCGCTGTTGTGAGAGAGGTAGATGTAGTTTACGAATCGCCAACTGGATGCAGTGGTTTCGAGATTCGCTATCTTTGATTTCAGATCCCCCCTGCCCTTCTGATTTTTGCTATGAATTAGCCGAGGTGAACGATATCGCGGGACAAGTTGTTCCGTAAATTCTGCTGGTTTGTTTTGATTGACCTGCTTTGTCGCTAGTCCTCGTTGCAATCATCCAAACGATCGAAGCGATTGTGAAAAAATATCTCATAGATCAGATAGCTCACGAGCAGTACCATCACGATGCTGGCGAGCCAGAAGGCCACCCGTATAGCAACAATGACTGCAACCACTACGGCAAAAAACTGGATTCCTGCCACGATGTTGCGACGCCATCGTCTCATGAGGCTGAGTTTCTTGGACGGTTGCTTGAGGGCATGGTCATCCGAGCGATCGCGACTCATACCGTTGATTTCTTGCTCCATTTCCTTGAGCCGCAAGGAAAGTTCTTGTTCCCGTCGCAGGGTTTCCCGCTCTTGAAATTCCTGTTCCTGGGGATCTAAAGATGACATATCAGGGTCTGGCGATCGCTTGCCGTATCGATGATGCTTTAACTTCTTGTAGGTTACCTCCGATCGAACTGAGCCATACCTGTATTGTATGGAGGGAAAAGATACCCAGCAGAACCTCGAACGGCAAGCACCATAAATGAGTCAGACGCCCGATCCGTTGAAATCCCGGTCGCTTACCCAACAACCCAATGCCTATCCAGCACAGCCAAAGTCCAGGTAGTGCAAATAAAGGAACCAACAGGGATATCAGCACCGCTAGGAATAGCGCTAGGAACACCCCCACAAGGATATGTGTGACTGCCAGTAACTGAATCACAATGGGGTTGCTGCTTTAACTCAATTGCTCCCATTGCCCAACAACTGAAGTTTTGACTATTTCAAAAAATACGCTACTAGTAGCGTCCCAATGTTAAAGTCAGCCACTGCATATAGCGTCAAGTTTTATTTTGTTAAATCTCCAGATTCTGGCCACAATGAAATAACTCAGTATCATAGTTCCCATAACTGTCGTTCAGTGGCGATCGAGGCAAGCAATCCTCACTAGCTTCGATAACATTGTCCCGTTCGCGAAGGTCATTATTGGCCTTGGAAGGCAGCACTTCGCTCCTATTCACTTTCACCCTCATTTCACCGGCAAATCCTATTTGATGTTCGCTGGTTTCCCTCAATCGTTGACCTGTGACTCAAACAAGGAATGGTGCTGTATTGAATGTTAAGCACCCCTGACGGAGGTTTAAGGCAGTACTCGTGAAAACACGTAGTGATAGTTTTATGCTGCGCAGTGACACTGTTGAACAGGAACGCATTTTTTGTTAGTACTGACCATTTCTACACTGCCGCGGATAAAGGCATGCATCTTATGCTGCCTCTCATGAACATTGCCTTATCCTAAGCTCCCTCATAGCTAGGAGAAGGCAACACTTGTTGTTTATTTCTGCGTTGAGAGATTGATTGGTATGGAATTCGATCAGATTAAGGCGGTCGTTCAATATGCCTTGGTTTCCGAGGATCTCGCCCCTGCAGAGCAGGCCGCTGTTAGAGCTGCTATCCAGTCTGATGCTAATAAAGAGCGCGCAGATTTCTTAGTTGAAATGCTCTCTCTGAAAGCGAATCACTAGTACTTAACTGATGGGACTATGTGGGTATACCAACATGTCTGTCCTAACTAAGATGGCAGCAGCTTTACGCTGACCATTCAGCTTGAGTTAATTCTGTAATCTACTAATCCTGTTGGGTATCATTTAGCGCCCGCTGTATCGAGCAGCGGGCATTTTGATTGTTGGCTGAACGCTACGCCAGGAGGAGCTCAGATAGGAAAGTCACTCCAATACCTGAAATAAGCCCCCCCAATGCCACCGCAGCAGGAAAGGTTTGTGCTCGCTGTAGCAGCCAGCCGCTAGCGTAGGCGAGCGCCCCTTGGATCGCCGTAAATCCCATCAGGTATGCCAAAATCGGAGTCGGTTCTGCCCCCACGACCGCTTCACCGTAGGCATAGCCGTGGAAAATCCCCGCACAAGCAGCGATCGCCGCTAAAGTTACCCACTGATAGGAACGTTGCGTCAGCAGCAGAATGCCCAACAGCAATACAGATGCCGAAATGGCCAACTCAGCCGAGGGGAGACTCCACTCTTGTAGGTGAATCAGCGTTCCTCCCACTGCAGCGGCCAAAAAAGCGGCTGAAACTCCCCAACCTTTGCTTGAGTCGACGGCAATTCGTCCAAACGCGATCGCCCCTATGGCGATCGTGAAGGCTAAATGATCTAAGCCAATCACTGGATGACCCAACCCAGACAACAACCCCTCTACAAATGTGGTGGGCATGGTTCCACCAAACGGGTGATGGGCGGCAGCTGGTTGAACGGCAAGGGTACTAGCCACAATGACAGCTAACAGGCTAGAACCAACGGCTGCCGCCGTTTGCTGCAAAAAATTATTGGACCTCATCTGTACCTCGCAGATTTCCGAGTTGATACGCTGCGGTGGGCATTCTGACTTGGAGTGGGCTATCCCACTCTTTACAGCTGCGGGACAGTGGCAGATTTACACTGCGCTTTCCCCAGCTATCCATCGGATTATCTTCTAGACGCGAGATAAGTTCGGACTGGATAACTTCCAGAGGCTGGTTCCCACTGGTGCCGTAGCTTAGCAATCGTATCACCGAAGTTTGCTGCCTCGGTATAAGGTAGGCGATGAAGCAATACTGCATTTCATGGCACGTCAGCATACCGTCCCCTACGGCTCTTGGAAATCCCCCATCACTTCGGATGCGATTGTGGCAGGGAGTATTCGATTAGGAGAACTGCGATTGGGTGGCTCCGATATTTATTGGAGCGAGGGACGGCCTACAGAGGGGGGCCGAAATGCAGTGGTGCGCTGGCACGATGGCCAGGTGGTGGATGTCTTGCCCGAGCCCTTTAATGCCCGTACCCGCGTACACGAATACGGTGGGGGAGCTTTTATTGTTTGTGGTGAAACCTTATATTTCTCGAATTTTTCTGACCAGCGGCTGTATCGATCTCAGGCAGGTCAACCGCCCGAGCCCGTTACACCAGAAGCCCCGCTGCGATATGCCGATGCCCTGCTCGATGCCTCTAGAAATCGCCTAATTTGCGTGTTGGAAGACCATAGCCAGCCGGATCGGGAACCCAATAATGCCATTGCTGCCATTGACCTCGAACGGGGTGGCGTCACAATTTTGGCCTCCGGTAATGATTTTTATTCCTCTCCTCGCCTCAGTCCGGATGAATCTCAGCTGGCTTGGCTGACCTGGAATCACCCCAATATGCCGTGGGATGGCACGGAGCTGTGGGTAGCTGACCTTGCCGATACCGGGGAAATGAGTCAGCCCTGCAAGGTTGCCGGTGGACTAGAGGAATCCATCGGCCAGCCCTTGTGGTCGCCGGACGGCATTTTGACATTTGTTAGCGATCGCAGCGGCTGGTGGAATTTGTATCGCTGGATCGACGATTCTGTCCAGGCAATCGTCCAGTTAGAGGCGGAATTTGGGGTACCCCACTGGGTGTTCCGCATGTCCACCTACGGTTACGAATCTGCCACATCCATTATTTGCGCCTACAGCCAAAATGGCGTTCAGCACCTAGCCCGCTTACATTCCGGAACTGGTGAGTTAAGTCCCATCAACATTCCCTTTACCCGAGTTGGGGGCTTGCAGGTGGATGCTAAACAGGCGATTTTCGCGGCGGGTTCCCCCACATCTGCGTCGGCGATCGCCCGCCTAGACTTAGCAACATTGGAGGTGAAAATTCTGCGGCGGGTAAGCTCCTTAGAGGTCGATCCCGGCTATATTTCGGTGCCGGAGGCGATCGCCTTTCCCTCTACGAACGGACGAACGGCTTACGCGTTTTACTATCCCCCCACCAATCAAGATGTCGCAGCTCCTGCGAACGAAAAACCGCCTTTATTGGTGAAAAGCCACGGCGGTCCCACGGCGGCTACATCCGCCACTCTTGACTGGAGGATTCAATATTGGACCAGCCGCGGAGTGGCGGTGCTGGATGTGAACTATGGCGGCAGTACCGGATACGGACGTGCCTATCGCGAGGTACTGAAGGGGAACTGGGGCATTGTGGATGTGGATGATTGCTGTAATGGGGCGCAATATTTAGTCGATCGAGGATGGGTGGATGGCGATCGACTGGCAATTGATGGAGGCAGTGCCGGTGGGTTCACCACCCTGGCAGCCCTAACGTTTCGGGATACGTTTAAGGCAGGGGCAAGCCTTTACGGAGTCAGCGATTTGGAGATTCTGGCCCGCGACACCCACAAGTTTGAGGCCCGCTATCTGGACAGCTTGGTGGGACCTTACCCTGAGGCTAAGGCCATGTATAAGGAACGGGCACCGATTAATCACGTCGATCGCCTCTCTTGCCCGGTCATCTTTTTACAGGGGGATGAGGACAAGATTGTCCCCCCCAATCAGGCGGAGTTGATGGTGAATGCGCTGAAGGAGAAGGGGTTGCCGGTGGCCTACGTGCTGTTTGAGGGGGAGCAGCATGGGTTCCGCAAGGCGGAGAATATCAAGCGAGCACTGGATGCAGAGCTGTATTTTTATTCACGGGTCTTTGGGTTCGAGCTGGCGGACAAAATTGAACCTGTAGAAATTTTTAACCTCTAAGGACGATCGACCTTAAATAAAAGATGAGAAACTGCGATCCCTACAGGCAAACGTTGTCTTCAAGTTCCACGGCCAAAGGAAAACTCCGTAAAGCTCAACTCGTTGACTCGGTTCCAAGCATACACTTGCTCTCGAAACGCTTGCCACCCTTCGTAAACCTCCCGAAACTCAGCATTTCCTCTTGCGCGATCGGCTAACAGATCGGCAGTTGCCTCCCGAGCTGCCACCAAAATTTCCCGGCTGTACGATCGCAACTCAGTTCCCGCATCCAGCAACCGTTGTAACGCTGCCCCATTCAATGCCTCGTAACTGGCCAACATATTGGTATTGGCTTCCGTGGCTGCCGCGGCAATGACCGCTTGATACTCCTGCGGCAGCTTGCGCCAAGCATTCAAATTCACTTCGATTTCTAATGTGGCCCCCGGCTCCCACCACCCGGGATAGTAATAGTAGGGGGCAATCCTATTCAGCCCCAATTTCTCGTCATCGTGTGGGCCGACAAACTCGGCTGCGTCAATGGTGCCGCGCTCCAGCGCAATGTAAATCTCCCCCCCCGGCAACACCTGAACGGACACTCCCAGTTGATTCATGACTTCGCCGCCAATACCGGGAATGCGCATTTTGAGCCCCTGTAAATCCCGCAGGGTATTCACCTCTCGTTTAAACCACCCCCCCATTTGGGCGCCAGTATTTCCAGCGGGAAAAGCTATGACGTTAAAGTCTGCATACAGCTTGTTCATCGCCTCCAATCCCCCACCGCGATACAGCCAGGCATTTTGCTGCTGTGCCGTCAGCCCAAAAGGAATGGCCGTCCCAAACGCCAGAGCCGGATTTTTGCCGATGTAATAGTAGCTGGCTGATTGACCGCATTCCACCCCACCAGACTCCACCGTGTCCAGCACTTGCAGCCCGGGTACCAGTGCTCCATCAGGGTAGGGGGTGATGGTAAATCGACCGCCGGTCATAGCAGCGACCCGATCGCAAAACGCGATCGCACCTCCGTAAATCGTGTCCAAAGATTGAGGATAGCTGGATGCCAAGCGCCACTTCACCTCCGGCAAGCTACTATCCGTAACTGCTTCAGGGGAGGATGGAATGGTAGGTGAATGACCTGAGTTAGGGGCGCAAGCAGTCAAAGCCACGGTGCTGGCTAACCCGAATGCAGTGCTTCCAATCAGGTGACGGCGTTTCATTGAAGATAGCCCGAGACTTCTGAAGCCCAACTGTATCACCGCAGAAGGTACTGAATCAGCAATCATGGCAGATCTATAGCTGTTGCAATCTCAGCCTTTACTCTTGAGCACAACTCATCTCATCACAATCATGAGTCAACAGGAACTTAATAGCATCATTGCCATGCTCCAAGACTTTCAATGGAGCGATTCACCATCCCAGATGCGTTCTGACTTTAACGAAGGGTTTTCTTTGCCCCCACATCCCACCGCCAGGGTCAATCCCATCAAGGCTGATGGCGTGCCTGCCGAGTTGATTTCCTGTCCGGAGGGCAATCCCCAGCTCGTCATCCTATACTTGCACGGTGGTGGCTTCGTCGTCGGATCGCTAACAACCCATCGACGCATTGCTTGCGATTTGGCTGAAGCCTCTGGAGCAAGCGTTTTGACGATTTCCTATCGTCTCGCACCCGAACATCCCTATCCCGCAGCATTAGAGGACACTCTGACTACCTACCGCTGGTTAGTCAACACCCGGGGGTTCCATCCCGAGCGGGTGGCGATCGCCGGAGATTCAGCTGGCGGCAATCTTGCACTGGCTGCATTGCTCTCTCTCAGGGACGCAGGCGAAACCTTACCATCCTCTGCTCTGCTAATTTCCCCCTATTGTGACCTGACCCGAATCAGTCAAACAATCGCCACCCATGCAGACATCGATCCCATGGTGTCCCCCCAACTTCTGGATACAGTCACACCTTGGTACGCACCCGACGGCGATCTAAGACATCCCCTCTTATCCCCCCTTTTTGCTGATTTATCTGGTCTCCCTCCTCTCTTAATTCACGTTGGAGCCTCGGAGGTTTTGTTGGATGACGCCCTAAAACTAGCTCGCAAAGCTGGATTGGCAAATGTCGCCGTAGAACTGAAGGTCTGGCAAAACATGATTCACTGCTTTCATTTATTCGCCCCCATGCTTGAAGAGGGGCGCGGGGCGCTTGAGGAAGCAGGCAGTTTTCTAAGGCAGCACTTTAATCGGTGAAAACCTAGGGTGGATAGTGTCTGTTCTAGTGGAGAACCCTCGTTATTTGGGCTCTTCTTTCAATTCAGATCGATCCAGAATGACCATTTCTTCGTTGATTTGCTGCACCAGCTCTAGGGTGGGGGCATTCGCCATCGCTTGACCCAAATACTCCTGTGCTTGCTGGCGATCGCCTTGCTGAATATAAACGATGCCTAGGTTGCGCTGAGCCTGCCAGTAATCCGGTTGTAGCTCGATAGCGGCTTCAAAACTTTGCTTCGCAGCCTCCAGCTCGTTCAAGGACAGCAGCGCCGCACCGCGATTGTTGTGGGCTACAGGCAAGGTGGCATCGGCGGAGATGGCCGCATCGCTGGCAGATAGAGCTAACGCGTAATTCTCTTGGCTGAGATAAGTATCGGCCAAGTTCGCAGCCGCAATGGCAACCCCACGATCGGTTTGGCTCAGGGCATCTGATGGGTCCCCATCAGGTTGGTTCCCTGTTTGGGATAGAGTCAGTTCGTGCTGGGGGGACTGTTCCTCCGGCTCCCAGACAGTATCGGGCTGTGCAGTAGGTTGAGGCTCGGCAGAGGCGGGGGCAGCCTGCTCAGCTGGCCAAGGGCTAGGCAGTTTGCCATCCATAGCGGATTGAAACGTTGCCGCTGCCGAGTCTAAATCTCCCCGCTGCGCGTCAATGGCCCCCGCGTCGCTGATCCAACTGGTGGGAATTGCTTCTCCTTGACTCTGCCGCAGTTGAAATGCCCTGAACAGTGAAGCTTCCGCTAAATCCAGCATGTCTTCCTGTTGGGCTAGTCTTGCCAAGACAACAAAATCGCGGGGTTGCGACCAACCTGTCGGTAAATCCTTGAGGAACTCGATGGCACTGCGATTTGCCCCTAAATTGGCCAGGGCTAAACCGGTTTCCGAGGTGTAAAGCCCGAATCCAGGGTCCAACTGAGCCGCCCGTTTAAAAGCCCGAATTGCTTCGCGTCCTTCCCCTGATTGCCAAAAGGCGATCGCCGATCGATAGGCTACGGTGGCGGAGGGATTGGTTTTTAAATAGCGATCGTAAGCCTGGGCGGCGTCTTCCCAATTTTGGGATTTTTCTGAGGCGATGCCATAGTAAAGAAACAGCGATGGACTGGCTACCCCCAGTGACCGCGCCTGATTCAAAAGAATCAAGGTTTCCAGCCATTCCCCCTCTAACAGCAGCAGCACCGCCAGGTTGCCATAAGCTTCGCTAAAATCTGGATCGAGTTCGATAGCTTTGCGATAGGAGGATATTGCCCCCAAGCGATCGCCAGCCTGTCGCTGGGCTACACCGAGGTTATTGTACAAACCCGCCTGTTGCGGAGATAGCTGGATGGCCTTTTGGTAGAGTCTGACTGCTTCAGACCAGTTCTCCGATGCTACCGCTCTCAACGCATCCTGTTGCACGTTTGTGAGAGGTTGTCCCCAAACGGGTGAGGAGAAGACAAGGGTTCCGCCCGCAACGATGCAGAGGATAAGCTTGCCCAGAATTGAGTAGTTGTGGCGATTCTGATGCCTCATTTCAGTTGCTCCCCCCGTCGACTGGGTCTTGAGAATTTCCTCCTGCATTATCTGGCTCCGGCACAGGCTGAAGTAAAAGATCTTCAGCAGCGGTAGATGGCCCTACGAAGCCTGGACTAGGGGATTCTGATGGACGCTCCTGCTGTTGGCTCGCGGGTGCGGCCACCGGGCTGACTGCAATCGCGACCGGAACAATCGTGCTACCCCCATTGCTATCGGAGAGGGTGTAAGTGAAGCTGGCATCCCCGCTAAATGTATCTGTGGGAGTGAAAGTGACAGTGCCATCGGTATTGAGGACAACCGTTCCATTGACCGCATCCTGTACCGAGGTAACGACCAGCGCATCGCCATCCAAGTCGGAGTCGTTGCCCAACAAATCAGCAGACTCGAAAGTCAACGATGTATTTGCCGGCATAGTACCAGAATCAGGAGTGCCCACCGGACCGTCATTCACTGGAGTGACATCGATCTCGACCGTTGCCACATTGGTGCTGCCATCGCTATCGGAGAGGGTGTAGCTAAAGCTAGCGATACCGTTGAAGTTCGCAGAGGGAGTAAACGCAACTGTGCCATCGTCATTGAGGGCAACTGTACCGCTGCGAGCATCCTGTACAGAAATGACGCTCATCGTGTCGCCATCGAGATCGGTATCGTTCTCCAGTAATTCAATTGGTTTGAGAGTGAGCAGCGTGTCTTCTGGAGTGGTAGAGAAATCTGTATTACCTACCGGTGCATTGTTGACTGGTGTGACATCGATAGAAACGGCAACAGTATTCTGGCCGCCATTGCCGTCATCAAGGGTGTAGGTGAAGTTGGCATCCCCATTAAACAAAGGGGCTGGGGTAAAAGTCACGGTGCCATCGTTATTCAGTACGACCGTTCCATTGCTTGCATTCTGAACCGAAGCAATGGTCAATGGGTCGCCATCCACATCGGAGTCATTGCCCAGGAGTTCTTCAGGATTGAAGGTCAGCGACGTATCTTCTGGAGTCGTGCTGCTATCGTTCTTCCCAGAAGGATTATCGTTTACCGGTGTAACAGCAATATTGACCCTGGCGATATCGCTGTTACCACTGCTGTCGGAGAGGGTGTAAGTAAAGCTAGCGTCACCAAAGAAGTGGGTAGGAGGGGTAAAAGTTACGGTGCCATCTTCATTGAGGGCAACTGTGCCCTTGTTCGCTTCCTGAACTGAGGCGATCGTCAACAGGTCACCATCTAAATCCGAGTCATTTCCCAACAAATCTTCTGAATTGAAGATCAACGCAGTATCTTCGGCGGTAGTGCTGGCATCGTCATTGCCCACAGGAGTCCGGTTCAGCAATACTTGCTGTGATTCCGTTTCCTCCTCTACAGCCTCTACCTCTGAAGGAAGGGGAGAAGATATATCCTCTATGTCCTCAGATGCAACTGCCACATCGATGGAATTGCTTTCAGGTGAAGTGGCAAGGTCAACCTCGTCGCCATCGGACAGAACTTCCTCTTCAGTCTCTACATCTTCTGTGACTACACCTTCTTCCATTCCCTCAACAGTCGAGACTGCACTTGGAATCTCGACTGTTTCATCTGCAGTCATCCCCTCATCTGAAGTTGCTGCTTCGGGTAAGGTGTTTGAGGTTGCTCGATCGTTCTCGGGGACGATATCTACTTCCGCTGCTTGTTCTGTCTCATCTTCCTCTAAAGCCATTGCTGCGTCTGGTGCCTCAATGGGTTCTACCTCGGTTGATGCAGCGGATGCATCTGCGGTAGGCAGGTCATCATCGGATTGCGAGCCTTCGCCCTCAGAAGTCACGTCCTGAGTGACTGCTTCCTCTGAGTCGGGGATGTTCTCCCCAGCATGTTGGAGATTTCTTTTGGGCACGCCGTTCAGAATACTGACCCTGGCACCAACACGGGTGTCTCCTTCCGGTAAGCCAGTCAAACCTTGAACACCATATTCCCCAGCGCTATTGGTAAAAAACACATCCAGGGCATAGGTGGAGTTACCAGAGGGGAACAGCTGTCGTACCCCGACCGAATACAGCTGGCGGTTGCCATTGAATTCGGCAAACTCGTCACTGGAACCCTTCTCCAGCCGGTTTTCGCCAAAGATGGGCGTCCATTGTCCCCACAATTGGGTCCATTTAGCGACAGACAAGTTCAGCCCAGTTGATACCCCTGCAAGAGCATCAAAACTATCCCCCTGTAACGGTAAAGCTCCTTTGGGGGCGACCGTGAACTTCAGGCGATCGTTAAACAGGGGAAAGGCAGTCGGAACATCGCTGTAGAGAGCCACTTCAGGGTTCCCAAACAGGTTTTGCACCCCTAACGAGAGGGCAGAAGATACTTCCCGATCTCCAAGATCCCTCAATAGCGCGTAGCGGAACAATGCACCTGCCTCGCTCTGGAACTGATCGGTACCGTTACTGCTCCCTAAAGCGACAAGCTCTAGGTCATCCAGTAGACCGTAGCGAACGGTACCGGCCACCCGACCCGGGGATCCAAACACGGCTTCGTACAGCACGCTATCAATCGGCAGAGTGGTGCTAGGAAACCCTGTAGCGCTGGCAAAGAAATGGGAGGTGGCAGGATAGCGATTGCGGATTTCGAGGGGAAATTCATTCCCAATATCGGGCAAGAAGGAAAAGTCAATTCCCAGACCAATATCCCCATCGGGCTGAACGAGCAGATTTGAGGGAGCAGCCGCAGAGGGGCCAAATCGATTGGTCGCATAAATATCAAAACTGGCGCGACTATTGGGGGTCCAGCGTATCCCTGCGTTCCATACTCCTCGGGGCACAAATAACGAATCACTCCCATTGCCTAGCGAGTTACTGCCCGCCGCAATCACAGTGTAATCGGCTGCAAACTTGAAAAATTGACTCAAGTCGCGGTCAAATCCCAGGCCGATCCCCACCACCGTGCCGTAGTAGTCCAGCGAATCCCCATCAAAGCCATTGCTGCCTACCAAATCACCAGGATCGCCTTCTATGTCTACATCAGACAAGCTATCGGGGAAAAATCCCACTTGGGGATTGATGTGAAAGCGATTCTTATCTCCAACATTGATGCTAACGGGGAGACCGACACTGACAAATACGGAGCTGTCATCAGCTTCGACGCGACTAGATGTGTTGGCGGGAGAGAAAGATACAGAGCGGTGGGGGCCAAATTCTAATCCCACCGTGGGGGCAAAGCTGATGAGGTCGTTTGAAAACGCCTGCCATTTTAATTGGGCGGAAATACTATCGTAGGAAAACCCGACTTCAGAATTTCCACCCAGTAAACCTCTCAAAGTAGCGGTATCGTAGGTGGAAATGTCAAAGCTCAATTGCAGCTCATCTAGGATTCCGTAGTCTAAGCCGAGCCGAATATTGCAGGATATTTCGCGATCGCTACAACTCCTCGAGGGACGAATCGTCGTTCCGGTTCGCAACACTAGTTCGTTCTGGCGAAGGCTAGAACCCGTCTCAAAACCGAACAGGCGGTACTGGGGGCGCTCTAGAGGGGAAAAATCTGTGCGAAAGGGGGCAAAGGAGAAGTTAGGCTCTTCTTCCACAAGGAACGGAAATCCCGGAAAGGGCACTAGGCTATCTAGCTTGAAAGGTTCAACAATATCATCAGCATCCAAGACTCCAAAAAATGGTTGCGGAGACAGTAGTTCGCCTTGTAGATCGGCGGCTCCCCCTGCCGCTGGCAGACTGTCAATATCGCTTCCTGGCCGGGGATCGGTTACACCAGGATCGGGGTCCAGCTGGGCAACAAGAGTCCAGTTGAGAATTGTCGGTGAGGAGAAGGAGAGCGAGGTGGATTGAAGCGATCGCCGACCAAAATCTTGAGTAAATCTATCTGCAGATGGATGAGTGGGAAAGCTGTTTGAGAGCTGCTTGGATAATTCGGGTGAGAACGCAAAAGCTGCAGGTGCATCCAGCGATAACATCGCTACACCCGATACACCAACGAGGATTGACCACGTTTGCCATACACCCATTTTGTAGCGATCTGTCCTCACAATAACCTCCACCCCCGTCACACTCGCATACAGGTGACCAACCAGAACAGCCTCAAAATTGTACGAAGAGCAAAGACGCTCTGTACTAGAGGGAACTGTCGGACGGACAACAGTCGGAAGTATTTAAGGATGGTCTCACACCTAGAGTTAACTTTAGTTGCAATGGGGAAGTTAGGCAAAGTCCCGAACTCGTTCTCTTCCCCTGCGCAATAGAAACTAGCGAGCAACTCTCGGACAAGACATGTCATGGATATCTATGTAAAACAGCCTTTAGAGACGTGCAATGGTGACAAAGATTGGTCCACAGCTGGGTCATTCATCACTTGCACTATTTGCTCGTCAATCACTCAAGCACTATCCGGGGTTTCCCATGAATAGTCACTACCGCACCTTACAACTCACTCTGAAGGCCTATCGCGATGCCGGGTTTGCCGTGCCTGCGTTATGCACTAAATATGCCAAGCTGCTCAAGTCCTATCATCGGATTCAAGCTTCCCTGCAGGGGCAGCAATGCGAACTTCCTGCTTGGGTTGAGCTGGTTCCCCCCGACCAGACAATCTCCCCCCTGCGTCATGCCTCTACCCTGACTCCTCAGCCCCACCATTGGAGAAAAACTCTGTATCAAACGATGTTGCTGGTGGTTGGCTTACCCATCAGCCTGTTGGTGTTTTGTGTTACTTTGCCGGTTTTCTGGTTGCAAAGTCTGCGTAAATCTATGACGTGAGGCCGATTGCTGTAAACGCATCGCACTATCCTTCAGTCTCTCTTGGAGCATCGAGAGTTCTGCAAGGGGAGTAGGGAATGCGGCATCTCTACAATCCTTGACGGACGCGATCGCTGAGCTCAATTTGTGCGGGGCTAAATCCCGCTTGAGAGAGGTGATTCAGATAGGCCGATCCCGTATATCGACTGTCCAAATGAATGGCACGGGCATAGGCTCCGCGAGCATCCTCCAGTCTGTCTTGGCTGCGTAATGCGATCGCCAAAGCCACCCAAGGATGGGGGTTCCAAGGCTCCAGCTCGGTAGCCTGCTTGGCGTTGACCTCAGCTAAATGGGGTTGTTCTAGCCGTTGGTAGGCCAAGCTCAGGTTGTAATAGGCAATTTCGTTATCCGATTGCAGCTCCGCGGCCCGCTGATGAGTCTTGACTGCGGACTGTAATTGACCGTCAACCAAATACACAATCCCCAACGCATTGAGGGCGGGAACAAAGTCAGCATCACGCTCTAACCCCGCCTGTAGGGCAGCGATCGCCTCCTGCCGTTGCCCCGCCAAATGCAGCGTCCAGCCCAAAATGACATGTCCGTTTAAATTGGTGGGGTCGAGGCTTACTCCTTGCTGAAACATGGCAATAGCTTCCGCCAGTTGTCCTTGACTGCGCAGATCTAGGCCCATTTGTCGGTGGCGAGCTGATGCGGACATATCTGCAGGTGAAGGAAATGCCTCTCTAATAGGAGTCGCAAGCGGGATTTCTGGAACGTCAGTCACAACGGTTCCGTCTGCCTTCTCCGGAGGCTGTTGCACATCGTTAGTAGGGGGTGGGGACTGGCCACAACTCACTAGGAGGAGTAACCCCGACAAAATCCAGACAGTTGCTCGATTCATGACTAGTTTGAATATGTTTGGTGGAATATATTGCATCCCACCCAAGTCCCAACTTGGCTTGTGGCAAATAGCCGAGATTTTATTCTCCAATGGCATGCACGATCAGTTCGCGGTTGTGGGGGCGATCGCGATGTTCCCACAGGTAGATTCCCTGCCAGGTGCCCAACATCAACTGGCCATTGGCAATGGGTATGTGCTCTGAGGTACTGGTCAAAGCGGTGCGGATATGGGCGGGCATATCATCTAGTCCTTCCATTCCGTGCATGTAGCGATTATCTTCGGGGACCAGCTGAGCTAGAAATGTTGCCAAATCCCTAAGTACATCCGGATCGGCATTCTCTTGAATGACTAAACTAGCAGAGGTGTGCTGTAAAAACAGCGTACAAATACCCGATTGAATCTCCGATTGTTGAATGATTTGGTTCACATCCCCGGTCACTTGGCTAAAGGACTTTCCACTCGTGGGAATGCGAAGTGTTGCTCTGTGCTGTTTCATAGTGGCTGTATCGCGATAGCCGATTGTCAGAGTTCCGAACAGGTCGATCTATTTAAAGCTATGCGGTACACCCGCTTTAGGCATCACCTGAAACTTACGTTGCTTTTCAAGCTGGCGCAGCTCTTTGTAGCTGACCCGATGGATGCAGTCTACGGGGCAGGTCTGAATCGCTTCTTCAACTATCTGCTCGAGATCTCCCTGTTGATTCATTACCCGAGCTTTACCTCGATCGTCTTCCAGGAAAAACGTATTGCGCGCAACATAGGCGCAGTGACCGCAACCAATGCAGTCGATTTCATCAACGTATACCCCAGTTTGACGACCAACCCCTCCTAACTCTGGCTCAAGCCCCGTTCGTTGATGTTGGCGGCGCAGCACCCCACCCAGCTCGGGTTCTAAACCCGAGCGCTCGCTTTGGGCGGGAGTTTGTGGTTTCATTTACGCACCCCAGCGCTGCAGAACCAAACGGACGCTACCGTCTTCCGCTTGCTTTTGCTCTACCACTTGGAATCCTTTGCGGGCAGATTCGCTCACGATGGTCTGGTAAGCGTATCGCTGAGTCACCTTATTGACGAAGCTTTCTACCGACCAAGGCTGCTGCCAATACTGCAGGTCGGCAACTAGCTGGTAAGCTTCACCGTTCCATTGAAAGCCCACATCGTAGCCGTTGTCCTGAGGAATGATGACAGAGGCTGCTTGTGTTTGTCCCTGATAACCACGGACCTTCATTTCGCCACGTTGGGAGTCGATCCCCAGATCTGCGAGGGCCGATTCCAAAGCGTCAAGGTCGCGGATCTTGGTCTTTATTTGGCTAAAGTGGGACATACGTTCTCCTGCCTGCAAAAAGAAATAGATCTGTATGTGAACTTGTGTTATTGCGAATTACAGTTCATAGTAACTCAACTCTCAGGCGTCCTCTGAATTGTCCTAATTTTCTTCTACACTCTTTCTGCGGCCCCGCGGTTTGCACATCTCAAATATGTTTTTCTTCAAGCCCGAACTGCGTTACGAACCACTGCAGGTCGTATTCAAAGGGGATCCGAAACCGCTAAGGTAACAGGGAGAACTCCTTAACAAACCGTAATTTAAAACCGGAGATTAACCATGTCTGGTGTGAATCTACTTTGGATCTCTCTGATTGTTGGCTTCTTGATTTCAGTGCTCACCGTGGTGTGGGTACTCGACGATCAAAAAAAGCAACGCATCATTTACGAACGGGATCTCAAGCGATACGAAGAAGAACAAGAGGCTCTTAGGCAAGCAAAAGCTGAAGAGGCAGCCCGCAAAGAAGCCGAACGGCAAGCCCGAATTGCTGCCGGTCTCCCCCCTGAACCAAAGGAGGAGGAAGCGGCGGCAGAGAGCAGTTCTTTAGAAGAAGGCGCTTGAGGAGTAATCCTGTGAAGGACTCGGTAACTGGGGTGTCCCTAGCGTAGAGAGAGCACCCAGTGACTCCACTTTTGCTCTCATCGCTCAAAATCATTCAGCCTCAACACTAGTGTTCCATCCCGATCGCGTATTTCCCCCACTCGCGGTTGCCACCTGAGCGGATCTGTTTGGCAATTTCAAAGTACAGGCTGCTGTGGGGGCGTCGCGGGGGACGACTCAGGGGCATAAGAGCCTCTTTAGGGGTACGATTTCCCTTTTTGATGTTGCAACGAACGCAAGCACAAACCACGTTATCCCAAGCATCACCCCCGCCTCGCGAGCGAGGTACGACGTGATCGATAGTCAGGAGATCGCTGGAAGATGCTCCGCAATATTGGCAGCGATATTCGTCACGATAGAGGACATTGCGCCGAGTCAGGGGAATCGCTTTGTAGGGAACGTTAACGTAATGTCTGAGGCGAATGACCGTTGGTAGAGAAAAGTCCGCATAGATGAAACGACCATTATGTTCGACGCCCTCCGCTTTGCCTTTAATCATCAAGACAACTGCCCTCCGCCACGTCGTAATGTTGAGTGGCTCGTATGAAGCATTGAGGACCAGAACCTTGTCCATCTGGGTGCCTGAAAAGGTCGAGTTAATTCAACTTTATGATTAGGCAAATGCTAGCACAGCCATTTTGGGGGCTGTCTGTAGCGAAAATACATATCGAGCAAAAAGCCCATAAGCAACAGAAACATTAAACTCGCGATCGCCTGCAGAGAGGAGTTGACAGAACCTAGCTTCATCACAATCCTAAAGCCCAGATGTCATCCGAGCACAACACTACTTTGGTGAGCAGCAACGAGCCCTCTAAAAATATTCCAGTTTAGAAAACAGCCAAAACAGCCGACTCCATGCCTCTGGATCGGAATTGCTGCAACGGCTCCCGGATCGGGCATTTGCTGGAACACTCTAATTGCTGCGAGCCGTAGAGTTGTCTTTGGGAGCCGAGATTTTATCTTCTGGATCGATGAGTCGATAGAGCTTTTGGCGGATTTGAGTATCGAATACGTCCCATTTTTGGCCGGCATACTCAGAATTGGCATTGGAGCCAGAGAGGAACCCCAACGTAATTTCAAACCCACCAGCTTGGCTGCGTCCACCCCCAAAGAATCGACCGGAGCCATCCTGTCCGAAAGCCCGCTTGAGAAAATCATCGGGGTCAAGGGTGAGTTTATTGGTTCGCAGAGAACCCGTTACGACTTCTTGGCCATTTTCTGAGTGAATGATTCCGTAGACAACGGCTGTGTGCACATCCTCTTCAGAGATTAAAAAGTCAGCTGCCTGAGGGATAGCGTCGCGATCTTCAAACCGCAGATAGCCAACCCCCGAAATGGAAAAGTTATTTCGGATATGTCGCTTACCGAGAGCTGTGGCAATAATATCCATGACCCGACGCGATCGCGAAGAACTTAAAACCGCAGATAGTAACTGCCCATCCTGGAAACGGCTGATATAGGCTGCTGCTATTAAATCAGCTTCTTTGGCTTGGCGCAGCTGGTCCGTTTCAGATCTGAGACCGTGCATCAAGGCAGTAGCACACTGAACGTGGCGGGGATTGCTAGCATCCAGCTCTAGCAATCCATCCCGCAGGTACTCAGCAAAGATCGTAGCGGTGGCTGCAGCCCCCGTCCGAATATCTTCGAACTCGGCTTGGTAAATATTTTGTAGGGAATGGTGATCCACCAACACCAACAGCGGAAGCTCGGCTGCCTCGATCGACTGAGCAATTTGGCTGGTGGTTCCTTGGTGATCGACAAAGACAGCCCCTTGATACTCTTTCAGATCGTCCGGCCGCAGGGAGCTCACATCCAATTTTTGGCAGGGGAGGTTGGTCAGGCGAACGAGGGCAATGTTTTCTTGGTGACTCAGGGTACCTGCATAAACAATGTCAGTGGTGATGGCAAACTGCTCGGCAATTAAACTGTAGGCCCATGCAGTTGAAAGAGCATCTGGATCGGGAAAGTCCTGAAGAACAACCAGCTGCCGGCTGCCTCGATAACGCTCTAGTAGCGCCCGAAGTTGTTCGACCTTGCTGAGGGGAGGCGTCGGCATATTCGCACCATTACCGCCATTACCGTTCCCGCCATTACCCTCAACACCATTACCGTTGCTTTGCATGTGACCGTTACCTCTGCGGGCAACAGCTACAGCAGCAGTTTTAGAAGCGATATTGGTGCGGTCATTAGCCATACATACATTCCAGAGATGAATTGGGTGACAGACCACCAATGAATTGGAGCTGGGATTTCGTGTAGTTATATAACGAAAGCCCCAATCAGGATAACCCTTCGATAGGGATTTTGATAGCCGCGATAGAAACGTTTGAAATCAACCTATCGCTTGCCAACAGGTGGAGCAGCGCAAAGACGAGTGCGGGAAAGACCAGTTTTAGGCTGGGTACAGATCGGTCCAAAGGAGTGACAGCCGCCAGTTTAAACCGCGCTTTAGCTAGTGAGAGCGGATGTTAACCGAGCAAAAGTACCTCGACCACCGCAAGCAAATGACCTGTCTAAATGCAAACGATTCACTCACAACACACCCCTTCTAAAGTTCGAGCGTGCCCTAAAATCAGGATTTTCGATCCGTAGACATCTTTTGAGTAGTCATCTTTGAGACGATGGGAAGAACTCCTCTACCTAAATCCTAACCTTCTCGCCACCAAACTCCGTGCAGGTTACCTCACCGGCCATATTTTACAGGGCACATCGGCCCTGAAAGGCTGCCTGAGGCATCCATTATTGATGAATGCATGACAATGTTTGGGGTCGATCTCCGGTCTCCCTATCTTGAATTTCGGACTCAAATAAGTTTTTTAACGACCTATGGTTCTCCACCCTTTATTCGGGCAAACTCCCCCGTAGCGAGTGCTTGGAAGAGCTTCAGGGGCGATCGCGGCAGACGCTAGCAATTTGGATGCAGGTAGTTTGCAGCGAGCGATGCTCGTCTTGGCCTCGCTTGAGTTGGTACTCCAAATCCAACAGTAATTCCATCACCCGATAGAGCTGTTGACTGTTAAGGGACTGCACCTCTTTCTGCAGAAAATACACCCGCTTGGGATTGCCCAAGTCCGCCATCTGGGCGATCGCCTTGTTGTCCCGTTCCCCAGAATCAATCGCTACCCGCACCCACAACCAAGTGCGGAACTGACCCACGAGCACGGCCACAATCTTGAGGGGGGGCTCGTTGCGGGAAAGTAACTGCATTAAAATCTGCAACGACTTTTCAATCTCTCCAGTCCGCAATTGGGCCGCCAGTTGAAAGGTGTTGGAGGCGGATGCGGGCACTAATTCTTGCACCTGTTCGGCTGTCACGACGCTATCGGGAACGTACAGAGACAGCTTTTCCAACTCCATCTCTAGCTTGCGCCGATCGTTACCCACCGCTTCCGCCAGCAGGGTAGTGGCAGCTCTATCCAACTCCACCTGCTGATTTTTCGCGGCACTTTTAACCGCATCCACGAGCCCATCGGTATCCCAAGGGGCAACTTGCTTAAATTCTCGGACTTTGGCAACTTTTTTGAGCAGCTTGGTGGACTTGAGTCGCCCGTCTGGCTTTCCGTGGAGGGTGAGTAGCAAATGGGTGGTAGCAGGCAATGCGGCTAGCGTCCGCTCTAATTCCTGCAATAGGTCCTCGCTACATTGCTGTAATAGATTGGTATCTTCCAGCCACACCAGCCGATCGCCCATCCCTAGAGGGGGTGTCATCGCCTGGTTGAGGCCAGTTAAGGTTTCCTCTGGCCCTGAACCCAGGCGATCGAAGTTGAACGCAACCCAGGCGGCATCCAACACTTTCTGCTGCAATGCCTGAACCGCCTTTTTGAGGGAAAAGCGATCGTCTCCCCAGTAGAGATAAATGGGCAATATTGCCTCACCAACTGACTCGGGGTGACTATAACCTAAGGACTACAGCCTGTCAGCTCTTGTCTCTGACCTTTCAATTAGCAAAGGCATTTCAATCCCCAAGGGGTGAGCAGATGACAATCCTCGGCAGTTGGATGGCTACGATACAATTTGGTGCATTAGGCCACAAAGGATTGACGTGCGACTTTGGTGCATACACGGCAATTTGCAGCAGCCTTCTGTCTGGCTTGACATTGCTAACCGTTTGCAGGCGTCCTTCGGTTTCGCGTCAGTTCAAGTGGAGTTGGAAAATTTGTGGATGACATCTGCATTGAACTTCCACGATTGGGCAGATGACTTTTGCCAGCGGGTGCAGCAGCGGACGGAAGGGGGGGAGCAGCAATGGCTGATGGGGTATTCGCTGGGGGGGCGGCTCGCACTACATGCAATTGTGCGTCTCCCACAAATATGGCAAGGGGCGATCGTAGTGTCCGCCGACCCTGGACTGAAGTCTGAAGCGGAGAGGACTGATTGCCTCCAAGGTGACTTGAACTGGGGACAACGATTTCTTGCAGAGCCTTGGGACAATCTATTGCGCGAGTGGGATGGCCAGGGGGTATTTGCGGGGTATGACAATCCAGTGGAGAGGCACCCAACAACCTTCGATCGCCATCGCATCTGCCAATTGTTCGACCGCTTTTCCAAAGGTAGACAAGCAAACTTGAGTCAGCGACTAGCTCAGCTGACGCAGCCACCCCTTCTGTACGTCTCTGGAGTTGATGACCCGAAATACTGCGCGATCGGTCAAACTCTGGCCAACGCGTGTGCAACCGTAACCCATACGACGATCTCCCACGCCGCCCATCGGGTGCCATGGGACAATCCCAGCAGTTTTGCCACCGGAGTGGCGAAGTTTATTCACCACCAAAATATATTGAGCGGGGACAAGGTCAAGCCACTTGAACCAACAATCCGGCAAGCTCACCAGAGTCTAGACGGCCCCCCAGACAATCCTGAGGACATGACCTGAGGCGCAAGCAACACAAAGTCACTGGTGCTGGCTACGGGGACTACCCCGGTCTGCGAGAACTGTTGCCACACTAGGCGTTCGAGCAACAAATAGTGATTCGCCCACCGTTCCTGTAGTTGCTGAGGGCTGGCCGGCAGAATTTTGCAGTGGCTGTAATAGTTGAGGGAAGGTCTTTCGTAGCCAAACGAGGTGTAGAGAATCGTATTGGCTGGCACTTGAGATCGCACCAATTCCGCTACGGGTAGCACGTCAAACGCCTCGTTCAGCTCCCATAGCCATTCCCCCGACAGCATCAACAACAGCAAACTGGCATAGATTCCCGCAAAAAATATAGGGATGAATCTGCGGCGCTTTTGCCACAGGAGCCGAGCCACAATGGCAAAGGTCCCACTTAATACCAGCCCCATCAGGGGCAAGACCCATTGCTCTCCGGCATAGTCAATCGCGAAATAGACTGACCCGGCTAGGGCGATCGCCCCCAATCCTGCAAAGGCAAACGCCCACCCTCGACTGATGCGATCGGGGGATTGCCAATACCAAGCCAACTGCGCCCCCACCGCCAGCGCCACGAACGGATACACCGGCATCACGTACCAAGGGAGCTTCGTTCCCATTACAGATATCATGCCGAGATACCCCACCGTCCCCACCAGCACGAGTCCCCCCCAACAGTCCCGAGCACTCCAAGCTAGCTTGAGACCGAGGGGCCAAAAGAGCAAGCCAGGCCAGGCATATTTGACGATCTCCAGCAGGTAGTACCAGACTGGTCCGCTATGGCTCTCGACAGTCTCCGATAAACGGTTGAATCCTTGGGCCAAAAAATGTATCCGGCCAAAAGCCCAGCCATAATGATGAAACTGGCCCGCGTACCAAGCAGCCAAAGCCGCTAGCCCCACGCAGCCCCCTAATACCACCCAACCATTGGTGAACAGCGATCGCTGCCGTCTCAGCAGCACCCATGCCAAAGCGATTCCCCCCAACGGAACTGCCAGTAATCCTTTGGTCAACCCCAACCACCCTAGACTTAACCCCACTCCAATTCCCCAGCGAGGGTGGCTTGTTTCCCTCGCGAGGCAAAGCAACATTGCCAAAAATGCACTCACTGCCATGCCGTCCAGCATCAACAGACGCCCATGGCGCACAACGGGCAGTAACGTTAGCAGTACCGCGGCAGAACACAGTGCTGGGGGACGCCGTTGAAACTGCGATCGCCCCAGTAAATACAACAGGGGCACCCCGAGCGCTGATGCTACAGCTCCAGGGATTCTCGCCGCCCAGTCTGTCACTCCAAAGCAGTGGAAACTGAGAGCCACCCACCAATCCATCAAGGGGGGTTTTAGCATGTAGGGCTGGCCAAATTGGGTGGGATGCCACCACTGTCCGGTTTCAAAAATTTCTCGGGCAACTGCGGCACGGGTGCCCTCATCCCAGTCCCGTAAGGGCACATCCCCCAGTGCCATTAGATAGAGGAGCAGCGCTGCTGCTGTCAGCGCGATCGCCCATCCCCCGTCAAATGCGTCCAGAGAAGACGGGGTACATACCGCATCTCCATTCGCTCTATCTCTAGAAACCGGCTTGGATGTCATGTATGCTTTGGACCTGTCCGGATTGACGACTACAGCAACCCTCAAGTTGCTGAGGACATCTCAGCGATTCCGAACCCTGGCTGGCCAGATCTGGGTCGACTCGAACTGAGATGGTTACAGCGATAAACGCGATGGTGCCGAATATTTGAAAGGATGTGCGACCAAACGGGTCCTCTTTCCTACAGCAAATCCGCCGCTTCCATGCCAGGTAGCGGCGGACTGATTACAAATTATGGGCCTAGTAAGCGTTGAGGTCGATGCCAGCCTCGCGGGCCATCGTAGACAGACCTTTTTTCTTGAGGGTCTTAATCGCTTTAGTCGAAAGGCGCAGACGGACAAAACGCTTGCCTTCTTCCCACCACACACGCTTGTTCTGTAAGTTCGCCTCTTGCATCTTTTTAGTACGACGATGGGAGTGCGAAACCGCGAAGGCGTTGTTTCCCTTTTTGTTGGTGAGATCGCAATGGCGCGGCATGGTTTTAGACGGACTACGAAACAGCCTAACTAGTCTAAACGATGTGTATCTCCTACAGCAACTTCTGCTTGAAATTCAGTTAAAGCCGTTCTCACAGTCTCAAAGACCTGCTGGCAGTGGTTTACCACCTTGAGAGGCAGTTCTTCGTTTTTGGCAACACAGGTCAGCTCCACCTGGCCGGTCACTTTCGAATCTAGAAACATCTCCACCGTCACCAGTTGAGCAATCGAAACATTCCCTGGTTTTTCGCGGGCCATACAGTAACTGGGACTGTCGTAAACCCAGTTGAACTGACACCGGTTCAGGAGCTCCTGCAAGCCAACGCGCACCTGTTCTCGTTCGGCAGGCATATTTAAAATGCAAGAATAGCGACCCATGTCAGACACCCACAACACTGCATCACACCACCCACTTTGGCGCTAGCCAGCGCGATACAAGCACCGGCAGCCCATAGTGGAACACTCATCCCTAACATATCGACAGCAATTCGAATCTGGAACGATCCTTAACTTAAGTTTTGTGGCAACGATCGAGTCGCTTGGGACGGTTCGGGGACAGAGAGCCCTCCTTGCGGTTGAAATTCCACCGTTCATCCCCCCATGGCAATCGCCCTAAAACTTGGAAGTTTGATGACATTCCATACATATAGCCATTCTGATTCTGGGGAGATCGGGCTGGGCGAGGTTAGCTATTCCCGCGAAACTTACGTCTCGTCAAGTTGGATATCTCTCAGCCGTAGAGAATTCCAAACCACGTTCAGAGAGCTAAATGCCATCGCAATTTCCGCCATGATGGGGTGCAACAAACCGCTGGCGGCCACCGGCAGCGCAATCAGGTTGTAGATGTAGGCCCAACCCAGGTTCTGTTCAATTTTTCGGAAGGTCGATCGCGCCAGTGCCATCCCCTCCACCACCGCCATCAGATCTCCCCGCACTAAGGCCACGTCAGCGGCTTCGATCGCAATGTCGGTACCAGTTCCCAGGGCAATCCCGACATCCGCTTGCTTGAGGGCCGGGGCATCGTTAATACCATCCCCCACCATCACCACAACTTCGCCAGCGTCCTGCAGGTGACGCACCCAATCGACCTTTCCGCCGGGCAGCATGTCCGCCTGCACCCGATCGATCCCGACGCTCTCGGCGATTGCCTCGGCTGCCCGACGGTTATCCCCTGTCAGCAAGAACACCTTGAGACCGCGAGACTGAAGACAATCGACAGCCATCTCCGCTTCGGGCTTCAGGGGGTCGGCAATAGCGATCGTGCCAAGGAATTCTCCATCTAAACCGACGACGACAACCGTTTGTCCATCCGCCTGCAGCTGCTCAATCTCTGCCTGCGCGGCGTCCAAACCCCTCAGCTTTTGGGCGGCAAAGGAGGGATTCCCCACCAATACCTGCCGATCGGCGATCGCCGCTTGCACTCCACAGCCCGCAATGGCCTGCATCTCTCGGACCTCGGGCAATGGCAACTCCAACTGCCTGGAGTGCTCCACGATGGCTCTAGCCAGAGGATGCTCGGAGAGTTGCTCTGCCGCCGCCGCCCAAGTCAAGATGTCAACCGCTTTTTCAGGGGGCCAAACAGCCTGGACCTCAGGTTTGGCCTGAGTGAGCGTACCGGTCTTATCAAAGATAACGGTGGTCACCTCCTGCAGACTTTGGAGGGCTTCGCCATTGCGGATCAGGATGCCGCTTTTGGCCCCCCGCCCCGCCCCCACCATCAGTGCCATGGGTGTCGCCAGCCCTAAGGCACAGGGACAAGCCACCACTAGGACCGCAATGGTATTGAACGCTGCCAACGCAAGGGGGGATAGCTCTGCATTCACCCAGGGCAGAACGGTAGCAACGGATTCCACCCAACGATGCAAGGGCTCTGCTGCCAGCATCCATCCAGCGAACGTCATGACAGCCAACAGCAACACGCAGGGCACGAAAAAGCCGGTCACGCGATCGGCCAGTTGCTGAACGGGAACTTTGCTCCCCTGCGCCTCTTGTACCAGACGAATCATTTGGGCGAGAAAAGAATCGCCACCGACGCGAGTCACTTCCACCACCAGCGTGCCCTGCTGGTTCACGGTGGCTCCAATGGCGCGATCGCCCTTGGATTTATCCACCGGCATCGATTCCCCTGTGGCAATGGATTCATCAACGCTGGATTGACCCATCACAATCTCGCCATCCGCAGGAATCACCTCCCCTGGCTTGACCAACAGGCGGTCTCCCACCTGAACCACTTGAATGGGAACATCGACAAATTCAGACGGTATTCCCTGACCCTCTTCTACTGCGTTAGTCCGATCGTCGGGTAAATCGGCATCAACCCCAGTCGGCAGTAAATGAGCCTGCTTTACCTGAAGCCGTGCCAATTGTTCGATCGCCTGCGACGCTTGTCCCCGCGCCCGTCGATCTAGGTAGCGGCTGAAGAGGTGAAAGGCCATAACCATGGCCGCGACTTCCACAAATACCGTCACCTCGGGGACAGCTATCAGGCCGGTGAGGTAGGTGGGCAGGGTGCCTAGACTAATCAGGACATCCATATTGGGGGCCTGTCGGCGCAGCGCCGCCCAACTGCGTTGGTGGGTGGGCCAACCGGCCACAAAAACTACTGGAAACGCCAGTACCAAGGTAAGTAGATGATGGTGGGCGTTGTGGGGCATCTGGTACCACATGCAGTACAGCATCACCCCCATCAACACCACTGCGGGTACTGCGGCCAAAATCAGGCGCGCGCGGGCATCTTCAATATCTTCCAGGCGATCCTGTCCCAAGACTTCCAGAGCGTTGGCTGCATCGATGGGGGTGGCGGAAAATCCACTCTCGCTCACCGCTGCCACCAATGTTGCCAGCGACACCTGCTCTGATTCGTAAACCACTCGTGCTTGCTCGGCGGCAAAATTAACCTCCGCCAGAGTCACTCCCGGAATCTGTGTCAGGGTACGGGTCACGCTGGCTGCACAACCCGCACAGCTCATCCCTCCAATCTTCAGGCTGGCAGCTGCTCGCGCAGCCTCTGAGGATATGAATGAAGCGGTCATGGATGGGTCAGTCGGACTATTCGGTAAGGCAGCGGTCATAGATATTAACCGTCATAGGAATGAACCAGAAGCGTGAGGAATGCTGGCGAACACCACGATTTCCCTAACCGACATCCTGCGCGATATCGAGCCATTCGTCTATGGTTCCTCTCATGAGATGGGTGCATGGCTTGCAGGTAAAAGCGTAGGCCCTCCAGAGAATTAGCCCCTTCAACATGATGATTCCCAACGATTTGGCGGGAATCTTAATGTCACTGGGGTCTGCTCACCGCAATCCTTCGACATGGGATGCTGGAAGCTTGCACCAGTTTTCCAGTTGTTCTACTCAACTCATCAGGGCAGCCCACGGGTACACGGAATCAAAAAGTGCGGTCTCACCACCCATTCTGCTATCGTTCCCCCGATATAGTTGGCAAGGCAACTTGTTCCATAGGAGCTATTTATGCGTTGCACGCGTTCCATTTTTGCCCTGATTGCAACCGCGATCGCTGGTTTAACCGCTGGAAAAGCATTTTCGGCTGAAGAGCTGGTGATTACAGCAGGTCCTGCCAACCGCGCTATTCCAATCGAAGACTTGGCGGTCTATGCCGAAACTGGGGAAACCAGCCGCCAGTTGGAGGTCTACTTTGACGACTACGTCGGAGAAGAGGGGGCCAAAGGAATCCGTAAAGCCTTGAATCTGCAGGTGGTGGTGGATTTTGTCCCGTTTACTCAGTACCTCCGCTCTGAGGGGGGAGCTTGCTTCTTGGGACAGATCGGTCGGATTGTCAGACCGGCGGCTAGCAACGTCAATTCCACCCAGGCGCTTAGAGCTGGGCTGATTAATGCCGCTGCCCCTGACGGCACGATGACGCTGTTGGAATTTTTCCAAAAATATCCCAACCGACAAATTTATGTCGATCAGGCGCAACTATCGGGCAAAGGGGAAGAAGCGGACGCGTTTCGCACTCTTTTACGCGATGTTTTAGTGGCCTCTGGCCTTCCCATTGAGAATACAGATGTTATAGAAGCATCGGCATCAGAAACAACTGATGATGGGTCTTCTAAATTGGTCGTTCCTCTGATGGGGGTGGACTACAAGCTGCTGGACAAGAACTCTTTCGAAATGATCTGTGGCGCAGCATCACAAGAGAGTTAGTTCTGCAAATTAGCGATCGAGCCGGCGAAGCTTCTCCTAATAGGGTTGCAACCGGGCTCGGTCCATAAACGCTTGCTTGAGCTAGCGCTCTGCGGAATTTTTTAACTCAAATCGTGTCGATTTTTGAGTAACAAACTAAATAGATGAGAGCAAGCCAATTGCTTATAGCTGTGGGGTGCGATCGCAGTGGAGCATACTAATGCGCAAATATCTCGAATCATGCTCTACCACTGTTCGCATATCCCACAGAAAGATTGCTGATTTTTTCGTGAAACATTTCTCGGACTGAAACCCTGCGGTGAACTAGACCGAATTTCCCTTGGCTCAAGGGTAATTGAGCCCACCGTCAAGCAGAGTATTTGCCGCATCAAGACTTCCGGGACTCATTGAGAAACAACAATTATCCAACTTTTTTAACAGCGCTATTTCTCCCTCAATCGGCTTTGCTCGATTGCAAAACTGGGATGCACTCAGCTTACGCTTGGACTTTGGATAAATGTCATGAGTAGTGTGTATTCAGCTAGAATCACGCGCTTAAGCCACCACTACTAGTGTAAATATTGGATAAATCCAAAATTTAGTTACTCTTAGTCGAGTAAATACATCAATGAATTGAGAAACCGTTGATCTAAGAGAATATTGCGGATACCATCCTAAGCAAATAAAACACTCCTTCCACCAATTGCCCCCTTAATTGTAAAACACACAACCAATAAAGAGGCCAAAATTATACATGCCAGTATATATTGCTGCTTAGTTTAACCAAATTCTACCTATTTTGTAGGTATGTCTTGCTCGATCGCAGAAGTTCTTTTTCGCAAGCAATATGGAAAGAAGAAGGGGGTACCAAGCTTGGGTTGATGACAGGAAAACCTGAGTTTATAAATCGTATTGGTCTTTACCATTGAACATTTTAGGGCTTATTGAGACCTATGTTGATTCTTTAATTCTTCGGAGCAGTTGGATTCAATTTGAGTTGCTTTAAGAAATATTAGTGGTAGTAGGCATCAGTAATGAATTGTGTATTGAAAAACTGCCTCTTAACTCTGCCTGTTGTATTGTCTTTGTTGATCGATAACTCAAAGGCCGCAGCAAGGGATACCGATATATTTCCGCTTCATGGGAGTCACATTGGGGATCGATTTTCGTCTACCCCGATCGCCTGTTTGCCTTCCGCAGATCCCCTCAACTGCTTAACCACATCTACAGCAGAAGCGACCGCTTCCGAGCTCGTCACACAAGCCCCTCCAGCCCCCGAACGCTCTATAGAACGAGTGCCCTTACCGGGAACGGATTTAGTTGTACCGACTCCCCAAGAAAAACCTCTGGAACTCCCACTACCCTCTTTCGATCCCCTTGAGACAACACCATCGCCTTCAACCCAACCTACTAAATCTCCGGAAATCGGATCGGATGCTGAGGGGAACTTTGTCGTCCGCGACATCGTGGTTGAAGGTAACACCGTCTTGGATGACGAAATCGAGCAACTCGTGCAAGAGTTTGTCGGGCAGCGCCTCAATAGGGAAGGCATCGCAGCAATCAGCGATGCGATTACCCAGCTCTATCTGAACGAGGGGTATATCACGTCGAGGGCGATTGAAGGGGCAACGACTGCAGATGGCACCGTCACGATCCCGGTTGTCGAAGGTCAAGTGGTGGACATTGAGATCGCAAATGAAGAGGACTTGCGACTGATTTCGTCTTATATTCGCAGCCGAATTGCACGCGGTACAGGAACCCCCCTCAAAGTTGCCAAACTTGAGGATCGCCTGAGATTGCTGCGTGCCGATCCGCTGATTGCCAATTTAGAAGCCAGTTTGATGCCTACTGGCGAGGTCGGCAAAAGCATTCTAAGAGTGCTTGTTACAGAGGCCAATCCTTTCACTGCCAACTTTAGTGCGGATAACTATTCACCACCCAGCATTGGTGGGGAGCGATTTGGCATCAATCCGCGCTATCGCAACTGGACGCGCATTGGAGACGAAGTTGCGATCTCTTATGCACCGACTGTGACGGGGGGGGCTCACCAGCTTGAGGGCAGTTACCGGGCTCCGCTCAACCCCATGAACGGTACTCTGCGAGTGAGAGCACAACCCTATTGGACCCGCATTACTCAGTCGCCGTTTGATGAGTTCGATATTGAAGGAACTCGACAGGAGTACGAAATTCTTTACCGCCAGCCGCTGCTGCGAACGTTCACCGAAGAGTTCGCTTTGTCTGTGGGGTTTACCTTCACGGAAAGTCAGACTTTTGTGCTCGACAAAGGCACTCCGTTTGGATTTGGTCCCAATGACAATGGCATCAGTCGTACCAGCGTTATTAATTTCGATCAGGATTACGTTCGCCGCGATCCGGTAGGTGCCTGGCTTGCCAGATCGCGGTTGAACTTCGGCACCGGTTTATTTGACGCTACTTCGAACAGTTCGTCTATTCCCGACGGACAGTTTTTCAGCTGGTTGTTCCAAGCACAGCGGGTACAGCGGCTCGGTGACGATCACTTACTGCTCCTGCAGGGAGATCTGCAGCTAACTCCAGATCCGCTGTTGCCCATCCAGCAGTTCACCATTGGCGGCGGTCAATCGGTGCGGGGCTATCGGCAAAACGTGCGGTCCGGGGATAACGGATTCCGGTTGTCTATCGAGGATCGGTTTACGGTGTTGCGTGACGAAGCGGGAACTCCTAAATTTCAGCTTGCTCCGTTTGTCGATATGGGCGATGTCTGGAATGTATCTGACAACCCCAATACTGAGTTCGACCAAACCTTCACGATTGGAGCGGGCATGGGATTTTTGTGGGAGCCGCTAAAGGGCTTAAGAGTGCGTGTGGATTACGGTTTTCCGTTTATCGACTTGGACGACCGGGGGGACAACATTCAGGACGATGGCCTTTACTTTTCAGTCAATTACCGGCTTTAGTACTTACGCTCGTTTGGGGAATTGGTCTTATGTCACCAGCGATCTCAGTTTTGATTGCTTGCTCCCTGCCTCTGGCCCTGGCGATTGGTAGCCTTCCGATACAAGCGCAATCGATTACTCCTGCCAGCGACGGCACCGGTACCAACGTGTCGGCAGATGGCAACACCTACAACATCGATGGAGGAACCTTATCTGGCGATGGAGGTAATCTCTTTCACAGCTTTGAAGAGTTTGGTCTCAGTTCGGATGAAATCGCGAATTTCCTTGCCAACCCACAACTCGACAATATTTTGGGTCGCGTCGTTGGCGGCAATCCCTCGACGATCGACGGTCTCATTCAGGTGATGGGGGGTGCGCCCAATCTGTATTTGATGAACCCTAGTGGAATCGTCTTTGGCTCGAATGCCAGTCTCAACGTGCCTGCAGATTTTACTGCGACTACGGCTACGGGCATCGGGTTTGGGGATGAAAATTGGTTCCATGCGCTAGATTTCAGCGATTTTCTAAACCTGAACGGCGATCCCAATCAGTTTGTCTTTGATGTGGCCGAACCGGGAAGCGTGGTCAATGCGGGGGATCTGGCAGTGGGGGAGGGGCAGAATCTGACGTTGATGGGGGGCAATGTCGTTAACACTGGCGAGTTAAGTGCGCCTGAGGGAACGGTTACGGTTACGTCCGTGCCGGGGTCGAACCGCGTCAGGGTCGCCCAAGCGGGAAGTGTATTGAGCTTGGAGTTCGAACCGTTGGGGGCTGATAGCGACGGGACAGCGCTCGATCCGATGGATTTGCCGACTTTGCTAACGGTAGGAGCTCAAGGCCTGGAGACGGGGTTAACAGCCAATGTGGATGGAACGGTGCAGTTGAACGAGTCCGGTCCGGAGATTCCGACTGAGACTGGCACGACGGTTGTATCGGGCACTGTCGATGTCTCGGGGGATATAGGCGGTGATGTAAATGTTTTTGGGGAAAGAGTTGGTCTGATTGGGGCGAATGTTGATGGCTCAGGCACCAATGGTGGTGGGACTGTGCGGATAGGGGGGGATTACAAAGGGGAAGGGAACGTCCCCAATGCTTTGCGCACGGTTGTTAGTCGCGACTCCGCGATCGATGTGGATGCGCTGCTAAACGGGGATGGGGGGCAGGCGATCGTATGGGCTGATGAAGTCACGGGATTCTCCGGCACGATTACTGCCCGTGGCGGCACCAACAGTGGAGATGGTGGCTTTGTCGAGATTTCGGGCAAACAAGACTTAATCTTTGATGGCACCGTCGATCTCAGCGCGAATCAGGGTACTTTGGGAACTTTGTTGCTCGACCCTGAGAATATCATCATCTCGAATTCAGCGAGTACGGGAGGAGTGGATGGTCAATTGCCAAATATTCTGCAGGGTACCTTTACGGGTGAAAATATCGATATCAACGCTGGTGTTCTGACCGCGCAAGCAGGAAATGTTTTGTTAGAGGCGACTAACGACATCACCATTGCTGATGGGGTCTCTCTCAGCTTTGTGCCGGGGGGGTCAATTACGTTTACGGCAGACGCGGATGGAGACGAAAGCGGAAATTTTTCGATGGATCCAACCCAATCTATTTCTGCTCCGGGGCGTGATTTAACGATTTCGGGTGCGAGCGTAACTGTCGGAAATATCGACACCTCTGGCTTAGATGGCACCGATGGCTCGGATGGTGCGGATGGTGTGGATGGTGAGGATGATTTCCCTCCAACAAGTGGTGAAGATGGTGAAGATGGTAATGATGGTCTTGACGGTAGTGATGCAGGTCAGGTCGTACTCAATGCTACATTTGGCGACATAATCGCAGGTACCATTAACGCCGATGGCGGTAATGGTGGCAACGGCGGTAACGGCGGTAGCGGCGGCGACGGTGGTAATGCCATTACTGTTGAACCAGGCGGCAACGGTGGTGACGGTGGCAATGGTGGTAATGGTGGCAATGGTGGCGATGGGGCTCTAGTTGCTCTTCGAGCTCCATCTGGAAGCGTCTCTTCAGGCACAATTAGCGTTTTACCCGGTTCTGCTGGAACCGGAGGAGCTTCTGGAGTTCCAGGAGCTGCTGGTTCTGGCGATCCTGATGGAACTCCAGGTTCACCAGGTACGCCTGGTATTGACGGCATTGATGGTCTTAGCGGTTCAGTACAAATTGTAGAAGGAGGAGGAGAAGACGACGAAATTCCTAACGATCCTTGTAACCCCGACCCCGACCAATGTCCTGTTGACCCGCCCGAAATAATCGATCCGCCCACTGCAGACCAACCCCTTGCCATTAAGACTGAAGATGAAGCCCGCGAAATCCTCAGGAAAATTGAAGAAGAAACAGGCATTAAGCCAGCCCTGATCTACGTCAGTTTCTCACCCACACTACTGTCCAAAAGTTCTAATTTCTTTCAACAGGAGACAACGACTACAGACGAATATGAGCAATATTTACAAACCCCACAGAGCTTATCGGAACCCCAACTCACCGTAGCCCCTCAAAGAAACGACCAGTTAGAATTGCTAATGGTCACCGCCGAAGGCGATCCCATTCGGCGTCGGATTCCCAACGTGATGCGTTCCCAAGTCCTCACCGCAGCACAACAATTCCAATCCAGCGTCACCAACATCAAACGTCCCCGCCCCTACCTCGATAGCGCCCAGGAACTCTATCAGTGGCTTGTTGCTTCATTGGAAGAGGATTTGCAAGATCGGGAGATCGGCAACCTCGTCTTCCTGATGGATTCAGGCCTGCGCTCCCTACCCG
>JBFRWN010000018.1:0-30867 GCA_051439605.1 Synechococcus sp.
AAAACCAGTTATATCGAGCGCTTCAACTGTACGATGCGCCAGCGAGTTTCACGATTGGTACGTAAAACACTCTCCTTTTCCAAAAAGCTCGAGAATCATATCGGAGCTATCTGGATGTTTGTCCACAACTACAACGCATCCTTACTTGTCTAGGACTACCCTTTTTTTATAAAGATAACAAATCCGGAGGCTGGGTAGCATCTCCGGATTGATCGTTCTTATCCGACATCTAACGATTCAAAATTGCTGAGGCAAGACGATCGCGATCGATTGCGTAGGTATAGCCAAAGTGCTGGGCGATTCTGGAGCGAATGCCGGGCAGGGGAGATATCCCCCATTCAGAACGAGCAAAACTATCGGCGGCCTCCACCCGGATGCGAGCATCCTCCTGCGAAACTTCACCATTTTCGTAGGCTCTAATCAGCCCATCCAGATAATCTTCGTACTCTATGCTGTTGCGGAAGCTAAACTCAGAGGCTGCAGGCGCTGCCTGAGAACTGGTGGGTAATGATGCTGTTGGCGGCGCACTAAATAAGGTGAGAGGCATTTGCAGTGCTAGGGTATGCACGCTTCCAGGGGCAATCCGTACAATTCTAAGTTCGTCAGGGGAGCTCAGTCCCGAGAGAATGCCGAAGGCAGCGCCGGCAAACCCAGCTCGTTGCAAAGTGGGGAGGTCAGCCCCGGCAGCGCCTGCTAGAGAGGTGCTGAGGTTACCAAAGACTGCACTGTTGGTTTTGGCCATTTGTTGAGCAGTAGCTCGAGTAATGGTCTGACCGGGGATAAAGTGACTTTGCGCTTGCAGCGGCACGTATTGACCGTTTACAACAATAGATTCGGTAACCAACAAGGCTCCATCTTTATGCGGCAGGATGCGCAGGCTGATGGGGGTATTAGCAGGCACAATTGCACGCCCGTAAGCATCGAAGAGTGGCTGTGCCAGCGGCAGAGTGAGGGGAACGGACTCCTCGGCCCCCACATCAGCAACAATCTCACTAGGGAATGACACCAAGAGAGCAGTCGTTTGGGGTAACGTCACCGCTTGGGTTGGCAAAGGGTATTGAGTGTTGCTGATACCAGTTTGGAGAGCTTCTGCAGCAGCAGGCAGGGTGCTTGCTCCGATTAAAGAGAGGGTCAGAGCCAGTCTGCACAGGGAAAACTTCAACATCGTGGGAGCCTCGAACGCGTTGGTGAGTGGACAGAATCAGTGGGGAAAGGAAAGAGGAGTAAAGGGTCAATCTGACTACCAGGCCAGCAAGTTCATCAGGTGGTTGCTCCGAACTTGAGTTTCGACAATATGCACTTGCGTTGCGGCATTCGTTTCGGCGATATGTACTTGAGCGGCGGCGTTGACAACAGCCCCGCAATCCCGACTGGCAATCAGATCGGCAGAACTTTGAGACCAAGTGGTGTTGCTGGCAAAAACATCCGAGACAGTTGTTTCCGTTGGGGTGAAATGCCCGTCGAAGACAGAGCCTTCAGAGTGAGATGCAGATTCCGATTGAACGTTGTGGGCTTCGTAGGTGTTGCAGTAATCACCTAAATTTTCAGGGAGCCAAGGATTGGCTTGAGCGGGCATTGCAGCGCTGACGCAAGCGGATGCAGTAATTAAAGAGCCGATAAGTCGGATGGATTTCATTGCTTCGACCTCGTTGGGTTCGTGCTGTTACTGATTAACTTAAGGGCTCTGAAACGTATGGCCAGCGATCGCACTATCTGGAAACCTGCGATCGCGATCGCTCTGCAATCTTGCTGATTCACCACCCCAAGCGGAGTCCTGCCTCGTCAATCCCGTCAGCACAATACGCAGGTATCGGGACAACCAGCGATAGGCCGAGCCGATTGGACAGACTACGGGCATGGAGATCGCAAGCCTCCCGCTATGTCTGCTCCCACTATTGCTGAAGACTGCAGTAGATGTTCGCGTTGGGGCAATGGCAGGGTGCGGGTTTACGTCAGATAGATGTGCGGTCGGGGCTAGTGGGGATTGCATATTGCCTGCCTGTATTCCCTAGTAGGAATGCGTAACCTCAAGCTATCGGGTTTGCCTCGTGGTGTGTTGAGGCCCCCTATGTTGAAGCCGCTTGGAGGCGAAGCTGGCAATGAAGTACCGTCAAAATGCGATTCGCATCGGAATTTGGTTGGTAGCTGAAGTGCTGCTCAACTTCTACGGACTGGATAATCTCGCAGACTACAGCGAGTACGTGTTCGAACGGCGGTATGGGGGTATGTCCGTACAAGCCCTGCAGATTGTTGTTGAAGCAGTTTCTTAGTGCAGCGACTCTGTTGGGTAGAGGGAAAGCCCGACCCCGATCCGCACTCCTGCTAGCCTCTTAGCGCTAGCAGGAGTGCGGATCGCTCACGAAGTTTGGGGAGGGTAAAGTCCGATTCCTGAAGCGACAATGACCTATCTTGATTCAGCCCATTCTGTCTCGACAATGGATGTTCCGGGAAATTGAATCGGATTTCCCAATCCCTGAATTTGTGCTTGCAACTGATTCAACCTCTCCCGCTGACGGGGTAGACCGGATACCAAGCTGGCAGGAGCAACATCCTGGGCGATCGCAAAGGCGGCGGCATTCCCTGCTCCAGAACCAATGGCCCATTCTACTGGATGAACTCGGTAAGAGGCAGCCGCTATGTGTGTGGCCGCAATATTTTTTGCCCCCGCCAGGAGATTGTCAATTCGTTGCGGAATCAGGCTGCGCAGTGGAATTTGATAGGGATAGCTAAGCATTACCCCCTCGTAATCGATATCTGCAGGGTCGGGAGAGAAGTCTGCTTCTTGCACACAGGCATGAAAATCAATTGGATACTGACCGACACCGACTGAATCGCTGAAGATGTAGGGACGCCCTCGTTGTAGCTCTGACTCCTCCACGGAAATATCGCTCTCGTATATCAAAAAACCATCGGGATAGCCGAACCCCGGTCGCCCTAACAGTCTGCGGCTTTCGCGAATATAGGGGTATTTCGACAAGCCGCTGGCGGTACCCATGGGTGCATCTGCCCCAGTCATCAAACGATAGCGGAAGTTGTAGTTGGGTTCGAACTCGGGATTGTCCCCCAACAGATAATCGGTGCGTCCCGCCATTAGCCAATAGAAATAGCCCAGCGCATGTCGCTCTCCTTGGGCCAGTGCCTCCTGACGCAATCCCCCTTTCCAGCCTCCAGGTGCTAGCTGACCGGAGTCCTCTAGTTGTGCTTGGGTCAAAATAAAGTTGCGATCCGGGCTGGAAATCCGCCAATCATTCCCCCAGGTCCAATTCTGCATTGACTGGTCGCCGACTCGAATCGCCTCGGCATCGTTAATGTTGCTGACGTCGACCTCCCCCTTAATCCGGCGGTAGGTAAATACAGCCGCAAAGTCAAACCGATCCTGCTCGAAGCTGTAATAGCGACCGTGTTCGGGTTGGTCGTAGAATTCTGGTTTGACCGGTACTTGAGGGGTGGCTGTATGCTCCATCACAAAGGTGTAGGTAAACCCTTGCGTGCAGTACGGGGTCGACTCCTCTTTCGCGGAGGGTTCCCAATAACGGGCCAGACTGTCGGTTCCCAATAGGTAAGGGACATCTGCTAAGGGCCACAGTTCCCCTGTTTCGGTGGCATCAATTACCATCCAGGGTACCTGAAGCCCGAGGCGATCGCTGGGGGGTACGAACGAGATGAGTTGTTTGTCCCAGTCTGAGTTGGGTTCGGGATTGTAGAACTCAAGAATATATTCGGACAAATTTCCCCGTTGTCCCCCGTCCAGTTCGGGACGTCGGGGGATGTTGGCGATCGCGTTCACGGATTCGACGAGGTTGTCGCTGGTTTCCACCGAAGATACGACTGTGTCGGTAAACAGCCTGAGTTGACCGGAATCGACATAGGGCTGCAGCATCTCCAGCAGCACTTGGTGTCCAACCTGCGGTGAGAAGCACAGCACGCTCACCCAGCATTTTCCAGGATTGGGATCGCCATCGTAAGCCTCCACCACGCGATCGCGGAACTCGCTATAACCTGAGGGGAAAAAATCGTTGTCCCGCTGTTGGGGACGCTCGTCTAATGCGGACACCCCCTGAGCAGTTGCCTGCCCGCCAATCCAATTGGTAATTTCCGTCATGCACACTTGGCGACCCAATCGCAGGCTGTCATAGGCCGCCGCTACTCCCCCCAAACCCCCACCCGCAATCAAGATTTCGCATTCCACCGCTTGTCTTGCTGGCTCGTTCTGTGCATGGGTAGGTGAGGCTGATAAGGGCAGCAAGAGGCCAACCCCTACTAACACAGATAGCGATAGCGAACAATTCCTTGGGGATGCTTGCACGATTCACCTCAACGGGAATTCCGAATACAACTGCTAGGGTGCAACATAACTAATATTTGTCGGGATTGGCTATTTATTTGCTTGAAAATTTTGATTCAGGCAATAACTCCATTCTTTTTGCTTTAACGGGAACATTTGGTGTGATGCAGAGTCAATAAACTTTAATCAGTTACCAGCTCGATCGCATGCAATGCTTTCGTTCCAGACTTAACGATCTCGACCGAGATGGATGTTAGGTTTAGCCTAAGTAAGCAAAGAATCTGTTGTTCAGTATTGAGCCCGAGAATGAATGTTGAAGAGGGAGGGTTGCCCTTTTATCGCCTTGTTCTCATTAGACTAATTGACTTCTGTTTCTGTTAAAGAAATAGACTCTGGTGCCAAACTAAAATCGTATAAAGCAGTCGCGGCATCGGATAATTGCTCGAAATCGAGTTGAGTCCCCACCAAGTCTAGATCCTGTAAAACAAGATCGAGTTCCCCTTTTTCAAGGTCAAATTCGGTGCCCAGCAGCCAAACTCGAGAGTTGCCACGTACCTGTAAGAGTTCGTTGATGACTTGTTGCCTGGTTGTGATGTCGTCTGGTTCAAGGCGAGTTTTCGGAGCAATCGCATGTTCTCTGAGTTGGGGGTATTTAAGGGTGTAGTACTCAAACGCCCTTTGAGCTCGGGGGAAAACGTAAATGACATCGTTAGCAGCGTAATGGTCATTCACGTATGCAATCAGAGGACGGAGGCGATGCACTGAATACTGATGGGGGTTGGCGATCGTGGCTAGCTGCCGTCCCGCTGAAGGCATCCACAACAAACATAACAGGATCACTCCAAACACCTGACAGTATCGAGGTCGCTTCTTTATCTCTAGCGTCCAAGCAATTCCGCACGATAAAATTAACAGTGCGTAAGGAACCAGATAAAGAATTAATCGTTCTCGAAAAGGGTATTTCTGGAGGAATGACGCCGCTAGCGTTACCACAAATGGGGAGAGCAATGCTAGCAGAGTGAGGCGATTATTACGCCACAGCACAACACATCCGCAAATAAATGCCAGCATGGCTAATACTTCTGCAACTCCCAGGAATCCGAGAGGACGGTAAAAGAATCTCCCCATCGCATCCAACAGCCACACAATGTCGAAGATAGAGCTGGGATATCTTGCAGACCAAGATTCCACCAGTGATGAATTCCCCAATGCATCAGCAACGCTGATCCAATACATGAAGATAAAGCTGGCGATCCAGCATGCGTAGGCAAGTAGTCTCGACCTAAATAGTTGCCAGTAGTGGTTGACTGGATTTGCAAACAAAACCGTGCTTTCCGCTGCCACCAACGTGAAGGCAGCAGGATATGAAGTCAAGATACAGAGGGAACCAACGACCGAGACAAGCAGGGTTTTAAACCGATTGAATGAATGTCGTCTAGAGCCCCACAGAATTGAAAACAGCAGTAGAGACGCACACAGGTCTACAATGTAAGGCTTGAGTTCGTTCGAGTAATAGACCGGATATCTTAAGACAGCAAATAAAGATATTGCTATGGCTGCTGCCGATCCTGGCACTATCAAGAAAGCCAAACGATAGAACAAAAATAAAGCCGCAATTCCCGCCAAAAGAGGAAAGAGTCTGAGGGCCAGTTCGTTGTGCCCCAACAGTTGAGTCGCGAACCTCTCGATCCAAAGAAAGAGGGGAGGAGCCGCCTGATTGTGGTCGAGGGGTGACAGGAGTTCAATGTAGGACCGATCCCGAAGATTCATGGCGATGCCGAGCTCGTCGAACCAGAGGGAGCGGTTGCCAAAATACAGCGATAGGCGAACAACAATCCCAAATAAGACTGCGATCGCCGCCCAGATTTTCCAAGGATCGCTGAGCACATCGCTGAACCTGCCACGATCGGGGGGAGGCGAAAGATGATTGTGCTCATCTTCATTTATCATGGGGCATTCACAGATAACTTGCATAAGTTGCAATGTATCTGTTTATCTGCATGTTTGACCAAAAACTGACTGTATCTCCCTTCCACCCAGCCACCGGAAACTGCTTGTCTACTCAAGTGTGTAGCTGCAGTCATTTCAATTAGAACAGCTTATTTTAGATCTAACGATCGAGTGACCTAACTGTTGTTCAAACCCGCTTCAGGCAACATATGCAGGCACCATTAAACAAATGCGGCTGCCTTGATTTTTCCCCAAAGAGTTCGCCGAAATCTTCCCCCCCATGGATTCAATCAACTTTCTACAGATCGTTAAACCGACTCCCGCCCCACCAACTGTTCGGCGTAGATAGTCCGCCTCTTGATAGAAGCAATCAAACACCTTTTCCAAACATTCCGCTTCAATCCCGCAACCCGTATCCGAGACAACGATTTCAACCATGCGATCTTGAGAGCTGCAAGCCCAGTCATTTCCCCATCCAGAAGCACCGCACCCTGATGCACCACATCTTGCCGAAATCACAATCCTGCCATTCGCCCCCGAGAATTGATAAGCATTCTCTAACAGTTGCATCAACGTGAAGACGAGTTTGTCTTCATCTGCTAGCAAATCCGGAACCTGCTCGGAACAATCCAGCGTAATCGTGGGTAACACCCGCTGTTGATGCCGTGCTGAAAATCCAATCAGAGCGAGTTCGAGTGTTTCCCGCAGGTCAACCCGTTCTAGGTTGCTTGTCACCAATCCACGTTCCAATCGGGACAGTGTAAAAAAGCTTTGGATTAGCCGATTCAACCGGTCTAAATCCGATTCCGCCACCTCTAAAAATGCTTGTCGATCGGTTTCGGACAGGAGGTGAGCATCTTCGTTCAGAGTTTCTAAACTGACTTGAAGAGAACACAACGGAGTGCGCAGCTCGTGACCCACAATGGCCAGTAGCTTACTGCGTACCTGTTCGAAAGCCTCTTGCTGCTCTTCAACAGGTAACGCAGGGTCCGGGATAACGATCGGCTCTGAAAGCTGAAAGTCGGCTAGTGAGTTTTGCCAGTCAATCTCCTTACTCGATCTGCTGTCGCCCGTGCGACAAGAGGCTACGACTTGTTCTGAATGAACTGCCACTTTCAGCAATTCAAAAGAAGGATTCAAAGGACATGCGGATTGCAGATCGCTCTCGTCTATACCGTCAGACTGTTCGGACGCCGCAAATAACGCTAGGCATTCCCGCACCAACTCCCCCAGTCCTCTTGTTTCCTGCAGGGCAATGTCCAAAATCGATATTTTTTTGGCAACAGAAGAAAAATTCCAACCTGTTTTCAAAGTCTCCAGACAGGCTTGCAAAGTGGATAGTGGTGTCCACAATTGCCAACCGATAATGGCAATTACCTTGCTTTCCAGGCGTCCCAACGACTCGTATCGAGAAAGGTTATGACTATCCCTAGCGCTCAATCCTTGACTGAGTTGGCCGTGGTGATGGTGTGACCTGACTGAAATCGTCATGTGTGCAATCCAGGATTTTGCCTGCTGCAACAACCTCCTTCAGAGAAGGGGACTGTGATTCAAGCCCTAAAGCCTCAGCCGGGAAAGCTCTGAAGGAGCAAGCTGATCGGGCTGGACGATTGTAAATAAATATTACAAAATGTATGTAAGGACATTAAATGTGTGTTCGGCATCAACCGAGCCGTCTGCAGTTTCCCGAGATTCAACATGCAATTGCAGCGTTCCTCTACAATTCCCCATCGAGCCGTTGATTCTGCCACTCAAGTCAGGCATCCCTGACAGGGGCAGGGCCAACATGTTAGGGATGGGATCTCCCTCGCGCCCTAAAAAAGGTCGACCCACTAAAAAAGTGGAAAGACAAGTGAATCAAAGAGCGCTATACGAACGAACACGGTATCCCCGCCTCAAAACTCCCTAGGCCGACTGTTTAGAACGGTCGAACTGATTCAGTGATCCCCCTTTAACCTAACCCCATTCTAATTTCTGGTTATTTGCTCCAGGCCAATGATTGCAATCTGTTCACCTTCTACTCAGCCACTTACCTTATGCCTTCTCTCTTAGTGATAGACAACGATTCTTCACTTCTTGAGTTACTCGTTCATAACTTCAAACAGTCAGGTTATGACGTGCATACAGCCACTGAAGGAATTCAGGCTCAAGCCTTGGCATGTCAACTTCTGCCCGATCTCATCATCCTGGAAAGAGTCCTGCCAAAGATAGATGGCCTAACGGTTTGCCAGCGATTGCGACGCAACGACCGCACCGCCCATCTGCCTATTCTGATGATGTCATCTCTCAGTCTGACAGCCAATATTGTGGAGGGGTTTAATGCCGGGGCCGATGACTATTTAACCAAACCATTTGAGATAGAAGAACTCTCGATCAGGGTGCGGGCATTGTTACGGCGATCGCACAGGATGTTGGGTAAAACCCAATATTCTGAAATTCTGAGTGTTGGACCGCTGACATTAATTCCCGAACGCTTAGAAATTGTGTGGTTTGGCGATCGGGTTAGACTGACTCAATCTGAATTTGATATCTTGTTCTGCCTCTTGCAGCACCACGGGCAAGTGGTGTCTTTAGGGGAAATTCTTCAGGATGTATGGGGATACGAGCCCGATGACGACCCTGCAGCAGTTCGAGTTCACATGCGGCATTTACGTCGCAAGTTAGAAATAGAACCCAGCAAGCCAAAATACCTCAAAACTGTTTACGGTGCGGGCTACTGTTTGGAACTCCCCATTACTCTAGATTTACCCAAAACCGGCTAGCACAAATGCAATGGGAGGCTTAGCCGTTACAGGAGAAAGACCTGCCAGGGAAGACGGGCAAACAGAAGGCTCCCGAACAGACCAATACCTGCCGAGGTGGACATTGAACGTAGCCCATCACAATCAGAACGTCTCAAACTCAGTTGAAAAGGCCCAATTGACTGTCGGTGCGGGCCTCATTGAGGGCGTTCTGCACTTCTTTTACCCCTAACAACTGTTTCACGTCCCGAATCAGGTCTTCCCCCCACAAGTTATCTCTCAAGGTCTGAACGTCACCGTAGGTGTAGTCCAGCTGCATCGCCTTAACCCCTAGTTCCACAGCCCGTTCCGTTTCCCCTTGCACGTAAAGGACCGTTGCCAGCGCCAGCACCGGTTCTGCTGCCGTATCGTCCAGCTCGATACTGGCCTCAAATTGAGGAATCGCAGCCTCCAGATTGCCTAACTGATATTCCAATAGGCCAATGTTGTTGATCGATGGCCAAAACTCGTCATCAATGTCTAGTGACGTTTGGTAAGCAGCGCGAGCTTCGTCATAATTCTTCAGTAGAAGATGGGTGTTCCCCAAATCAAATAGCCCCTGTAGACTTTCCGGCTCTAGTTCCAGCCCTCGCTTTAGCGAGTCAAGGGCCGCAAAATAGCTCCCTTGTCGAACGTAGGCAGACCCCAATGACAGCAAGAGTTCGGAATCATCGGGAGATATTTTGCGAGCGCGGTTCAATACGGCGATCGCCTCGTTAAAGTCACTTTGCTGCAGATATAATCGCCCTAATATCGTCAGGATATCTGGATTGTTGGGGGCTAACTGAGAAGCTAGGGTGATGCGAGAAATCGTGGCTTCGGGGGATGCCTCCCGGATTTGATAGGCCCCCAGAGCATATAACGTCAAATCCAGACCCTGCTGTTCCATCTCCTGACTGTTGGGGACCAAGGGTCTATAGAGCACCTGCGCTCTGGCTGGCGAACTGCAGAGTGCCATACCGAGAGCCACAAAACTTGCGGCAATGGCAGATTGAATCGGGCGAAAACGCATAAACTTAAAAGTCCTCAGGGGGAGAGAGAGATGTTCTTTAGGGTTGTACGGGACGTTCCCAAACAAAACTCACCCTCACGGTATCCCAATTTTCCTCTGTCTTCAGCACCTGAGCCCTTGCACTGGCCCCCGGAGGGACATCATTCGGGTCGAAGGCCACAACACGGGAGTCCACTACCTGTTGATTCGATAAAAATTCAAACCGAGCCTGGGCGGATAGTGCCGTTCTCTGGCTATTGTTCACCGCATTGACCGTAATTCGGCTGCCTCCAGTGGGGGCAGCTTCTTCCTCGATATCTCCCACAATCACCAACTCAGTCTGAGAAACAGGAGAGGCCGCCACAGGGGAAGGGGTAGGGGGCGTCTCAGGGGGCAGGTTGGCGGCCGGGGGTGATGATGGAGCCTCTGATGAGGTGGGTGCTTGCTCGGTTGGGACGTTGGAAGAGGAAGAGGAGGGATCGGCGGCTGGGGGTGATGGTGGAGTTGGAACTTCCGATGGGGTGGGTGCTTGCTGGGTTGAGGTGTCAGCAGTGGCGGGGGTAGCAATAGCGGAGGCGGGGGGATTACTAGCGGGGGCGGAGGGTGCAGCTGCCTGCGAGCGTTCAGCAGTATAGAAAGCAACCGTTTTGGCCACTTCTTCTTGGAATAGCAAATACACATCGCGAGATTGGTCGGCGACGCGAGCTAGAGCGAGTCGATCGTCAGCAGTGGTCGGGATCTCCACCAGTTGGTTATCGACAGTGAGCAACAGGGTTTGCACTTGCTGGTTGATCAGGCGATCGAGGTAGGGAAACAGCGAGATCGTGCAGGCTTGGTCGAGGCTACCGATAGAAAGATTCGTACCGTCACTCAGAGTGAAGGCTGCTAGACCGCAGGACTGCGCCCCCTCTACTTCTAGAGGAACGCTGAGATTGCTTCGGTTGCTGTTCGTTACAGAAATCTGAAAATCCCCCTCTGTATGGGTCCAGCCATGAACCACATCTACCGCGGCACTGGTGGTTTCCTCTGTGAAATACTCTCCTGCCTGAACCTGTTGTAAGAGCTTGGGTTGAGAACCCAGACCGACGATCGCCGCGATGGAAACCGCTAAACCCACGCCTTCCCAAAGAACCCTCTTGCGCTTCCCACTGTTGCGAAGAAACTCAACCTGACCTGCCACCTGACTGTTTTGCATGCGCGTCATCACCCAAACCCACGTTTGAAAAGCTATCTAGCATCTGAAATCTGTTTTATCTTAGTCAGGGTACTAATGCCGCTGGCGATCGCGGAAATTTCACTACCTTAAACCGATGGCCTCGACTCTTTACTGCGGTTGCCATCGCAGTTATGCCAGCAATAGCTATGTTCAGCTAGGGTTCTGGATGGTTGAGATGACCCAAGCGAATTGACGCTTGCTGTAGCCGTCTATTGGATATTTGATGTCCAATAGACGGCCCAAATTTTCTCCACAAGAGTTTGGCTATGGCCCGTTCTGGCTTCACCCTTTCCGTTTTTGCTGTCGCGGCGGCCAAAGCCGCTCTGCTCCACTTACTCAATTTCCTTGACACACCAGGTTCCTCCCCTGCCACTTCAGACGACAATGGGTCATTGAAAGTTTCTCTAGACCTGTCCACAGGGAATGCACCTCATACAGCACCAGAACTTGTCTTGTCCGATGCTGTAGAAATCAACATCGAGCAGGTGGCCCTGCTCTCAGAACAACAGGCCTTAGCGATCGCCCGCAGCGATCCTGGAGATAACCTCGATCTGACCCGTAACACTCCCATCTGGGCCCAGGTCCAGCTGGTCCCCCGAGGGCCATCTCTGCTGATATTGCAGGCGGGGGAGGGGCTGGGAAGGACTGATCAGGACCAGCCAGCTATTTATCGCTATGCCCAGCATCTGTTTGCTACCAATATCGAGCCCCTGATTCCCCCCCACTACACAGCAGTGGTGCGGGTGATTTTGCCCGAGGGGCGGCGGTTAGCCAAGCGAACATCGAATGAATCCTTTGGGGTTTTGGAGGGATTGGCGCTGTTGGGCACTAGCGGGATCTCGCAGCCGCTAGCGGCCACCGATGCCTTAGACCGATTTCGTCAGAGTCTGCGAGAACGGGCGAGGTCTCATCGCGATGTGGTGTTCTGTTTGGGCAGTAACGGTCACCAAGTGGCCCATCGATTGGGGATTGCCTCAAACAGGATTTTGAAAACCGCCAATTGGGTGGGAGCCATGTTGGTGGAGGCGGCGCTGCTGGAACTCCAGACGGTCCTGCTCATCGGCTATCACGGCAAATTGGTCAAACTGGCGGGGGGGATTTTCCATACCTCCAGCCACCTAGCGGATGGCAAGTTAGAGATTTTGACATCGGCGGCACTACGGGCGGGGGCTGATGCGGAACTGGGGCGATCGCTCTTGCAAGCTCCGACTGCTGAGGATGCAAGGCTGCTTTTGGTGAAGTTGGGATGGGCGGATCGCGTATTTGAGGAAGTGTCTAAGCGCATTGAGCAGAACGCAACTGCCTACGTGCACAAATATAGCGATCGCCCGCTAGAGATTGGCGTCATCCTGTTCGATCGTTCGGGTGAAATTGTTATGAAGACAGCCACCGCACAAAAGCTGATCGCCGCGGTGACCTAATCCCCCAACCACTGGCCCTCCACATAGATTCCGCATCGTCTAAGTATGCCCTCCCCCCCGATACAATGACTAAGCTCCGTTCCAAAACGGTTCTCAAGTTTCCCAAGCAGTTAACGAGAGAGTTGATGAGCGCTGAACGAACTCCAACTAACGCAGTTGCAGATAAGCACCGCCAAAAGATGTCACGCCGCAAGCAGGTGCAGGACCAGCGGCTGGCCAATATGACCGAGCAAAAAGGGTTGGTGATTGTCAATACTGGAGATGGTAAAGGTAAAAGTTCCGCTGCCTTTGGAGTGATCTTCCGTGCCCTCGGACACGGTCTCAAAGTGGGGGTGGTGCAGTTCATTAAGGGGGCTTGGGAGCCTGGGGAAGCCAAGTTATTGAAGTCGATGCATTCCCCATTGGTGGAATTTCACGCCCTCGGCGAAGGATTTACCTGGGAGACCCAGGATCGCGATCGCGATATCGCCAATGTGCATCGAGCTTGGGAAAAGAGCTTGGAACTGATCGTCAGCGGCGACTTTCACGTGGTTCTCTTAGATGAAATTAACATTGCCATCAAGCTGGGGTACCTCGATGTTGAAACTGTCTTAGCTGGATTGGCCCAAAAGCCCGAAGACGTGCACGTCATTTTGACGGGGCGGGGGGCTCCGCCGGAACTGATCGAACGGGCCGATTTAGTGACCGAGATGAAACTCGTCAAACATCCCTTCCGCGAGCAAGGGATCAAGGCTCAGCGGGGAATTGAATACTAACGGGCATCGAATCCTAACGGGTATATAAAATGCAGACCCGAACACGTATGGAGATTGAAGCTTAGTGGCAATTGCGATCGCCGCCCCCGCCAGTGGCAGTGGGAAAACCACCATTACCCTAGCGCTGTTAACAGCCCTGAAAAATCGGGGGCTGCAGGTGCAGTCCTTCAAAGTGGGGCCAGACTACATCGATCCGATGTTCCACCAGGCAGCCACCGGCCTTCCCTGTCGCAATCTCGACCCTTTTCTCACTTCAGAAGACTACGTTCGTTACTGCTTTGTTCACCATTGCCGTCACAAGCAAGCAGCAGTAGTGGAAGGGGTGATGGGGTTATTTGATGGCAAAACAGATGGAGGAGAGTATGCCAGCACTGCTCACGTGGCCAAGCTGCTGGACCTCCCAGTCGTGCTTATCCTAGATGCTCAAAAGGTGGGTCGCACGGTTGCCGCGATTGCCTACGGTCTGACGCACTTCGATCCGAACCTGCGGGTGGCCGGAGTCATCTTCAACCGAGTTGGATCCGATCGGCACGCATACCTGCTACAGGAGGCGATCGCCTCTATCAATCTCCCCGTTCTGGGTACGGTACGAACTACTCCGGATATTCACTTGCCCAGCCGCCACTTGGGACTGATCCCCGCCGAAGAACAGGATAACTTTCCTCATCTCCTCGATCGCCTCGCCCATTTGGCAGACACGTCTTTCAACTGGGAACAGCTCGCGCCCCTGCTAGAGGTCCCTCAACAGGTCACGGTCCCAGCAGGAGATACACACCTGTGGCCCCAGCCGCCACCGCTACCGCGATCTCCGATCATCGGCATTGCCCGCGATGCTGCCTTCAACTTTCACTACGCAGACAATCTCGACCTGTTGGAGCATTTCGGGGCACGGCTAGAATATTTTTCTCCTCTGCAGTCCGGTTTCAATCCCTGCAGCCAATTCGACGGTCTGTATTTGGGGGGGGGGTTCCCCGAAGTGTTTGCTGCCGAATTATCCCAGCAACTCAGCAGGCAAACTGTTCCTCCAGGGGGCATCCCCATCACCTATGCCGAGTGCGGTGGGCTGATGGTGTTGGGGCAGAATCTTATCGATCGCTACGAGAAAACGCACTCGATGGTTGGCTGGTTTCCTTACAGCACCACCATGTCTCGCAAACTTACCCTCGGTTACCGTTCCGCTCGGGTCATGACATCTACCCCTGCTGTTCACTGTGGCGAGTCAATTCGGGGACACGAGTTTCACCACTCCACCTGCCAGCCTCAAACGAGCGCTCGTTCAGGAATCTATGAATGGGGTCAGACTCGGGAGGGGTGGAGCAGCGATCGCATACATGCCTCTTACCTGCACCTGCATTGGGGGGCACAGCCGCAGGTGGCACGACGATGGCTGCAGTCCTGCGCGCAGCATTCGCTCACCCGCCAGCTCGGGGTGTAGACCGTTCTTCAAACCCCTCGGACAACTTTTGTAGCGGTAGCCCCACGCAACGATCAACGGGAGCAAGACTCGTCCAAAATCTGCAAAACTTCGTTCGCTGCCCGCTCAAGTACTCTTCTTTCACCTAACGCTGTTCGCAATTCGGCATAGTCCTGCTGCAATTTCTGCTGCCGTTCACGATTCGTTAGCAGTTCAAAGGCTTCGTCGGCAATTCTTTGGGGCTGTGCCTCGTGTTGCAACAGCTCTAACACCACCGGCCGCATCAGCACTAAATTAGGGGGAGACACAAATGGGATAGACATCTTGAGGATGTGCTTGGCAATCCAGTAGGTGATGGGATTCACCCGATAAATCACCACCTGCGGCACCCCCCGAATGGCGGTTTCTAGGTTCACCGTGCCGGATTTTGCTAAAACAAGGTCGACGGCCGACAGCATGGTTTTGCTGTCCTTTTCCACAAATTTCAGTTCGATTCCAGCCCGTTTTGCCTGCTTGGCGATCGCAGGTTTAAAGTCCGGACGAGACAGCGACACCCAAAACTCAACCTGGGGTAGACGGTCCTGCAGCAGCTTTGCAGACTGAATTAATGTGGGACTTACCCTGTGCAGCTCCTGCGAGCGCGAGGCGGGAAAAATTCCGATAGCCGTCGTTTCGGGTGACATCTCTAGCTGGGCGCGTGCCTGTTGGCGAGAGGGAGAATTCTCCAAGATGTCGATTAAAGGATGGCCCACCCAGCGCACTGTACCGCCAGCCTTTTGGTAGTACTCTGCCTCGGCAGAAAAGATGGCCAGAATCAGCCTCGAAAATTTGACCAGCTGGTTGGTGAGCTTGGGGGTGAACGTCCACACCCATTCTTGAGGGGCAATGTAGTAAATCACCGGTACGCCCATCTTTTTCAGACGTTCCCCCATGCGGTGATTGACCCCAACGTAATCCACCAAAATGGCCAAATCGGGGGGATTCTGGGCTAAATACCGCTTCACCTTCCACTCCAACCACAGGGTAGGAGCAATGAAGGGTAGCGCCTCTAAAATGCCAACTGCGCTGATTGCCGTAGAGTTGTGTAGCAGGGTAGCCCCCGCCGCTGCCAAGCGATCGCCTCCAACGGCAACGATTTCTAAATCGGGTCGCAGCCGTAACAAGGTCCGAACCAAATGACTGGCCTGCAAATCGCCAGATACTTCACCAGTACACAGAAAAATCCGGGGCATCCGCTACGCTTCGCCCTTGCGATGGTTTTTTTTAGTGGGTAACGGACCCCGCCGTCCTTCGTCATGGATGGAGCGATCCAGGAAGTTGACTAGCTCCATCACCAATTCTGAGTCTGTCCAGCTAGCAAGCTCCTGGAGGGTAGCTTCCATATTGCCCTCGTTGCGATACAGCAATCGGTAAGCTTCCTTCAACTGTTTAAACGCGGGATCGGTAACCTTGAGGCCAGACCGCTTTAACCCCACCAAGTTCAGTCCACGAATGCGACCGGGATTACCCTCTACCATCGTGAACGGGGGGACATCGCGATCGATACGAGCCATTCCTCCCACCATGGCCAACTTGCCGATATGCGTAAACTGATGAATACCCAGTAGGCCACTGATTCTTGCCTGGGACTCAATTCGAACGTAACCAGCCAGTGCGGTCGAGTTCGCAATAATCACGCCGTCGGCTATCTCGCAATTGTGTGCAACGTGGGCGTAAGCCATCAGCAAATTATCGTTACCGATGCGGGTTACTTCGCCCTCTTCGGTAGCGCGATTGACGGTGGTATACTCTCGCAGCGAGTTGCGATCGCCGATCTCCACTCGACTGGGGGCACCGCGATATTTCAAATCCTGAGGTTCCAGACCGATAGCAGCACCGGGGTAAATGCGATTATCACTGCCAATGCTGGTCCAGCCGTCGATCACAACATGCGGATACAGTTTTGTCCCTGCCCCAATGCGAACGTGCTCCCCAACTACGCAGCCAGCCCCGACTTCCACAGTAGGGTGCAGTTCCGCCATCGGATGAACCGAGGCGGTGGGATGGATGCGTTCGGAAGAAGACACAGTTGTCATAGTTTACGTAACGAGGCCACTCCGCACGATGGGCCGACTGGCTGAAGCTATTGATTCCGACAAAAAGGAACAGTAGGTCATTGGAACAGGTTAAGGAAGTGAGACAAACCAGGGATAGGGTCAAGGTTCGCGGCAGCTAGTCCACCAGCGAGAACATCAGGTCTCCTTCCGTCACTAGTTTGCCATCCACTTCTGCTTTAGCCGACATCTTGCCGATGCGCTTGCGCCGGAGAGTTAATAACTGAGTGGTGATGACTAGGCGATCGCCAGGAACCACCGGACGTCGGAAGCGTACACCGTCAATACCAGCAAACAAGGCCAGTTGGTTTTCTGCCTCAGACAGTTGTGTTAGAACAATCCCCCCTACTTGAGCCATTGCTTCAACAATGAGAACCCCTGGCATAATGGGGCGGCCGGGGAAGTGTCCCTGAAAAAATTGTTCGTTAAAAGTGACGTTCTTGATGCCAACCGCATAATCCCCCGGTACAAACTCTATGATGCGGTCAACCAACAGAAAAGGATAACGATGGGGCAGAATCCCCTGAATCTCTTCTGCCGTGAACACGATTTTGGAACCGGGTGAAGGGGTGGTTTGAGGGGGGGGGGGAGAAACGGCTGTCACGGTAGATGGGTTGAATTGGGGTGATGTGCAAAATTTTGGGTCGGATAGACCGCGGGGTCAGGAGCTAGGCAATAGTTACCTGTCTTAAAGCTCGTTCCTGCTCCGCTGCTAGCGTTCACCAGCAAGTTCGATGAGCTGTCGAGCAAAGTGACCGTGAAGCGTGTGGCTGGCTTTATAGGCCAAAAAATGAGCTTGCCAACGGACACCTGTCAAGCTGAGATCGCCTAATAAATCTATCAGTTTATGGCGCACGGGCTCGTCATCAAACCTTAGCGGTGTCAACCACTCATCCTCGTTGCAGACGATGGCATTGTCTAAGCTGCCACCCTTTATGAGTCCTAATTCCATGGCTTTGCGGGCATTGGCTTCGGTGGTGAACGTGCGGGCGGGGGCAATCTGCTGGGCAAAGGTGCCAGGGGAGTTCACCCAGCTATACCACTGCTCTCCAATTGGGCTATTGGGAAAATCGATTCCGTAACTGTAGCGGGTGACGGGGCTGGGTACGGCACTCACAAAGGCCTCCCCTTCCCACAACGTGATGGGTTGCTCGATTGCGATCGCCCGACGTGCCCCCGATTGCCCTTGCAGCCCAACCTCTGCGATCGCGATCGCCCAGGGTTGTGCCGATCCATCCAAAATCGGTACTTCAGGGCCATCCAGCTCTACCTGACAATTATCCACCCAACATCCAGCTAAGGCTGCCATCAGATGTTCGATGGTGCGCACCTGAGCCTCCCCCTGCCGCAACAGAGTGGATAATTGAGCGGGAGTAGCGCAGTCAAGACTTGCCGTTACCCCAGGCTGTGCGGGGAGATCGGTGCGCACGAAGCGGATGCCGCTATCAACCGACGCTGGATTGAGGCGGCAATTCACCATAGCTCCACTGTGCAGGCCCACCCCCTGTAATTCCACAGATCTCGCGAGGGTTTGCTGGCATGGGGGACCTGAACCGGAAGACAGTTCGTTGCGGGACTCGCTGGAGGTCATAGGAATCGTTGAGCGGGATAGAAAGGGTTTCTTTATTATCCCTCTTGCAAACCGTTGGGATTTGTCCCGGCGATCGGGTATTATGATTGTCCGCTGGGCGAGTGGCGAAATGGTAGACGCACCGCACTCAAAATGCGGCGGGGAAACCCGTGAGAGTTCGAATCTCTCCTCGCCCATCCATATCATCTATAGTGTTGGACCTAGGTCATCAAGGGCCCGCTCTGATAGAAATGCTGTTGCCAACTGACGCCAGTTGGCGCTTATAGCGAGATTGGAATGAATTCTGACACTCTGAACTTGTGTGGCTTAGATCGTATAAGTAAACAAATGCACCAACCTCTCGAAAGGAATCTATTTGCTCGCCCATACAATTGAGGTAGTTCGTAACTAAGTCGTTTTCTTCATCGATCCAGGCATGAGAAAACAGGACCCAAACACGTGGATTTCCGCGCAGCCGATCTAAGTCTTTGTAATAGCGAACGCGTTCTTCCTCCGAAACGCTGCGACCATCAACCTCATCTAGGTCATCTACGCCTAAACTATAATCCCCTGCCTCATAGCCATAGGTTTTGGCATAAAACTCAAACTGACGGATGCCCCTCTGATAAACGTATAAAATATCTTCCGGCTCTTGATGCTGTTTGACATACTCAAGAACAGGCTTAATCTCCTCTCTATGAAATGGCCGATGAAATAAAGGCAATGTATTTTGTAGGGGTTGGCTCAGTATCAAAATGGAGACGACAAACCCAATTCCTTTCAGGGGTAGGTTGTGAATCTTACACAATCGATACATCCCTTCTGCAATTAAAATCATGATAAAAGGAGACAGAAAGAAGACTAACCGGCCCTCGAATGGATACTTGCGCAAGAAGGCGGCAAATAGCGTTATCAAAATTGGGGATAAGAGTATCAGCAGTTCGCCTGACTTCCGCTTTGCGAAAGAAAAACTCCCCATTATGAATGCGAAGAGTCGCAACAGCGCGATCGCAACTCCATACCCTATAACTTCGTTTCCCGGATTGGCATAGCCGAGGGGTGTGTAAAAGAAGAGGCCAACTCTTTCAACCAGCCATAAGAGAATATCAATTGGATTGTATGAATCCGGGTAGGCTCCCTTTGACTGCCACGAATTTTGAAGTGTTTCGTTAGAACTCAGATTCAGTACTGACAACAGATAGAACAGTAAGAAACTGACAAGCCAGCTTGCATAAATAATGAAGTTCTGACGGGTTAGCATTTGCCTTTGGACAACCCCAAGCAGATTTTTCAAGCTAATCCAAACTGAGTTAATCCTAGATTTTGAAGTGAAAAGAGGTCTCGTTTGATTCCAGTCTGTAACGATTAAGCTACAGGTAACACCCACCAGTACAAAAATAGCTGGATGAGAGAACCATACAAGACTGAAACCAGCTACAAGTAGAATAATTCTGTTTGATGTAGAAAATCGATATTGCAGTTGTTTGGCAATCCAAAAGCAAAGCAATGCGATGGTTACATCAGTTGAGTACTGCTTGACCTCAGTTGAGAAATAAACGAAAGAATCTGAGAAACCCACCAGTACTAGAGCCATTAGGATGACATCGTTTGTCAGGTATTGACGGGCAATATAGTAGAAAATAACGAGTGTTGTAATTCCTCCGATCAGGGGGAAGAGTCGAAGTGCGTATTCATTTGCCCCTAATACCTGAGTTGCAAACTTCTCAAGCATTAGAAATCCAAAGGGTGCTCCCTGATCGTAATCTAGAGGTTGCAATAACTCACGGTAGGATCGATGGATAATATTTAATGCTAAGACAGATTCGTCAGCCCAAAGAGAACGATTAAAACAATACTGTATAACTCGAACAGCACTCCCGAGGAAAATAATAATAACAGCAAATTGCTTGAAGTTAACCAGTCTTTTCTCTTGGTTTTTTGTGGGCACCTGAACTTATCCTGAACTGTATTGAAAGGAGTAAAAGAGTAAATATGCTGAAACTCTTGTAGAAAAAATATATTGGTTGACCTCCTACATCCATACCATACGGAGGACTGCTATAAAGACAGCACTCAGCCACTTTTCGGAGGTGGGTTAACTCCAGACGCGAATTGCCCACGAGGGATCGCACTGAGGGGGGGAAGGAAGCTCATTTCAAGCTAGCGATGTTAGCAGTTCCCTTCGAAGCCTGTATTGGGAAGTTTGCTCGCTCGATCGAGCCAGTCATCCAGCTTGTTCTTGTCATCGGCAGCGCAGTAGAGATGGAGTCCAAAATCTCGCGAGAAATCTTGGCAGAAATGAATCCCCCGGACGCTATTTCCACGCTCGTCTAGGGCTGGAGAAAATACCCCTACCCCAAGCGTGTGGGGGACCACAGCGGTGATACCTCCCCCCACTCCACTTTTGGCAGGAATCCCTACCCGATAAGCCCATTCCCCCGCATAGTTGTACATGCCGCAAGTGTGCATGATGCTCAATACGTCCTGGACGTATTCGCACTGCAACGCGCGCACCCCCGTAATGGGATTAATGCCAGCATTAGCCAATGTAGCCCCCATCAAGGCTAAATCGTGGGCAGTAACCAAAATGGAACATTGCTGAAAATAGAGATCGAGGGTCTCGTCGATTTTGTCCCCAATCATGCCAAAGTTATGCATGAGGTAGGCGATCGCCCGATTTCGGCTACCGGTTGCCCGCTCGGACAGGGAGACCGGCACGTCGATGTACATTTTGCGGCCAGTATAGCGCTCGAACATCTCCAAAACGCGCGTGAGCCGTTCCGTGCTGCCACTACCAGGAATCAGATCGGTGGTGGCGATCGCTCCGGCATTCACCATAGGGTTAAAGGGTCGGTTGGTGGCTCGATCGAGAACGATCGAGTTAAATGCCTCACCAGAAGGCTCCACACCCACCCTGGCCCAAACGCGATCTCGTCCGCAAGTTTCCAGTGCCAGACCGTATAAAAAGGCTTTTGAAATCGATTGAATCGTGAACTGTTGCTGGCAATCCCCTACTTCGAAAATGCGGCCATCGGTGGTAATTAGAGAAATGCCAAACCAGTCAGGATTCGCCTTGGCCAGTTCGGGGATATAGTCCGCCATCTTTCCTTCAGTGACAGCTGAGTATTGCTCGTGCTTCTGAATTAAGTAGCGTTCGATGTTGGGGGCTTTAGTAAGATCGCTGTCCAGGCAAGTATCTAACTGTTGGGTATGCGGCATGGTTTCCCCTTAAAGATCGGGATAGGTAGATAAGCAGAAGAGTTACAGCAACCCTTAACGGCAGTGGGTGAATGCACGTGGAAGCGTCTGGCCTTTCGGTTGGAATTCATCCCACACCGCTCTTCATGATGCCCCATTCCTGCCCATTTCAAGTGGTGGCAGCTCAATCCAGTCTATTGCTTGTGGGTCAAGGCAATTCCGTCAAGACAACGCATGTTAGAGAGTACCCTTAACGCAAGTTATTGCCTCTGTTATGCAAAAAATGGATCCTTAATTATTATCTCGCTTTTCAATCCTGAACTCCAAGGATTAAGAACTGTCGATACAATAGGCTGTCAATTCCTCCAGTTGAATCGATTCGTTATGGCTCAAAGTTCGCCACCTAGTATTCCACAGCCGTTAAAGGTGGGGAGTATTGTCTGCACTGCAATTCGACTGTATCGATCGCAATTTTCTCGCTATATTCTTATTGCCTTACGCGCCGTTGCCTGGCCCATTGCCACCATCGTTGCCACAACCGTTGTTCTGGGAGGGATTGTTGCCCTGTTAGCAGCTCCACTGGATGCTCCCACCCCCTTCTTAGGGTTAGCAATTTTCGTTAGCGTCATTGTATGGTGTGGGTTTTATCTCTATAGTTTTGCCAAATTTCTAGCGAACTCTGCTCTGATCTCAAAACTGGCCTTCAATCGGCTCACCCATAGTACCGACTCTCCCCGTCAGGCCTGCGAAGGGATCAAGCCCAAAACTTGGGCATTTCTGCGCATCGCAATCTATGTAGGACTTCTATACCTCCTTGCCTATATTGCAGTGTCTACCGTCGGTAGTATTATCTTTATCATTCCGATTGGGATTCTATCGGGGATAGAGGCTTCCCCATCAGTATGGGCATTGATTGCTTTGTTGGGTCTACTTTACGTATTAGCCTCGATTGGTCTGTTTCTTTGGTTGTTTGCTAGATGGTTTATAGCAGAAGTTGTCTTAGCTATTGAAGACAATAACGAGGCTGGTGAAAGTATCAGTAGAAGTTGGATCTTAACCGAGAAATTCTCATTCAACGTGATTCTGATAATTGGAATCGGTTTGCTAATCGCCCTGCCTTTTCAAATTATACAATTTGTAGTTGCATTTTTGCCGGAGATGGCAGTTGTAGGATTTGAACTTGATAATTATAGCTACCTTGTAGTGGTGGTTCTATCTACTTTGCTAAACGTTTTTCTCGGCTTAGCTCTGTTGCCTTTTTGGCAAGTACTGAAAGCAGTGGTGTATCTCGAATTAAAAGCCCGAAAAGAGGAACTCAATCCAGCGGTGTAATCAGTTCAATCTATCTAAAAAGAGTTGTTTGTTAACTGCAAAATTCTCTTCAAAGCAAATTAATTCACAGGCTGCTCAATAAAATCGAGCCCCACGTCCAACCAGGTTGCTTGCATGATGGGGGCACTGGTAGAGATGTAATCCACTCCTAACTCGGCGATCGCCCGTAGCCGATCGCGCGTAACGTTACCCGAAGCTTCAGTTTTGGCTCTCCCTGCAATGGCTTGGAGGGCGGCTGCCATCCCCTCCAGGGACATGTTGTCGAGCATGATAATGTCAGCTTGAGCCGCGATCGCCTCTCTAACCTGCTCAAGTGTTTCGGTTTCCACTTCGATGGGCATGGGATAGGGCGATCGCTCTCGAATGGAGGAGACGGCGGCGGCGATACTGCCAGCAGCCAAGATGTGATTGTCTTTGACCATAGCGGCATCATCCAAGCCGTGGCGGTGGTTCGTGCCGCCTCCGACGGCGAAGGCGTATTTCTCTAAATCTCGCAGACTGGGGCGGGTTTTGCGAGTATCCACCAATTGAGTGGGAAGATCGGCAAGCTCGTCCACATAGTGCTTGGTCAAGGTAGCAATACCGCTGAGATGCCCCAACTGATTGAGCACCACCCGCTCTCCCATCAGCAAAATGGCGGCGGGGGCGGTGATTGTTGCGAGGGAGGTGTTGGCAGGGTGGATGTCCCCCTCTTGAATGTGGGAGGTGAAGGTAATGTCTGGGCTGCCGTAAAGATGGGCAACTCGTTCCCAAATCGCACGGGCGAGGGATAACCCGGCGATGGTGCCCGAACGCTTCAAGATAATTTGCGCAGTCCACACCGGAGATTGAGCTGGATCGGGGAAGAGCCCCAACGTAGCGCGATCTCCTCTGCCCCAGTCCTCAATGAGCCAGGATTGGATCTGTGGAGCAAGCAGGGTAGGGGGAGGCAGGGGGACAGTCATTAGGCAGACAGATTCGCAAGCAGGAAAGTAGATAGCGCCATTCCAGCGCCCCCCAATTTTGGGGAATGACCGTCAAGATCGCAATATCGATCGCGTTATTGCTCCACCCAGACAGATACCGACCGCCCTTGGCACAGAAATTCCCCCCATCCCCAGACATCCGTCACCACCGTCTGACTGACGTGACCCAAAGCATCCCGAAATTGGGCGTTGGCTCGATTGACGTACATCCACTTGCTGCCGCTAGTCCCATTACTCATCAAAACGGCGATCGCGCGAGGATGCTCGGAGTTACCGAGTCGCGTCCAACCCACAACATTGCGATCGTCAAAATATTCTTTTTGATCGCCGTAGGCAGATTGCCTGCGCAGCTGCATGAGCTGGTTCAAGATCCATTGATGGGAATCCAAAACAATAGAATATGGCAGACCATCTCCTCCTATCCCCTCATACTGAGCCCCGTAATAGTCGGCGTAAAAAACGCTGGGGTAGCCGTCTTTTCGCAGCAGAATAAGGGCGTAGGCAAGGGGCTTAAACCAAGCCTCAACCACAGAATCGTAAATTTCTAGCGGTTGGCTGTGGTGGTTATCCACAAACGTAATTGCCTGCAAAGGGCATTGTTGCACTAACGACCCTGCCAAAATTTGACTGAGGTCATAGTTTCGACCCGATCGACTGGCGTGGTGAAAGTTGTAATGCAGGGGTACATCCAATAGCGCAAGGCGATTATCTAATTCTTCCAAAAACCACTGCAGAGGCCCCGCGTCCCCCAGCCAATATTCACCGAAATGAAACAGCTTGCGATCGTCAACGTCTTGTGTCGTACTTTTCTGGACTGTAGGGGTTTGGGCTGAACTATGTTCAGAACAACTTTGCCGTTCTGTAGGACTAGGGAGGTGGCTTTCGTACTGGCTTAAGGAATAGAGCCAGCGATTGATAGTATCGAAAGTCAGGTCTATTGCCGCATCTAAACGAAACCCATCGACTCCCGTCACCTCTAAAAACCAGCAGCTCCATTCTTGTAACTGTCCCCGCAAGATCCCCGCCTCGCCGTGGAAAACGATATCGGCATACACCTGTATCCCTTTTGCCTGCAGTTGTTCTACAGTCGAGGCTAACCTGCCCCCGGTGCTGTACTGCAGCAGTGCTCCACGGGGTCCAGAGGCGTCATGACCCCTTCTCAGCCATACATCTGGCAAGCAATCGTCCAGACCGTCCTGCTGGCTTACAGTGTATGCAGGGGGTAACCAAACTGCAGAGAAACCCGCCCGAGAGATCGCTGGAATGCGATCGCACAACTCCGACCAAAACTTGAGGTCGACGGGGAGAAAGCCATGAAAATACTGCAGGATAGTGCCGTTCGTTGGAGCCATGCGAGGGGACATTCACTCAGCTACTCTGCTCAATTATTATCTCCGGTTGTCGAACTAGAGCCACTATCGTTGCACCTACAACCCTCCTTTGGGGCGGGGATGTTCAAGCGCTCGAACAAACCCGATTGTCAAAGTACCGATCGCCATCCAGAAAGTGAGGTGGAATCCTTAAGGGGAACGAGATAGAGTGAAGCCCTAACCCTCGGTCCTTGATGGAGACTGAGCCAGTGACGACTTCAACTGTCGAAATCTTGGATGCTGCTGAAGTGCGCCGCACCCTTACCCGCCTCGCGTCCGAGATCGTCGAACATCACCCCGATCTCAGCCGGATTGTCCTGTTGGGTATCCGTACCCGTGGAGTGCCGTTGGCCCATCGCTTGGCGGGTCAAATTCAGCGACTGGAAGCCAGCCAGCGGGGGGAAGACTTTAGCAGCATTACCGTAGCGGTGGGTGCCCTCGACATCACGTTCTATCGTGACGATCTGGAGCGGTTGCACATGCGCACCCCCGACCCCAGCGATTTGCCCTGCGACATTACCGATCGCCAAATCATCCTAGTGGATGACGTTATTTACAGCGGTCGCACCATTCGGGCTGCTTTAGAAGCCATCAATGGCTTTGGCCGACCGGAATTTGTCCGTCTGGCAACCTTGATCGATCGCGGACATCGAGATTTGCCGATCCATCCCGATTACGTGGGCAAGGTTCTTCCCACCGCCAAATCCGAGAGCGTGCGGGTGCATGTGGCGGAGGTGGATGGAGAGGATCGAGTCTTTTTGGAGCGGGCGTAAGACGAATGTCACTGAAATAGGCTCAATCAAGTTGTATGAGAGATCGCACGATTAACCTCTCCATATCCAGTCTGCTGACAGTGTTTGTGGCGATCGCCAGCTGCCTGTTGTTGTGGCAGTTACGGGGAGTCCTCGTACTGCTGATGGTGGCGATTGTCTTGGCCACAGCCATTGCGCCGATCGTGGATTACGGAGAACGAATTTGGCTGCCCCGTTGGTTATCGGCGGCACTATTTTACTTGTTTGCCATTCTGGTACTCGTCGGCGTGTTTCTGCTGATCGGCCCCCAGGTCTTCGAGCAATTGCAGCGGTTGATTCGGCAGGTGCCCATCGTCACCGAAAAGATTGTTGCCTTAGCCGAAGAAAAGCTCACCCCCGACGAATCTGCCGCCTTATCAGACCTAGTGCGGCAACTGTTCGATCTGCAAACCCTGACCCGCTGGACTATTCAAACCGGACAGGAGTTTGTGCTCAGGTCTTACAGCATTACACGCGGCATTGTGGGGGCTGTGCTCAGCTTCGTGCTGGCGCTGTTCTTCTCGGGGTACATGCTGGCGGATAGCGATCGTCTGGTGCGGGGGCTATCGCAACTGCTGCCAGAACCTTGGGATAGCCGCATCCAGAGTCAAATGGGGGAGGTGGGCTACCGCATGGGGACGTACTTGCGGGGACGCTTGCTGGTGTCCATTATTTTGGCGGTAGTGACCACGTTTGGTCTGCGCATGCTGGGATTAGCGGAATTCTCGCTGGCACTGGGGGCGATCGCGGGGGTGACCAACCTCGTGCCGTTTATTGGGCCCATCTTGGGGGCCATCCCTGCCCTAGTCGTGGCGATCGCTCAGGGGGGATGGTTGGTGTTGTGGGTGTTGATTCTGTATACCATCGTGCAGAACCTAGAAACTTACCTGCTCGATCCGCTGTTGGTGGGGTCGGCAGTCGGGGTGCATCCGCTGTATCAGCTTCTGTCAGTCATCGGGGGCGTGCAAGTTCTGGGTATTTTGGGGGCGGCGATCGTGCCCCCCTGGTTTGCTGGAGCCTCGGTGATCGTCGAAAATCTGTATTTGAAACCCAAACAAGAGGCGGCACGTCTGCGCAAACAATCCCCTAGTGGGGAGGTAACATCCCAAAACTCGACCTCAGATGACCAACTGGCTGATGTGGGTGCTTAGTTTGAGATGTTTATTAGGACCTAATTGAAATGGGCACAGCTATAGTCTTTGACATTTTAGTTAGGACGACAGTTTCTATGCCCAGCCATAGATTGGGATAGCTAAAATGTCCTATGCGACTTGACGGTCGCTACATATCAGCTAAAGCACTTCAATCAGTCCGAGGGCAAAAATGATTCCGGCGATCGCGCTGACAATTCCCATCAATCCAGCGGGCATAAATTTGCCCGTTTTTTTGAGACGCATCAGAAAGACGGCACACAGGGAAATGGCACTTCCCAAGGCGATCGCTAACCCTCCCACCTGACTAGTTTGGCTAACGATATAGGCAATCACCAGCAGTGCTGCACTTACCAGCCCGCTCATCAGCGATACTTTACTCTTACTTTTGAGAAATCCAATTCCGCCACCGATGGCTACAACAATGGCGTAGACCAAAATCCCTTTGAGGGCGATAGCAGTCATAACGGCAGTCTCGCAGGGGAACTCACACAACTGAGGCGATGGTAGCGCCATTGTCCGATCCTGGCTGCTGCTTTCGGGAGTGGAACGCAGTTTTGCGACGGTACAGGATATCCTCTACCCAAAAATTATCGTTTCGGAATTGGTAACTGAGACCTTCTACCCCGTTGACTCCTCCACAGTGAAGATATAGCGACCGTCGAGTCGCTTAGGACATTTCAGCTACCCAGCGCTCTGACTCGGTATCGACTTTTCTGTCTTAACTGAAATGGTCCCAGCTATAAGAACTAGGAGTTATGCAATGGGTCGTCAGCGATCGGTCAAATGGGTAGGGACGCTAGGAGCACTACTGGGCACTGCTTGGATAGCCAGTTGTGGAGTTTCAAGTCTCCAGACAGATGAAAGTGGCCCTAGCAAACTTCAGCAGATGAATGCAGGGCTCAGCCAAACCCCGTTTCTAAGTGAGGGGGGAGCGATTGCGGCAGATACAGCAGCGCCCCTGACTGAAGTTCAAAGGGCTATGGGGAGTAACTCAACGATCGCCCCCAACCGGCCGCAACTGATTCGTCGAGCCTCCATGAGCTTAGTGGTGGATTCGGTGGATGATGCCTTAGCCGCAATCTCCGGGCTATTGGGTCAGTTCGATGGGGACCTACTGTCGCTGAACGAATCCACCCCGAATTTCGATGGCGATCGCCATGCTGCCCACTTGCAATTGCAAGTCCCGCAAGCACAACTGGATGCCGCCCTCGACGAACTCAGTCAGTTGGGAACTTTACAGTCCCAGAGCATCACGGCAGAGGATGTCTCCACTCAGATGGTGGATTACGATGCCCGCTTGCGTAACCTGCGCCAGGGCGAAGAGGCGGTGCTGGCACTGTTCGATCGCTCGGGCCGCCTCAGCGATGTTTTAGAGGTCACCCGCGAGCTGGGGACGATTCGCCAACAAATCGAACAAACTGAAGCTCGCCTGACCCACCTGCAGAATCAGGTGACGTACTCGCAAATCTCCGTAACTCTAGAGACAAAACTGGCGGCAGTCCCCCGCGACCGGTCGTTAACCACTCAGCTTCACGAGGCGTGGCAGCAATCCACCCACTCGTTGGGAGTGCTCACCATCAGCCTGCTTGAAGGGGGCATCTGGTTCGTGGTTTACAGTCCTTACTGGATTGCGATCGGCAGTGGAGCAGCGATTTCTGTTGTCTATTTGAAAAGAAAGTGGAAACGCCCTCGCCAAGAATCAGCCCAGGGATAAGGTCTTGCCAAGATTGAAAAGAAGCTGGGTGCTTATCATATAGCCTTTAACATTTTAGTTAGGACGTAAGTCCCTATGCCCCGCTATGGATTGGGATAGCTAAAATGCCCTCAGCGACTTGACGGTCGCTACAGACAGCTCCGGCTCTAAGTCCAATTTGCTAGCGTTGCAAGCTAACCAAAGTTTCAATCTAGCCAAACTAAGGTTGTGGCTCCGCAGCAGCATCCCCTTCATCAGCCTCATCTCCATCGAGAGTCTCGGTATCCACAATCTCGACCAGCTCTACGGCAAAGTTCAGCTCCTCCCCGGCCAGAGGGGGATTGGCATCCAGCTTCACCGTTTCGTCGTCAAACTCGAGCACCTTGGCTGGGATGGGAGTCCCTCCCGGACCCGCCAAAAATACCGTCATGCCCACGACTAGTTCGCCATCCTCTTGCTCCGGGTCGCGAGGTAGATCCAATACAAGTTCGGGCCGTGGTTCTCCGTAGCCTTCTTCAGGAGTGAGGGTAAACTCTGTGGATTCCCCCTCCTGCAAGCCGGTCACGCCGCGATCGAACCCCGGAACAACTTCCCCAGCCCCCAGCGTGAACTCTAGTGGCTCTCGCCCTTCAGAGGAATCCGCCACGCTGCCATCCGATAGCTTGAGAGTGTAGTTCACCCGTACCAAATCCCCCGATTGAGCTTCTCGTGCATTCAGAGGGTTCTTACACCCCGCCAGCACCACTAACATCACAACTGACAGAAAAATTCCGATCCGACGCATTGCGGCCTCAACACAAACAATATGGCCCCATCGTAAACGGTGGTTACTCCGCTGACCATTATCCCCGGCTGGCTAATACCCGCATTTGCTTCAGATAGTCGTCTTGCAGTTGAGCCAGCCCCAAAAACTGACCTGCGCACGTAACTTTTAGCAGGTTGGGGTTGTGGGGGTCAGGATGGGGGAGTTTTTGGCCGCAGCACCAGCGGTGGGCTTCCTCCTTCTCAAGCTCTATTTCCCCCAGTTCTGCAAATGCCGCAGAGATCGGCTGCAGCATTGTTTCAGGATGGTCCGTTTCCAGTAGAGTCTGCAAAGCGATGCTATCCGCATCCACGAAAGGTCCGCTGCGGGTACGATGGAGGCGACTCATCAAGGCTCCCGTCCCTAGAAGGTGCCCTAGGTCGCGGGCGATCGCGCGAATGTAGGTCCCTGCTCCGCAATCAATCTCTACATCCACCTCTGGGAAGTCTCCCCCCCGCCAAGCCAAAACAACAATGCGATCGATCTGAACACTGCGGGGCTCTAGCTGCAACGATTCTGCTGTTGCTCCCTCCCGCGCCAGTTCGTACAGTCGCTTGCCCTGACGACGAATAGCGCTGAACACGGGAGGAATTTGCTGGATGTTCCCCACAAAGTTGGCTAAGGCAGCCCGTACAGTGGCTTCATCTAGGGTTGGAACAGGTTGACGCGCCGTAATCTCTCCAGAGGAATCATCTGTAGTGCTGCTTTGCCCCAGCACGAACGTTGCCCGATAGGACTTGCCCCCCGGCAAAAACTGCAGGTATCGGGTAGCGCGTCCAATCGCTACGGGTAACACCCCCGTAGCATCGGGATCGAGGGTGCCCCCATGCCCCACCTGGCGGGTGTGGAAAATGCGGCGCAATTTACCCACGCAGTCGTGGGAGGTCCAACCGGCGGGTTTATTTAAATTGAGAAATCCTTCCATGCTGGCTGGAGACTCCAAACACCCGTGCCATCATACTGACTTTTCCTGCTAAGTCCTCCAGGCTATAGAGGACAGGGTTTCTAGGCCATGTGTTCAGCCCTAGGTTAAAGTGACTCCAACAAGAACGAGCGATGGAGTAGAGGGATGGAGTCAGGCAATTGG
>JBFRWN010000019.1:0-36789 GCA_051439605.1 Synechococcus sp.
ACTGGCGCGGCGACAATACTTTGGGGGTTGCCCCATGGGAATATAGCTCGATGCCAGACTTTCTATTCTCAATACCAAAAGCCCTTCACTCTTTCCTCACATTAGAGTGGAGGGCTGCTTGGTTGAAGCCTAAAGTAATGCCAAAAAATATGGATGCACGATAAGGTGCTTGGGTTGTGTGTTAATCGTTATGAATTTGGCCGTAAAATTTAATCTCTAACCATAGGTCTAGAACAACGCCGGTCATTGGAACTGTCACGTTCTGCGAAGACTCGTCAGGAATAGCTGTCAGGGCATAAATTCCATACCTGCTTCTAGGGGGTCGAAGCCCTCTGGAAACAAAGTATTGAGGTCGAACATTGCCCCTTCAAATTGGACATCAAGGGCTTTAGCTTCACCATTTGCCTCTAGGGAAATTGATAGAACATTGCTAATGGCTGAGTCTGTTTCAGGGGAAGGCTTGGATACTGTGGACTCAGATTCATCAACCTGTAAAGGAGCGCCATAGACAAACAGGATCGTACGATCAAGATTGGCCCCTCGCAAATCCGCCTCCTGAAGATTGGCCCCCCGCAAATCGCTGCCCGACAGGTTGGCAAAACTGAGGTTGGCACCCTTGAAGTCTGTCCCACGCAGATTGCTAAGGCGTAAATCTGCCAAATATAAGTTGGATTCAGCCAAGTTAGCACCTTCTAAGCTGGCGGGAACTGGCCCTTCTCGGTAGAGTTTCGCCCTTTGTAGATTAGAGCCGGATAGGTTGGTGTAGCTCAGATCGACCCCTCTTAAATTGGCATCTTGCAGATCGCATTCCGTACATGTGCCCGTTTCAATCAGAGCGTAATAGGGGGCCAGATCTCTTCCCTGAACGGCAATTGCTGCTATCAAGGCGATTGTTAGGCCGCTTCCAAGCACTACTGGAGATTTCATGGACATCACCCTGCCGCTAAAGGACCATCAGTATTGTTTAAACAAGCTATTCGACACACCGCACATTTAGTATAGCAATTCGATTCTAATCCGTTTAGGCCACTATATATAGTCTCAATATAACTTGAGGTTTCCGGAGGAAACCTGCAGTGTGATATACGAATTTCTGACGTATCTGGAGTCCTGATGCTAGGTGGCTACTCACTTTTCGAACTTCTGAGTTTAAGCTGGCTGCGACTAAGGTGGCTGATTTCATGCTGAGCGAGCGCACGGGGACCCAGCTGTGAATCAGCATCTCGACTTACGATCCACTTGCAACAAATCCTACGGAAAATTGCCAATGATACTGATGACGGGTGCAATGCCTGCTACCTGAAACTGAACCGTGGCGCTTTTTGCTTTTAAGTGAATGCTCTCGGTCTATTAGCATCTACAGGCTGCTCTATAAAATGTTACGGAACGTATGATGCTGATTCAAGGTTGGTTGATATAACAGAAGTAGGGCTATATCAAATAATATGTTGCAAGACTACAGACTTATTCGTAATTACCAGGCTATGACAGATGCCATGGTCGATTTGTGGCAGCGGGGCTATCGCTCTGACGATTTAAGGCTAATGATTGATGGCTACCTGCTGGCTCTCCGCACGTTGGGAACGTTTGAGCCGTTTGAAATTCGCCGGCTGGAAGAGGAGACAATTCGTTTTCTCTACGATCGCGCGAATTTTGAAACCCCTTTGCCAGAGCTGGAGACAGAGACGATGCCTCGCTACTAGGGCAGCGTTAGCTCGAAGGCTCTGCTAGAGTGAAGTTCCTACGATCATCCCCGCCAGGATGATGAATCCGACAGTGACGTTCTGGCGAAATATCTTTGGAAATATAGCTTTTGAAGGCTGCCACTCGTGCAGCTTTTTTGTTTGCCATACCCAGATTGCAGAAGCCGCAGCAAGGGTTACGTAGTAGGCCCAGTGCAGTTGCAAAATTAATCCCGTGCAAAGCAAGAAGATCGCAGCCCCCAGAAAGAACAGTCCGATCGCAGCGGGAGCAAAGGGGCCAAAAAAGCGCGCACTGGAGCGAATGCCGACTTTTTCGTCATCCTCGCGATCGGAAAGGGCGTATACCGTATCGAATCCTAGTGTCCACAGCACAGTGGCCGCCCAAAGGGTGAACGTGGCAGGTTCCCAAATGGGGCGATCGTTTGCTTGGCCTGTGACTGCGGTCCAGCTAATCAGAACTGCAAATCCCCAAGCCAACGCCAGGACCAACTGGGGTACTGGAAAGACTCGCTTAGCGCCTGGGTAAAGCGCAATCAAGGGAACAGCTGCGGCGCAGAGGACAAAGGTTACAGGGTTAAGAAAGGTCGCCAACATAAAGGCACATGCAAGTCCTACTAGACCCACAACTATACCTACCGCGAGGGATAGACGTTTCGATGCCAGCGGACGGTTCTTAGTACGTTCGACCTTAGAGTCTAAATTCCGATCCCAAATGTCGTTGACAACGCAGCCCGCTGCACTGGTAGCCAGAGTGCCCACAACGATGATAGAAATCAGGGAAATCGGCGGTGTACCTCTAGCTGCCAAAAAAGCCCCCCACAATGCGGGAACCATCAGAATCAGTCGTCCAGCGGGTTTATCCCAACGCAGTAATTGAACGATCGCTAGCAATGTCGGATTCATAATGTGGGATTCAATAGGCGTTTCAAACGTCAGAGGGAGGAAGATGATCTACACAAACAATCCCGGAACGAGTTAGAGGGTATAAAACTGGGGTATGTCCCTCAGAGCATCAATTGGGTAGGCCAGATACGCACTTAGTTTAACTGAGAGGCTGACAGTATAAAGCTGATCAGGAATCCAGCAATGGTGGCCAGCGAAACCACTCCTCCCCCCAATTCGAAGGCTTCGGGCATCATCGTACTGGCTAACATTGCCAACACCGCTCCTCCGGATACCGACTGAATCACGGCTCCAGTTGCGGGAGAAATGGCATTCACTAGCAGGCTTCCCCCCAGTGCACATGCGCCCACTAAAATGACTTGGCTACTCCAGAGACCTAAAATTTTACGGATGCTGTAACCTGCCTGTCGCATGCCAATTGAGCTGGTTAACGATTCAGGCAGGTTAGAGATAAACACCGCAAGCAAAAACGCAGTGCCTGTGGAAGGGGTATGAGTGGCCATCCCTAACACGATCGCCTCCGGAATATTGTCGAGCATTGTGCCCACAAAAATGGCCAGCGGAGCACTGCTGGTAGCCAAAGACCTTGCCATCTGTTGTTCTTCGGCGGGGGACAAATCCAATTCGATACTGTCGATCGCTTGTTGACGCCACGCGGCTAGATTCGCTTCAGCCCGCACCCTAGAGGTGTTGGTGGTTTGCAGCCGCCGAGCGAGCACCCGGCTGAGGGAACTTGCCAGATGGGGGGAACGGGCAATCAACTTGTCGAAGTGAGGACGGTCTAGCCGGAAAATGTTCATGCCGCTCTTGGCCACAACGGTGGCGGAGCGGGGTTCTCCTGTCAGCAAAGCCATCTCCCCAAACACTTCACCCGCATCCAGATTCGCGATCGTCGTATTGTCAACTTCTACAGTGGCTTCACCGCTGGCAATCATCCCCAGCCAATCCCCCATATCTCCCTGTTCAAACAGAACTTGACCGGCGGGGACGGAGACCTCTTGCACCATGCCCACGATCGCCTGGGCTTCTTCAGGGGGAATCTCCTGCAATACACGGATGTGGGAAAGGGCGCTAAGGACAGTTTCGGCTTCCTCTTGGCGACGATGAAAAAGAAAGCGGCGACGATTGGCGGGGTGGCGCAGAAATCCGCCCAAGCGGTCAACGTACTGAGTCGCTAAAGTGAAACAGCCTCCCCCCAAACAAAAGCCAATGGCAATGGGCAAAACCCCGTTGGCCTCAAAGACGGGGAGAGCGATTTCAAATGCGATTGCCGAAATTAAAGTGCCGCTGCCAAATGCCATGACGGCTGCGGACAGAGCACGGCGAGGTCGCCAAACTAAACCCAACAGCGATCCTAGCAGCAGGCTCGACGCGGCAAGTAGACCCTGAAAAAGGGCACTAAGGGGCATGCAATCTCGGTGGGGCATCGACGGGTTGATTGTATCGTCCCAAGTGGCGCGTAGAGCACTGAGGGCAATCGTGTTTGATGTCTCCGTAAGATTGGAGACGCATCAAGAAGAGACTATGTAGCGGAGACGATCTCAATGGTGGGTTCTCTCGATATGCTGTAACCGTTCGCCACCCCCCCAAAAAAATCTATGACTGCCGCAGTTCCTGCTTCAATCTCTGCCCCCATTCAGTTCGGAACGGATGGATGGAGAGCGGTGATTGCCGATGAGTTTACCTACGCCCAAGTTCAGCGGGTGGCTCAAGCAAGTGCCCGCGTACTGGCCGAGACTTACTCGGGGAATGGCATCGTAGTTGGGTTCGACAATCGATTTCTATCGGAGGAATTCGCCCGCAGCGCCGCCGAGGCGATCGCGGCGATCGATATCCCCGTCAAACTTTCTATCTGTGCGGCACCAACACCCGCTTTTAGCTGGGCTGCCAATCAATTGGGACTGTATGGGGCAATTGTCATTACCGCCAGCCACAACCCTCCAGAATATTCCGGCATCAAAATTAAGGGAGCCTTTGGTGGCTCTGTGACTGCAGAGGTCACCCGCCACGTGGAAGCGTTGCTTGAAAAGCTACCCGTGGCGATTCAATCTGATCGGGAGCCTGGAATTGAGGCGTTCGATCCCTGGCCGATGTACCTAGAACAGCTCGGCCGTCAGGTGGATCTAGAAGCCATCCGGAATTGTTCTGCCAAAATTTGGATCGATGCTTTACACGGCTCTGCGGCGGGGGGAATGACTCGACTTCTGGGCGATCGCATTCAGGAATTGCGTGGCTATCGCGATCCTCTGTTTGGCGGAATGTCTCCAGAGCCTCTGCCTCCCCAGCTGGCCGATACGATGGCAACCATTGCTGAGGATGAAGCCCCTCTCAAAGTAGGGCTTGTCTTCGACGGCGATGGCGATCGGATTGCAGGGGTCGATGGATCGGGCAGGTTTCTCAGCCCGCAGATCTTAATCCCAGTCTTGATTGAGCATTTGGCAGAACGTCGAGGTTATCGTGGTGAATTGGTCAAAACAGTGAGCGGCTCGGAATTGTTTGCCAGGGTGGCTGACCTCTACAACATTCCCGTTACGGAAACGGCAATCGGGTTTAAGTACATTGCCGATCGCATGTTAGCCACCGATGTCATGCTGGGCGGGGAGGAGTCCGGAGGCATCGGCTTTACCGGACACATTCCCGAGCGGGATGGCATGCTATCCGCCCTGTACCTGCTGGAGGCGATCGCCGCGACGGAACAAGATCTGAGCGATATTTATGTCCGACTGCAAGCAAAGACCGGCTATACCTCTTACTACAACCGACGCGATCTGAATTTAGGGGACAAAGGCAAGCAGGAGGCATTAATGGGCTCCTTAGACAGCAATCCCCCTACACAGATTGAAGGGAGGGAGGTTATCGAGCATCTTACGAAAGATGGTCACAAATTCGTGTTAAACGATGGCAGTTGGCTGATGATTCGCGCCAGCGGCACCGAACCAGTGCTTCGGCTCTATTGCGAAGCCCTCAGCTCCGATGCAGTTGAATCTTTGTTGGATTGGGCGGAGAATTGGGCGTCTTAGGGGGAGAGACCCTTTATAAAGCCTTCTCGTGCCAAGCTTGGATTACATTGAAAAAGACTCAAACTAATTGAAATCTTTTCAATGACTGCCACCGCCCTCACCCCTGATGCCATTCTGGACGTGCTGCGCCCCGTCCAGGATCCCGAGCTACGTAAGAGCTTGGTGGAGCTGAATATGATTCGCAATGTGGTGGTGACCGGAGAGGATGTCGCGTTTACGCTTGTCCTGACCACTCCAGCCTGTCCGCTGCGGGAATTTATCGTGGACGAATGCAAAGAGGCCGTTCGCTCGCTGGGCATCGTGGGCCAAATCGATGTGGATGTGACTGCGGAAACCCCTCAGTTTGTTAGCAGCTTGCCCGACAAACGGGGTATCGAGGGGGTACGCAACATCGTTGCAGTGACCAGCGGTAAGGGGGGGGTAGGCAAGTCTACCGTCTCAGCCAACCTGGCTGTGGCCCTTGCCAAAACTGGGGCGCGGGTGGGTATTCTCGATGCCGATATCTACGGGCCAAACATGCCTATGATGTTGGGGCTTCAGGGACAGCCGGTGGAGGTGAAAAAAAATGCCGCTGGCGAAGAAACGATGTACCCAGTGGAAAACCACGGTATCAAGCTGGTGTCTATGAGCTTCTTGATCGATCCTGACCAGCCTGTGATTTGGCGGGGGCCGATGCTGAATGCCATCATCCGTCGTTTTCTCTATGACGTGGCTTGGGGAGAATTGGATTACCTGATTGTGGATATGCCCCCCGGCACCGGGGATGCCCAGCTGACGCTGGCTCAGGCCGTTCCCATCGCTGGAGCTGTCATTGTTACCACGCCTCAGCCGGTGGCCCTACACGATGCCCGCAAAGGCTTGAAGATGTTCGAGCAGTTGGGGGTCCCCATTCTGGGCATCGTGGAAAATATGACCTATTTCATCCCGCCGGATATGCCCGAGAAGCGCTACGACCTATTTGGTTCGGGGGGTGGGGAAAGAACCGCCCAAGAACTAGGGATTCCTGTGCTGGGCACCGTTCCAATGGAAATTCAATTGCGCCAACAAAGTGACAGCGGTCAACCTATTGTCGTGAGTAACCCCGAATCCGAGTCAGCAAAAGCATTGACGGCGATCGCTAAAACCGTTGCCGGCAAGGTTTCTGTTCAAGCCCTAACGAACCGTCCGGGGCTGTAGAACTCAAGAGGGTTTCTTGACCTGATTTCTATGCTGGGTTTTCACTATTGGCTGCTAGGACTGGGGGAACTGTACCAGCACAGCCGTAGCAAAGGCATAGTCACCATCGTGGCTGAAGCTGAGTTGCCAGCTTGCCAGCTCAGGATCCCCCCCCAGTCGGCGCAACACATCTATCCCACGGCCATGCAACACAACTGATGGGGCTCCCGAGAGGGCACGCCGAATTTCCACGTCTCGATATCCCACCCCCTTCCACCCTACGCCTAAGGCTTTGACGGCGGCTTCTTTGGCTCCCCAGCGTCCAGCAAGACGATGCAACGTGTGGGCTGGGGAGCGAAAGCAGTAGTCTCGCTCGGCAGGGGTGTAAACCTTGTTCAAGAAGCGATCTCCAAACCGATCCAGGGCTTCCTGAATACGGGGCATATGAACTACATCCGTGCCGAGCCGAACTAAAGGGTGCTGCATGTATCTAGCCAGCTTGTTATCTAGACCCACCTTAGCGAGTCCAGCGATACCATCATCCAGAAAGATTGACTAACAGTTGAAGTGCCCCAGTCGCGTGTTGAATCAGGAGCTAATTTTGCACTATTGACGTGACTTTGCTTTATCCAAACGTAAAGGGCGCCCCATAAAATCAGCCCCGTTTGCCACCTCGATTGCTTCATCCTCCTGTTCCGATGAAGCCAAATTCACAAATGCAATTCCTTTGCCCCGTCCGCTTTCTCGATCGACGGGAATACTAACAGATTTAACTTCCCACTTATCACTGAAAAATCCAGTCAGATCGTCTGAGGAAGCAGTGTAATTTAAATTGCCAACAAATATGGTCATAAACCTGCTAGAGGGATCTCTAGTGCGAAATTCGGAGCTGCAAGAATGGGTATATAGAAGTTCTTCACTTCTACCACGACGAATTGGACCATCCGAGAAACATAACAGGATGTAACGATAAATTTTCTTAAAAGTTAACTCGGCTTCATGTCAACATTTTGTGTACATCAATTGGACGATTTAAGGTCTAGAATTATGAATTTATGCACATGGGAAAACATCTGCTTAGCTTTGGTGATGCTTGCGGTAGGAGAGGGTTGCTTTTGCCCCAGAGGCAATCCCTGGGAACGGTCGTGGAAGGTCCGATCGCCAAGAGATACAGAGTGTCTGGCAGTGCAATTCCTACGATGTTTAGGATGCAGGTTTAGAGTCAGTCGCTTGACGGACAACGATCGTTACAATCCAAGGGAAGAAATGTGACTCTCAAAGGGGAGGCACGACCTGGTGGTTCTTAATGGGAGGTCAAGGTGCTGATTTCGGAGATTGCTGAACGACTCAGCTGCACTTGGGATGGGAAGGATGTAGAGATCTTAGGGGTAGCAGCCCTCAACGAAGCGCAGGCGGGTCAACTGACGTTTATCAGCGACCCCAAATATCTGCCGCTGTTAGAGCAGACCAACGCTAGTGCAGTTATCTTGGATGACAAAACCCCTGCGCCTCTAGGAGTAACTTGTCTGCGTACTCCCAGCCCCCGATTAGCTTTTGCCAAGGTTATCGAATGGTTCTACACCCCTTATCGAGAGCAAGCGGGTGTTCATCCCAGCGCCGTGGTAGCACAAGATGTGGAATTGGGGGTAGATGTGGCCATTGGGGCCAATGCCGTCGTCATGTCGGGGGTCAAGCTGGGCGATCGCACCCAAATTCACGCCAACGTTACCCTGTACCCCAACGTGAGCGTCGGTAAGGATTGTGTGCTGCTGGCCAACTGCGTTCTGCACGAACGCACCCAAGTGGGCGATCGCTGCATTATCCATAGCGGCACCAGCGTGGGGGATGACGGATTTGGGTATGTGACTCAAGCGGATGGTAGTTGGTATCGCATGCTGCAATCAGGCCATGTGGTGTTGGAAGACGGCGTGGAGTTGGGGGCAAACGTGGCGATCGATCGGCCGGCGGTGGGGGTAACCCGCATTGGCACGGGCACCAAAATCGACAATCTAGTCCAGTTAGGCCACGGTGTCGAGATTGGGGCCAACACGTTGCTTTGTTCTCAGGTGGGAATTGCGGGGGGTACCAAGCTGGGTCGCAATGTACTCCTAGCGGGCCAAGTGGGGGTGGTGGACCACGTGGAGCTGGGCGATCGCGTGATGGCGGCAGCCCAAACGGGTATTTCCAGCGATGTGCCAGATAAAACAATTGTCGGGGGCTACCCCCATCAAACAGCACGGGATTGGAAGCGTACGGTGGCCGTTCAACGGAAACTACCGGAACTCTCTTCCGATGTCCGGCGTTTGAAGCAGCGTTTAGCGGAGATTGAGGATAAACTCACCTCGTTATAGCAGTTGCCATCTCAATTAGGGCAGCAAGGCTCTTCCTCAGTCAGACTCTGGATGGTTGAGATGTCATACGCGATTCGACGGTCGCGAGACAAGTGCTAGTGACTTGAGCTGAACGACATTAGTGGGTGTGTTCTCGGCATGAATGAAAGCAGGGTTTCAGGGGCTGGCAAACAAGTTTCTACCCAGTTGCGAATGAGGCCATTGTGGCTGGCTTTGGCACTGGGTTTTACTCTGGGGGCGGGAGCGCTAGGGATACAGGTATTGGCCGGCAGTAGCTTTGCATCGGCACCGTTTGGCAGAGTGAAAACCTGGGGAAATGGCGATAGCGATCTTCGAAAGGCTTCAGCTCTTAACTTAAGCTCAGAAAATCGAGCGCCAGAGCATCCAGTTGCTCGCTCTTCGCTCGCATTGACGGCAGACCCACAACCCGCGTCCGGCAAGCTATATTTACCCAATCCACCTGTCCCAGAGCTGGAAATACCCGAGAAAGTGGCTCAAAACGTTATCCCTGCGGCTCTTCCTCCGGTGTCGTCGGAGTACCAAACTTACGTCGATCGCTTTTTAGATCGCCTTCAGTCCCAGGGGTTTACGCCACAGGGCCAAGGAGTCATGTTTGTATCTCTAGACGGGTTTGAACTGGCAGGGCATCAGCCCACCCAAAGCTTGCCAGCAGCCTCAGTTACAAAACTAGCTACCAGTTTGGCCGCCCTGGAGATTTGGGGGCCCGAACACCGATTTACGACTCGAATTTATACCGTGGGAGAAGTGCGCGATCGCGTACTTTATGGCGACCTGATTGTGGTGGGTGATGGCGATCCTTACTTTGTTTGGGAGGATAGCTTCGCGCTTGGGTCTGAAATTAATCGGTTGGGTATTCGCCACGTGACTGGGGATTTCAGGGTGCTGAATTCCTTTTACATGAACTACTCTACAAACCAGACTAGAAGCGCAGAACTCCTGCGGTGGGGGATGCATCAATCTTTATGGCCCCAAGCAGCCCGCAGCCAATACGTTAAATGGGCTCTCCTGCATCCCCTCGCCCCTACACCTAACCTCAGTTTCTCTGGAAAAATTGAAACTGGCGGGGTCTTACCCGAGTCTGCCTCCCTCTTGCTCGAACACCATTCTCCTCCTCTGACCGATATTCTCAAAGCCCTCAATAGCTTCAGCAACAACGCCATGGCAGATATGCTGGCCAGCCGTATGGGGGGAATCTCCAAGCTTGTGGATGCAGTGGTGCCGTTCGTACCCCAAGGAGAAATGCAGGTGGTCACCGCTTCGGGGTTGGGACGAGGGAATCAGTTTTCTCCCAGAGCGGTAGTGGGCATTCTAGCCGCCCTAGATCGGATAGCCCGGCAAGAGGGATTAAAGTTAGAGGACTGGTTGCCTGTGGTGGGGCAAGATCCAGGAACCCTGAGGCGACGTACGGCTCCTACCGGAACCGCGGCCAAGAGTGGCACGTTGAATAGCGTGGCTACGCTGGCAGGAATCCTGCCCGATCGCACGTATTTTGTTCTGCTCAACCAAGGGTGGGATTTAGCTTCCATTCGATCTCAGCAGGATCGGCTGCTGCGGGAAGTGTTACAAGTGTCTGTAGATCTCGATTCCCCACAGGTTGATGCAAGCAATTAAGCAAATTGTCGATCGCGTTCTCGTTGCAGCCATCTTTGCTGTATTTGGGGCATTTGCTTGGTTTGCAGTGGCGGTGTCTGGGGCGGCGATGGGGATGTCGTTGGGGTATGGCCTGTGGCTAAAACTTTGGCAGCCCTTGTTTCAACCCATTTTAGGAGTGGTGATGGCAGGGGCGTTATTGAGCGGTACCTGGAGTTGGATTCAGAGGCAGCGGGAGAGATTTTCACAGTAATTGCGACAGTTTGGGCGAGTGAAGGGTCAATGACTAAAGGCCCGACACACCGCGTGAATGAGCCAAATTCCATATCTGGCTAAATCTGATGCGGACGATCGCCGCAGTCTCTCAGCCAAATAAACCACGATTTGTAGCAGTTATCTTAAGTTCGATTGTGCTGTAAGGGCGATCGCTGTCCTCACCAGCAGAAGCAGACTACATTTCATGGCAGGAGTGACCGTTGCGACCGGTTGAAGGCCGGATACTGCCATGAAATTCTACGTGCTTGAGGCATTTGGGCTACTGCTGAAAACCATGCCCTTTATCCTGATTCGGTTGGGAACCTATGCCCTGCTGGGGTTAGGGCTGGCCATCTATTTCGCGATCGCAGGTGGAATTGCCTGGTTATTGGGGCAATTGCTGGGTCCTTTGGGGGTGATTGTGTTTCTAATTGCGGTTGCGGGTGCTTGGGGCATTGTGCAGTGGGCCACAAAATACTTTTTTTACTTGCTCAAAGCAGCCCATACAGCTGTGATGACCGAAATTATTGTCACGGGGCAGCTGCCGCCAGGGTCGCAGGTGGCCTACGGCAAACAGCAGGTGACCGAGCGATTCCGCGATACCAGCATCATGTTTGCCGTCGACCAGTTGGTGGATGGAATTGTGCGTAGCTTTAATAACAAGTTCGCGCGTGTGGCAGATTTGTTGCCCATACCCGGCCTGGATAGCCTAGTGTCGGTGGTGCAAACAGTGGTGAAATTCGCCACGACCTTTGTGGATGAAGCAATTCTCAGTCGGGCTTATCGACAACGGGAGCACAATGTGTGGGCGGTGGCGCGGGATGGGGTGATTTTGTACGCCCAAGCTTGGAAAACAGTCTTGGCCAATGCTGTTGCTCTTTCGTTGCTAAGCATTGTCGAAATTTTGGTGGTTTTAGTGGTGCTGGGTTTGCCGGCGATTGCTTTAGGGTGGCTGGCTCCGGGGTTGAAAACCTCGTTGGGAATTTTGGTGTTACTGGCTGCTTGGATGTTCAAATTGGCCGTTACCGATGCCCACGCAATGGCCGCCACATTGCTGGCTTATCACCGCAGCACCGAAGGTTTAGAACCCGACCCTGAATGGCAGGAACGGTTGTCTGCTGTGAGTGACAAGTTTAGAGAACTGATGAAAAAGGCTGCTGAGGCGGTTGGAGAAATGAAAGGTCGGTTATCTTCAGTGACTGACAACATGTCCGGTCAACCAGATGCTCCCCAGGGTAAAGGAGACCAATCGGAATTGGAACCGAATGGATAAGTTCACTCAATCTAGGCCTTTCATCATCAGCGTGACGAATGCGATGTAGGCCGCTGCGCTTCCAAATACATAAGCCCCCACCTGAGAACGGTGGGGGCTTACTTAATGCCTATCAACACTGATAGGGAAGACAAACCGAAAAGGAAAAAGCTTAGTACTTGTAGCTGTCAGACTTGTAAGGACCTGCCATAGGCACGTTGATGTAGTTGGCCTGTTGGTCGGTTAGCTGGGTAACGGTGCCGCCGAAGCCCTGCACCATATAGCGAGCCACTTCCTCATCCAGTTGCTTGGGCAGCACTTCAACCGTTAACGCTGTGGCCTTCTCCTCAGCCGGTAAATCGGCAAACTTACGCTCGAACAGGTACATTTGCGCCAGAACCTGGTTTGCGAAGGAGCCATCCATAATGCGAGAGGGGTGACCGGTGGCGTTACCCAAGTTCACCAAGCGACCTTCCGCCAGCAGAATGAGGAAGTCCTGAGGATCGTCGCTGCGATAAACCTGGTGTACCTGAGGTTTAACCTCCGCCCAACGCCATGTACTGCGCATATAGGCGGTGTCGATTTCGTTATCGAAGTGACCGATGTTGCAGACAACAGCACCAGGCTTGAGGCTCTTGAGCATTTCTGCATTGCAAACGTTGACGTTACCGGTGGCGGTGACCACCAAGTCAGTGTGATTCAGTAGGGCGTGGTTGATGCAATTTGCAGTCCCGTCGTTGATGCCGTTGATGAAGGGGGAGACCACTTCGAAGCCGTCCATACAAGCTTGCATGGCGCAGATGGGATCCACTTCGGTCACTTTGACAATCATGCCTTCCTGACGCAGAGAGGCAGCAGAGCCTTTACCCACATCGCCATAACCAAGGACCAATGCCTTCTTGCCGGCCAGAAGATGGTCGGTGGCCCGCTTGATGGCATCGTTGAGGCTGTGGCGGCAGCCGTACTTGTTATCGTTTTTGGATTTAGTTATCGAGTCGTTAACGTTGATGGCGGGAACTTTGAGGGTGCCCGCTTCTAGCATCTCCAACAGGCGGTGAATGCCGGTGGTGGTTTCTTCGGTAACGCCGTGGATATTCTCCAGCATCTGAGGGTAGTTTTCGTGAATGTGGCTGGTGAGGTCGCCGCCATCATCCAAAATCATGTTCGCATCCCACAACTGGCCGTCAGGGGTGCGGCAGGTTTGTTCGATGCACCAGATGTATTCCTCTTCGGTTTCCCCTTTCCATGCGAATACAGGCATACCCGACTCAGCGATCGCCGCAGCGGCATGGTCTTGGGTGGAGAAAATATTGCAGGAGGACCAGCGAACTTCGGCCCCCAACTCGCAGAGGGTCTCAATTAGGACCGCCGTCTGAATCGTCATATGGATGCAGCCAATAATCTTGGCTCCTTGCAGAGGCTTGGCCTGGCGATACTTGGCCCGAATGGCCATCAGGGCAGGCATTTCACTCTCGGCGATCGCAATTTCCTTGCGACCCCAACCGGCAAGGGAAATATCTGCGACTTTGTAATCTTTGGTTAGGACTTGAGTGCTCATGGTTCTGTCTAGAGATTCAGGTTAACTGCCTGGCTAATGTGTGTTTCGAACTTGAGGAATTGGATGGATGCAAACTAAATCAATCGACAACAGTCCCAGACAAGGTGACAGTCTTCGACTCGGCGATCGGTCTCAAAATCAGCGAAAGTTCTTCGACAATCGACAGTGAGATAGCAAGTCGTGACCCATCAGCTGTTCTGGAACGTTGAATTTTCCGATATCTAGACCACTGAGTGGACTAGCATCTCGACTCCAGATTTCGCTCGATTCGTCACAGTTAGGAGGCAGACTTGCCTATTCGCTGCGATGTATTCAAGAAGCATTGTAGCGCAAGGGCGGAATGCTTATGGGAATGAACGTGTATGGTCAAGATCAATGGTCGATAGAGAATCCCCTGGAGCGGTTTAAGGAGAATCTTTGGGCGCGATCGCCTGCCTCTGATGTTGTTCCACACCTGGATGCCTGTGCTGACCCAATCAACAGTTTTGGAGCAAGAGGCTGTCCGCAGAACAAACTAACCGAAACTGACCGTTAGGTAGGGCTCTTGGAATTTTGCCCCAGTTACCTGTCGTCCCGCCAAACCTTTAGGTAGTGCTAGATTTCGCCGCTGATCTCCAGCCGTGATCGTGAGTTCGGGGCCAGATTGGCTGAGCTCAATTTGAGACTTGCTAAATCCTGGAATGAAAAGTTTTACCGTACGTTGGCTCAGACTGATATCCACCGGTGGCGGTACAGAAGGTGGAGCTAGCACTGGTGCAACCGCATCCACTAACAACGACCAATCGCCACTGGCGAGAGCCGGAACTGCATGCACGGGAATGGGCTCGAAGTTATGCGCTCCCACAGTGCCACTGCCTTGAGAGGTGACAAATGCCCCCCCCACAGTCAGTCCTACCATTTGGGCGCTGCCCCACAAGAAACGGGCGGTGTCCACAGCCACTGAATCCTGAGAGGTGACTAGATAGGCACGCACTCGGTTGGGGTTGTCGATCGCGGTTTTGCCTTCATCCAGCAGGTCAGTGCCCTTGCCGCTGCGCGCCTGGGAAATGAGTTCATCCGCCGATGGAGCAGCACCTGAAGTGACTGCTTGCAGCAGGGGATCGGCGAAAGGGCGCAGGGTGCGGAAGAGATCGGAGTTAAAAAAGGCGTCTGAGGCTCTGCGTCGGTACCAGCTACCGACCTCAGGGGTGCCAAAAGAGCGCAGAGTAGCCAAGTTTCCGGTGCCATCGTAAACGATGGCATCGTATTTGCCACTGCTATAAAAATCTCTTAGAGCGTACAAGGCCGTGGCATCATCCATTCCCGGCAAAACGGGGATTTCTTGTGGATAAATCTGTTTGAAAAAAGGCTTGTCGAGATATTGTTTTTCGAACGCCTTAACCATCTCCCAGCCGCTTTCCAGCGAGCTAGTCCCTCGCAGTTGAACCGCACTCAGATTGGTTTCAACTGGCTGAGGCTCGTGGGTTAGCGTTACCCCCAGTAGAAATGACGCCGAGAGGCCAATCTCGTGGCTGACAAACAGCGTTCGCTTACCTTGTTGTGCGGCTGCTTTAGCCGCAGCGATCGCCACTGTGGTTTTGCCAGCGCCACCTTTACCCAGAAATGTGAGGATTAAACTCATTGTGCAAATGTTTGATGATGATTACCTATCCTGACACTGTTCGCTTAGCGGGCGTAAAGAATTGCGCGCTAACCAGGCAATCGGAAAGACAGTTTGCTGAGGTAGGAACAGTTCTCCCGAATTGAGGATTTTTCCATGCGGATAAGACAAGTAACTATGTACTGCTTCCGGTATCCGCAGAATCTTGCGTTGATTCCTGCATCAACCTTTGCAATTTTGGGCTGGGGACAAATGCTGGCAAGCGGGCAGCCGGAACCATAACCGGCTGACGGGTGCGCGGGTGCAACGTTTGGCGAGACTTGCGCTGTCGAGTCTTGAACGTGCCAAAGTTACTGAGGGTAACCGCTTCATCCCGTGCAAGTGCTGCAGAGATGGCATCGCAGGTTGCATCTACTGCGGCAGAAGCCAGTCGGATCGATAAACCATCAACCTGCTCAGCCACCTGACGAGCTAACGTGCTCCGATCCATAGCACCCTCAGTAATTTTGCAAAGTCGACAATTTAATATAGCGGCAGCAAAGTGAATGTCTAGAGTCAGCCCCTTGAAGGGTTGGTCCCAAGAAAGCGGAGCCTACGAATTCAAGATTTATGCTGTGGCTAGTTCTTTCTCATAGAACCAAGCGACAGTATTGTCCTCAAATTCAACAAGGTAGCCAATAGTGCTGCCGTCAAGGATCCGGTTACCAGTAACGGTGCCAACTGAACCGATGCGCTCCTCAAACTCGGACTGACCGCGATCGGCTAGGGCTTGGATTTTAACTTTATCTCCCACGCGGAGCATAACGAGTGATTCCTTCAGCGATGATTTAGAAAGCAAACGTTTAAGAAACGTTGTTAATAGTGGCACTGCTTAACCGCAGCGGTGCTGTTGAGATAGTACGGCAAAACGTCAGCCACGGAGGCACCTTTTTGAGCGAAACCCAACAAGACTGGATTGCGGTTGCACTAGGGAATAGCCGCAGCCTGTGGGGATGGTACAGAGACGATCGCCTTCTGCGGTGGCAGCGGTGTTTGCCTGCAGGACAACCCGATTGGGTGACCCATGCTGGTAGTACCCCCATTGTGTTGGCAGAAGTCGGTAGTCCCGAACACCGTCCTCCGTTACTCAATGCCATGCTCGAACGGGACCTCTCCAGCATCTGCGTTCTCTCTCCAACTTTGGTGCCGCTCGAGAATCAGTACGAAAGCTTGGGGCTCGATCGCTCGTTAGTTCTGGTGGGGGCTGCTTCCCGCTGGGGTTGGCCAACGTTGGTGGTGGATGGGGGCACGGCACTGACTCTTTCTGCCGCCAATTCCCAAGGGCAGTTTGAGGGCGGGGCTATTCTGCCGGGTTTGGAGTTACAGGGGCGATCGCTGCACGACTACACGGCTGCCCTGCCTCAGGTTCAGTTCCACTATCGCCAGCACAATTTGCCACGCTGGGCCACGTCCACCGAAGGGGCTATCCGTAGCGGAATTTATTACGGAGCCCTAGCTACCGTTCAATCCTTTATCAGTGACTGGAGGGACCGTTATCCCAACAGCATCACGGTCTTCACTGGGGGGGATGGGGAATTATTGCATCAAGGGGTTGCGATCGCAGATAGCCATTATGATGCTGCTTTGATATTGCGGGGCATGTTAGTTTGCTGGCAAGCCAAACGGCACGAGGGCATCTCTGATGCTGTCCGTCATGAATGAACGAACATTTTTAGATGGCCCGAGTCGTATGTCTAAGCCCTTGATTGGCAAAGCTTCCACTAGAGTCTGAGTGATATGATCGCCAGTGTCACTAAACCAGGCATCAAGCACTGACTCATGATCCAAGCCCTGCAGAGAATTTTGGGCGATCCCAACGATCGCAAGGTGAAGCAGTATCGACCACAGGTCAAGCTGATCAACTCGCTCGAGATTGAAATTGCTTCCCTTTCGGATCAGCAACTGCAGGCCAAAACCACCGAGTTTCGCCAGCGCCTGGCTAACGGCGAACCGCTTGACGATCTCGTTCCCGAATCGTTTGCTGTTGTGCGGGAAGCCTCCAAGCGCGTGCTGGGGCTGCGGCATTACGATGTCCAGCTGATCGGGGGGATGGTGCTCCATCGTGGGGAAATTGCTGAGATGAAAACCGGGGAAGGCAAAACCCTGGTCTCCACTCTGCCCGCTTACCTGAACGGTCTCACCCAAAAGGGCGTTCACATTGTGACCGTGAACGACTATTTGGCCCGCCGTGACGCCGAATTGATGGGTCAGGTGCATCGTTTCTTAGGGGTTACTGTTGGCTTGATCCAGAACGGGATGCCGGGGGCGGAAAAGAAACGCAACTACGGCTGCGATATTACCTACTGCACGAACAGCGAGCTGGGTTTTGATTACCTGAGAGACAGCATGGCTGGCACGATTCAGGAGGTGGTTCAACGTCCGTTTAATTTCTGCATCATTGACGAGGTGGATTCCATTCTGGTGGATGAAGCCCGGACGCCGCTGATTATTTCTGGACAGGTGGATCGACCCACCCAGAAATATATGAAGGCAGCGGAAGTTGCCCAAAACCTGGAAGCAGGAGAAGAAGATTCTGGTGAAGGGGATTACGAAGTTGACGAAAAGGCCCGCAACGTCATTCTGACGGACGAAGGCTTTGAGAAAGCAGAGCAGCTGTTGAGGGTCACGGACCTGTTCGATCCCAAAGACCCCTGGGCTCACTATATTTTCAACGCGGTTAAGGCAAAGGAACTCTTTACCAAAGATGTGAACTACATCGTTCGCAATAAAGAAGTGGTGATTGTGGATGAGTTCACCGGCCGCGTTATGCAAGGACGTCGCTGGTCTGATGGCCTGCACCAAGCATTAGAGGCAAAAGAGCGCGTACCCATCCAGAAGGAAACCCAGACGCTGGCTTCAATCACCTACCAGAATCTGTTCCTGCTCTATCCCAAGTTGTCTGGTATGACCGGTACCGCCAAAACCGAGGAGGCGGAATTCGGCAAAACCTACAATCTTGAAGTAACTGTGGTGCCCACCAACAAACCCAATATCCGTCGGGATGCTCCAGATGTGGTTTACAAGAACGAACGCGCCAAGTGGTTGGCGGTGGCCAACGAAATCAAGGAGATGCACGAAATGGGACGCCCGACGCTGGTGGGCACCACTAGCGTGGAGAAGTCCGAAATTCTCTCCAGCATTCTGAAGCAGATGAAGATTCCTCATAATCTGCTGAATGCAAAACCGGAGAATGTGGAGCGGGAGTCTGAGATTGTGGCCCAAGCGGGCCGTCGCGGTGGGGTGACCATTTCCACCAACATGGCGGGTCGAGGCACTGACATTATCCTGGGGGGCAACGCCGAATTTATGGCTCGCCTCAAAGTCCGCGAGCGCCTCATGCCTAAGCTGGTGCGTCTCGAGGACCCCACGACTGCAATGGTGGGAGCTGCTAAAGGCAAAGGCAAAGGATTCTCCCCCAGCGGCAAACCGAAAAACTGGGCGATCGCCCCAGAGTTTTATCCCTGCGAGCTATCGGCGAACATCAGCGAACGGCTGGATAAAGCAGTAGAGGCCTCCGTTTCCAAATATGGCCCCAACCGTATGCAGGAATTGCAGGTGGAGGAAATCTTGGCGGTGGCTTCTGAAAAGGGGCCCGTAAGCGATCCAGTAATATTGCACATTCGCGAGGTGTTCCAGCACATTCGGGATGAATACGAGACCGTCACCGATGCCGAGCACGAAGACGTGGTGAAGCTGGGTGGTCTGCACGTTATCGGTACCGAGCGCCACGAATCCCGGCGCATTGACAATCAACTGAGAGGTCGTTCTGCCCGTCAAGGGGACCCTGGGTCTACCCGGTTCTTCCTCAGTCTGGAGGACAATCTCCTGCGTATCTTTGGAGGAGATCGCATCGGTCGCCTGATGGATATGTTCCGCGTTGAAGAGGATATGCCCATCGAGCACCCCATGCTGACCGGCAGCCTGGAAAACGCCCAGAAGAAAGTCGAAACTTACTATTACGACATCCGCAAGCAGGTTTTCGAGTACGACGAAGTGATGAACAATCAGCGTAAGGCGATTTACGCCGAACGCCGCCGAGCTTTGGAAGGGGAAAACCTGCGGGATAAAATGCTGGATTACTGCGGCAACACCATGGATGACGTGGTCAGTGCTTACGTGAATCCGGACCTGCCACCGGAGGAATGGGAACTGGACAAGCTGGTGGGCAAGGTGCAGGAATTTGTGCCGCAGTTGAGCGAGTTAAAGGCGGAAGACATCGGCGAGATGCCCTTCGACGACATGAAGGCTTACCTGACCGAGCAAATTCAACTAGCCTACGAATCTCAAGAATCCTACGTCGATACCTTCCGCGAAGGATTAATGCGGGATGCCGAGCGGTTTTTCCTTCTGCAACAGATCGACACACTGTGGCGGGAACACCTACAGCAGATGGATGCTTTGCGGGAGTCGGTCGGTCTGCGGGGGTACGGTCAAAAGGATCCCCTGATTGAGTATAAGAACGAGGGCTACGAGCTGTTCTTGGACATGATGGTGGATATTCGCCGCAACACAGTTTACAGCCTGTTCCAGTTCAAGCCTCAAACTCCAGCGGCCCAGCAGGCGGCAGCGGTTGCTGCTGGCGAGGCTGACGGTGGTAGTGAAGGCGATAGCGGCGTAATTGAAGCTGAGTTTGAGGAGTAGTAGCGCGGGCTAGATGGCAATTGAATTGATTGTGGGGCTGGGGAATCCCGGCCTCAAATATGAAGGCACCCGCCACAACTGTGGCTTTATGACAACAGAGTGTCTCAGCAAGCGCTGGCAGGTACCCATGAAAGAGAACAAGCGCTTTCATGGGCGTCTTGGGGAAGGGGTGGGGCCAGTCGGCAAATTGCGCCTGTTAGAACCGACTACCTACATGAATCGTTCGGGTCAGTCGGTGCGAGCGGCGGCAGATTGGTTCAAGCTCGATCCTGCTTCGATCCTCGTTGTGTACGACGACATGGATTTGCCGTTTGGGCGCTTGCGGCTGCGGCTGTCTGGCTCTGCAGGCGGTCACAACGGCATCAAGTCCATTATTCAGCATTTGGGGACGCAGGATTTTCCCCGACTTCGTATCGGAGTGGGGGCTCCGGCGGGCGATCGCGATGCCATCGGCCATGTTTTGGGAGGGTTTACCCCCAAAGAGAAACAGTATCTGCAAGAGGTGATCGAGACGTCTGCCGATGCGGTAGAAACTTGCTTGAAAAAAGATGTGCGGACGGCCATGAATCGATTCAATCCAAAGATGATTGGCGAACTGGCGGGGTAAGCTGATGGGCTGATTAATTCTGAGCGCTGTTCAAGATTTTCCGAGTGGTTGCATGATGTAGGGGTAGTTCGCCCAGTTTTAGGTTTGCCTGATGCGATCTCCTGTCATTCTCGACCCCAGTACCGCAGACCTGGAACGCTGGCTGCAGGAGGAGATCGCACCTTGGGCAGCTGAGATCGATCGCGATCCGGCTGCTTTACGGGAGGCATTTCAACTGCTAGGCAAGCAAAATCTTCTGGGATTGAAGGTTCCTGAGACGCTAGGTGGACTCGGCTGGTCAGCGGTCAATACCTTTCGGTACGCAGAGCAGGTGGCTCGATATTCCGGGGTTCTGGCGTTTTTGCAAACACAGCATCAGAGCGCAGTGAGTGCTCTGGCCCAGTCGGACAACCCAGGGCTGAAGGACAAATATTTACGGCCAGCGGTCAGCGGAAAAATTGGCTTGGGGGTTGGATTTTCTCACTTGCGTCGTAGTGATTCTCCTGCAGTAACAGCAGTGGCCAGCTCTGGAGGATATCGCGTTAACGGTACCGTGCCATGGATTACGGGCTACGGTACTTTTCAGCATTTTCTTTTGGGGGCTCAACTGCCGGATGACCGAGCGCTATTTGCCTTGACTCCGTTTCGGGAGATCGAACAAGCAAGCGGAGCGTTAGTCTTGAGCGAACCCATGGCGTTAGCAGCGATGCAGTCCACCCAGACAGTGACAGCCACCCTCACGGATTGGTTCGTGCCAAACAACTTGGTATTGGATATCAAGCCTGCAGGATGGATTCAAGTCCGCGATCGCCTGAATCCCCTCAGCCACAGTTGTTTTGCGTTGGGGTGCGCGCAGGCTGGGTTGGATGTGCTGCAGAGGGGTCGGAATCCAGTGTTTCCGGCGATCGCGAAGACGTACCGAATACTGGAGCAGGAGTTCGATCGATGTCGTTCGGAAACCTACGCGGCTCTGACCCAAGTGGGAGATGGCAACCGCCTGGACTTACGCGCTTGGGCGATCGAGCTAGCTGTTCGATGCGCCCATGCTGCTGTTGCTGCATCCCGTGGAGCGGCTAATTTTAGCCATCACCCGGCTCAGCGAATTTACCGGGAGGCGCTTGCCTTCACGGTGTTCGGACAAAATACTGACGTCATGAACGCCACTCTCAAGCGGGTGGCCATGCGGTCTGCCAGCCCGTTACTCAACGATTAGCGTGCTATACAGGCATCTTCCCGGGCTCAAGGTGCTACACAACAAAATTGCGACGAGTTCTTAAGCAAATACTGAGGTATCAGGACTCCAAACGAGACCGCAGCTAGGATTAAGCTGCCCGAATTTAAGGGCTAAAGGGTAACAGCTGCAGATATCTGGACATTTCTCTAGGCTATCCCTGCGGCCAAGTTGCCCCCAACCGCTGCTTGCCTCACCCTCCGCTTGAGTTCGCGATCGCTGAATTCAGCTACCAACGAACGTTGGCGACAGGAGAGGAGCACTGCGGACGTACATATCATTTGCAGAGATGGGACATGGGACAAATCCCAATTTCACTGATTACCCTAGTTTTAGGCATGCTGGTCACCCTTGCCAGCGTTTGGATCGGCCAACATAACGGGCTGCTCCCAGAGCAGGCATCCATCCAAGCACCGCTGGTGGACAACTTTTTCAACACCATGATTGGCATTGCCTTTGCCCTCTTTTTATTAGTGCAGGGGGCAATTATTTTATTTGCCATCCAATATCGACAGCGGGAAGGGGACGACTCAGATGGTCTACCAGTAGAGGGCAACGTCTCTCTCGAAGCCTTCTGGACCCTTATTCCCACGGTCATCGTGATGGGTCTGGGCATCTACAGCGTCGATATCTTTGCCCAAATGGGTGGTTTTGTTCCCGCTCAACCCGCAGTAGAGATCGCGGAAACTCCTCAAGAGTATTCTCTAGAGCTGGCGTCTAGCAGCCTCGAAGGTGAGGGAACAGATTCCCTCCTTGAGAACAAACTGCCCACGTTTGGCTACGGCGGCAACCCCGCCGAGACGGACCTCACCGTCGATGTGACCGGTCTGCAATATGCCTGGCTGTTTAACTATCCTGGCTACGACATTTTGGCAGGTGAATTACACGTGCCTGTGAATCAGACCGTGCAACTCAATCTTCAAGCACAGGACGTCATCCACTCTTTTTGGGTGCCGCAATTCCGGCTCAAACAGGACGCCATCCCGGGACAACCCACCCAGCTTAATTTCACCGCTAACCGCATTGGCTCCTATCCCGTTGTCTGTGCGGAACTGTGCGGTGCTTACCACGGCGGCATGCGTACGGAGGTGGTGGTGGAATCGGCGGAAGACTTTGCCGCGTGGCTAGAGGAAAACCAGATGGTGGCCCAACAGCGTCAGGATAATGCCCTGGCCTTTCAATCCCCAGGGGTCTCTAGCATTTCAGGTTCGACCTTTGCCGACGAGCACGTACACCACATGGGGCTTCACCATCAGCTAGAGCCTCAAACCTCTTAGCGAATTTTTCATTCCAATTCCCCTTTAATTCTGAGCATTCGAATCTATGGCACAGGCATCCATTCCAGTGGGACGGGCTTCTGAGCCCCCCACCCCTTCCCCACATCCCAAGCAGTGGAAGTGGTACGACTACTTCACGTTTAATATTGACCACAAAGTTATTGGCATTCAGTACATCGTCACTGGGTTTATCTTCTATCTCATCGGTGGATTGATGGCGATGGTGATGCGGGCAGAACTGTATACACCCGATTCTGACCTGCTCGATCCCAACTTTTACAACGCCCTCTTAACCAACCACGGCACCATCATGATCTTCATGTGGATTGTGCCTGCCTCCATCGGTGGCTTTGGCAACTATCTCTTGCCGCTGATGATTGGGGCGCGAGATATGGCGTTTCCTAGGTTAAATGCGTTGGCGTTTTGGCTGGTGCCCCCATCAGGGGCGCTGCTGCTGGGCAGCTTTCTATTCGGTGGCGCACAGGCAGGCTGGACCTCCTATCCTCCCCTCAGCCTCATCACAGCCACCACCGCTCAGTCCATGTGGATTCTCAGCATTGTCCTCGCGGGAACTTCCTCCATCATGGGTTCGGTGAACTTCATCGTGACTTTGTTCAAACTACGGGTGCCCAGTATGAGCTGGGACCAACTGCCCTTGTTTTGTTGGGCGATTTTGGCGACGTCTATTCTGGCGCTGGCCTCCACCCCTGTCTTGGCAATCGGACTAACGCTGCTGCTCTTCGACATCAACTTCGGCACGTCATTTTTTAAGCCGGATGCCGGCGGCAATGTGGTCATGTACCAGCACCTATTCTGGTTCTATTCCCACCCTGCAGTTTACCTGATGATCCTGCCCATCTTCGGCATCATGTCGGAGGTGATCCCCCCCCACGCCCGCAAGCCAATTTTTGGCTACAAGGCGATCGCCTATTCCAGCTTGGCCATTTGTGCCGTTGGTTTATTCGTGTGGGTGCACCACATGTTCACTAGCGGTACTCCCCCCTGGATGCGTATCTTTTTCACCATCTCCACTCTGATTGTGTCGGTGCCCACTGGGGTGAAAATCTTTAGCTGGGTAGCCACCCTGTGGCAGGGCAAAATTCGCTGGAACAGCCCCATGCTGTTTGCCCTCGGTTTGCTGTCGATGTTTGTGATTGGTGGGCTCAGTGGCGTCACCCTTGGCACGGCTCCGGTCGATATCCACGTTCACGACACCTACTACGTCGTGGCCCATTTCCACTACGTGCTGTTTGGGGGATCGGTGTTTGGCCTCTACGCCGGTCTGTATCACTGGTTCCCCAAGATGACGGGCCGGATGTACAACGAAACATGGGGGCGGATTCACTTTGTCCTCACCCTGATTGGCACCAACCTGACTTTCCTACCCATGCATTACCTGGGTCTACAGGGTATGCCTCGAAGGGTGGCCATGTACGATCCCCAATTCGAGTCCCTCAATCACCTCTGCACCTTCGGCTCCATTCTGTTAGGTTTATCCGTTTTCCCGTTCTTCATCAACATGATTTGGAGCTGGATCTACGGTCCCGAGGCCCCCGGTAACCCTTGGCGCGCGTTAACTCTAGAGTGGACCACCACTTCTCCCCCCATCGTCGAAAATTGGGAGGAGTTACCGGAAGTAGAATACGGCCCTTACGAATACGGCAGCGGGATTGAACCCCCTGAATTCGGGCATTTGGAACCCGAGCCCGTTTCTTAAGTTTGCTTGGAATGCAGAAGGGATTGCCATCTCGCCTGCATTCCGTTTCGGCCTACTTAACACTTTGCTGTTTGTTACCGAGTCCTAAATTATGCAAGGCTCTACTGTTGATTCTTCTCAACCCACCCTTAGCGCCGAGATGGTATCTGCCGCTGAGGACCTCCACGGAGGACATGCCGACAATCGCCTACTAGGTCTACTGATATTTTTGGCGTCTGAATCCTTGATGTTTGGCGGTTTGTTTGCCACCTATTTGATGTTTATGTTCACCAAAACCTCTTGGCCCCCTGAAGGCACAGAGGTAGAGCTGTTCCTGCCTACTATCAACACCGTCATTCTGGTGTCCAGTAGTTTCGTGATTCATTTCGGCACCAAAGCCATTCAAAAAAACAACGAGAGCGGTCTCAAACAATGGTTTTGGGTCACCGCCGCAATGGGAGCCGTTTTTTTAGGGGGACAGGTTTACGAGTACGCAACCTTAGGATACGGGCTGACCACGAATTTATTTGCCAACTGCTTTTACGTGATGACCGGCTTTCACGGCTTGCACGTCCTAGTAGGAATTCTGTTGATCCTGGGTGTGATTTGGCGAGCCCGCCGGCAGGGTCACTATTCTTCATCTGCCCATGTCGGGGTGGAGATGGCGGAAATCTATTGGCACTTTGTGGACATCATCTGGATTATACTGTTCGCCCTGATTTATATCCTGACGACGATCTAGGGTCCTATGCCCTCACTAATCTCTCCTTACAAGCGGTCATGTATGGCCGCTTTTGTCTGTCTTAAGGAGATGTATTTCCTTGGGTTGAATTTTTTGAAGTTGTATTCCGACAGAGCTTCGACACGCTGAACGGCTAGCAACAAGATGAACGTCAGAGGCATTGTTGCTTTCCCAATCAATCGAACCCAAAAAATGCAAGTTAAAATAAGATTTTTACATTTATTCACATTTCTCTCATCTTACTAGATATGGTGGTCGAGGCAGATTTAAAGCTGAAGAAAACATTAATGCCGATCGCATGTACGTGTGCGTTCCTTTTGCTGGTAAACGACATCCTGTCGTAGACAGGAACCATACTTTTAATCCTTCGCTAGACTATCTGTGGTTAGGTGAAGCTTAATCCTTGATAAACGCTGGCTAAGAGAACGGCGGTTAGGATATCACTAGACCAGTAGGCATTACCGTCAGAACCCATGACACAGTCGAGCTCTCCTACATGCGCCCCCTGTATTGTTAGTTCCGGGATCGTGGTTAATCGCTGCGATATTCATCGACTGCTATGCGATTTGGGCCAGGTGAGATATTTCGATGTTGTTGATGATGCTGTGGTCACCAGCGGCACAGGTTACATCATGGAGGTGTTCTCCGACTCCCAATGCGCCACGGTGGCGATTGGCCGCACCCTCTATATCAATGTCTGCAGTTTTGACTATCTCCAACTCAGTACAGATTTAGAGCAGCAGGTAACCTTCGACCTCGTGCAAGAGTCTCGTACCCTTCGCCTGATGCCCATTAGCTCGTCCATTGATGGCGACCTCCTGAGTAATCACGACGCCCATGCCCTTGAAGAAGCGGTTGCCGAAGTATTAGCCGCTAGTTTTGATGCCCATGCCGACAACTGCAATGACTGGCGAGAGTTTGACAAGAAAGATAGGGGTAGTGAGGGACGACAGTAGATCCCTATTGTTTTGCCTAGATTTGGGCTGTCTGAGAATTTAGTGGGATTAGAGATTTTTTGGCTTAGCTGCCAGTTGATGAAGCTAAGCCTCGTATTGCAACTGCCCATCGCTCCATTCTTGGTTGCAAGACATCGCCCAACTCTTGCCGAAGCCGAATGGGATTCCTCAATCACAACTTTCCTCTCCGGCAAATCCCCTGCAGAGGTAGGGCGTGCTGCTATAGTCTAAAGCTGGACTTTGTAGAGAACTGACATGAGTCAGACAGAATACGACTTAATCATTATTGGCGCAGGGGTAGGCGGACATGCGGCTGCCCTGCATGCGGTTTCCTGCGGTTTAAAGACCGCCATTGTTGAATCGGCGGAAATGGGTGGAACTTGCATCAACCGTGGCTGCATCCCCTCCAAAGCTCTTCTGTCTGCAGCCGGTCGCCTGCGGGAGATTCGTGAAGCGTCTCATCTGGGGATTGCGGTCGGGGAAGTATCTTTCGATCGCGCGGCAATAGCCGACCATGCCAACACAGTGGTGAGTAAAATCCGCAGCGATATGACCAAGTCCCTACAAAAAGCCAAGGTTGACATTATCGAAGGCTTCGGAAAACTGACTGCTGCTACTGCGGTGGAGGTCACTGCTGCGGATGGCGCAGTCACCAGCTACAGCGCCAAAGACGTCATTGTTGCCACGGGGTCTACTCCCTTCGTGCCCCCCGGCATTGAGATTGACGGCACCACAGTCTTTACAAGTGACCATTCCGTTCGGCTAGAGTCCTTGCCCGAGACGCTGGCGATTGTGGGTAGCGGCTATATCGGCCTTGAGTTTTCGGACGTCTATACCGCTCTGGGATGCAAAGTGGTCATGCTAGAGGCACTGGACAAGCTAATGCCCGCCTTCGACCCCGACATTGCCCGCCTAGCAAAAAGATTGCTGATCGAAGGTCGAGACATCGACACTCACGTCGGAGTATTTGCCCAGAAAGTCACTCCTGGCAGTCCTGTCAAAATCGAGCTTTCCTCTGGCGAAACCCTAGAAGTAGATGCTTGCCTGGTGGCTACCGGTCGCGTACCCGTCACCCGCGAGTTAGGCCTAGATGCCCTTGGCATCGACATCGGTCGGCGTGGGTTTATCCCCGTCAACGATCGCTTGGAAACCGCGGTCCCCCATTTATGGGTCATTGGCGATGCCACCGGCAAAATGATGCTGGCCCATGCTGCCTCCGCTCAAGGTATCGCTGTAGTCAACACCATCTGTGGCCGAGAATCTGGAGTTGACTACCGCAGCGTCCCCGCTGCCGTATTTACCCATCCTGAAATGGGCTTTGTGGGTCTCACCGAGCCCCAAGCGAAAGAAGAAGGCTACAAAGTCGGTACCGTGCGCACCTACTTCGGCGGCAACTCAAAGGCGATCGCCTCTGGCGACACCGACGGTATTGTCAAGCTGGTATACGACAAAGAATCCGGCGAGCTCCTAGGGGCCCATATTTTTGGCCCCCACGCCGCCGATCTCATTCATGAAGCCTCTCAGGCGGTTGCAAAACGCTCGACGGTACAGGACCTAGCCACGCTAGTCCATACCCACCCCACCTTGGCAGAAACTCTAGAAGAGGCCTATCACCGTGCAGCACGCGCTGTGAAGTAGCGATCATAGTCAGCTACCGATCGCCCAATATCTGCTTCGCAATCTCCAAATCCCAAGGGGTTGTCAGCTTAATATTGGTCTCCTCCCCCATCACCAACTCCACTGAAATTCCCACCTTCTCAAACAACGATGCGTCATCCGTCACTGCCCATCCTTCCGCCACCGCCCGTCGATGAGCATCGATCAACGGAGCTAGCTTGAACCCCTGAGGCGTCTGCGCTGCCCATAACTGACCGCGATCGGGGGTATCCACAATTTCTTGCCCCACCAGCAGTTCTGAGGAAAGAGGCGAAGGACGCACCATCTTAATGGTGTCTTTGACGGGAATCGCCGCGATCGCACCTGTTGCGAGGTCCAGAGCGGCGGAGCAACGGTCAAACAAATCTGGTGAGGCAAGGCATCTAGCTCCATCGTGAATCAGGACGCGATCGACATTTCCGATTTCTTCCAGTCGCTGCAGACCGCGAAAGACCGATTCCTGCCGGGTATTTCCCCCCTGAATCAGTTCCACAGGAACATCCAAGTTTTCCCTCTGCAAGATTTGCTCGAACTGAGGGAAATCGTGCGGTTGTCCGATAATACCGATCCAGTCTGTGGTGGAAGCTGCCGACGCCGAGCGCAGGGTCCAGGCCAAAATTTCTCGTTCTAGCACCGGAAGCAATAATTTATTGCGGTCCGCCCCCATTCGGCGACCGCTGCCTGCAGCGGGAATCAACAAATGCATCTGCCTGCCTCGCTCTGATTGACCTCACAACGGTTCATCGCTAAGGATGCGACTTCCGGTGGGTTAAACCAACAGACATCGTAAGGTATCGCGCGATTGTCACCTAATGTGTCGTTAATTTTTTGGCAATGTGTTTTCCAATAGGGGGGGGCTGCTTGTTTGAGGAAAAGTTTATGGGGTTGGGACTGGCGTTAAGAGGTTGCGAAGGGGCGGTTTTGCCCCCTCGCGCTCCCGCGAGCGCTTCCCCTGCACTCCTCCAAGAAGACATACGGGTTAACGCAAGAGTTATGGTTTGCGTTTGAGGGGATGCATAGGAAGGTTGTTTCTTGGGGGGAATTATAGGGCTGGCTACTTTTATGGTGTTGGGTAATTGGCGAGGAAATCTGTGTAGGCTTGCTGAATGCCCTCCCTCAATGGCGTGGTAGCTTGCCAGCCGAGACCGGTCAAGCGGGATACGTCCATGAGTTTGCGAGGGGTGCCATCCGGTTTGCTGGCGTCGAATTTTAGCGTTCCGGTAAAGCCCACCACATTGGCAACTGTCTCTGCCAGCTCGCGAATGCTGATGTCTTCTCCAACGCCGATGTTGATGAAGGTTCCGATATCTTTTGCAGAATGATGTTCCATTAAATACACGCAGGCATCCGCTAAATCATCGCTATACAAAAACTCTCGTCTGGGATTTCCCGTGCCCCACACGTTCACTGTGGGGGCTTTAGTTTCTTTAGCTTCGTGCATCTTGCGGATGAGTGCGGGCAATACGTGCGATCTTTCGGGATCGTAGTTATCACCCGGCCCATAAAGGTTGGTGGGCATGACGCTGATATAGTCGGTGCCGTATTGCCGGTTGTAGGCATTGCACATCTCGATACCGGCAATTTTGGCGATCGCGTAGGGTTGGTTAGTGGGTTCCAATTCTCCCGTTAGCAAATACTCTTCTTTTAAAGGCTGGGGGGCAAATTTGGGATAGATGCAACTGGAACCCAGAAAGAGGAGCTTTTTCAGGCCGGTCAAACATGCAGAGTGGATGACGTGGGTTTCGATCGCCAGATTTTCGTAAATAAATTCTGCTGGATAGGTATTGTTGGCGTAGATTCCACCAACTTTGGCAGCAGCTAACATGACGCAATTGGGCCGCTCTGACTCGAAGAATTTGCGGACTGCCATGGCATCCAACAAATCTAGCTGGGATCGGGTGCGGGTGAGAATGTGTTCGTAGCCCCCGGCTTGTAGGCGACGAACTAGTGCCGAACCCACTAGACCGCGATGTCCGGCGACAAAAACTGTATCCCGTTTATCCATGATGTGGGTTGCCTGGATACCAATTATTCGTGATAGTCATGGGTAATAAAGCCACGATCTTTAAGGAGGCGATCGCGCTTGGCAGCAACAAGATCCTCCCTGACCATTTCTGCCACTAATTCCTCCAAGGTGGTGCTTGGAGTCCAGCCCAGTTTCACGCGGGCTTTGCTGGGATCGCCGATTAAAGACTCTACCTCAGTTGGACGATAGTAGTGGGGATCCACCTCTACAATGCATTTTCCGTCCTGGCCGTATCCTTTTTCTTCAGGGCCGCTCCCCTTCCAGGTCACAGTTATTCCAACTTCTTTGCAGGCGGTTTCAATAAACTCTCGAACGCTGTATTGTATCCCCGTAGCAATCACGTAATCCTCCGGTGTGTCCTGTTGCAGCATCCTCCACTGCATTTCGACGTAATCGCGGGCATGTCCCCAATCTCGTTTGGCATCCAGATTGCCAATGTAGAGTCGGTCTTGCAAACCCAACTTGATGCGGGCGATAGCTCGGGTGATCTTCCGAGTCACAAAGGTTTCGCCTCGGAGAGGAGATTCGTGGTTGAACAGGATTCCGTTGCAAGCATACATGCCGTAGGCTTCTCGGTAGTTCACTACGATCCAGTAGGCATACAATTTGGCAACGGCGTAAGGCGATCGGGGGTAAAAGGGTGTGGTTTCTGTTTGCGGTATCTCTTGAACTAAGCCGTATAGTTCGGAAGTAGATGCTTGGTAGAAGCGGGTCTTATGCTCCATTCCCAATATGCGTATGGCGTCCAGCAGGCGTAACGTACCCAGGCCATCGGTATTGGCGGTGTACTCGGGGGTTTCAAAGGAAACAGCAACGTGGCTTTGGGCACCTAGATTATAAATTTCATCCGGCTGTACATCCTGGACAATACGGATCAGGTTTGTGGAATCGGTGAGATCGCCATAGTGCAGTAAAAATCGACGGTTTTCTACATGGGGATCTTGATACAGATGATCGATGCGTGAGGTATTGAATAAAGACGAACGTCTTTTTATGCCATGAACTTCATAGCCCTTTTCAAGCAACAGTTCAGACAGGTAGGCACCATCTTGGCCAGTGACACCCGAAATCAGTGCAACTTTTCGGTTCATCAAGTTATAACCTTTCCTCGACTGTAGTGAAAATATTCAGCAACGATTTCAAGAGAACAGCGAGCCGCATAAAAGCGGATGGAAATGAGTAGGTCGAAACGAATGCCGCAGTATGTAGGGGGTAAAGTTGGCTAATAGTGCCAGAAACAGACAAGTCTCGCAATCCTACAGGGTTTGTTATTACAACATATCTGAAACCTCAGATTAGCTTCAACACTCGCATGCATAACAGTTTCGAGACTGTAGACAGGAACTTGAAAGACAAAGTAGCGGGATATGATAGAAAACTGCAATGAAAGATAAAAGCAGTTTAGGCCATACAAAGTGAGAGCGCAAATAAAGAGTTGAATACAGTAAAAAATACTAAATCGATGAATGCGATCGAGCGCAATGAGAATAACTAACGCCCAGCCCGATCGGCAGATGTCTATTTGCACCTAAGTAAGCTTTTCACAAAGATCTTGAGAAATCTCAATATCTAGAGGCTATTCGACCGGAAATACCCGAAGCAAGTCTGATAGGATGTTAGGAAATATTCTTAGAGTAGCCATGCCATTGTAATGCTTCAGAAAATTCTAAAGGACGAGTAAATCATCTACAAGATTAAGCCCCTGGGGAATCAACTTTCCGCCCAAAGCTGAATCCTTAATCCAGCCATCGATAATTACTGGTTGGCGATCGCCTGAGTTGTTTCCTTCTGCAGAGCAATGTACGCCATACTCAGAACAATCGCGTATGTAGGTTCTTGTCAAAATAATGTCACTGAGAATATCAAGTCTTTGTAACCTAACCCCTGATTTCCGACAGTTCATAATAGAAGCACAATTGATGAATATAGAGTTAACAGAGCCAGTATGGGGCTCGATATTGATGCCATGATTTGCCACTCCAAAGATTCTTGGACTATCTATAACAATACCAGAGCAATCATTCAGATAAATCCCATCATATCCGCTGACATTATTATTTTGCTTAGTAATAGTAGCTCCTATGATTTGTGCATCTCGTACTTCTTCTAGTCTAATTCCATCTTCGTTAGTACCGGGTTTAGAACGTGATGCGCTATCGACAATCATCGGTGAGATTAAGGAAAGTCCAGTAACTGTATTTCCTGTACCAGGATGAGCTTTAAATCCACATTGGCCTGATTTACGAATAATAGGCCCGACAAAGGAGATATGCTCGCTTTGAAACGTGTCAGGGCCACCAATACGAATCCCATGTTCTCCAGAATCTTCAATAATAACTCCATTGAAGATTGCATTTTTAACAGAACTCAAAAGAATTCCATTGTGGCCTGGCTTATGTTCTGAATTAGGGGAGAGACCGGTGCAGGTCAATGCATTTACTGTGAAATTCTCAACATTACGAAGAAAAAGTCCTCGACTGTAAGACTCGATTCTGATTTTATCAATTGTGAGATTTTTGCAATTAAAGGCAACAACTGCTTTATCACAGCCACGACATATAATCTGCCCCACCTTTATATTATCACCTCGCAATTGAATCATTCCATCAAGAATATCGTTTCCTCTTGCAACTTGAACTGTGCTGGACACTGATAATTGAGCAACTTGACATCTTTCGCTCAAAACAATACATCTCTGAAGCATAGAGGATTTGGAGATCTCTAAACACAAAGTATCTGCGACAACTTGCTTTTCTAATTTCAAGACTGCTGCATTTCCTCGGACTGCTCTGTCTGTTAGAAGTTTTAGCTGGCCAATAATTCGAGTTCGTTCGGGAACAACGAGGCGTGAAACGAGATAGACATTTGAAGGGTTAGGAAAAAATATTGAGCCGCCTCTCGCATCATTGAACAGCTGTTGCAAAGCATCAGTATCGTCATTGATGCCATCACCTTTGAGATTAAAGGAATCCGGTACCAAAAAGCTTTTAATTGAATCTTTTTGAAGATTATGATTGCTTGATAGAAATTCGGTGCTCTCTGTTTGTGTAGAATTTATTTCTGCTTGTCTAGAGCAACTTAAACCGAACAAGCTTGATGTGCCTGCAGCTGCTGCAGCAATTGCAGATTTACTTACAAAACTACGCCTTTCCATAAGTGAGTATCTCCTTAGTAAGAATTTAGGTTGAAAATTCGGGAACGAAAGAAGGCCTGGGTTGCTGAGGATGGGCATCAGCCATCAATGGCTGCTAAAAAGGTTAGGTTAATGTACGTCCATGCTGCCAGTAGAATGGATTATCGCTGAGCAATGCCGTCGTTTGCTCAAACCGCTGCATTATGCGTGAGCCACTAGTGACTTTACGTTATGTCTCGGCTAAGTGCAGGAAAACTCGGCCAAATTGTCATCCGGTGAAATCTCCGGATAGCCAAGAAAATACCACCATAGCTTTGACTTTTTCATTAAGGAATGCAATAACTAAATCGACGTATGTCCCCGGCTTTGCGAGGTGTATGCCTCTTTTTTGTAGGATAAGTTGAGTGAGCCGCATGCTCTTAATGTCAACTAACTCGGCATTACAAAGGTCTTGTAAGAAAGCTGCGCTAACTTTATATTTCTGGGGGATCTATTTCTTGCCCATAGATTCTTTGTAGGTTTACTTATTGCAGGGAAACCTTTTGCAGAAGACATCCTTGGCACTTCACTGGTAACTAAGGCACCATAGCCTATAACACTGCAGGCGCCAATCTTAGGACACATGAAAATCTTTGCTTTCTGTCCAACCCAAACATGGGGCTCAATATGCAAGGATTTACGTCGGGTAGCGATCTCGTTTGTTTCGGTATTGATGAAGACATGTCCAGAGTGAGTCCTTATCTCAACACCTGAGGCAAACATACAATCATCGCCAAGCAAAATGCCAGAATGGGAAACGTTGATTTTAATATCATTTGAAGAAATACCTTTACCAATAATTACATCGCAATTATCTCTAACCTCAACTAAACCTGAAAACTTACACCACTTCGTGTTGCCACAAAGAAAAACATTGCTATTACTTCCAAGAAATTTAATTTTAAGATTGCTATTATAATTTCCAGAGATAAATATTTTATTATTTCGGCAAGAAGCAGAATTCTTGTGCTTAATGGTTGGAAGTTTTAGGGATGAAGATCTTGAACTTTTTATATATACATCAAAAGAATCATTTGAAAACTTATTTTTACTCGTTAAGGAAAATATACCTTCATCTCGATGAATCACGGATAGTGAAGCATTAATATCAGGGATACTAAAAGATCTGCCGAAAATTTTTATCGCTTCATCGAAAGTCATAATCTATAAGTAAACTACGTTACGAGACATTTAAGAAAATTGGATTACACTCAATGCACGGGGTGATTGTATCTTAGAAGAAATCTCGCTATTGTGAAGGTATCTTAATGAAGATTTTCGGCAGACATAAGATCTGTTGAGTAATTTTTGTCTTACATTCATTGTTTTCAACTAAAAGGACCTAAGAAGCTACTCGTCTTTTGGCCAGGTGATTAAAGTAGTAAAATCTTCATCATTCAGGGAGCAAGAAAGAGAAGAATTTTCAAGAACGGGTCGTGAACCAAAGAAGCGTGTGATGCGTCATAAGAGTGGGTTGAGTACGTACGTAGAGATGAAATGTCTATTTTGCGATCATCCCAAAGCCCACAAATACGGTAAGACGAGTAAAGGTAGCCAACGTTTCCTCTGCACCAACTGATAGCGGACCTATACTGACACCTTTCGATACCTTGTACTACCGACGCCGGTAGTACACTGAATGTAAAGATAGACCTTAGTTCAATGGCACTGAAATAAAGGCATAGAGAAAGGCTCAACGGCCGGATGTGAAAGGATCGCAGCCAGAAGAGCCCCAAACGAATTGTCCCCACTATGCCGAATCGAGCCGAGATCCTCAAGCAGAAATTGCTCAACAGTATGGGCCTACCCTGGCAGGAGTTGTTACCCGCCTCAGCGATCGAGAAAGTGCTGGCAGACGAACAGGTGAGCTATCGGCAACGTGTCTACACCCCAGTCGTGACCTTGTGGATGTTTCTGTCTCAAGTGCTAGATGCAGACAAGAGTTTGCAAAATGCAGTCAATCGAGCGAGCGCTTGGTTGACGGTGGCAGGAGGAGCAGTTCCTTCATCAGATACAGGAGCCTACAGCAAAGCACGCAAACGCCTGCCAGAGGGAGTGGTCAAGCGACTGTTGCAGCAAACCGCAGAGGGGATTGAGGCCAAAGTCGAACACGAGCAATTGTGGTGTGGTCGTCCCGTCAAAGTCTGCGATGGCACCTCAGTCCTGATGAGCGACACCAACGCCAACCAGCAGGTGTATCCCCAACACAGCAACCAAGCAGCGGGCTGTGGATTTCCCATTGCCCAACTGGTAGTGATGTTCTCCCTGACCACAGGAGCCGTCTTGGATGCGATGCTGGCTACCTTCTCCACTAGCGAGTTAACGCTGGCCCGTCAGCTTTACCAACAGCTCCATGCACAGGATGTGGTGCTAGCCGATTCGGCCTTCGGCACCTATGCGGATCTGGCTTTGGTGCAAGCCGCCGGAGCGGATGGAGTCTTTCGCAAGCAGCACGCTCGCAAGACCGATTTCCGCACAGGCAAAAAGCTCGGCATCGGCGACCACATTGTCACCTGGTTTCGACCCGCCAAGTCGGCCTCAGCCTTAGCAGAGCAAGACTTTGCTCGTCTGCCAGCAACCTTGCTCGTGAGAGAGGTTCACTTGCTCCTCTATCGCAAGGGCTTTCGGCCCAAAGAGATTATCCTAGTCACCACTCTGCTCGACCCCCAACAATATTCCAAGCAGAAGCTAGCCGACCTGTATGACCGGCGCTGGCAAGCTGCTGAGGTTAATCTCAAACATCTCAAAACCACTTTGAATATGGAGATGCTCACCGCTCAAACGCCCCAGATGGTGCGCAAAGCAATCTGGGTGCACATGATGGCCTACAACTTACTACGCACCTTGATGTGGCAAGCCCGCCCAACAGTTGCTGACGGGAAAACTCCGCAGCTATCGCTGCAAGGCACTCGTCAAGTTTTCAACCAGTTCGTCCCGCTGTTGGCAACTGCCAGCCAACAGTCGCATCGCTCTCTCGACCGCCAACTGTTGGTGCTAGTTGCACAACAATTACTTCCCTTGCGTCCGGGTCGGATTGAACCGAGGGTTCGAAAAAGGAGACCCAAGCCCTTTCCCTTGATGAAGCACCCAAGACCTATTCTCAAGCGTAAGCTAACTGCGTAGTTCGGCTTATTTCAGTGCCATTGCACTTTACATGCCGTCTTTAGTTGCAACTCGCGTTAACCCAGTGATTAAGACTTTCTACCAGCGTTTGCTTCAGCGAGGCAAACTCAAAAAAGTCGCTTTGACTGCTTGTATGCACAAACTCCTGCTCATCCTCAACGCCATTGCCAAAAGTGGTCAGCCCTGGTGCAATCCCATAGCAAGAGAGGCTTGACTTCCAAGACAATCGCTTACAT
>JBFRWN010000020.1:0-48822 GCA_051439605.1 Synechococcus sp.
ATGGCCAAAGCTAAAGAAAAAGGATTGGTTCGCAGTGAAGGGAAGGAATACATCGTCAGTGAAGGAGACGTAATTCTGTTCCGCTTTAACGTTTAGCGATCGCCCAGCGTTCAGCGCTATTTCTATCTCAGCTGTCTACAAAGTCTTGTCAGATAGAAATGTCCCAGTCTCCAGAGCCATCATCGTCGCTATTAGAGCATTTCAGGAATCTAGAAGATCCACGAGCAGATTAGCTGGTCGACCACCAGCTCCTCGACATCATCAGCCTAACGATTTGTGCAGTCGTCTGTGAAGCCGACACCTAGGTCAATATCGAGAACTACGGGCGGTCCAAGCAAGAGTGGTTGAAAGGATTTTTGGGGGTAGCTAACAGAATTGCCTCCCACGACACCATTGATGCTACAGGAGCCCAAAAGGAGATTGCGCGGCAGATTGTCGAGGAGGGCGGCGACTACATCCTCAGTCTCAAAGGGAATCAAGGCAATATTCACGAGGATGTTCGGCAACTGTTCGACTGGGCGCGCAAAATTGGGTTTCGAGACATTCCTCACGAGTTTCACAGACCGTCAATGGAGGACATGGCCGCATTGAAATTCGTCGCCACTGGCTTCTGGATGGGGTTGAGCACCTGGAAGGTTCTCAGCTCTGGGTGGGGCTCAAGCGAGTCGGGCTCGTAGAAGCGGAACGACGCTTGCCAGGGCAAGAGCCCACCCTTGAGCGACATTACTATCTACTCAGTCTGGATGGGGGGTCGAACGCTTTGCTCGAGGTGTTCGCAGCTATTGGGGCATTGAAAACCAGCTCCATAGGGTTTTGGATGCGGCTTTCAACCCACATTCAGTAGACAAAAAGCCAATTTGTTGTCGAACTCAATGTTTACAAAGCGAAAGGGGCAAGTGGGGATAGTTCACAATCACCCAGCTTGCCCCTTAATTCCCCTCCTGAATAGCCAGAATGGCACTCACCATCTTGCAATGGCTGTCTTACGACTCAACTACGTCAATCTTGACCTGCCTGCGAAGTTCGGCGTCCGACTTCGGCAACGTAAGATTCAGCATGCCTTTTTTGTATTCGGCTTTAACTTCTTCACACTTGATGTGAGCGGGTAGCGAAATCATCCGCTCGAACTTGCCATAGCGCAGCTCGGTATGAGTGCGGCCTTCCTCTTCGGTTTTGGTTTCCTGCTTCCGCTCGCCGCTGATGGTGACGGAGTCTTCCGTAACCTCAAGATCGAGATCCTCAGCTTCTAAGCCAGGAACTTCCAGTGTCAGGCGAATGGCATCCTCTGTCTCTTCCATTTCGGCAGGGGGAACGAACCCAAACTCAGACAAGTCACGCTCGACAGCGGGCATGAATTGTTCGAACATATGGTTCATTTCTCGCCGCAGCGCGTCAATTCCTTTAGTGAATTCCCACCGATCGATTTCTCGGAAGGGGCTCCAACGTGTAATCGTCATCTCTTTGCCTCCAAACAATCAAACTCAGCTGTCTCTCTTCCACTCCCTGAGGAGACACCTCCAAAGTTTACCGAGCATCAACCGAGCAGATCTCTCCAAAATGTCTGCTTACCTTTCAAACTCAGAAACTCAGTCTTGCACAACCCCTCATTTTTCAAAACGGGTACCAACCTAACAGCTTACATTCACCTCCTCTATTTATATTTTAGTTAGAAAAAGATAGTTGAATGTCGACAACGATTCAAAGTCAATCTATTGTTACAATTTCGGCAGCTCTTTTGATACGCCCTGTCAAACCATTCAAGCAACCCAAGATTTTCAACTTTTGTAATAGCCTTTTAAGCGATTCGTCCTGGAACGATCGATCCGTTCACTTGCGATGTTCTCAGACAGTCGCTATGAATGAGTTAACCACCAAAAGACCCGCCATCCCACGGAGTGTATCCATTCCAGGGGGACGGCAGGTCCACCCAGTCTGTAATAATCTTTACCCCGTATTGGTGACGATCGCTGCAAGAAACACCTATCCCGATCGCAGAGCGATTCAATCAAAGTGGCTCGCAATTAAAGGTATCAGTCAAACAATTCTATAAGCTTAAGTTCTATTCCACTATAGAGACAATATTTAGAGAATCATGTTATACATTCAATTCTTGATCGTCTATTTTAGAGCCTAGCTGTGTATCATTTGAGATACATTTTAGCCAGCAGTGAATGCACTCAGTCATACTTTAAGTAAAGGGGGGTAAAAGAAGGGGGTTTGCAGTGGAAAACAGACGCGTCAATTATATAGAAATCGCACTTTTTGCCCTAGCGTTTGCAGTGCTCGCAGGTGCAATTGCTTTCACAGTTATGTGATCCCTCTTGAACCACTCGATTGCTAGGAAAGAAAAGCCGGGGGCGAAGAAGGTAGGAACGTACTGACTGCGGTTCGTCCTCATTGGTCTGTTCGATAAATTGGGAGATATTAGCGTGGCTAAATCGATTGTGATGCGAGCCGATGCTCGTCGCGCCTTGGAGCGCGGGATTGATATCCTGACGGATGCAGTGGCGGTAACGCTGGGTCCACGGGGGCGAAATGTTGTGCTGGAAAAGGAATATGGCGTACCGTACATTGTCAATGACGGCATCACGATTGCCAAAGAGATCGAGTTAGAAGACCACATCGAAAATACCGGTGCGGCGCTGATTCGAGAAGCCGCCGCTAAAACCAACGATGTGGGGGGAGACGGCACCACCACCGCTGCTGTTTTAGCCAGAGCATTAGTCAAGGAGGGATTGCGCTATGTCGCCGCTGGTGTCAATCCTATGGCGCTTAAACGCGGCATCCATCAGGCTGTGGAGTACGTCGTTGAAGAAATTGCAGCCCACTCGCAGCCAATCAAAGATTCTCAGGAAATCGCCCAGGTGGCGGCCATTGCGGCTGGAAACGAACCGGAGATTGGCCAGATCGTAGCAGAGGCCATGGACAAAGTTGGACACTCTGGAATCCTGTCGGTGGAGGAGGGGAAATCGATCGCGACGGAAGTCGAGCTTACAGAAGGAATGCGATTCGACCGAGGGTATGTCTCTCCGTATTTCATCACCGACCCCAACCGGCTTGAGACGGTGTTGGAAGATCCTTTAATTCTCTGTACCGACAAGAAAATTTCTGCCGTACCGGACTTGATTTCGCTGTTGGAACATGTCACAAAGACAGGTCAATCGTTGCTGATTGTGGCAGAGAATGTTGAAGGAGAAGCATTGGCAACACTGGTTTTAAACCGCCTCAGGGGAGTGCTGAATGTCTGTGCTGTGAAAGCTCCGGGATTTGGCGATCGCCGAAAAGCAATGTTGCAAGACATTGCCATCTTGACCCATTCAAAAGTCATTTCCGAAGAGGCCGGGCTAACGCTAGAGGGGGCGACTGAAGATGTCCTGGGCAGTGCTCGTCGCGTCACGGTGACGAAAGATAGTACAACCATCGTTTCCAGCGGAAACGAAGTTGCCGTCCAAGCACGATGTCAACAGATCGAACGACAAATCGCAGAAACGGACTCTGACTTTGAGCGGGAAAAACTAGAACAACGCTTGGCAAGATTGGCAGGAGGAGTTGCCCTGATTAAGGTTGGAGCCGCAACGGAAACGGAAATGCAAGATCGCAAACTCAAATTGGAGGATGCCATCAATGCGGCCAAGGCTGCGGTGGAAGAGGGCATCGTGCCTGGAGGAGGAGCCACATTCGTACACATCACACCAATGCTGGAATCTTGGGCCCGAGAGCAGTTGTCGGGAGAAGAACTGCATGGAGCCGAGATCGTATCTCGTGCCTTGACTGCTCCCCTCAAATGCATCGCCGAGAATTCTGGTCTCAATGGCTCTGTAGTCGTAGATCGAGTCAAAGCGCAGCCAGACTTTACCACTGGCTACGATGCTGAATCGGACCAGTACGTCGATCTCGTAAAGGCTGGCATTGTGGATACGACAAAAGTGATACGAGCGGGGTTGCAAAATGCGGCTTCGATCGCCGAAATGATTCTCACCACCGAGGCGATCGTCGCTGGGTAAGGGTGCAAACTTGGTTTGAACCGGGAGTGGTTGATACCTTGGAAAGCCTTTGCTTCTCCAATCTTGATATCCTACGGAGAGCTCAATGCTTAGACTGGGCGTGGTTGATTCCCGCAGTGCTCTTTATACGTGCGGTAGATCCGCAGAGACGGGTTAATGGGGGCCTGTCAAAAACAACAGTGACGGATGCGTTTTGCCGTTGTAAAACCAATCCAGGCTGTGGAAGGGGGTAAATGTGTCATACTTGACGAACGATAATCGATTATTCGTCTATTATCATTCTCTAGTCTATGCGAGAAACCACTGCCTTGTAGGTACGACGTGAGTATATTCCCGTATGGACCTGTAAAACCTCCTTTGGAGACATCGACTCACCATCGCGTTGAACGACTGTTCTATCTTCTTTACTATCTGAAGACTTCGTCCTAATTATCGGTGTCATTTATGAAAGTCCCCGTAATCGCAATTGGCCTTGATGCAGCAGAACCCACTCTAATTGAGAAATGGATTTCTGAAGGTCACTTAAAAAATCTTGCGAAGCTTAAAGAGACTGGTTCGTACAGTCACCTCAGCAATCTTGAATACTACAGGGCAGAAACTCCTTGGTCCACTTTTTTAACGGGCTGCAATCCCGATAAAACGGGTTACTGGGGCCCCGTCAAATATAACAAGGATCGATATGTTTCAGAACAATACGGGGCCTACAAATATGAAGAATATCCACCGTTCTATGCCCTTGGAAAGGACTATAAAGTAGCCATCTTTGATATGCCTCAAACGGCTATTTCTAAGGAGGCAAACGGTCCTCAAGTCTTGGGCTGGGGTTCTCATTCTCAACAAACTCCGAGCCAATCTTACCCCGCCGACTTGCTTGAGAATATCATTAAGGAATACGGTCCTCATCCCAACAAAGGTAACGATCACGCCAATGTTTACAACAAGAATGCGCTGAAAACCTACGCGGAAAAGATGAAAATAGGTATTCGTCGCAAGGCAGATGTCTGCAAAGACATTCTGAAGCAGGACGATTGGAATCTATTTCTGACTATTTTTGGCGAAGCCCATTCAGCAGGCCATTACCTCTGGCATTGTGAGGAGAAAACGCATCCGCTGTACGGCCTCAATGGCATTAGCGATGAAAACTTACTGCTGGATGTATTTGAAGCAATGGATGAGGCCATTGGTCAAATTTTATCTGCTGCCCCTGATAACGCCCACGTGATTGTGTTTTCAGCACATGGAATGCAATCTAACAATTTAGATGTTCCCAGTACGTTTTTCTTGCCAGAAGTGGTTTATCGATGGAATTTCCCTGGGAAGAAAGGATTTGTCTTCGATGAGCAACGAGAACAACCCGAGGCGGTGTCGACCAGTCTTGCCAAGAATAGTTGGCATCATGTGGTCTGGTCCAATAAACAAGACTCGAATCCAATTCGTCGACTTTTACGAGCACCCTCTCTGTCGAAGTTTAACCGTGCCTGGAGTATCTTCAAGCTAAAATTCTTCAAAGGCGCTGTAGAAAAGTCTTTGAAAAACGATCTCATTTCCCCTTACGATGCCTTTGAAAGACGTGATGACTTTAATTGGCAACCCGTTACCTGGTACACATCACTTTGGCCCAAGATGAGGGCTTTCGCTCTGCCAAGTTTTTCTGAAGGATATATCCGTATCAACCTGAAAGGTCGCGATCCTCAAGGGATTGTCGATCCTGCAGACTATGATTCCGTTTGTACCGAGCTCATTGAACATCTCCATTCGTTGAAGCAAGGCAGATCGGGAGAACCCATGGTCGATCGCGTCGTGCGCACTCGAAGCACGCCGGATGAAGATGCCACAAATCCAAAACTCCCCGATGCCGATTTAGTCGTTATGTGGAACGAAAAAGTGCTGACGGACTTTGTGGACAGTCCTGAATTGGGACGGATTGGTCCTGTTCCTTATATGCGTTCGGGCAGCCACACTCCCAATGGCTTCTTGCTCATGAATAGCCCTTTACTTGAAGCGGGTGAAACCATTCCGGAGGGCCAAGCACTCGATCTTGCCCCAACGATCCTCAGCTTGATGGGTGCGACTATTCCGGACTATATGCAAGGTAAGGCTCTTGTTCGCGAAAGGGTTCCCGTGGAATCCTGATCCGATTGCCCTAAGTCCAAGGCTATTGAGTGCGTCCTAGTTCTTCAGCGAGCGCAAACTGAAAGCAACAATGACTGTCTTGTTCGCTCTCAGAGAACTCTCGACAAGTCACCCAGCCTCTGGGTGTGCAAATCTAGGACGCACTTCGCTAAATTCCTCATTTCATCGCTAGGTGACCGCTGCCCCGCCTGAGAGACCACGTTTTTTCCTCACTAGCACGACTTAATACTTTATATCTGGAGCAGTACGAATCTCGTCAATCGTTAGCAACCAACGAAATGGTATGACCGCCTCCGCATATCGCTCTGCCCCCCCCTGCTGGCGATCGACCAAAGCCAAAATTCCCCCCACCTTGTAGCCAGCATCTCCAATCCGTTCTGCTGCCTGTAGTGCTGAAGCTCCGGTAGTCACCACATCTTCCAAAATCCACACGCAGCTTTCAGGTTCTAGCGTAGGTCCCTCGATATAAGCTTGGGTACCGTGCCCCTTGGCTTTCTTGCGCACGATGAGAGCGGGGAGATTGGCGATCGCCCCTCGATCGTTATAGGTAGACGCCAAACTGACTGCCGACACAATGGGATCTGCCCCCAGAGTCAATCCCGCTACCGCATCTGTCTCCTCCGGTAGTTCCGCCAGCATCAGCTGCCCCACCAAAAATGCCCCCTGAGGGTGAAGCGTCACGGGTTTACAGTTGATGTAATAGCTGCTCTTTTGGCCGGAGGACAGGGTAAAGTCTCCCTCGCGATAGGCCAACTCCCGAATCAGATAGATCAGAGCTCGTCTCTGTTCAGCAGCAGAGAAGGACAGCGGGGATTGCGACAGCAGCAGCATGGTGAGAACGATCGGTCTAACAGCGGGCAAAGTTCAGAGTTAGCAAGAGGCACGAATCGATCGCGCATGGCTGGGGATTGAGCTTAACAGTCAAGTAGACGTCGCTTTGGCCGATCGCATGGCATCGACAAATTGGACAAACAAATAATCGGCGTCGTGGGGGCCGGGACTGGCTTCGGGGTGATATTGCACCGAGAAGATGGGCAAGGACTTGTGGCGAATGCCAGCAATCGTGCGATCGTTCAAATTGAGATGGGTGACTTCAAACTCTGCATCCTCTGTTACAGAGTCAGCAGAGACAGCAAACCCATGGTTTTGACTGGTGATCTCCACCTGCCGTTGCAACCCACAGGGTTGGTTAAGTCCGCGGTGGCCAAACTTCAACTTAAACGTATCGCTTCCCATCGCCAAGCTAATAATTTGATGCCCCAAACAAATACCAAAGATCGGCTTATCAGCCTTCAGCAGGGCTTGGGTGGTTTTAATGCCCTGTAGCACTGCCGCCGGGTCCCCAGGACCATTGGATAGAAAGATACCATTTGGGTTGTGGCTCAAAATCTCTTCTGGAGTGGCCGATGCGGGCATAACCACCACGCGGCAGCCGTAGGTGGAGAGGCGACGGAGGATATTGCGCTTGACACCAAAATCAAGCGCTACAACCGTCAATGGGTTGCTAGTTCCTGCCGGTGCGATCGGCTGACCGTAGGACCATTCCTCTTGGGTGGTTTCGTTCCATTCGTAAGGTTGGGAGGTGGTGACTTTCTCGGCCAAGTTCAAGCCCTTCATGGAAGGAGCGGCTTTCACCTGGGCCAACAGCTCTTCAGGGTCGAGCACTGTTGTGGAGATGGCCCCATTCATAGCTCCTTCGGAGCGGAGCTTGCGGGTGAGGGCGCGAGTATCGATGCCGTAGATGCCGACGACATTGTTTTCTGTCAGATAATCTGGCAACGATTGGGTGCTGCGCCAGTTGCTGGGGATGCGGGAAATATTGCGGGCAATCGCCCCTCGGATTTGCGGACGGTCAGATTCGCTGTCAAGGCTGTTAACGCCAGTATTGCCTAGCTCGGGGTAAGTAAAAGTGACAATCTGGCCGCAATAGCTGGGGTCGGTCATCACTTCTTGGTACCCAGTCATGCCGGTGTTAAACACCACTTCACCGATGGCAGTGCCTTCGGCTCCGAATGAATGGCCGGAATAAGTGCTGCCGTCTGCCAAGACCAGCAGAGCGGGCTTGCGGACCGCACGACGGTATTCGAGCATGGTAAGGGATGAAAGGGTAAGGGATGAATATGGGAAGGGGTTGAGTATGAAAAATTAGTGCAAAATCGCCAACCAATCATATCGCCTTGGGGTCGCTCCGTCTCGGGGGCTTTATTAATGGCTTGCCATCCGCATTTCCCCCTCCACCTGTAGCCGGGTAAAGGGACCCACTTCGCAAAATTGCTCCCCAAGACTGTCGGCGGCATCCGGAGAAATCCAACCCAATTGGCGCAGCAGATACAGGGCGATCGCGTATTTGGCTCGGCTGCTTCCATCTGCCACCTTAATGGCTAAGCCCATGCCCTGTCCTAAATGGGAGACACATTGCACCCCTTCCGCACCAGACTTGCTGGCAACTTTCCCCTCAGAAGCCTGCATCAGCTCGGTATCGAAATGCCCTTCCCCGGCTACCATTTCCGGAGAGTGAGTCATAGCCCGCGCCACCCGCTCTAGATCGAGTCGATCGCCCGCTCCCATTTGGGCATACATCCAGGCCATTTGCCCCAGTTCCAACTGATAGGTGGGGGCACCACAATCATCCCTCGCCAGCAGTAGTTCATCCGCAGGCATCTTAAGAAGGTCCGTCAAGTGCGATCGCACCAGCGCCTGTACGGGATGATTGCGGTTGAGGTAATCTTGAAGGCTCCATCCCTGCAGGCGACAGGCCATCAGAAAACCGGCATGTTTTCCGGAGCAATTGTGAAATAGGGGCCCCCGCGTCCCCGGCGGGCAAGGGCACATGAGGCAATCCGTCTCTAAATCTGCCCGCCACAACATCGAAAATACCTGCCGCACGTGCCGCATCTCCCCCAAGTGAGATCCGCACATGATGGCAATGTCTTCATCCTGAAGTTCGAACCGTTCCGCAGCCCCAGAAGATAGTGCGGCTAACGTCTGAAATGGCTTGAGGGCGGAGCGAATAAAGGTTGTTGACGTGCTATCCCCCGCAGACAGGAGAATCCTTCCTCTAGCATCCGAAACTACCGCTTGGGCTGTGTGCACGGATTCGGGAATCCCCTCCCTCAATAAATGTGCGGACATTACTGGGGTGGAATGACGACGTTCTAGGGGCATTATCGGAGCGTAATGGGGTGTAACTTAGCGTAATCGATTCAGGAATCTAACGCCCCTTCAACCACCTCGGCAGTGGCGAAATACCCCTTTTCCGCCAACTGGTTCAAAATGGATTGCGCTTCGGAACGGGTGGAATAATGGCCAACAATATAGACTTCGCGTCCAGCCGACTGTGCCGGGATCGCCGAGGGAGCCACCGACCGAACGGCTTCAATCGTGTCGCCAGTTTTGGGGGCGATGGTCACCCGATAGCGAGTGGACTGGGAAGCAGCTGCCACGACATCATCTGTATTCAAGATGGGAGCAGGGGCATTGCCCGACAATCCGCCCCCCATCGATTGAGGAGTCACAGCAGTGGTTGAGAAATTAGTAGGTGCGGCTTGAGGGGGTGAACCAGAGAAGGGCACTGAGTGGAAGCCGTCGTTAGTAGTGGTTGTCTCTGCGACACTTGACGCTGCCGAGCTAGTCCCTCCGAGAGATGATTGCGATGGGGCAGCATCCGATTTTTGCTGGGAAACGTTCGAGGGTTGCGGAGCAATGGAAGTTAGGGCATTGGAAGAGGGGACTCCGAGAGAAGGACCGCCAGCAGTAGGGACATTAGACTGGCTAGCAGTCGGAGGTTCGCTTAAGGCATAGGCGTCAATCAAACCGGGAACCGCCGCAGTATTGCCAGCAGGGAGATCCGTAGAGCTGAAGGCCACTTCCCCCTTGATTTTGCTAACGTCATTCAGCTGATTCCCTTGAGCCTGAATAACGTTGCCTTTGGTGGCGTTATGAATATTTAAACTACCATTCCCCTCAAATAAGTTTCCCCCCGGATCTCCTGCAATACCGAGGTTAGGTTGGGAGTTGGAAATCGCCACCACGCCGTCTTCTAGGTTTTCGGTAATCACGTTGTTGCGCAGAATGGGTTGAGCATCATCGGTGATAACTAGACCGCTACGGTTGCGAGAAATGCGGTTGTTAACGATCAGGGGCCGCGAATTTTTGCTGACAGCAATGCCGTAGCCCGTTTCTTGAATCAGATTGTCTGCAATGGTGGGGGTAGAGGTACCGAGTACCGAAATTCCGTTGGCCCCATTGCGGTAGAAGCGGTTATCGATAATTTTGGGAGCAGATTGTCCGGCAACAAACACGCCGTCGTGGACGTTACCGGTGAAGGTGTTGTGCTCGATTGTGGGGGCAGCAGATTCCACCCACACGGCATATCCGCGACGTCCCTCGTTGCGCACGGTTACGCCACGCACTTGTGAAGAGTCTTTCGCCAGGATGGCGATACTCTGGCGGGCCATTGTGGGGCTGATGAAGTTGCCCCCTCCCACAATGAGATATCCCTCGCCATAGCGACTTTCATCCCCGCGTAGGATCACCCCTGGGGAAATCGTCAGCGGAAACACTTCACCGGATGCAGCATTGTAAGTGCCGGGGGCCAATTGAACAACTGTCCCCGGTGTGGCCTGTTGCAGGGCAAGGGTAAGGGTTTTGAGGGGGGCTTCGGAACTGCCATCGCCGCGATCGCTACCGGTTGCTCCATTCACGTGGATAGTGCGCAATATCTGTTGGGGGCCTGAGGAATTGATGGGTACTTGGGCACGAACCTCGGCCAGCATGCCTAAAGGTACAGACAGGCTAAGCCCAAAGGTGGCCACTATCAGCCCAAAACCAAGACCGCAACTGCGTTTCATTAGCACGTCTCCGTAATAACCCAACCCTTAACAACCCACTCCGTGCCAGTAACACCACCATCCGCTCTAAAGCCGGTCCTCTCTAAAGCGATAGCCCAAAGCCTAGAGAAAGCTTGCCAGTTCGCTGCCAGGTCGGACTGGCACGATCCCTACAAGCTGGGACTCTATCGGCAACGAAGGCGACTAATGGGAGCAATATTGAACACTATATGTAGTATGACTTTACTCAAGCGTTTACGCTCACATTTTCTACTGACGGCAAAATATTTCAACAATAGTAGCCGCAGACTCCACGATCTTTTCTTGGTGACAGTAGGCACTATATACAGTGCCGTACTCTGAACGTGCAGAATTCTTGATGGCAGAGATGTCCTGAGCCACTTGACGGTCGCGCCAGGAGCTAGGATAAATACGCCTTGATTGAGACCCATTTCTTGCCAGCTTGCAGTTCTACCCCAGCCTCCTCCTCCACAGCCAACACCAACACGCCTGAGGCGATCGCCCGCATCCTAGATGCGAATCTCGATCGCTCCCGCGAGGGATTGCGGGTGCTGGAGGATTGGTTTCGGTTCTCTACTGAGAGCGTCGAGGTTGCAGAAGATTTTAAGGATATGCGCCAAAGACTGGCGGCTTGGCACAGCGATCGCTATCGCATCGCCCGCGACACCCCTAACGATCCTGGCACCCAGCTGCATCATGAAAAAGAGGCCCGTCGGGATAGCCTCAACACCTTGCTGAAGGCCAACTTTAGTCGCGTACAGGAGGCTCTACGGGTGTTGGAGGAATACGCCAAATTGGATAACCCCGACATGGCAACAGACTGCAAGCAAATGCGCTATCGCACCTACGTTTTGGAGAACGTGGCTATGGCAGACCAATTGCGCGATCGCCTTAAGCAAGCATCTTTGTACCTCATCACTTCCCAGACTCCTAACTGGTTGGAGGCGGTGGAAGCATCGCTGCAGGGGGGAGTTCGGCTGGTGCAGTATCGCAACAAGAATGGCGATTATCGCACCATGCGGGCAGAGGCAGCTGCCCTGAAAGCTGTTTGCGATCGCTACGAAGCCCTCACGATTGTGAATGACCGCGTCGATATTGCCCTTGATATCGGCGCGGATGGCGTGCATTTAGGGCAAACGGATATGCCCGTGGAAACCGCCCGTCAAATGCTGGGTCCCCATCGACTCATTGGGCAATCCACCACCAATTGGGAAGAGATGCAGCAGGCGCTGCAGACCTCTGCTGATTACATTGGAGTGGGGCCAGTCTATGCGACGCCGACAAAGGCGGGTAAGGCTCCAGCTGGGTTGGAGTACGTCCGACTAGCGGTGAAAAACTCTACGGTACCTTGGTTTGCGATTGGGGGGATTAATGTCGAGACGTTGCCGGAGGTGGTAGCAGCGGGGGCAACCCAAGTATCGGTGGTGCGATCGCTGATGGTGGCGGAAAATCCAACTGAGGCGGCCCACCAAATGCTTGAGATCCTAGCCCAAAACAACTGAAGGTTGACTGGATTTTTTAAAGATTGAAGGGCTGTTTGTGGAGGTAGCAACGATCGTGAAATTATTTGTGAATGGTGAATCTCAAGAGGTACCCTCCGATCTGACGATGCGCCAACTGCTACAGCATCTGAAACTGGAACCCAGGATGGTTGCGGTGGAGTATAATGGCGAGATTTTGCACCGTCAGAATTGGGATAGTACGGTGATGGGAGAGGGCGATCGTTTGGAGATTGTCACGATGGTGGGTGGGGGTTAATACATAGATCAAATTCTTGCGAGTATTCTAGAAAACTAAATTGCCCCCTCCGGGAATACAATTGTTCAGGATTGAATACTCTGTTCAATGTAGCCCGTCACCTGTGGATATGCTGGATCCTCTTCAGTAATCTCTCTTTCTTGAATGCTCTGTTCAATGCAGTCCATTGCCTGTAAATATGCTGGATCCTCTTCAGTGATTTCTCTTTCTTCCATAGCATTTTCAGTCACAGAAATAGCTTTTCTCGCGTTGTCGGCAATGACAGTATTTGCAAGGAGTTCGATCGATTCGTGGCGCTCGACATGATTTAACGCATCAACATACTTACGACTATGGGTATGTCGTACGGATTCTTGGCAATAATTTGATAGCTCTCGACTTTCTGTCATTACTTCAAATGCAAAGTTCTTTTCTTCATCACTGCCATAAACAACTCTGTAAAGAAGATTGACCATTGAAGAGTCATGATAAGGAATGGAATATTTTTCTTCTATTTGGGGCCAGTATCTTAAGGCCTTAAGTCCCTCCAACGCTCCTGTATTCAACCCCTTGTATTCACACCAGATTTCAAGTTCACCAATGTCGTTGGGGCAGCGCCCATATTCAAGCATTCCTTGCGCTAACGCTTGACCCGCCTGGAAATTTCTGGTTGGCATTCCTCGCACGGGAAGCATCATACTTCCCCTAATGTCGGAGACGATCGCCGTTAGCTGAGAAAACGTATGATCGCGAACTCGTTCGCTAAAGCTCCCTTTACTAAGGGTGGCTTCAATGTGTGGCAGCGCATATCCCAGCTCGGTCAACTCGATCGGTTGCTGACTGTATAATTTCTGGCGATCTTTTCGAGACATCGACACCGTTGCCGCTTGATCGAGACATTGGTGGAGTAAAAGCGTCAGCAATGTCGGTAACATCGCGGGATTGTTCTGGTGATATTCGTACCCAAACCCTGCAAAAATAGAGGACATATTTTTGGCCGCTTTAATATATTGGGCTTCTACATTATGGATTCCGGGTGAGACTTGAACATTGGGGGAGAGTTTATTGAGAATGTATGCACCGAATAGAGCGGTCAGGGCATTCGGATGGCAAAAGTTAGCTGTAAAACTATCCAATGGATCGCGTAGGGATCCATGTCTGTGGAATCCGGAAAAGAACGCTAGATTGGTATTTTTCTCACAAAGGACATAGGATTCATTTTTGACTTCATCGTGGTTGAAGGAACCGGCCAAGCAAGCCAAAACTACATTTGGACGGTATATTCTCTCTTTAATTGATTGAGCATCGATTAAATCCCGTTCAATATATTTACTGTTGGAGCTCAACAGAACTAAATCGCATTTAGAAATTAGATATTCTAACGTATTGGGGATTGCAGTACCGTGTTCTTTGTGTTCAGACATGCGCTTCAATTTAGCCACATGCCTGGGGTCCATCCCTTGAATCTCTTCTGGTGAGAATGCACCTAGCAGCTCTCTGCCTGGACGTGCAGCAAGCAATAACGACCTCTCGCTCTTTTGCATGGCGGAGTTATAGGCCAGCGAAGCGGGATAGAGGCCAATGCTGTAAAAGCCTACTTTGGCTTTACACAGTTGACGGATCCGTTGTTTAATCAGTCTCCTGTCAAGAGAGTTACTAAAAAAGTCGTTATGCATCACCAGTTATTATTTGGGGATTTTTTGCTTGTGGGAGAAGCAGGCTAAGAATATAAAGATGAAATCACTTAATTCAGTTTAAAATCTAAATTCCATCGGAGCTTTAATATACCTCAATAGCTTACTAAACAACGATGCAGGGCTACGTGACAGGGGTCAAGGGTTTGAGATTTAACGTTAACCTAAATGTATTACCGTTCGACAGTTGACGGCAAAGGAAGGGGGATTTCCCCAACTTTGGCGTAATCGGGAATGCAGTTTTCAAGCATGTAGGTATGATGCTGGGTTGTTTGCTTTTGACAGGTAGGCCAATCCCAATTGCAGTAGCGCATCAAGATATCGGCGATCGCCGCAACCGCTTCACCTCCGTAATCGTCCAGGACCGACAAAGCAGTCCGACGGTTAACAATATCGGTCAGCGTACGGGCGTATTCAGAGCGCACGGCATAAACGGCTTGTGCTTTGATATCGGGCAAACCATTGACAATGGGGTCAAAAAGTTCAGGAGTTTCATCCCCCAATGCCAATACTGCTGAGGCCTTATTGCCATATAGCTCGAACAGATGGTTGATGGTCAGTGGAGACAGGCGATCGCCATAGGTCTTCAAGGTCTCTACGATGGCAGGATCGCTAGCTTCGATGGCACCGGGCAATTTCTGGTCTGCCGTTGTGCAAGGGGGAACCGGTTTACTCAGCTTGCTGTATACCCGATCGACAATTTCTTCGCTGCAGTTGCGGTAGGTAGTGAGTTTTCCGCCAATCAGAGAAATTAGGTTGGTGACGCCTCCCTCTTTTGCGTGGTCGAGAACGATGTGTTTGCGGGTGATGGCCCCTGCGGATTGACCTTCTCGGTAGGGGAGAGGACGCACCCCAGAATAGGTAAACCGCACCTGCTCTCGCTTGAGTTGAGCCGTAGGTAGAACGGTATTGGTGGCATCAAGAAGATAATCGATTTCGTCGTTGCTGGCTTTGACGCGATCCAGATCCCCGTCGTAGCGGAAATCTGTGGTGCCGATTAGAAAGCCCCCCAACCAAGGGATGATGAAATAGGGACGTCCATCTTGAACTGCTTCCACGTATAGGGCCGTACTGGGAGCTCCTGGAAACGGGTCCACAAACAGGTGACTGCCCTTAGTCCCGCCAATCAAGCGGCGATCGCTCAAGGGTTTCGGCCCACCCGCTTGAGTCCCAATATTTGAGACCTCATCTAACCAAGGGCCGGCGGTGTTAACCACCACAGTCTTGGGACTCACGGAGAAACACAACTCCTGCCCCGTCAGTCCATCGCGACAGTGCAGCTGAGAAACATGCCCGTTCTGCTGTTGCACCTCTGTCACTTCGGTGTAGTTCAACACCGCTGCCCCAGCGGCTTCCGCCGACTGTACCACCTCCAAGCAAAGTCGTTCAGCATATTCCACTTGAGCGTCGTAATACTGGGCTGCCCCCTGCAATCCTTGAGGCGCCAGAGAGGGAAATAGGCGTTGGCATGCGGTGAGTCCCAATATGCGGTGATTGGGTACAGATTTGTCATAGCTGAGCAAGTCGTAAAGCCCCATCCCCACCTTAATCGCCCACCCACTGTGGGCGCTATTGCGGTACAGGGGCAACGTGAGCAGGAGGGGCTTTACTAGGTGTGGAGCATTGCGCAGCAGAATTTCCCGTTCCCTGAGGGATTCGCGCACCAGCGGAAATTCCAGGTACTCCAAGTAGCGCAGCCCACCGTGAATGAGGCGAGTGGACCAACTGGTGGTACCGCCACCAAAGTCCCCTTTCTCGATCAGGAGGGTTTTCAATCCCCTCAGTGCGGCATCGCGCGCGACTCCAGCTCCATTGATGCCCCCTCCAATAACGATCAGGTCGTATTGGGTAGTTTGAATGGCGTGCAAATCGGGCATAGCTCTCTTTGAGTTCAACCAATCCGAACCAGCAGCTAGCTATATTCAGTAATACTCCCCCTTTGATTGAGAGGCTCGTCATTTCAGGATTCGGCAATTGCCATCAACCGACTTAGGGTAGGCTAAGCCACTGTGGTCAAGGGAGCCTCTACCTCTGGACGGTCGATCGCCATTGCCTCACGGAACAGATGGTAAGCCCACTGGTTCACGTCATAGCGACTCACGATATCGTACATGGCCTGCATACGTTTTTGTTGCTCTTCGACTGGCATATCCAGCGCCTCATCGAGGCATTTGTCCATAGATGTGAAGGAGTGGGGATTGGCTAAGATTGCATCGGGCAATTCGACGGCAGACCCGGTAAATTCAGATAAAATCAGCGCTCCGTCAGTGCCTTGTTTCGCAGCGATATATTCTTTGGCCACCAGGTTGAGGCCATCCCGCAGTGGGGGAATACACGCCACGTCGGCAGCGCGATAGTAGGCCACCATCTCTTCGAAGGGGAAAGGCTGGGTAAAGAGACGAATGGGCACCCAATTCAGGGTGGCAAAGCGACCGTTGATCTGTCCGGCCAGCTGCTCGATTTCTTGGCGGTATTCTTCGTAAACTCGCATCCCTTCTGCTGCAGCCACGGACACATTGAGCAAAACGACTTTACCGTGCAGCTCGGGGCGGCGGTCCAGTAAGCGCTCGTAGGAGAGCAGAAGTTCGCGAGTGCCTTTGACGTAGTCTACGCGGCCTGCAGACAGAATTAATTTGCGATCTCCCACCTCCTCGCGGATGTTTTGGATGCGCTGATGGGTCTCTGGTTTGTTCAAAATTCCGTCGATCTGTTTCGGATTCGTACCAACGGGGAATGCATCGAGACGAATGGTGCGATCGCCATATTTCACCTTGGTTGACATTTCCCGTTGAGCCAAAGCAGGACCCAGCTTGGTAAATACCTCATCCACTTCCCCCCGTTCGAGAACCTCTAAATGGCGGACGCTACCGGCGGCCGAGACAAAATTCTCAACATACCGGGGAATGTGAAACCCGATCAGATCGCAGCACAGCAAGCTATCCACAATTGCTTTGCGCCAAGGCAAAATTCCAAAGATGTCGGCCGAGGGGAACGGGGTGTGGTGGAAGAAGGCAATGCGGGCATTGGGCTTTTTCTGGCGAATGTAATGGGGAGTGAGCCAGAGATTGTAGTCATGCACCCAAATCAAGGCATCTTCAGCGGCCTCCTCACAGGCAGCATCCGCAAATAATTGGTTGATGCGTTTAAAGTTCTCCCAATTGGCCGAATCGTAGGTAAACTGACTGGGGAAGGAATGAAGAATGGGCCAAAACGCTTCTTTTGAGGTGATGTGATAGAAGTCGCGAACTTCTTGAGAACTGAGGGGAATGCGACGAACTACACAGTTCTCCCCTTCGCCCACCGACATGGTTTCCTGAAAATTTTCCCGCTGGCGGACGGTCACCTGCTTCCAGGCAATCCACGTGCCACGTTCGGCATTCAAGAAGAAACTTTTTAGAGTGGGAACAATACCATTGGGTTTTTTCTTTTCCTGATAGAAGACTTTTCCATCTTTGTGCACCTCATCGTAGGGCTCGCGATGGTACAGAATCACGAGAGAGGATTGATTGCTCACGTTGACACTCCGGAAATACTGACTAAGTAACTGATCGATATCTGAACGAAAACCTGGGACCTAAATTGTGAATCACTCGCAGCTTCCGTCTAAGGAAGCACGGTGGCAAATTGCCTGTCTCCTAAAACCGAGGTGCGGGACAAGCTCGATAGAAACTTTGGAAAAAAAGCGCTTTGCTTGTTCGCATAAACGATCGTTTGTAGCGGGTTTGCCCAAGGCTCTCTGTTTCGAATTGAATTGCCCTCGCGAAGCTACAAGACAGCAACCCTGGCTTTCCTTGGGGGATTCACGAACAGACGCTCCACAGCTAAATATAGGCCAACAACGGTTGCCTGCAATCCATCTATTGACTCGGCAATAATATGAACCTGTCAGGGAACGATATAACCAGAGAACCGGATGGAGATTTTGTAGCATCCTCTCGCGCTTATTAGCGGCCTAATGCAGCAGTCGAACTATAGGAAATCAGTCCCTACGTATAGATCTAAAGAAAGCTCGTTTTCTAACAATCATCCCGGGGAGGCAAGTCGGTAATTTGACAGTTGGGTGGATTGAAGTCCAAACAAGTACTTTAGATACGCTTCTGCTTCGACATGACGATGTGTCTAAACCTGAAGGCCTTGCACATCCTCTAAAACTGGGAGGGACAGATGATTTTCCCTTCGTACCTTGACCAAAACCAGCAAAAGGTTAGGTAAGCACACTCTCAAGCATTAACGAAAAATGACTACATCTGTAAAATATGTAGTTTGGCAATCTTTCGTATCGTTTGTTTGAGCCAGCAATTGTGGTCATCTTAACACATGTATCACAATGGACACTGAACCTGCCGAGCTTCTAGAAGTAACAACCGAGGCTGTTATGCAGCAAAGAAATAAAGCTCAACATTTCTAGTCGTTTGGTAGCATGAAGTGCTGTCCAGATAGGCCGAGCTCTTTCCGTATATTTTTCACGTTTATCGCAAATTTTTATTGAGTTTCTCCTGGATTCAATGTCAACCCTGCACTAATACTAGCCATTGCTTGAGAGAGTATGAAATATATAGGTATAAGGTGATGGCTTTGATACTTTTATAAGTTTTGGTGGGCCATGGGTATTTCCGTTTTGAAACAGCAATCTGACAGAACTGGTATAGAAAACCCGTCTGACGTACATGCCGATCCATTGCTGAACTCAACGCTTGAGGGAACTGTGTCGGAGGAAAACACCGGTTCAAGCACCAATTCCCCAGGCGGCAAAAACCCAAACAGTCATTCTCTTAGCAACTCCTCAGATAAGACTGCACAGGTTGTAAAGCTCGATCGTGAGGCAACCCAAGAACTTGTGGATTGGGCGGGCGAGGTCGAACAATCTAGCGAAACGTTGTTTCGGCAAGCTCAAATGCTGGCAACGCGCTTAGGGGGGCACTGTCGTCCCGACGGTAGTGTTTCCTTTGGGTTTTGGGCGCCGGAACTGGCCCCGGGCACCATTTTGCTGAAAGACGTTTACCTAGAAGTCTTGACCCCGTTAGAGGCGTCAGACTTTTCCAAGCAGCATCAAACCCTAAGTTTTCGACGGGATTGCATCCAGCTGGAACAACAGGGGGAATATGTCTGGGGGGTTGTGCAGGGGCTCGCCATTGGCGATCGTCACCAGCTTGGGTCTCTCTACTGGCTGCGTTATTTGAGCGAAAGTTTAGATCCCAACGAAGTGGGGCTCTCAGTGCGCACGGTGATTCACGATGTACTGGCAACATCGTTACCGTTTGGGGTCTTTGCCCCTGCGGAGGTATATGACTTCGAGCGCCTGCAATCCGAGCGGTCCGATCTGGACTATTTTGGGCCCGTCCAAAGGGGGCCTGGCGCAGCTGTACAAGTGCAACCTCCCAGCAATATCTTGCAAATACATATTGGGACTGCTTCAAAACAAGGTTCCATAGCAGGATTGACCCGCATCTATCGGACCATCGCTGACAAAGTTTCCGCTGGCCTTCCCCTGACGCCATCCGAACAAAACTACGTGGGCTACGAGGCCGTACAGCTATTGCCTGTGGAACCTACGGTTGAGTATCGAGAAGAGGGATATCAGTTTTGGCAGCCCCTGAACGACGATCCAACCCTCACAAAGGTAGATGTTGTTCTGCGCAAGCCCGATTCCCAAAACTGGGGCTACGACATCGTCCTGTCCGGGATGGCGGCTACCAACCCCGCCCTATTGGAAACGCAGCGACCGGATGAGTTAGTGGACTTGGTTGAAACGCTGCATACGTTTCCTAGCGGTCCCATCCAGCTGATTTATGACATTGTTTACGGCCATACAGATAACCAAGCGATGGAGCTGTTGAACGGGCGCTATTTCAAAGGTCCCAATATGTACGGTCAGGATGTCAACCATCAAAATCCCACCGTCCGAGCAATCCTACTGGAAATGCAGCGCCGCAAGGTAAATACCGGCGCAGATGGGATCCGAGTGGATGGGGCTCAAGATTTTAAATTCTTCAATCCCTTATCCGGAAAGGTCGACTACGACGATGCTTACTTACAGGCAATGGCGGATCTGAAGCAAGAGATTGGCGGTCGCCGTCGCAAGTTATTCTGCATTTTTGAAGACGGTCGTCCCTGGCCGGAAGAAGGGTGGGAGCAGTCTTCAACCTATCTAGATATGATTCGGTTGATTCCCGATTGCTATCAATGGGGGCCGTTGATTTTTGCCCACAATACCCCGGCCCTGACGGGGTTTTGGCAATACAAGTGGAATCGGGTGGAGGAGGTGATCTACCAAGGTTCCAACTGGATTACGGGCTGCGGCAACCACGACACCCTGCGTCGCGGTACCCAAATTGACCCGAAAGGGGCCATCAATTGGAACTTGGGGGACAGCCTGTTCGAGGTGCTCAAAACTGCCTACGACAATCCTGCAACGACGCTGCTGACCTACGGGTTTATGCCTGGCCTGCCGATGGATTTCCTCAACGCTACCTCCCGCAGTCCGTGGGGGTTCGTACGAAACACGGATGATTATTACGGCGTCAAGGTGGTGTCAGAGGAAGGAGGCTTTCTTGAATGGCAGGTGCCCCCTGAGATGTACGATGCCGACGAACATTTTCAGCGGCTGAAGGCGTTTGGGTTTACGGACTATGACGAATTAAAAGCTTTTATTCGAGCCCTGAACGAGGCCATTAGCGTGATGGAGTTCGACTTGGAGGGAGTCGTCCGCATTTGCCAGGATTGCTTGGCTGGAAATGTAGATTTTTCCACCTGGGAAGACAGCGAGATTCAAAACTATGCCCCCAGTTGTGCGATCTATGCGCGTGCCCTCAGCCAGTTGAATAAACCAGAAAAATCTAAGGGCCTTGCCGATTTAAGTGTGGAGCGACTGCAATGCTTCGCACGTGCCTTTATGGAGGATTGCTACGATATCTGCAATGTCTCTCTCCACGAGTCAGCTCTCGATCCCACCCAAACCGCCTACAACTTAGCGGTTCGCCAGTTTCGCCATCAACATCCCTGGATAAGCCGAAATCTGCAGACGAAGGGGGATGTATTTGAGTCTGTGGGGGGCGAACAAACGACGGTATTCTGTGGCTGGCGCACCGAACCTCAGCCCTCGATCGCCCCCGAACGTCCCCTCCAACAAGTGGCGATCGTGGCCCACATGGGGGGCGAACCGATGGAGATTTCCCTTAAGAGTCTGCTACCCATCGAGCTGGCAAAGTGGCGTGTGGCGATCGCCTCTCCAGGTCTGGAGTTAAGCGGGAATTGCGAGGCAATCGATCGATTTGAGCTGCAGGACTCTCAGGCGGTGCTGTTGGTGCCAGCGAAACAAGGGTTGGAGGAGAAAGCGACCTAAATAACGAAGGATAAAACTGCCAACAATCTTTAAAACAATCAAACATCCGTGATTTTCTGGCATTTCTCACGTATGTGTGGCTGTAGTGCTGGATGAGGTTTTGGCGTGAGTTATATCTTGGCCCTCGACTTAGGAACCACTGGCAATCGCGCCATCTTATTCGATGCGAATGGCCAGGCGATCGCCCAAGCGTATCAAGAATTTACTCAGTACTATCCTCAACCTGGCTGGCTGGAACACGATGCCAGCGAAATATGGCGGGACACCCAACTGGTGATTCGGGAGGTCTTCGCCAAGTCGGCGATTGCACCGACAGCAATTCAAGCGGTGGGGCTCACCGTTCAGCGAGAAACCTGCTTGCTATGGGATAAGACCACCGGTGAGCCTTTACATAAGGCAATTGTCTGGCAGGATCGGCGCACGGCAGCGATGTGCGATCGCCTGCGTGAGGAAGGCCACGCCAAAACCATTGCAGACCGAACGGGGTTGGTCCTCGATGCTTATTTTTCGGCCACCAAGTTGCGCTGGCTGCTGGATACAGTCAAGCACGATCGGCCGAATTTGGATCTGGATACCGTTCTGGCGGGCACCATCGACACCTGGATTTTGTGGAATTTAACAGGCGGAACCGTTCACGCGACAGACCACAGCAATGCCAGCCGTACCATGCTGTTCAACCTCGACTCGGGGGATTGGGACGATACCCTCTTAGACCTGTTTGAGATTCCCCGCCACCTACTGCCGGAGATTAAACCCAGCTTGGGGGAATTTGGCCGGTTTGTCCCCTCGGTTTGCAATGCAGAACTGCCCATTACTGCCATTTTGGGAGATCAACAGGCGGCTCTATTCGCCCATGGCTGCGATCGCCCCGGGTTGATGAAATGCACCTACGGAACTGGGTGCTTTCTAGTGGCCCACACGGGGGAGGAGATTGCGCGATCCCAGAATCAACTGTTAACCACGGTGGCCTGGACGGAAGGCTCGAATTCAAACCAGCTCCAGGCAGGGTATGCCCTTGAAGGCAGTATGTTTACAGGAGGTGCTTGCATTCAGTGGCTGCGCGATGGATTAAAGCTGATTCAATCGTCTGCGGAAACCGAGGCCATTTGTCGATCGGTGCCAGATAGCAATGGAGTGGTGTTTGTCCCGGCCCTGAGCGGTTTGGGGGCTCCCCACTGGGATATGACTGCCAGGGGGGCGTTTTTCGGCATTACCGGCGGCGTGCAGCAGCAGCATTTGGTGCGCGCGGTGTTGGAGGCGATCGCCTATCAGGTGTGCGAGATTGTGGAATGCATCAATAAAGATATGGGGACGCCCATTCGACGCTTGAAGGTGGACGGTGGTGCCTGCCAGAACAATTTTTTAATGCAGTTTCAGGCAGATGCCGCAGGGATAGAAGTGGAGCGTCCGGCGATTGCCGATGCAACGGCGCAAGGGGCTGCGTTTGCGGCCGGTTTGGCAGTGGGCTTTTATTCCAGCTATGCAGATATCGTCACGCAGCGTACCGTCGATCGGGTTTTTGTTCCGGGGGAAGGAGCAACTCTAGCTCGGCAGAATTTTGCACTCTGGAAAGAGGCTGTGAAACGGGTTAAAAACTGGGCTATGTAAAGGCGACTTAGTAGATGCGTTTCAAAGCCAGCAGCGATAGGGTGGTACTCCGAGCAGCTATCAGTTCACTGAAACGCTTATTGAGTCAAGCTGGGAGAGTTTGACGAACAATCAATAGCGCGATCTTGGCTCGCACCGCGCCGAAAAAACAAGGTGGGGGATTTCCAAGGCTTCTCAGATGATGCAAAAAACATCTCCGGTGTTTTTTAAAGACCGCAACGTACTTCCAATGCCTAACTTGATAGCAGCTGCTTAGAGACTAAAAAAACCGACAAATAACAAGGGAACCAGTAGAATCATTACGCAAATCAATATCAATGTACTGGCATCAATGCCGACCACTGCAGGTATAAGTGTCTTTTGGCGAGAGGATTCCTTTACTTCTTTATTAGTGGAATTCATGACTATTCTTTCCATTTTGGACAACTGTATCAAGGCGAATCTTCGCGCCCCTCGCTGTTTATCTATTGCACGATGGAAACAAAGACTTGAGCAACATACTTTCGTGACTTGCTGAAAAAGAAATCTCCAATCGCCGACTGTCTTGCACCGCTAATCTCAGGATAATTTACAGTGGGAGGATCGGACGGTTTGATAAAGGAAAATTAAACTAGACGTCTATGTTCAATTCCACCCATTACTGAGAACCGAATCGGAAGGGGTGGCTCGCGCAATAGTTCGGTCGCTATTAGCTCTGTGTCGATTGGGTGGACTGTCGCGATTACAGGAGCGCCAGCGAACGCTGCCTCAGCCAAACCTTTAGTCAGTCGATTGTACTCGTGGATCTGTTCGAGAAATGCGAGCCTAGCTCCCATCCTGTTGTTATGGTTTCAATCAAACGCCATAGCACTAGGCTGTTTTAGCCGATCGAAATCTCTCATTAACTATAGAGAAATTCATGACTCAACCGTGGTGGCAGGGGGCAACAATCTATGAAATATATATCCGCAGCTTTTTTGACAGCAATGGGGATGGGGTAGGCGATTTATATGGCATTACCTCCAAGCTGCGATACATCCAGAAACTTGGGGTAGACGCCATTTGGATTACCCCGTTCTTTCGATCGCCCATGAAAGATTTCGGCTACGACGTCGAAGATTACGAGTCAGTGGCGGAGGAATTTGGCAGCATTGACGATTTTGACTATTTGGTGCGCAAGGCCCACGAACTCGGGCTAAAAGTCCTAATCGACCAGGTGTGGGGACATACATCCATGGCCCATCCGTGGTTTCGAAAAAGCCGACGTAGCGGTCTGAATCAAAAGGCCGACTGGTATGTTTGGCACGATGCCCGCAAAGATGGCAGCCCCCCTAATAACTGGTTCTCCTTCTTTGGAGGAGCCGCTTGGGAATGGGACGCCACCCGCGAACAATATTATTTACATCATTTTCTAGCTAGCCAGCCAGCCCTCAATCTGCACCATCCTGATGTGCTCGAAGAATTACTCGAAGTGGGGCGGTTCTGGCTCGATCGCGGCGTGGATGGATTTCGCCTCGATGCCGTCCCGTTTTACATGCACGATCCGACATTTAAGAACAATCCCCCTAGACCGCCAGGGGAACCCGCCCCCGATGGCTTTTCCCCCAATCTGCCATCGGTGCGTCAAGTGCAAAAACACAACATTGCCCACCCCGATTTGCTGGAGATCCTGACTGAAATTCGCAAGGTGACCGACGAATATGCCGATCGCGTTTTGCTAGGGGAGGTGGCGGGGGAGCATTCTGTGCAACTAGCGGCGAACTATACCGGCCCGAAGAAGTTGCATATGGCTTATAACTTTGGCCTGTTGAAAACCTGTTCGCAGCCAGCAGACATTGTCCGGCTGATTCGCTCGACGATCGCGGAGGCCCCCAAAGATGCCCTAGAAAACGGGCGCATTTGCTGGGCGATCGGCAACCACGATGTGGCGCGGGTGTTTACCCGCTGGGGTGGAGAACATATTTCTGATGGTCACCAACAGCAAGCCTTCAACAAGCTTGTTGCGGCCGTGCAGTTGAGCTTGCCTGGCAGCGCCTGCATTTATCAGGGAGAAGAATTGGGGTTAGCGCAGGTGGATTTGCCCTTCCGACAGCTCAAAGATCCCTACGATCGCTCTTTGTACCCCAACCATCAAGGGCGCGATGGCTGTCGTACCCCCATGCCATGGAAACGAGAGAGTGCAAACTGCGGATTTACGTCACCCAACCATCAACCTTGGTTACCGATTTCGGAAGAACATTACGATTCGGCCATTTCGACGCAGGATGGAGGAGGGAATGCGGGCTCGATTCTGAATGCCTACCGGCGTTTTTTGCACTGGCGTAAATCTCTGCCAGTAATGAAGTATGGTGGCATACGATTGGTACCCATCAGCAATAAAGATGGTGCTGGAGATTCTGTATTAGTTTACTTGCGCTTTATCAAGAACGAAGGGATTCTTTTACTGTTTAATTTCAGCCATAATTCAACCTTTATTCGCATTGAATGCGATGCCTTGCCTCAGCAATTTAGAGCGAATAAATATCTCAAGGAGATTCGGACCTACGATTTCCAGTGGGATTTTCAAGGGGGTGGCGTTCGTTTAGATCCGTTTGGATTGGGGATTGTATCGCTTCCCAATTCAGACAAAATTAAAGCCCATGCCCAATGGCAGCCTTCTGGCTCCGAAGATGGTTCAAGCTGACAAATTGTAGATAGCCAACCAGAATCTTCCTAAACATTCTTTGCCCGCTGCTGCGCAGCCGATCGAAACATCGAAATATACTCCCGATGTCCACCGGCAAATACCATATCGAGCCTTAACGGTTCGGCATCATCTAACGGATCCCCCGGCCCCTCGATCGCTACAGGTCCCTCGGGACAGCTGCGATCGACCTTAACCGGCTTGCGGTTTTTCAATTCCCCACCGCTGCTGTCGATGTACGTCACCACATTGCCGGTGTCGAACTTGCGGCCAATCTCCTGAATCAGTTGCAGGAAATTGCGATCGCTCCCTCCCCGTCTCGCCACTTTCTGCCCTTGCTCCACCACCACAGAACTATTGATGGTATCTCCCACCCCCACCATCACCGGCATCATTGCAGGATCGAAGTTGTCCAACACTAATTCCAGCAACTCGCTCAAGTCGTGCGGGGCTTGGCGGGTACTAAACTGCTCTCCGAGCGGAAACTGTCCTTGGCGTTGATAATAGTAGCGGTTGAGCAGTGCCAGTACCCCTGCTTCTTTGACCGCACCCCGCAACATAAACTGAATATCTGTGGTGCCCGAGTCGCGATCGCTAGCCCAGCGCACAAGCTCTTTACCTGCGCGATCGCGACCTAAATTCGGTGCCAAATGAAGGAAAAACGAGTCCTCCAACCCTCGTTCGCTGGCATCAACTAGCAGGTCCTCCATCAAATCCAGCATGCGTTTCTGCAATTCGATATAGAGGTCCACGCGATCGCCCAACGCCTGGTGCATGAGGTTCAGGTTGGCACTCGGAGACGCTATGTTGTCGAGAACCGAGACTTGAATGTAGCGGTTGGCCTCATCCTCGGAAAACACCTCGGGATGCGCCGCAGTAAATTGCTGCAAACACCCTCGAATGCGATCGGGGACCGCCGCCAAAAAGGACAGCTCTGTTTGGCTGACACCGGGATGGTCGATGTTGCCAAACCGGTCTTGCCATTGCACCCCGCCAGCAGCCAAGCCAGGTAAATAGTAGCCCTTGGTCCTGACCAGCTCGCGATCTCCAAAAGACCGTTCCACAATGGCATTCACCCCTCGCCGTCCTGTATGTTCTCCGTTGGTCAGGACGTAGAAGTTACCGTCAAAGTGCTGCGTATCGGCCACATACGCTGGATCGATCTGGCGGGTGAGAGGATCGTTGACCAGCTCCATACATACTCCATCTAGGTCCTGGATAATCAGTACATCTTGGGTACGACCCAGTAGATGAGCCAGGCTGGCGGTATTGAGCGACAACGGTGGCTCGTTCAGAAGGGGATGCAGTGTTGCAGGCATAGAGTCAAAAGTATTGGCAGGAGCGATTGTTGAAATCACAAACATAGAGAAACTACAACAACCTAACATTAGCGAAATGAGTTCCCAGAAAGGTGTCTCGTTCCCTGGTCATCCGACCGGTCACTGTTGAGAGTTGCGCAGATTCTTTCGCTGGGTCGATGAAGGCATTTGCTTGAGAACAACAGCCTGTTGTTTTCACGATAGCCTGACGGTGTTCCAGTTCCCCACGGTTGCGATCGATGCTGCGCAGACTTTTAACAGGCAACAGTACTCCTTGGCAGTTTCGGCTAATCACTGGCCCCTATTCCTTGCTGTTGGTTCTGCTGCTTGGCATTTTAATTTTGGCCGGCTTGTTTCCCAGACCGGTTGCCGATCCGCTGGTGTCTCTGACGATGACCTCTATTGTTGCGGTTACTCTGCAAACGCTGATGGTGCGACGTCAGCGCTACCTCTATCTTTCAATGGCTTTATTAGCCTTGGGACTCGACTTTCTCTACAGTTTGGCATCAAGACTCGATCTGCCGCTAGAAGAGACGTTTCACTTTCTAATTGGCTTTGTTTGGGTGTTATTCATCGGGCTCTCAATTGTCTTAGTTGCCCAAAGCATCTTTACCCGCAGCAACGTCACGCTGGATACCGTTATTGGAGGAATCTGCATTTTTTTGATGTTGGGTTACCTTTGGTTCATTATTTTTGGGGTTCTCCACCTACTTAATCCCAATGCGGTTGCAGGGCCGGACGACACCATCGATACTTTCGACCTGGTGTATTTCAGCTTTACAACCTTGACCACCGTTGGATATGGAGAATTTACCCCTGTTACACGAATGGCCAAGGTAGCTGCCAATGTAGAGTCGATCGTCGGAGTGCTCTATCCTGCCATTTTTATTGCCCGTCTGGTCAATACTTATCAGCAGCAAAACACCGAGGCAAACCGGTAGTCACAATAGCGCCGCAAACAAGTATCTCGATCGGGACAAGCATCCGATCGGCACGTTATTTGACCGAGTATGGCTTTCCTAACGTCTCTAAAATACTGTCCGCAGCATAGATAACTGATTGGGAGAATCTAAGGACGTTCACCTCATTCTGGAAGAGAAGCGGCAGGCACTTGAAAGGCAGCAAATAGAGTGTCTAGCTGGCTTCGAAGTTGCTGATTCAATTCTTTGTTTTCGTGGCTATTGGCTTTGGGCTGCCAACTCTGCGATCGCCGAGCTAGCGCTTGAGAGAGCTGCCATTTATGGCTAAAGGATTCTCCCTCCAGAGCCGCGATCGCCTCCAGTTGCTCTGCACTGAACCCATCGCGATCGAGGGTTGCAATGGCTTCGGCATCAATGCGCATCGGATGCAATTCTGCTGCAGACAGCACTAACCTTTCCCCATCGCGATCGAGCTGGACGCGCTCTCGCACCAGCGATCGAAATTGCACGGCACTCGATACCGACTCGTTCTCCAAGTCCTCGAGTGCTGCGATTGCAATTCCCCCTTCCGATAACCGTTCCAATGCTGGTGGAGAGAGGCGAAAGGACACCGGTTGGAAAACCTGCTGCCCGAAGACGTTCTGAACCACAAACAGCAATATAAACCCCATTACCGCTGACATGACGGGTGTCGTTACCCAACCCGAGGCTATCCCTGCCAGTACCCGCCATTTAATCTGGCGAATTCCTTTTAACCCTTGCAAAAGCCCAATACCGATCACCGCCCCGATCACTGCCTGGGAACTGGAAACCGGGATCAGGGGAATCGGCGGTAACCCCATGCTGACAAAGGCATTAGATAACTCGGAAGAGGAAAAAATGAACAGCACCAGCGAGTGGGCCACCACCACCACCAGAGCACCGAGGGGGGAGAGGGTCATAACGCTGCCCCCCACTGTCATCATCACTCGCTTGGAATAGGTGATGACGCCAACGGCAATGGCGATCGCTCCCAACAAAAACAATTGTTCTACGCCAGTGATGGATAAACCTCCGGCAAGAGATACGTCCTCAAACGGGTTAGAGGACACGAATACTCCCATAACATTGCCGATGTTGTTGGCCCCCAGGGCATACGAGCCGAAGATGCCGGCAAAAATCAATCCTCCTCGGACGTTATAGTCTAGCTGCAGTAAATGGGGCTTAGTGGCCTTAACCAACATCACCAGCAGCTTGTAGAGAATCGCTGCAAAAATCGCCCCCAGAATCGGACAAAAGACCCAAGTGCCGACAATCTTGCTGAGGCTTTGCAAGTTGGTGATGGAACCGCTGAACCAATTCCATCCCACGATTCCTCCGACGACTGCTTGAGTGGTGGATACCGGCAAGCCTAATTTAGTCATCCACAACACTGTCGCGGCTGCAGACAAGGCCACAGTAAACGACCCCCCCAAGGCGTTGACGGCCCCAAGCGCTCCCAATCCCCCTGCGGCTCCGGCTCCACCAATCACAGCTCCTAAAATCACGAAGATGCTACATAACACTGCCGCCGTGGAAAAGCGCACCATGCGAGTCCCAACTGCCGAGCCAAACACGTTCGATGCGTCGTTGGCCCCCAACGACCAGCCCAAAAACAGGCCGCTAGATAAAAAGATTAAAATTGTGATTAGATCCATTGTTTGTACACTGTAGCGGGTTTTCGCAGTGCCTCTTTATGGCAATTGTGCTTTGCGATTACAACGCCCGTTTGATGGCATAAATTGACAATTCGTCTCCCACATCCTCTGCTAAATCGGCCAGAGCATCTAAAACATCAATTGCATCTCGTAACTGGATTTTTCGTTCTAGAGGTAAATCGGAGTTGAAAATATTTCGCTTTAGCCGAATTGCAATTTGGTCGGCCTCCGATTCGTACAATCGAACTTCGTAAACATGGTCGTTCACGGTAGCCGGCTCTCTAAAAAATGCTCTGGCTGCAACAACTGCAGACTGAACGCTTTTGACAACTGTACTGACCATCTCGGAAAAATCTTTCTGCCAAGGTAGATTCTCCCGTTCGTGGGGTACCTCGAGGGTAAACTCTTGAAAACTAGCTCCCATTAAATCGAGCAGCGAAAACATATCGTTTAACAAATTCAGCACATCCCCCCGAAAATCCGGGATCAACATTTCAGAGTATAGGGAAGTTGAAATCGATCGCCGTAACTCGTTACAACGCCGCTTAGCAGCCACGATCTGCTCTAATTTTTCCTCACAGGCTTCAAGGTTATCTTCACTTTCACCCAGCAATAGCATCCCTTTCTCGTAGAAAATCGCCCCTCCCGCGATCTTGTCCATAAATTCGTTGATTTGACCTTCTAGGAACTTGGCTTTGCCAAATAGGGGAGGGGTTTCAGTGGACATCTTTAGATCTCTTGTTTTTGGAGTGCGATAGAAAAATTTTTGGGTATGCCGTTAGGTGTTGCACTCGCCCCCTAAATCCCCCAACATGGGGGATTTAGGGGGCCAATGTTAGCATCTCAAAACAGTGCAGTGACACAACTGCATCAAAATATCTCGGGAATAAATCGTCTTCCTTCTAATGCCGCCACATCATCGTATGCATCCTTGCTGTGGCGCTTGCCTAACTTCACCTCTTCGCGAGGAATTTCTTCATATGGAATGAGGCTGAGCAAGTGAGAAATACAGTTGAGACGGGCCCGGCGTTTATCGTTTGAATTCACGATATGCCAGGGAGAATAATCGAGATCGCTAGCCAGCAACATTGCGTCTCTAGCCCTAGAATAGTCATACCATCGGTTGTAGGACTCCACGTCCATGGGACTCAGCTTCCAAATCTTGCGGGGGTCTTGAATGCGTCCTTTAAATCTCCGCTCCTGCTCCTCCATACTGACGTCAAACCAATATTTGATCAGTTGAATACCGGAGTCCACCATCGCCCGTTCGAATATTGGCACCCCTTGCAAAAAGCGGACGTATTCGGTGTCGGAGCAAAACCCCATGACTCGCTCTACGCCAGCGCGGTTGTACCAACTGCGATCGAATAGCATGATTTCACCGGCAGCCGGGAAATGATTGATATACCGCTGCAGATACATTTGGGTTTTTTCGCGGTCTGAGGGGGCAGGCAAGGCTACTACTTGAAAAACCCGAGGGCTGACCCGTTCGCTAATTGCCTTAATGACCCCTCCTTTACCGGCCGCATCTCGTCCCTCAAACAATACGATGACTTTGTGGCCGGCTGCCTGCACCCAAAGCTGCAGCTTGACTAACTCCCCATGCAATCGCTCGAGCTCTTTTTCGTATTGCTTGCGCGAAAGTTTTTCGGATTTATCGCGTTTTTTTCCCATTGCTCATTTCTCGATTTTAGATCTCCAACAGCAAACTCTTTTAATAACGCAACACACACAAACTCAAGCATTTTCAGCTTTTCTGACTAAACTTATTGCTAAGTCAAGGACCACCCAATCGGCACGGCAAAGATTTATACGGAATTGCCATCGCAATTATGCCATTTAGAGTCATAAAGGCGTTTTGAGAGGTTAAGAAGATCTCTCAAGCAGGCTATAGAACGAATCCTTAAGATTGACGGTAAATATTGACTTAGCTTACCAACGAATTCTCAGTTACTTTTCCCAAAAAGACATCACTAGGAGCTTATATCATCTACGCATCACATAACCTGTTCTTAACCAAGATCTTACAAAAATTGACTTGACACCTTAATAGGATTGTCAGACAAGCTTGAAAAAAGAGATACATCTACTGTGATGATTGACATGGGAGTTACGATAAGTATTCTTCATTCAGAGCCGATTATCAATACTCCCTTTGGCTTCGCAGCAAACGTTCGGGCTGCCACTCTTAAGCACAAAATAAACAATCTAAGTTTTTAACTTTTGTCTCAACTTTTGTCTCAACAGAGCTGCAACTCATCCTGCCCTTTTTGTCGGTGACACTTAAGGATTTCGTAAGAACGTCAATAGGAAATTGGCTGTACTTTTTTGTCGCTTCAAATCTCGCCCGAGTGAATCGCTCTAGCTGCAGAGATCGATGAATTATTCCGAGCTAGACAAGAGAGGGTTGTCCGAATGAACTTCGAATAATTGATAGGGTACAACCCGTACATTTAGATCGACAGGGATCTTCATCTTGTTAGACAGGGCCTGTTGAAGTGTTTCAACATTCTTCATCTCAACTAGGTTCTCAGGAGCAATGATATTGGCCTCAACAGATAAGGTGTTATTGCTTAACTTAGAATTGATAAAAATATTCTCGATTTGCCCGGTCCAGTTGGGAAAGGACTCAAATGCAGTCTGGCGGATTTCGGATTTGGCGTAATTTTCCTGGACCAATTCCTGCAGCGAGGCTTTGAGCGGGAGGGTGACAGCCAAAACGAAAACTAAAGCAACGGACATCCCCATTGCCGCATGTCTCAAGGTGCTGTAAGACCCTAATAGGAAGACTGTCGCAGCACTGAAGGCGATCGCAACTAAGTTTGTAAAAAATAACAGGCTTGCCCCCACCGCCAAGCTATAGTCACCCACGGTTGCGATGTGAGCGGCGCTCAATCGCTCCCCCATACCCAATCCGATACCCACCACACACAAAGGGGGAACCAAGGCAACCGCGATGGCTACCCCAGCCGGGGCATCCGCAAGTTTAGGGCGAGTAAGTGAAAAGGCACCGGCGGCACCGGCAGCTAGTGCAACCACTAAATCTAGTAGGGTGGGGTTGCCCCGCGACAAAATCTCTGGTCCTGCAAAGCGCGAGCCAATTGCAATTGACAGGAAATAGGACACCATTACTGTCAAGACGATGCCGGTGGACAACGTCCACAGTGAGCGCCTGATTAGCCTGACATCGGAATGGACCAGTCCGTAGGACAGGGTATCGATCGGGGTTTTGAGGGGCGCGATAATCATGGCCCCGATAATGGTGGCGGCGCTATTGGCAATCAAACCCGAAGTGGCAATTAAGGATGAAAGGATCAGTAAAAAGTAATAGCTAAAGGACGGAATAGAGCTCTTCAGCATGGACTCCATCAACTTTTCGTGGGGGAGTTGCTCGCGGACGGTGACCCGCCACTCTCCCACGAAGCTGTCTCGCAGCCATTGCAGCCAAGCCAGAATCCGATCGATCATCGCACTTTTCCCGTAACCCGATCGCCTGTACCAGTGCCAAGCACTCGATCCCAGGAGATTTTGTGCAAGATTTTCCCAGGTCTGCAGCAAAAAACACTTTAAAACAATGCGAAAGTTGAATATTGTCGAACAGCTAAAGATTGGATCGTTCGTCTGACTTTCATGAAGGGAAAGATTGTTGCGCTAAGACTGAAACCTATCCAAACCACTGTCCAGAACGGTACTGAATCTGTCCTGAAAGAAACCTGAATATTGCCGTTGAAATCGCCCCAGACCTTTAGAGTGACTGACAAAGGGCGATGGCGCAATCATGGCATTAATAATACATAAACCTCTGCTGAACTGTTTGGCGATCGCAACCGTCAGCATCGCTAGCGAAATCTCGATGACTTGCTTGACCAGCAGGGAATATGCCGCTAATGCACAAGCCGGCAGCGATCCGCTCGACGAACATTTCGATCCGAAAGGCAACCTTCCCTCAAGATTTACCGTCGAAGCCCAACAGCAACAGCGGGAAAGCCTGCCTTTCGAAGACGAACGCGATTTGGAAGAAGCCCAACGGGGATTTATTGCCGCCCCCGACTACACGCAAATTATGGCGGAAGCTGGCAATGTAGCTTGGGATATCGGTAGTTACGAATGGTTACTGGAGAGACGGGATTTCGACAGTATTCACCCGTCCTTGCAGCGCCAGGCCATCCTCAACATGAATTACGGCCTGTTCGAAGTTCTGCCCGATCGCATCTATCAAGTTCGCGGCTTCGACCTGGCCAACATCACCTTCATCAAGAGCGACACCGGCTGGATTGTCTTCGACCCCCTTACATCTAAAGAAACGGCACGAGCAGCCCTCGAACTGATTAACGAACAACTCGGCGAACGTCCCGTTGTAGCTGTTGCCTACTCCCACACCCATGCCGACCACTTTGGCGGCGTGCGTGGCGTGGTGGATGAGGCGGATGTTCGCAGCGGCGATGTGCCGATCGTTGCCCCAGAAGGCTTTATGGAGCACGCAGTTGCTGAGAATGTCTACGCTGGAAACGCCATGAACCGGCGCTTGTTCTTCCAGTACGGCGTTCTCCTCTCCCGTGGTCCCTTCGGCCATGTGGATCAATCCATTGGCAAAAATATATCTGCAGGAACTTCGGGGCTCATTCCTCCTACCATCTCCATCGAAGGTGACATTGAGGAACTCACTATTGACGGCGTTCGGATGATTTTCCAAAACACCCCCGGTACCGAAGCGCCGGCGGAAATGAACACCTATTTCCCCGACCTGAAGGCATTTTGGGCTGCCGAGAATATCACCGGCACCATCCACAATATCTATACGCTGCGCGGGGCCCCCGTGCGCGATGCGTTGGAGTGGTCGAGGCAAATCAATAACGCCCTCTACCTGTTTGGGCAAGAGGCCGAGGTGATGTTTTCCTCCCACAGTTGGCCCCGCTGGGGTAACGATCGCATCCAAGAGGTGATGCGCACCCAACGGGACACCTACGCCAACCTCAACAATGGCGTGATGCACTTGGCCAATCAAGGGGTGACCATCAACCAAGTTCACAACGTTTACGAAGTGCCCGAAAGCCTGCAACAGCAATGGGCGGCCCGCAGCTACCACGGTTCGGTACAGCACAACAGCCGAGCGGTCATCAACCGCTATTTGGGCTACTGGGATGGCAACCCCACAACGCTGATTCCCCTATCTCCCGAGGATTCCGCCCCGCTTTATGTAGAGATGATGGGGGGTGCAGAGCCGATTATCGCGCGGGGGAGAGAACTCTACATCGAAGGGGATTACCTGAACGCCCAGGAGATTCTCAACAAGCTGGTCTACGCGGAACCCGAGAATCAGCAGGCGAAGGATCTGCTTGCCGATGTCTTCGAACAAATCGGCTACCAGCAAGAAAGCCCCAGCGTCCGCAACAGCTTTTTAGCTGCGGCTTACGAGCTGCGAAACGGCATCCCCAGCGGTACCACAACCGAAACTGCCGGGCCGGATGTCATCCGGGCAATGCCCACAGAGTTATGGCTGGACTTTTTGGGGATTCGCTTGGATAGCCAGCAAGCTGAAGGGGTAGAGTTCGCGATTAATCTTGTTACCCCCGATAACGATGAACAGTTTGTGGTAGAGCTAAGCAACGCCACCCTCACTAACATCAAAGGATTTCAGGCGGACGATGCCGATCTAACTATCACTATCGATCGCGACAACCTCGTACAGACGATGATGGGGGCAGTGTCCTTTGACGAGCAGGTAGAGTCGGGGACTGCCCAATTAGAGGGGGATGCGCAGGTGTACGAGCAGTTAAAGGATGTGCTGGTGCAGTTCGATCTGGGCTTCGAAATGATGCCCGGAACGGGTGACGCGGACCTGACCCCGGAAAAGAATCCGTTTGAACAAGCAGAACTGGGGGACACGTCTGGCGGCTAATGATTGTTGGCGGGTCTAGACCTCCCAGAGGCCTAACAAGTCAAGACTCAATCCAGGTATCCCCGGAACGCCTTCAATGGAAGGGATTCGTACGATCTCGGGCTCTCCAACCTCCAATTTGTAAACTTCAACCAAGTGGCAAATTGGATTCGATCTGCTAACTTTTACTCAATTAGTCTGTTAAAAACGGTATGCAGTTATGGAAACCGCCGAGAATATTACCCTGATAATTGCTATCTTTTTAGTCCTAGGGCAAATTCTATCAATTAGAAATGCTGCAATTCATGGTGGTGGTATTTTCCCCGCGAGCGTTCCATCGCTCCTATTCTTTATTATTTCTATTGTGATAGTTCTGGCTTTGCAATTATCTCCATTTCATCTTATTTGGCTTTTAATTGTTTGCTTTATCGTGGGGATATTAGCTATAGTGTCTCCTCAGGTACAACAACTTAGCATGGGATTTTTTGTCCTTCTTTCTATGACAGGCAGTAAATATAAAGACGATAAAGAGGAGGAGGAAAAGGAGGTTAAAAAGTCAGTAGAAACCGATCTGCCTGTCTTTACCAATCACAAGAAAGCAAAAGAGAAGAAGCGAGGCTTTGGTTAGTCAGAGATACCTTTATAAATCGTGTCTACTCAGCCGGAATAAATTTGCAATCTTTCGTTAGTCCAGGATTTAAGTCTGAGTTGCCCTTATCCGATCTGCTTTTTCAGAGCAGCAGACGAACAGGCGATCCGTTTTGGCTTTTCCGAGAGCTTTTTATCCGCCGCTGGTCTCAAGTGTTATGCGACAAGTCTTCGGTGAGGGCTATCCGGAAAGCGATCAATCGGTGGATATTACTAAGAAACCGTAAATCATTTATATAGCTGTAATTGGGATGATATTATTGATGTAGCGAGCAAAAAATTGTCCCTAAAGTAAATGATAGTAATTCAAGTCGAGCCAGATCGTATAACTTGCTACTTTTTCTTGACAGTTAGGAGACGAATTTATGGATCCTGTTTCGCTTATTCTTTCGGCATTGGTAGCTGGCGCAGCAAAATCTGCTGGTGATGTGGCTCAAGACACCTACAAAGGCTTGAAAGCATTAATTAAGCATAAGTTTGATGGCCAAGGTAAAGCAGATTCAGCGATAATTCTTGATAAGTACGAAGAGAAGCCCGAAAAAACAAAACTCCTTCTTGAAGATGAATTGACTGAGATAGGGGCTGATAGGGACGAAGAAATTATCAAACTGGCCCAAAAGCTAATGGAGCAATTAAATCCTAAAGAAGCAGCTGAGGGCAAGTTTAGCGTTCAAATATCTGGCGGTACAATTCAGGGTTTCACACAGCAAAATACTGGGACAATAAATCAGAACTTTGGATAATCAAGGGTTCTTAGAGAATGGCTAATGATAAATCTTTCAATATTTCTGGAGGTAAAGTTCAGGGGTTTATCCAAGAAAATAGTGGGACCGTCACTCAAAATTTTATTTATCAAGTATCTGATTTGATTGATGGGCAGGCATCCAATGCGGAACAGCCCTTAACTCGATTGGAATACCGCCAGAGAACAGTTTTACTGAGTAAAGTCAAAGAATATTGGATCGAAGGGGTTTTAGAAAAGTCATTGCTTACCAACGAAATGGTTAAGCTCGATCTGGAAGAGCGATCGGATGCAATAGAGCGTCCATTTAGTGGCTTCGAGGAACTACCGGAAGAGTCCAGACAAATTTATCCTACAGGGACAGACGCAACTGAGATCTTCAATCAAATCGGAGAGGGGCGAACTCTGTTGATTTTGGGAGACCCCGGGGCGGGAAAAACCCTAACCCTCCTCAAACTGGGACAGAATTTGATTGCTCGTGCCGAAGTAAATGCGAGTTCCCTAATCCCAGTCGTGTTTAACTTATCTTCTTGGGGGTGTAAACGGCAATCGATCGCAGATTGGCTCGTCCAAGAACTTTGGAATAAATACCAAGTTCCTAAAGGAGTTAGTAAATGCTGGATTAAAAGTCAGCAACTGCTACTGCTACTGGATGGACTAGACGAGGTAAAAGCCGATCGGAGGGAAGCTTGTGTCAACGCGATTAACCAATTTATCCAAGAACACGGACAGACTGAGATGGTAGTCTGCAGTCGTATTGCAGATTATGAAATTCTTTCTACCCGTCTAGAATTGCGAGGCTCGATCTTTATTCGCCCTCTGACTTCTGAGCAAGTTAATCGATATTTGGATAGGGCTGGCGAACAACTTGAAGCCGTCAAAACTCTGTTGACCGAAGATACTGCTCTGGAAGAACTAACGAAATCTCCATTAACGCTTAGTATCATCACTTTGGCTTATCAAGGTAAGAGGGTGGAAGAACTATCTCAAACAGGCTCAGTAGAAGAACGCCGCAAGCAGCTGTTTGATGCTTACATTGAGCGGTTATTTGAGCGTAAAGGAGGTAGACAGCAATGTTCTGAAGATCGCATGAGGTATTGGCTAACTTGGCTAGCTCAGCAAATGTCTCAAACGTCTCAAACAGTTTTTTTGATTGAGCAAATCCAGCCTACTTGGTTGCCAGAAGATTCTCGGCGGTCGATCTATTCAGTCGGAGTCAGCTTAACTGTGGGGCTGACTGCGGCTGTCTTTCATGCTGCACCACTATCCAGTGTATTCGAAGGGGGAAAGGGTCTAGCATATGGGCTGGTGGGAGGTGTAATAGCTGGGCTAATTTACGGCTTATTGGGGGGGATGATTAGTAGATGGCTTAGTGGGATCGTAGCTTGTTTAGCTATGGGTTTAACCCTTGGAATCCTTTTCGGAGTGCTGTTTTGGCTGGTTTTAGGTCTAAATTTTGGACTCACTTATGGAATCTTGTATGCTATATGTAGTGCGATCATTTATGATTTTTTTATCAACGATATTGAGCCGGTTGACACCCTCAAATGGTCTTGGATAAAAGCGCTTAAGAACTTGAGATTTGCGCTAATTTTTATAATAGTACTTTCGGTTACAAACGGGTTGATTTTTGGACTCATTTTTGGCTTGCTCCTTTGGTTGATTTTGGGCTGGGAAAAACAGACCGAAATAACTACAACAACCAGACCTAACCAAGGCATCTGGAAATCAGTACAAGATACAATTAAAGTAGCTGCAACTATTGGTCTGTTTTCCGGATTATGTTTAGGTTTGATTCAGGACAGGTATACTTTAATGCCTGAAGCTAACAGCTATGTATTTGGTCTGGCAAATGGAATTATATTTGGCTACGTTGCCGCCTTACTGTCTACTGGTGGGGCGGGATTTGTGTGTTTTAAACACTTAATCTTACGGTTTCTCCTTTGGCGCAGTGGGTGTATTCCGTGGAACTATGCTCGCTTTCTTGACTACGCTGCTGAGCGTATTTTCTTACAAAAAGTGGGTGGTGGTTATATATTTGTCCATCGGATGTTGCTGGAACATTTTGCCCACTTGAAGCGAATTGGAATAGAGGCCGCTACGAACTTGAGAGGATGAAGATACTGAGGACAGATAATTTTTGATAGCCATGCAGCACGGATTCGATCGTGACTACCGATCGGCCATGGGGGACGGCCATTGAAAGCGTTACCCAAAAGAAGCAGGTACTGACCCTTGAAGCTTTAACGAAGGAGCAAATTTCGATTAAGCGAACAGGGGTCTAACCACTGAGTTAACTGTTAATGGAAGTTCGGGTGCACGGTCAAGATCGCTACACCGACCGAAGCCCCAATCCATTAAGCCACGCTTTCTAGCAACACTGCCACGACACTCAACAGGATACACAGCAGTAGTCCCACATCAAATGCTTTGCCTGCAGGTGTGTCAGTTTCAAAAATGACTTCGTACAACGTTGCGCGCCACGACCTTGCATCCATCAACTTGAAACCCTATGGGAACGGCAATCTAGCCCAAATAATTGACAGGTGTATCTAATGGTATTCCTCAATGACGCGCCCGCGACTGAGCAATGTATAGCTTTGGGTGCCCGAAGCTGTCAGCATAATGGCCTCAATCAGCGGATCGCTGACCTCGCTTTCCGACATCCATTCCACAATGAAATTAGCCCCCGACCTCCCGCTGCGATCGCTTCAGACAGTGGAAAACTTGGTGATTGCCAGTGTCGATAAATTGAGTGACTCTACTATTTAAGTTCTGGCAAACGGCTACAGCGATCGATCGAGACGATTAGGCCAAGTAATTTTTCAATCCGCCGAGCATCATCTGCACCCCAATTGTTGCCAGCAACAAACCGCCAATGCGAGCCAATACTGCAACAGTGGTTGGCTTGGCTTGCCCAATCAGCTGGCCGAGCCAGGTGTAGGACATGTAGGCGGCGAGTGCCACCGCAGCGACACCAACGAGCGCCACAACAATGCCTTCGAGTGAATCTCCTTGGGCCGCAATCGCAATCGTTGTCGTGAGTGCACCGGGACCGGCGATTAGCGGGATCGTCAGCGGAATTAGCAGCGTGTCTTCCTCTTCGGGGCCTCTCTTGCGCACAGTCTCCCCCTGAGCCTTACTGGCGCCGCCACCGTAGAGCATCTCAAATCCCATTAGGGCGATGACCAATCCACCCACTGTCCTGAAGGCATCGAGATCGATACCCAGGATATCGAGGAACTCCCGACCGATTAAGGCGGCCCCACCGAGGATGAGGGCAACATTGAGGGCGACCCGAACTGCCGAGGCATTGCGATTGCGGGGTGGATCGGAAATGGCCTGATTGAAGAATAGGATCTTCACCGGATCGAAAGCCGACGTAATCACCAGCATGGATATGGTTGACTGGATGTAGAATCCGGCATCAATAGTCATGGATAACTCCCGTGCGATCGCGAGTTGAGGGGGTCATTTCAGTATTGCGATCGTGAAGCAAATGAGAATTGACCGCAGTGTTGGGGATAGGACTGATAGTATCCGGGATGAGCTTAGTGTTATCCCTGCAAGCCCGCAAGAGCTGGAACGCAACTGTGAATGGTTCGGGCTCCAGCTGCTGAGCATTGGGGGATTTTCCCCACCATCCAGAAAATCACTTTACAACCCAGGCAGGAAATAGATAATGGCAAACCTAACGGTATGGAAATTCGACACTGCTGACGGGGCGAGTAACGTGCTCGCGACGCTGTCAGAGTTGCAGAAACAGCACTCGATCGAAATTCAAGACGCAGCAATTGTGACTTGGCCGGAAGGGAACAAGAAACCCAAAACAGAACAGGCACTTCCCTTAGTCAGCTTAGGGGCATTAGATGGGGCTTTTTGGGGGATGTTGTTCGGTCTCATCTTCTTTGTGCCCCTGATTGGAGCAGCAGTTGGTGCCCTTGCCGGTGCCCTATCCGGTCACTTTCAAGACTACGGCCTCAACGATGATTTCATCAACGATATTCGCGAGAAGGTGACGGAAGGCACTTCAGCTTTGTTTTTGCTGACGGGAGAAGTGACCGTCGACAAGGTTCAAGCAGCCCTGGCAGGACTAACTGCAGAACTGATTCAATCCAATCTTTCAAACGAACAGGAAGATATGTTGCGCGAGCGCTTTAGTGCTTAGGCATAACGTTCGGCAGTTTACAAAGGGCTTTACCCTGAGGTACGGCCTCCATCCCCCCACCCGATTTCAACTGTCACTCATGCAGATTGCAATGGTGTTGTCTCGGATGGTGAATCGCTGACTATGCTTCTCCGAATTGCCGTTGACATCATTAAGACTGCCAATCCACCGATCATCAGCTTGATGCCAATCAACATGCCGAGCAGCCATTCAGAAATTTGGGGCCAACCACTCCAGATGAGCATGCCGACTACGATACCGGTGATGCCGCTAAACAACACCCAACCCCAACCTTCCGTCGGTCTCATATCAAAGGCGTGAATCGCATTGATAACACCATCAATGAGAATCAAAATGCCGACAATCAATGTGAGGGTGAGCATGCCCTCAAACGGCTGCTTTAGTAGTACTCCACCGGCAACTAAGTAGAGCAGACCCAGCAATACCTGCAGGACAAACCAACCTGCCCCAAGCTCGCGAGTCGAGAAGGCATAGATAACGTGTAAGATGCCATACAAAAAGAAGATAAATCCCACGAATAATGTGATGGCGATTGCGGCTGCAAAGGGTTCGAGGCAGGCCAGCACACCCGCAGCAATCATCAGGATGCCAAGGAGTACTGCCCACGCCAAGCTCTTTCTCAGCTCTTGTCGCGTCTTTGGATCCGCAGTAATTCTGATCACGATCGATAAGCTCCTATTGTTTGAAACGGTATTGGAACGTATCGGGCCATAGTGCCGGTAGCTTTATGAGCGTGCAAATCGCATCAAATAGATTGCCAATTTTTTTGTCAACAATCCTTCAAGGTTACGCCATGAATCTCTATCACAACTGTATAGAGAAGTATAACAATTCTCCTGCTGGTGGAAGGAAAATCTAAAAGAATCTACATCAATTAATGCCCCCACAGAAAAAGGGATAACAATACCTTAGTATTTACTTTGAAAAATGCATTCTAAGTTGCCTTATTTCGGTATCAAAAAGTAGACAAAGGTGCGAAGATCGTCAGTCCGTTGGGGATACAAACAAACTCGGCTGGATTCGCTTCAATCATTTCGCCATCCACAACCAATTTTTGCGGCGGATCGGTGAACACTTTGATTTTGTTGGTGCGCAAGCAAATCAGGTCCTCCCGCTCGAACTGCGTTTTGACCATGGCAGAGGTAAACAAACTAGCCATCGTATTGATAGTTTGCAACCCCCCCACTGCGGTTGCAATTGTCACATCCAGCAACCCATCGTCAGGAATCACTTGTCCCAGCCCCTGAGCCATTACTGAGGTAGGAGGAGCGGCATTCGCAACGGTCAGGGCTCCGGTTTGAATCTCTATCTTGCGATCGCCGATTTCGACCTCGGCCTTGAATGGCTGTTGCTCGAACATTTGCAGGGCTCCAGACAGTATGTAGGCCAGCGGACCCAGGCGATTCTTCATTTCTCGGTCGGCCTTTTCCACCATGCCCGCTTCAAAGCCAATCCCCGTTAATAGGACCATGGGCAAATCGTTACAGCGGGCGGCATCCACTTGGCGGGTATTGCCACCTGCGATGGTTTCGCAGGCTAGCCGTAAGTCTGTCGGTATACCTAACGCCACCGAAAAAGCATTGGCGGTTCCTCTGGGAATTACCCCTAGCGGGACTCCCGTCGAAATGGCTGCGCCGGCGATCGCCGACACCGTTCCGTCGCCACCGGAGGCAATGATGAAATCCGTATTGTCTTCGTCATTCCTGGCCAGAATTCGATCGATAACCTCTTTGGCTTGAACGGCGGGATCGATATCTGGTTGGGTAAAAATGGCGTTCAGATGGACGGCTGGTTCTAAAATTTGACGAATTAAGGCTAGGTCGCGATCGGGATCCCCCTGACCGGCAACGGGATTGAAGATTAGGTGGCCGACCCGGCTTTTCGCCACCGCACGTATGGCTAATTCAGCAGTAGCTAGGTTCGTCGCGAGGGGAACGTTGTGAATGTTGCACACCCGCAAGAGGCTGGAAATATCGGGTTCGTGAGGTTGCTTGCTCGACGGATCGAAGAGAAAAACAACCCCTACTACGTCTCCCTCAACGATGCGAGCCGCAATCTGCAAATCGCCCCCTGCCAAACCTGACGCCAGACATTCCACTGGGAGCCCCGTCCCTTCGGCAATTCTCCGTCCGGTGCCCTCGGTGGCGATTAGGTGATATCGCGATAGGATGGTGCGATATTGTTTTGCCAGCGCAACCATCTCAGCTTTTTTGGTGTCGTGGGCGATCAGGGCAACGGTATTTGGCATGGTGGAATTAAAGCACAAATAGCGAGATTCAGTAACGGCCCTCTTCTCGCGATAAGATGCCCTCTAGCTAACGTTTGAGAGACAGAGAGTTCCAAGAAATCCGGCCCGGATGTCAGCATTCGGGCCGGGCAACAGTTCGTAACAAGGGACGATCTATCGGGCGCCAATCCTCACCACATCCCCGTCAAACGTCGGAACGGTCAACACAAACGGATCGGTTGGATAACACAGCGCCTGTTCTTCAAGGATGCCAATCGCGATTTCTTCCCCCATGCGCAGACTGTCGTAGTAGTCCGAGTAGTAATGCACGCCTGCCATGTTGCGACCAATGGAAATGTTGGCCGCGAGCTTGTTCAGCTCACCTTCTAGGGTGAGGAAGTCGCCGTCCGTGGAGGCTACCAGATTGGCACCCAGAGCATCCGGCTCGTACTGAACCGCAACGTCGTCGGGTTCGTACAGCGCAAACAAATCCCTAGGCTGGCCATCGATGACGCGACGAACAAACACTGCGTCGGTATCGAAAAACGCCTTCAGAATCGTTACGCAGGCACCGGCTACGGTTGCATGTCCTGCTCCATAGGAGGGGTGCATGGGTGACCCTTCCTGAAACGCCATGGGCAGGAATGCCGTCGCCGTTGGGTTGAAGGCACGGATAGCACCAACAGTTGGTGCAATAGCTGCCGCCAGTTGGGAAAAAGGCGTCCCGATCTGAGGAAAAGCGGTCTCGATCGCTGTCGCGAACTCGATTCGTGCGGCCAAGGCTTCAGGGCGAAGGCGAATGTGGGTGTTGAACTTCTGAAAACGCACCGCTTTCAACGCACGCGTGGCAACCTCGGTGACAAGGGTCAGAATGTGAGGACCACCGTACAGGGCAAAACCGCCTGCCTCGCGCGGGTGATCTTCGAGCGGGTCCACAAGCGGGTTCAAGAGGTTTGCGCTCACATCCAGGCTGTTGAGGAAATAGTTGCCTTGGCCGGAGAGATTTGAAAATCCCGGATCGAACGGCGTCCTCATGGACAGCAGAATGAGACACGCGTTGAGATAGGCCTCGTACAATGCATCGTCGTGAACGTAAGTGGCCAAGTCTCTTGGAAAGGTAATAAAGCGGCGAGGCGCGATGGCAGCATCAGCAAACAGGGTTGAGTTATCGCGCAGATCTGCGCCATTTTGAGCTTGCAGCCAAGTCGTTGAGGTTGTTAAATAGTTCACCGGCGTTGCGACAGGAACCCGTTGATTGATTTGCAGCGCACCGTACTGAATGTAACCATCTGCCACACTCCCTCCGTTTGGCTCGGGTTGGTCGTTGCCAATCAGCATGAACTGCGACAAGTAAGGTCCAACTTCTACTTTTGGCGAAGACCCCCGAAATAGCGTCTGTTCAGTTAGGATACCGCCCTCAGTCGTACGAGGCCGGCCTGGAAATCCTGCTGTAGTGTAGGGCAATGCGTTTAGATTAGCGATGGTAGCGCTAACTGCCGGATCGCCAGCACCGCTGCTGGTGAAGGCAGTGAGTGGCCGATCGCGAAGCAACGCCAACTCGTAAACTTCTGCCATTTCGTAAGCCAGCTCGTCGGAGCCAAGGGCCGGTGCAGGCGCCATCGTGACAGCTTGCGGATCTGGACCTTCCAGCTCGTAGACGAGACCCGCGGTAGGCGCCTCCCAGGGTCGTTCTTTGTCAGGTGATGAACGAACCTGGGCCGTGAACGCGTCGATGAATCCCTCGTCGATCGCCCGGCGAAACCCTTCAAAGTCCTCTTTGTTAACGATAAGACCGGTATCAGGGTTGTGGCGCAAGCCTTTGGTAAAGCTCATGGCGTAGTTGGCTGAGGCATAGCGTTGCTCGTCACCGTTACCCAGGTGTTGAGGATAGTCGCGTTCCTTGGCCAAGTCGGCCGAAGACACTCGTAAGCGATATGCTTCTTCTCGGCGGTTCACAGTCATGAATGTCAATATCTCCGTAGGTTTTATTCGTACAAACAGTAATTGTTCTCGCTGAAATTAGATAAGCAAGAGAATCACCGGCTGACATTCGAAAAGATTTCCGACGGCTTTCTTTATTGGAGTACTATCAAACAGGTTTTTTTGATAGTCATTGGTGGAGCAATCTTTCCGTCTGCACTGGGTGGACAGGAGCTCAAATTTCAGGATCGGGAATCAATAAACTGGTGGCTGAAGCCTGCAAGCTCCAGTTTGTTGTGCTGCTAATCAATACCTCTATTCACTCGCGGCATATGCAGGGTCTTGAGATCGGCATCCAAAAATCCTCAGTTCAGACAATTAAGTACGCTCTATCTTCACGCCAGTACCCAGGTGTCCTTACTGCCTCCCCCTTGAGAAGAATTGACCACGAGCGAGCCCTTTTTGAGGGCAACTCTAGTCAGACCGCCCGGATGTACGTAAATGTTATCCCCTTGATTTAATACGAACGGCCGCAAGTCCACGTGCCGACCTTCAACGGTTCCGTCAATCAGGGTGGGGACCCTCGATAAGCTGAGAATGGGCTGTGCGATATAGTTTCTCGGATTTTCAGCAATGTTTTGGGCGCACTCGGCAAGTTCCGCTCCAGAAGCTGTATTGCCGATGGTCATGCCGAATCCTCCTGACCCGCTGGCGACTTTAATCACCAGCTGCTCGAGATGATTTAATACGTATTCGCGATCGCTGTCCCGCCAGCATAAATAGGTGGGAACGTTCGGCAGAATGGCCTCCTCCCCTAGGTAGTAGCGAATCATTTCGGGCACGAACGCATAGACCACTTTGTCGTCGGCAACACCGGTGCCGGGGGCATTGACAATGGCAACCCTTCCCTGTCGGTACAATCCCATTAACCCCGGCACCCCAAACAAAGAGTCTGGAGATTGCACCTCTGGATCGACGTAATCGTCATCGATTCTGCGATAGATCGCATCCACCCGTTGCAACCCTTTCGTGGTTATCGTATGCAGGTAGTCATCGACGACGACTAAGTCGCGACCTTCCACCAGCTGAACCCCCATCTGTTGAGCTAGGTAGGCATGCTCGAAATAAGCGGATTCTTCAACTCCCGGTGTCAGGACCGCTACGGTGGGTTGAGGCAAAAAAGAGGGGAGCAAATTGAGCAGGGTATCGAGTAATTGGCTGGGATATTCATCAATGGGCCGCACCGACATGGTCTGGAAAATATCCGGGAATGTGGCCTTCATCACCCGCCGGTTTTCCAACACGTAGGCAATTCCCGACGGCACCCTGATGTTGTCTTCCAAGACGTACCAACGACCGTCGAGATCGCGCACCAAGTCGGTCCCCGAAATGTGGCACCAGATGTCGTTAGGCGGTTTGATGCCGTTGCAGGTTTTTAAATACCCGGGTGCAGTTTCAATCACTTCGGCGGGAACAACCCCGTCTCGAACAATCTGGCGATCGCCGTAAATATCCGACAAAAAACAGTTGAGGGCTGTGATTCTTTGTTTCAATCCTTTTTCAATCCAAGCCCACTCTTCTGCAGTAATAATCCGGGGTATGACATCAAAGGGGAATATTTTCTCTGACCCTTGGCGATCTCCGTAGACGTTGAACGTTATGCCGAGATTGTACAGGGCAATTTCTGCAGTTTTGCGATGCTTGTCTAACACATCGATTCCTTGCTCCTGCATCCATCGAATTAGCGGCTTGGCTTGTTCGCGAGGGATACCTTTTTGCACAAACAGTTCGTCGTAGAAGCTTTCCGGGTCGTAGTCGCTCAGACGCATGGTTATCTCTCTTTGCGGTCCCTGCCGAGATCTCTAGACTTTCTAGTAAAGACCGAAACAGCCTATCGTTGATGTACAAGGGCAACATCAGCCCGTTCGGTCTCAATCTTCAGTAGAAGCCCTATATCTCATGGGGATTGTTGACTGGCCTGAATAGCTTCTTCGATCTCGGTTCCTGTCAGCGATCGCGTCAAAGAAAAATTAAAATCTGTCCCGCTGTTAGAGGGAATTAAAAATTCCGTTAGGTAGGGTTCGTATTCGCTGGATTCTGCAATGTGGGTGTGAAAGAAAACCGTCGCAATTGCTTTCAAACCCGAACGGGCTAAGTGCGGATCGGGGCCGACCAGCGCGCGAGGTAGGGTGTCAAATACATTCGACCCCTCGCTTTGCCCTCTGAGGAAGGAAAAGTGAGTCCCCCGTTTGACCAGTACCAAATACCGCCGATCGGTTTGCAACCACGTAAACGGTTCGATCTGCTCCCCCAATGCCGGGGCAAAAACATCGTCGGTGCTAGCGACGAATGCGACCGGGATGTTAATTTGGCTCAGTCCTTCCGGACCAAATACTGCGCTGGTGACGGGATTGATGGCAAACAGAGCGGTCACGCGATCGTCCCGAGTGCGGTATTCGCCATCCGGAAGGCTCAATATCTGGCATTGCAGCAGCAACGATAAGTTGAACGGAAAGATGGATTGACTGAATTCGCTGCAAGCCCGACTCAAATTGCGAAAGTCAATTTGGGCTCCCCCTAATGCCAATGCTGTGAAGCCCCCCAATGATTGACCGATAACCCCCACTTGGCTGGTCTGCACTCGATCGCTCCAGTCCGGGTCGTTGGCAATTTTCTGCTCTAAATAATCCAGCAAATAGGTGATGTCTCGCGGCCGCTCGATCGCCAGTTGGGTATGTAGGTCCTTGGCAAACCCCGCGATGAATTCTTGCGAACCCCCTGCATCGCTGAAGGGATGCTCGAGAGCTGCGACGGCAAAACCGTGGGAGGCAAGATGTTCGGCCAAGTAGGCAAAGGTATGGCGCGTAGAAGCCATGCCGTGGGAAATTACTACCAGAGGGGCAGGCTCGTTCAGCTCCTGCGGCAGGTAAATATCCGCTGTAATTTCTACCTGCCGATCGCGCTCGGGATTGATGAAGCGAACCGTGGTTTTAGACCAATCTTGGGGGCCGGGCAGCCTCGGATTGGCCCGATCGGCCACAACGGTATCGAACGACGTAAAACCTGCCGAAGCTTTTTGCTGGATGCGGTCGTAAATGTGCTGGCTGGCCAGCAGGATAGCGTTGAATTCTTCAACGACTTGGAAAATCTCAGACAGGTTAATGCGCAAGTCTTTCAAAGGATAATGGCGAATCCCGTTGAGAACCGTCAACCCTTCCGGGTCGTTGGACGCTAATACTAAAGCCGAACGGAGTGCCTTGAAGTTGGAATCCG
>JBFRWN010000021.1:0-57437 GCA_051439605.1 Synechococcus sp.
ATTGCGCGGTACATCCTGAAACCATTGATATCGCATCCGTTTCTGGCTCATGAGTTGTGTTTGGGCTACTGAACCAAACGTACCTCCCCGATGAGTACTAGAGAGACGATTGCCAACCAAAATTTACGGAACAATCATTCATTCTCAAGGTCCCGAATCGCACCCCGCTAGCTCGCAAAACTGTGGATATCAATATGAGATTTTGGATTTCTAATCAACAAAGTTTCAACTGATAAGTTCGATTAACGATGAAGACGTACTCCGACAAAACTAACTGTCACTGATTAAGAAATACATATTTGACAGCTTCGAAAAGTTGTTTCTACAGAAAATATTTTGCCATATTTAGAAGATTATTTTGACTTTTCTCAAGAGTTTTGGAAGGCCTTAACTATACTGGGCAATTTCTTGCATCTATCTGAAACAGGGAGTTCAGCTCGTTTGACCGGGAATTTTGGAATTATGTCAGCCCTCATCAATAATCAGGATGACTGGTATCAAACGCTTCTTTCCTGCTTAGAGATAGTACAAGCTTCAGGTCGGCGCAATCCCTCTACGAGTCATCGAACACAGATTGGGCATCTTCGTCAGGCAAACACAACGGCAAGCCTTACTTCCCAACGCATTGTTTGAAGCGTTTCCATTGCGATCGCAATACTCTCCACTGAGAAGCGAGGTGGAGAAGAAACAATCCAAAAAACGCAGAGATAGACCACACGTGCAGGTCTCCAGCTAAATCCACTACCGCCTGATTGGGAGAAAAAAAATCGGGGAGAGGGATCCCAAAAAATCGTACGTTACCCGCCCGAACAGAATTAGCTAAGTACACACCCGTTGCGGGAGCGATCGCCATGCAAACATACAAAAGGCTGTGTAATAGAGTTTTTTTGAACCAATTCACAGTTAGCTTTGGAAACCGCCTGCAATACTTGCGCCACCACACTTGAACCAGCACGAGCAGCCGCCAAATCAGCAGCACCACGGTTAAGATACCGATGGATTTGTGAAAGCCGTATAATGCCTGTCGGAAAGGGAATCCTGCAGGCCAGCGGTCCATCACTACTCCCTCAATTACGAGGAAGAGATAGAGGCTCGCCATCCACCAATGAATCGATATCAACTGTTGAAAAATCGATTTCTGTTTAAATTTTTGTCCGTGACGGTTTTTGCTGGACATCGAATTCATCATTCTCAAGTTGGTACTATCAAAAACTTCTTTACTTGAAGATATCGGAAACAGGTTTTCTCGTAAAAGTTTGATGTTGACAGGAACAGGTTGGATCTCTCATTCCTTTTTCGGTGTCCGCAGTTACCGATGCCGAGACTGCTGAGGCAGGATAGCCTAATCTCCAAAGGTGATATCTCCACTGTTGTTCTCGATTTTCACTCCAGTTCACTTTCTCTTTCCATTTGTTGATGAACGATTGGGTTCAATCAGAAGTCGTTGCAAAGGTGAACAGTGATGCTAGCTAAACCAATGGTGCCGTTGCTTGTCGGGTTTGCGTTATCCGGACCGCTGTCCTGTCAGTTTGCGGCGGCTGAAATGCGTGCATTTTCCCCTCTGCTCGAAGAATACGGTTTGGAGGAGAACAATGAATCGCCTCGGGACAATTACAGTACAGCCAGGCTCTCCCCAGGTGATCGCATCCAACTGACGATCCCGGCAGATACCGAAGAACTGTTCTCAGGCCCCTACGAAGTCCAGCAGGATGGCACCATCCCCATCCCCTTTATCGGAGCTTTTTCCGTGCAGGGATTGACCCTGGATGAAATTGAAACCCTGCTAGTGCGCACCTTGGAAAACCAAGAATTGTTTCTGCCCGGCGTTGCCGCCTCCGTGCAAATTTTGAACTATGGTTCGGCAATCGTGCATATTTCAGGCGCGGTGTTCGATCCGGGGACCACTCAAGTGAATCAATTGCCATTAGAACTGTTGGCCGGGGGGCAAGGGTCAGCGGCCAGTATCCCCGGCGATGCCCCCCGTCGATTGCTAACAGACGCCATCCGGGCAGCGGGAGGGATTACCCCCGTTGCAGACCTGAGTAGAGTCCAGCTGGAACGGAATCATCGTACTGAAACCTTTGATTTAAGAGGGGTATTCGAGGGCTCTGCCTTCGAAAATCCGCTGATTTTAAGTGGCGATCGCATTGTGGTGCCCAGACAGGAATTTGAAGCCGACTATGCCCGTCCTTCAGTCCTGACCCCCCCCACTATCCAGGTCTTTTTGTCCTCCACCACTGTTCCCGCCACCAGTAACAGTCAAGCGAACGAACAGGGCATCATAGAGCTGCCCTATGGCGCCCATTTCAGCCAGGTGCTCGGTCCTGCTAACTGTTTGGGGGGAACCTCTGCCACCAATGCCCGCCGCAGTGCAGTGTTAATTCGCACCGAGCGCAAAACGGGTCAGGTGTTTGCCCTCGATCGCAAGGTGGAGGATTTGGTGCGGGATTCCGAGGCGAATGACGAAAACCCATTTTTGATGCCAGGGGATCTAGTGGCCTGCTACGACTCGGCAGTTACAAACTTTAGAGACGTCTTTCGGATTGTGGGAGAAACGATTTTGCCGATCGGAGTGTTTTGGGGGCTGGTAAGGTGACGCGTCGGTGGCCCCTATTTGGGATAGCGCTCCTTCTCGCTAATGGATGGGTGTGGGCGATCGCCATTCTCTATTTACTGTCCGAGCCCACCTATTCCAGCGGTCTAACGATTTCGTTGCCCCCCTCCTCACCGCGCTCGGACATTAGCGTGGGGGATATCGGACAGGCCCAACTGGATACGGGAAATTCCTTTGGGCTAGTCACCCTCGACCCGCGCGAAAGCTACAAGCTGCTGTCGATGTCCAGCCCCGTCCTGGAGTCCGTAGCATCGCAGTTGGATGTCCCTGTCGCAACACTGGAAAAACGCGTTGATGCGATCCTCCCCCCCAATACCAGCCTGATTCAGTTTGAGGTGAAAGCCTCCAGTGCCGAAGAGGCTCGGTCAGGGGCGGAAGCCTTTTACCGAGGTTTTCTGGATCGCGTCAATCAATTACGCCAAGAAGAGATTGCCCTGCGCAACCAAATTGCTCGAGAATTTCTAGCGAAAAAGATTGAAGACCTCAGTCGGGCAGAGGCAGAGCTGGCGAATTTTCGGGCAGAGTCGGGTCTGGTTTCCCTCGATCAGCTGGATCGCATCGCCGACACCTTAGAAGCGTTGCGCAGCCAGCGAGCGGAGATTGCTGCTCGCATGGCCAGCGAGCGCAGGCAGCAGGAGCAACTGTCCGCCACATTGGGATTGTCTCCCGCAGAGGCTAATCGCGTGTTTTTGTTGCAGGGCGATCGCGGTTTTCAAGCCAATATGGCGGCCTTTGGGGAAGCGCAATCGGCATTGGCAGAGCTGATGGCAACGCGAGGGAACAGCCACCCTAGCGTTGTAGCCCAGCGATTGGAATCGAACAGCACCAGGAAGGCGCTCGAACAAACCATCGGTCAGCCAGTGAGCGATCGCGCCCTGCAATTACTGTCTTTGCCGCAGGACGGTACAGAGCGGGAACAGCTGTTGTCGACGCTGATTGCTGTGGATGCCAGCGCTCGGGGACTGGCAGCCCAGCTGGAAGAGTTGGACGGGCAAATTACTGCATTAATTCAGCGGCAAGCAGATCTCAACCGCAAAGGGGAACAATTGGTGGAGCTGGAGCAGCGGGCTCAAACGCTGCGGGTGGTGCTGTCGTCCACCACCGGAGCACTGGCCATCCGGGAAACGGATGTCACCACTACCTATCCCCTGGTGCAACTGGTAATTCCTCCTGTTCTGCCAGAAGAGCCCATCAGTCCCAAAAAGAGTTATGCCCTTGTGGGGGCCATCTTCGGGTCGGCCTTTGTCACCGTGGCGTTAGCGATTGCCTTTAGGCAACGACGGCGACTGCAGTCTTTCATGACCAATGCATTGCAAGCAGAATTGCCCCCCGAGGATGGCCAGCCATTACACCCATTAGAACAGTCCCAGCTAGCACAGTCCCCCCTCGATAAGTCTGCATGAGACGTGCCATCCTGACTCAAATCTTTGCCCCTGGGGATGTTCGACCCGGCAATGTGTTGGAGGCAGCTGTCTTTTGGCCGCTTGCGTTGCTGTATCCCATTTGGTTTGTGGGGGGTCTGTATTTAGTAGGTTCTGTCTTGGGCTGGTTGTTGGGCATCATCCTGGTACTGCGTATCTTGCGATCGGGAATCAATCCCATTCCCCTCACCCTGTGGGTGTGGATTGCGGGGGTGCTGACGATCGCCCTAACTCTGTTTGTGGCCCACAACGGGTACGGACGGGGAACCGGAACGCTGATCAAAAGTATGGTGAGCTGGGGTCGCACCTGGGCTTTGTTGCCGCTCTATTTGCTGGCGGGATGTTTGCCCATTCGACCGCAGATTGTGTACAGGGGGGCAGCGATTGTTTGTGCCTGGACGCTAGCTCTGCTCCCTGCCTTTATGGCCCTCAAGGCCATTCACTTTCGCGAGGTGTGGTTTACGTCTCCCCTCAGGGTGATTGGCGGGCCCAATGCCCTCAGTTTTTTCCAAATCGGCGTTTACAGCAGCGAAGACCATGGAGCTGGGGAGCTGCGATGGAAGCTATTTGCCCCGTGGTCGCCGGCCTTGGGATTGATTGGGGTTTGTTTTTTTATGTTGGCCCTTCAGGAAAAGGGGGGGTGGCGGTGGATCGGGTTGGCTGGCTCGGTGGCAATGGTGTTGCTGTCGGGGTCGCGGCTGTCTCTAGTTTGTTTACCCTTTGTTCTGGTGGTTTCTTGGTGCTTGCAGAACCTGAAACGACCGATGTTCTTGGCCGGGGTAGGGGTAGCAAGCCTGCTAGGGGGGGTAGGGGCGGATGCAATTCTGTCTTTTTTGTCGCAGTTTTATCGAGATTTCAAGGCACGTCGGGCGGGGAGTTCGCAGGTGCGAGAGGATTTGCAGAAAATCGCTCTGTTTCGCTGGCAAGAGGCCCCCATTTGGGGACACGGACAGGTGGAAGGGGGGCCAATTACGGTCGCTTACATGCCCATTGGTTCCCACCACACTTGGTTTGGGGTGTTATTCGTACACGGGGTGGTGGGACTGTTTGCCCTCTTAGTCCCGATGGTGCTGACCTTAGGAGAGCTTGTTCTCAAGGCCAATTCCAGTCCCGTGGCGATGACGGGTTTTCGGTTGATGCTGACCCTGTGCCTGTTTTCGTTTGGGGAGAATTTAGAAGCGATCGCTTATTTTTACTGGCCGGTGTTGATGGCGATCGGCATGGCTTTGGCATGCAAAACGCCCGCACGGGGAGCGATCGGCAATGGATCTCGAGGCTCCAGATCCACCAAAGTTCAAGAGCTGCAAGAGGGAAAGCAACTCGTTAGACAGTCAGACAGTATAGTCATGAGCGGTTGAAAATAGCTTGAACCCCGATAGAAAATCTGTCACTGTCAGTGCAGCTGCCCGCCATGAACCTACTCTCTGCTATGGGAAAGATGATTCTGATCGTCGATGACGACGACATCTCGACATTGCTCGTCAAAAGTTTCTTAGAGCGTCAGGGGTATATGGCGATCTCAGCTAACTGTGGAGAAAAGGCTTTGACCATCTGTGACAACATCGTTCCTGACCTCATCTTGATGGATGCGATGATGCCAGAGATGGATGGATTCGAATGCACTCAACGGCTCAAGCAACGATTTCCAGATAGGGACTTGCGCATTTTGATGGTTAGCGGGCTGGAGGATGCTGACACCCAAGATAAGGTATCCGAAGTTGGAGCATGTGGGCATATCCAAAAACCCATTAATTGGACCGTTTTGCAGCAGGCGGTATCGCAGCAACTCGCATGATGCTGAAGTGCTGGCAAATTCGTGCTTGCTGTCTAATGGGTCTGCAACCAATCCTGAAAGTGGCTGGCGACAACTTCTGACTCAGTCCTGACTTGCTGGACGAGATCTTCTAGGTGTCCTTCCCCAGCCTTCGCTGTCATTTCCAACTCCTTGCAGAGCGCCTGCAGCGGTAGAGCCCCTAACGAGCCGCTGACGGATTTCAAGGAATGTGCCGATCTCGCTAACCGGTCTAAATCGTTTTCTAGCAAAGCCGCCTGCATTTCCCTCGGGTATCGGTCTCGTCCGTCGAGGAAACTGTGAATCGCCTGTTGGAGTGCTGGGGAGCGATCGCCCCCTAAAGCCGTAACCAATTCAGCAAACGATTCTGGATGTACCGGACTGTGGGAGAGTGTTGGGTTTTGCTTGCCAGCCGGTTGATGTTTACTCGGGAATTGTTGCTGACAGTTAGAGGAGGGTTGGGAGGTTGGCTCTGGAGAATGGGGCTGTCCGCTGTCAGGGGGAAGGGATCGAGGTAGATGGCGTTTGAGGGCTAGATCTAGATCTTGGGGGCTTACAGGTTTGGGGAGATATCCATCCATCCCCGCCTCGAAGCAGATGGTTTTTTCATCCCCGAAGGCATTTGCGGTCAGCGCAACGATCTTGGGCCTAGCCGAGCGTTGATAGCGCTGGCAAATCTGACGAGTGGCCTCAATACCGTCCATTTGAGGCATTTGAATATCCATTAGCACCAAATCGTAATGAGTGCGTTCCAGTTTTTCCAAAACACCCAGACCATTGTCAGCCACATCCACCTCGTAGTTCAAAATGCTCAACATTTCCTGCAAGATAATTTGATTGGCCTCTACATCTTCTGCCAGCAAAATTCGCGGTTTCCTGCTAGCAGAGAATGCCACAGGACCGGCATCGGTACTTGGGGGTCTGTCCTGCCGAGTAAGAGCTGCCGAACAAGCCTCCACTAACGTCGAGGGTAAATAAGGTTTGATAACCGACTGGATGCGTTTATCCTGTGCTAAAGAATCATCAAAATATTGGCAGTGTTTGATGCTGGCGATCGCCACAATGGGGAGGGATACTTCTAGGTCTAAAAAGGAACGAATGTAGAGAATGGGATCGACCGCATTAATGGGAATATCCACAATTGCTAAATCGCTATCGCGATCGACACCCACCCCACTATCATTGGCCTGGATGGTGGCCACGCTATGGGTGACTTCGTTCAGTTCCCGAACGATCTGGTTGCCGTAATGCTGACTGGCACTAGCGGCAACGATCTTGCGCCCCCGCAAAGCACTCGCAAAAGCTAGCTCCCGATCGATGTCCTGTTGGCTTAAGTGCGATCGCCGCAGTCGCACCGTCACGTTAAAAGTTGAACCCCGATCGAGTTCGCTTTCCACCCATATGTCCCCTCCCATGAGGTTGCAGAGGCGCTTGCAGATGGCAAGGCCGAGGCCCACTCCACCATGTTTGCGTGAAAAGGTTGCGTCCGCTTGGCTAAAGGTTTCAAAAATCTTGTCGCGATCGCCAGCATCAATTCCAATTCCGGTATCGATCACCGAAAAACACAGCTGCTCGACGTCCTCACTCAAATGAAATTCTCGCTGTTTAAAGCGAGAGAGATTGGGCCGGTGGTTGTAGAGATTGACCTTAATTTGAATCGATCCAGAGTTAGTGAACTTAATGGCATTGCCTAACAGGTTGAGAAGAATTTGCTTGAGATATTTGCAATCTCCCAAATACTTGCGAGATACCCTGGATGAAACGAAGTAACTGATTTCAATCCCTTTAATGGCAGCTTGGGTGCTAATCGAATCTAAGGAGGATTTCAATAATTGATAAATATCGATGTCATCTTCTTGTAGCGCAAATGATTTGGAATCCAGTTTTGAGAAGGTCAGAATCGAGTCCACAATCTGCAAGAGGGACTCCCCACTATTGCGGATGATATCCAGGTAACCCGATGCCTTGAGGGTTAAGTCCGACTGTTGAGCCAGTAGGTGAGCTGCTCCGATCGTCGAGTTAAGCGGAGTGCGAATTTCGTGACTCATCGTCGACAGAAATTCACTTTTGGCTCGGTTAGCGCTCTCGGCGTCGGATTTTGCCTTCAGAATAAACAGGATGTAAAGGGCAAAGACTGCAATGGAAATTAGCAGATAGGTTGCCATCATATCTGCCGCTCTATTCATCTTTTGATTGTGTTTGTCAAACAGAGCGTGTTCGACGGTTGCCAACTCTCGTGCAAATAGCTTGACATCTGGAATGGTTGCGGAAAGCCGAGCTCGAATTTCTGGGTATTGGCTGTAATCCCCTTCTAAAACGCTCTCAATCTTAGGCTCGAGGTATTGTAACAGTGTCGAGAATTCATTGAGTAGTTGTTCGCCGTCTTCAGTGCTGGCCAATCTAGCTCGAGGTACTCCAGAATCGAAAACGGCAATTCTGCTCCAGAGAACATCCAGGCGATCGTAAACATCCCATTTTGATGTGGTGTCGCTGTCGGCTGCGTACAAATCTAACGCTGACAGAAATCGATGTAGCTCTAACTCCAGCTGAACTCCCGACCAGGTTTGGGGCTCGTGCAAGTACTCCTGTCGCAATACTTTGGAATCGCGAACAAAGTTAATGGTAAAAATGCTGCCAAACAAGGCAAATCCCGCCACGCTGAACCCGAGCAGCTGGTTATATTTCAATGAGATGCGTTTGAATGGCGATTTCATATCCGAGAGCGGAACGCAGTTTGCTCGTGGCTAGGCAACACTGCCTATCAATTGGTGCCGAGAACACTGTTAAATTGCCCACAATCTGATGGGACACCGAGGAATTCTCCTCGGTGTTGGCAATAGCTGCCTACTTTATCTCGATTGCCTTGACCTGCCAAATCCAGCGATCGTTCATTTCAGAGGTGTTCAACTCGGGATGCTCGTCGCGGGGGTACACAATCCAGATGGGGCCGCGATCGCGAGGGGTGAGCGCGACACCATCCTCTGTGAGTGCCAGCAAGACATCGTAGTCTTCAAAGTCAGACACCGGAATTTCAACCAGGTAATCGTTCAACGCGATGACGGACAGTGTTTCCCCTTCTGCACCCAAATACTCCAGCAAATCCCGTCCCAATACCCCTTCGAATTCTGTCACTCCGTCGGTCCAATCGGTGGAGGTGGCGATGCCGGACGTGCCGATGGATTCCAGTAATTCGCGATCGAAGATGGCTAGCTCGCCGTTATTAGTATTTGCTATTTCTCCCGAAACCGTCAGAATTGGCCGTCCTGAGGGAACGGGTAAATCGTCCGCTAAGGCGGAGGGGGCAACCAGTAGGGTGGCCGTGGCGATCGCCGCTGAGCCCAATCCCGTGAATAAGGCCACGGATTGCGAACTGTTGAATTTTGAAACGAATCCCATTGCGGTGGACGTTGACTTCATGATTGATTTCCCAGAGTATTCCCAGGCTCTCGAATGACAAGCGATTGGATGGGCCTGGTGCAGTGCGAGTCTACTGGGCAATGGTGAACAAATCGGGAAATTGTCGGTCAAGCTCTGGATGATGTCCCGTTATAGCTCTTGACATTTCAGCGAGGACTGATGGATCTACGGTCAGTCACGGATTGGGACAGCTGAAATGTCCTCAGCGACTTGACGGTCGCTATCAAAGGGGAATTGCTGCTGTAACATTTGGCAGATGCGATTGGCTGAGTTGCTGATGGAGGGGATGGCAGCAGGCAGTATCGGTCGCGTTAAGTGGGAAATGAGCTCAATGGGGGATCGGGCGATCGCGCAGCCCAAATCCTCTAGCGCCGTTGCCATTTCCACTTGGTGGTCGTCCACATGCTCTCCAAACCGAGCGCTCCGAGGAACCAAGATAAACGGCACCCGCAGTTGACTCAACAGCAGGTACGACCCCTCTCCGCAGTGGGATATGACGATGCGAGCAGATTGCACCAACTGTTGAAATCGATCTTCGGGCAAAATTGCATGTACCTCTGCCCCTGTTGGCGTCACTGTACAGCTGCCAGCCTGCACTACTACTTCTTCGTGCAAAATGCCGTATTCGATCGCTGCTTCGGTCCATTGCATGAGCCGATTGAAGGGAAATTGTTCGGTACCGACGGTAACTAATATCATGACGAAATCCTTGATAATTCTGGGTGACGTGAACTAACAGATCGGGAAATAGCTCTTGGGATCGCTATTGAGACGAACCCTATATGGGGTCTAGTTTGACCCAGACTGAATGAGCTGGGCTTTGGGATGGTTCTGGAGCAGCTGCGGCCAATGCACGTAAATTGCATCCAGACAAGGTCGAAGCAGCTTGGCCGATAAACTGAGGGTTTGTACTCGGGTAATGGATTCCACAAATACAGCTTTTGCCCCCAACACTTTTCCGAGGGCTAAGAAGGGAACCGCGACTCCCGCTCCTGTGGTCAACACCAGATCGGGCCGCTCTGCGAGTAAAACAGTGAGGGCCAACCCCAGATTTCTGAGCAGGTTAACGATATTGCGATTGGTTGGCCCCCATGCCCAATACACGGATTCGCTGGCTAAAGCGGCTTCTGTTGTTTCCGATCGGAAGGTAACCCAAACCCGATCGCAATGGCTCCAGTAGCCCTCTAGCCTTTGCAATGCGCGGAAGTGTCCGCCGGTGGAACTGACAAGCAGCACCTTTTGGATTGCGGGTTGGGCCAAGTTGGAATTGAGGCGGTTGACCGGTGTAACCACAATGATGTTCCTCTGAACTACTACTGTGGTTTCTACAGATAAAAAGTGAAATAGAAAGGAACTTCAATTTTTGTTGAGTCCCTCAACGGCACGTTTGAATTCCAATTCACATAACAAGCGTTCGATCTCTGACTTCGTCTCGAGAATGTCTTGCCCAGTCGATGAATGCGATCTGAACCGAAATGGGAAGAAATGAACTAGGGATAACCCATCCTGGACAGGCTTGGATGCTGGCTCGATGCAGCAGTTTGGTGATGCTTTGCATATGAACGAACCGTTTTTCAACCGAGCTGCACACCTTCAGAAAGCGGTAGGGGAGTGGCAATGAAAATATTGCTGATTGAAGACGACGAACAACTGGCAGAATTGGTCTGCTTGAATCTCAAGTCTCAAAATTATGCAGTGGAGCTGGCGACTGACGGCCAGCTAGGGTTGGAGCTAGCCGAGGCTGCCAATCCAGATGCGATCGTTATCGATGGATATTTGCCCCGCTTAGATGGCATGGAACTGTGCAAGCGGCTGCGGGCCCATGGTAATGGTGTCCCTATCTTGATGCTGACCTCCCGTAACGAGGAAGCGGACAAAATCAAAGGGTTAGATGCCGGTGCCGATGATTATCTAACCAAGCCCTTTAGTTTGAACGAGCTATCTGCTCGCTTGCGCGCCCTCCTCAGGCGAGGGGGGAATTCTGTAGGAACTCCAATCGTGAAATGGGGACCGCTCAGTTTGACACCCGCCACCTGCGAAGTGCTGTACGGCGATCGCCTCGTGTCGCTGCGACCCAAAGAGTATGCGCTGCTCGAGCTGTTCATGCGCAACCCAAACCAGCTCTTTAGCCGCGATAAAATCCTCGATCGCCTCTGGACATTCGACGATGCCCCCAATGAAGAAACCGTCAAAGCTCACATCAAAGGACTGCGCCAACATCTCAAACAGGCTGGCGCTCCTGCAAAGCTGATCGAGTCCATCTACGGTATGGGCTACCGGCTCAACCCCCAGTACAAGCAGGTTGAAGCGGGTGTCCCCAATCATTCTGTACCCTCGGCGGCTGCAGCGACCATCACACCAACCCTGACCGATCCAGTTCAGTCCCCCCCAACGGTGACTCGTTCGGGACCCGTAGCACAAGCACCCGTGGGAATTCCTGTATGGGAACAAATGAAACCTAAAATGCTGGAGCGAGTGGCCGCTGTTGCGACTGCAGTTCAGGCGATGGAAGCGGGGACACCGCAGGAATCTCTCGATCGAGCGGGATGCCGGGAGGCGCATAAACTGGCAGGAATTTTGGGCACCCTGGGCTTCGATCGCGGCACTGCCTTAGCCCGTCAAATTGAAGTACAACTGAAAGACCCGAATCCCTTACCGATCCGATTGAGGCAGCTGCTGGACGATCTGGAACGGGAGCTGGAGAAAGAGCCCAAACCAGAGACAATGGCGGAGCTGATGGCCTTGACCCAAGGGGGAGAGACTCAACCTGCCCCTGCCGATCTCGCTCAACCTCTAGAGCTATTGCTGGTGGGAGCCAACATCGAGATTTCAACGTTGCTCGTTCGTGAGGGGAAAGACCGCCGAGTACGATGTACGCACGTGTTAGACGCAGACAGTGCTCGTCGGCAAATCGAGCTCAGCACGCCACATGTGTTGGCGATCGCGGCGGAGGGGATGTCTGCAACGTTTCAGCTGTTAGCTCAAATGGCTGCACAAGTAGCGACCATCCCCACTTTGGTAGTGACTGAAGCCATTGATTTATCCAATCGGGTTGCGTTAGCCAGACTGGGGGTAAAGCGGGTGCTGGAAACCCCTGCCGATAACGCCAGCCTATTTAGTGCAATCGACACCATTGGACAGCAGAACCATTCCCGGAATCCCAGAATTTTGGCGGTGGATGACGATCCAGAATTTACAGATATTTTGCGGGGAATACTTCCACCCTCGGGGTTTGATGTGACGGCGGTTGAAAATGCCGAGCTGGCTTGGGAGGAACTAGCCAGTCTCAACCCCGATCTGATTTTGTTGGATGTAGAAATGCCTGCGATCGATGGCATCGAGTTGTGTCAGGCACTCCGCAGTGACGAGCGATATTGGGGGACTCCCGTGTTAATTTTGGCATCTGTCCAAAATACCGCTCGGGTCCAGCAGGCGTTTATCGCGGGGGCAGATGGGTTTGTTAAGAAACCGGTGATTGCTACAGAGTTGATTGCGCAGATTTCAACTCACTTGGAGCGACGAACGTTCGGTCGAGCTTAATGGATGAGAAGATTTTTCGGTGCTTCTTCAAACAGTTGCCCGAGAAGCTCTGTTGCTTCTCCTGCTCCTAAAGCTCGTAAGGTTCGAGCCAAATTCTGCTGTGACCCGTTGGCTTCGAGTTCCTTTGCTAAAGCGTAGAAAAAACGTTGTGCAGAATTCATTTGATGTCTCCTTAGTGTTCAATTAATGGGAACCGTCTAGATGCTGTGAATAGCTCAGCCAATCAACTTTTTGAATGACCAACGAGCTGTTTATCCTAATTGAGATGGAAAAAGTGATGTTCTTTAGGAATTGGTAGGCAATTTAGACTGCACCAGCTCGCCGACTCAAGATATGGGTAACGGTCTCCCAAATGAGATCGAAATCGTGGGTCAGACTCCATTGGTCCTGGTAGGAGCGATCCAAGGCCACGACTTCACCAAAGGTTTCGATTAACGAACGTCCCCGAACTTGCCATTCTCCTGTTAAGCCCGCCTTCACGTTTAATCGCTGCCAGTCGGCGATACCGTATTGGTCCACTTCATCAGCCAGGGGAGGACGCGTACCTACTAAACTCATACTGCCGATTAAGACACACCAAAATTGAGGCAGTTCGTCCAAACTAGTGCCTCGCAAAAATCGGCCTACGCGGGTAATCCGAGAATCTTGCTTGTTTTTGAAAAACGCTCCTTCAATCTCATTCTTAACATCCTTTTTACGGGCTTCTGCATCGCGCACCATCGAACGAAATTTCCAGATCCGGATGGGTTGTCCTAAGTATCCATAGCGAATCTGGCTAAATAAAATGGGACCCGGACTATCGAGTTTGATCAGGAGTGCGATCGGGATAAACAGCACTGCTGTAATCAGTAGACCGATCGAAGCTCCGCAAATATCAACGATTCGCTTTGCCAGATTGGTAGTCGAGGGATGGGCAACAGGCAGGGGCGATCGCCTGTTAGAGGAGCAATCATTGTGCAAAGATTGCATGCGCTCATCAATGTGAATAAATCGGTTACACCCAGTTATGGAGAGGGCATTAGCAACTCGTTCGCAAGGGCTCCATGCCACGAGTTGAATACTGTTGGCTTTCACCTGCTTACCCAGTGACGTAAGGGCACCGATTCCACAACTATCGATAAAGTCAGTGCGGCTAAAGTCGAGGATAAGGCGTGAACCTGGCTCGGCTGAATCAAGCTCAGTCGTACACTGCTGGATAAAGTCAGATGAGGTTCGATCGTCAAAAGACTGCGGTACTTGGACAAGATGAAGAGCCAAACTATTTGCTGACTGTTGAAGAGTGTGAGTCACGACCGTCGTTTCCTCCCGAGCAAAATATAGAATTTACTTACGGAAATAACGATAGAAGTCAAAGGTGAATTAGTAGGGAATATCTCAAAGAATCATCTGCCAATCTAAAGTGAATAAAAAGGGAGTATCTATCAGCTATTTGCTGAGAATAAGATCTGCCGATTGGCACAGTTTTTAATATAAAAAAACGACATCCGTACTTATTGACAGGATGCCGAATGGATAGGAGGCTTGCGGACTGATAATTCTAGGCAGGGATACTTGACTGCTAATACTGTACTGTCATAACTGGCTGCAGTTCCTGTTGAGCTCGTTCGGCATGGACCGTTGCCTGCTGCTGCTCTCGTTGAATTTGCCAAGATTGTGTCAAGGTTCGGATAGAAAAAGCTACTTTCAACAACGGCTTGAAAAAGCTCTGCGGCAAGAATCGTAATAGGTAAGCGGCTAAAACCGTCAACACTGTTCCACGGGGCTCTGCCAAAATTCCCAAACTGCTTGTCAAAGCTCGATTTGCCAGGTCGAATGCTGTTTTACCATCCCCAATCATCACGGCTTTTTGAGCCAATGCACGATATTGATATCCAGTGGCTAATCTCTCCCATTTTGCGATTAGGTCTGGGGCATAGGTGGCGGTCTTTTTCAGCAGCTCTAGCCAGCTATCGAATTGTCGATAATAACTGGCTGAGAGGCCTGCTGCATTCACCCGGTAGCAAGTTAGGGCCTCCGGTAGCCCTTCAAATTTCCAGTTTGTCAGGCAAGCAATCCGCAACCACAAATCGATATCCTCCATGCGGCGAAACTGCTCGTCAAAATAGTTGCCCTGACACTTCACCTCTTCAAGCACCTCCCGACGCACAACTGGCGTAGATCCGTTACTAATTGGGTTGCGGCACAGTAGGCGTTTGGCATCTACATATCCGGTAAAAGACATTAAGTAAGCGGCGGAATTCCCTCCAAACAATTGAGAACGGGAAAAGGATACTCCTATCTCAGGCTGGCTGTCTAAATGAGCCATGTGTTTTTCTAACTTTTGAGGGGTCCATACATCGTCCCCATCCAAAAAGGCGATATAGTTTCCCGTGGCGTGGCGGATTCCCGCGTTTCGGGCTCCAGCTAAGCCGCGATTGTCCTGTTCGACAATGTGGATGCGGCGATCGCTAAATTGTTGGCATATCGCTAAACTATTATCTGGCGACCCATCGATAACCACAATAATCTCAAAGTCTTGAAAGGTTTGATCGAGCACGGACTGAATCGTGCTAGCAATAAAGTCCTCGACGTTATAGACAGGAATAATGACAGATACTTTCGGAAAGGTTTGAGAGACATCCACGTGAGGAAGGGCAAAAGTACTTGCCGAGCGATCGAGGATTTGAGATGTTGTCATTGTTTTCTCCTTTGCAAGAGCAGTGAATCTGCTTGTAAAAAGAAAGGTATGAGCAAAAGGTAAATAATTGGAGAAAAGTCCCAAAAGTGACTGAGCAAAGAAAGTAAAAAAATAAGGAAACTTTCTATATTCTTTGATGGTTGAGAAAATAATTTGGATAGGATGGATAAAAACTTGAATTCTATTCCTATACACCGAATTCAGAGTGAATCAGAGGATAGTTGGTTGATTATTAGATAAGGCCAATTGACTGTTTTGTATCTAATATCTTTTAGATCTTATTTGGTAAAATATTCTGAATCTTTTTTCTGTTGTCTCTCTGACTGAATTGCCAAAAAATCAATACTAGGACGGATGGCTATCTTCAAAAATATTTATAAAAACTCTGTTTCAAGACTCTTTTGTGCGGTAGTCATAACTGTCTGGGTATGTTATGGCGCTTAAATTCCTGAGCTACTCATCAAAGAAAGATCGGCTAAATCGAACAACTCATTTCTATTTAAAATCGATATAGATTTTTGAACCAACCCTTGATATCGATCTGCTTTAGATGTCTGCTCTTCTGGCTTTTCAAAATTCAAAAAATATCCCTATCCAAGGATGCGAGGTAGTCTCTTGATGCGTGGCAGATCTCGATGTTGTGACCTCCCACTAAGCCGCAATTTCCTTGTTAGATTTCCAGATATATCGACCCACTCCGTAGGTGAATACAGGCAGCACAATCCAGTGCACCAGAACAACGGCTGCGGCCACGCCCACTAGACCAAAGGGCATACCGGCCAGAAGCGCGAGGGCAAAACACAGGGTGAATGCAAGGTTGTAGCGAAAATCTGTACCGGCTCGATTTTTGGTCCACAGCACTTGGGAGGCTGCTTGGGCAAAGGGGCGCGGAATGGCAGAAAGACAAATCAAGATAGCGAGGGGAACGGCAGCGGTCCACTGGGATCCAAACACAAAGGGGATGTAATAGGGGGCCGCTACGGTTTGCAGGAGTACCAAAGGAATGATGATGGCAGCGATCGTTTTCAAAGATCGGAAAAATCGGGTGCGCAGCTCGCCGGGCTCCTCGCAGAAATGGGGATAGAGGGATTGAGAGAGGGCGTTAATGGCACTGAGTGAGAGTCCCAATCCAGCATTGAAGGCGAAATAGTACATCCCTAGCAGATCCACCCCTAGGAAGGGGCCCACCAGTAGATAATCCAGATTCTGTCTCAGTGTCTTGAGCATTTCCACCCCCAGCACATGGCGACCAAACCGAGCAATCTCTTGCCAGTCCTGCAAAGAGAATTGTTTCGGGGCTTGCCAAGGGTGGTTGACGAAATTGATCGCCACCCAAATCGGTGCCACAAGAAGTTTGGGGGCCACAATTGCCCACATCCCCCATCCCATCACTGCGAACAGAACGGTCAAGAGGGCATTGGCAATGACTTGCAACGAAACCGACAGGGCGCTGACTTCTAGGCGGTTTTCCCGTTGGATCAAGGCAGACTTGACTTGCGCGAATGGTAGTAGCGGATAAATCAAGGCGAGGGTGCAGATGGGTAAAATGAGCTGGCTGTCTCGATACACCCAGCCCGCGATAAACGCGGCCCCACACTGCAAAACAAGGAGGATGCCTGCCACAATCCAGGTGAGCCAATAGGCGGTGTGGCTCAGGCGGGCGACATCTTTAGTCGGTGCTTGGATGAGTTTGGCGGCAATGCCGTTGCGGGTGAGCACATCCACAAAATCATTGACTGTTAAGACGATGGCGGCCAGTCCGTAATCGTGAGGACTGAGCAGGCGCCCGAGGACAACGACGACCAGCAATCGAGAAATGCGGATGACAACCTCGGTGATACCCATCCAACCCACATTTTGTAGAAATTTGCCTGACATGCCTTTTCCCTTAGTGCTAATCGGACGGTAGGGGGACAAAGTGAAACCAGCAGGAAAAGAGGTATAAATTTTGTCTCCAGCTGTAGCTGCAGCTGTTATGGCGATGCAATCCGCCTGCGAAGCGGAACGGCTGTATGGACTTGACGATCGCCTTCGTTTCTCCGGTTTTTCACAATCGCTCAATATAAAACATTTGCGATCTCGGCAAGGAAGGACAGCCATATCTTTGGCTAGTCAGGTGGCTGGAGCGCTGAGATTGTCTAGGAATTCGCAACGTTATGGAGATGAGTGGTGAGTAGAACAACGGTTTTGCATCTTGTGGGCGATCGCAAGATGGGCGGAATTGCAAGCACTCTCAAGCTTCTTCAGGACTCTCACCTGGCCGAGACCCATAACTTTCTCTTTCTCGAAACCGATGGCAACCCACAAGATGCGCTACGGATTGCCAAAACACTGAAAGGCATCGACATCGTTGCCATTCATTTTGCAGTGCGCACCGCTAATTTAGCGACACTGGTATGGATTCAACTGCTGTCAAAACTGCTAAGTTTCAAAATCATCCTGATCGAACATCACTACTCCCAACGGTTTCAGGAGATTGCTGCCACAAACCCCAACCGACTGCAGCGAGCATTGGCGATCGCCGGTCAGCTCGTCGATCGGGTTATCGCTGTTTCTCCCCCACAGCAACAGTGGTTATCTGGTTTTATTCCCGCATCTAAGCTAGTGACGATCGCCTCTTGCTCGTGCCTGCAAACTTTTTGGAATATACCGGAACGTCCCCCACATCAGGGGCCCCTCAGAGTGGTGTCTTACGGTCGTCATTCCTTACCAGCAAAAGGCTTTGATATTTTGATCGAGGCTGCAAAGCTCCTGCAAGATTTACCCATCCAAATAGCGATCGGTGGTCAGGGGCCAGACACCCAGCAATTGCGTCACTTGGCTGCAGCCACAAACAACGTGAAAATTGTGGCTCCAATCCCCGATGTGCCTTGTTTTTTAGACGCAGCAGATGTAGTTGTAATTCCCTCTCGTTGGGAACCGTGGGGGCTCACCTGCACCGAAGCAAAGGCTGCAGGCAGGCCCGTCATTGTTAGTTGCGTGGATGGATTGATCGATCGGGTACAAGATTGCGGTCTTGCCGTTCCACCGGATAGTCCCAAGGAATTGGCTGCGGCTTTGAGGCGGCTGTCCTCGGATAGTAACCGCCAACAGTTGCGGGAGTGGGGGCGGGCCGCCAGAGATTCGGTTCGGTCAGCTGAAAGCAATTACATCTCTGCTTGGGCAGAATTGTTGAACTCTCAAACAGCAAAACGCTGCCGATACAATACAAAGTTGAACGGATTACTATCCAGTGATAGTAGGAGCTGAAGTTAGCTGAGAGTCACCATCCCACATCGAGAACCTCAGGATATCGAATGACATTTCTGAATGGAATCACCGTACTTCTGCTGTACCAGTTACTGGGTGAAGTTGCGGCCCTTGTCTTGGGACTTCCGATACCTGGCCCGGTGCTCGGCATGACCTTCCTATTTTTGACCCTACGGCTCCATGGCAAAGTCCCAACCTCCCTCGATTCCGCCTCCAACCACCTTTTGCATCATTTCTCGTTACTCTTTATTCCCGCTGGCGTCGGAGTCATGGTGCATTTCGATCGCATGGCCAATGAATGGCTGCCCATCTCCGTCGCCCTCCTTCTCAGCACCATCGTTACCCTGGCCGGCACCGCAGCAATGATGTCAATTGCAAATTCCGTCCTGTCAAAGAGGGCACCCAACGATGCTTGACTTCGACTTCTCCAATATTTGGGTCTACCTCCCTGCTTCTCCATTGGTGGAGCTAACGCTTACATTGCTGGTCTACAACCTGGCCTACAGACTGTTCGTCTATGCAAAATGCAACCCGCTACTCAATCCAGTTCTGACTTCTATCGTCATGCTGATCGCATTTTTGCTGGCTACCGACACATCCTACGAACACTATTTTGAAGGGGGACAATTCATTCACTTCCTGCTCGGACCCGCCACTGTTGCACTGGCTATCCCTCTGTACCGACAGTTTTCCAAAGTCACAAAAATTTGGCCGCAAGTGGCTATTTCGCTGGTATCGGGCGTCACCATCAGTGCCCTCAGCTCGGTTTTCATCGCCAAACTGTTGGGAGCCACCATCGAGACTCAACTCTCTATCGCCCCCAAATCCGTTACCACCCCTGTCGCCATGGGCATTTCAGAGAAAATCGGGGGACTGCCATCCCTTACCGCGGTGTTAGTGGTTATGACCGGAATTTTGGGGGCGGTTCTTGGTACTAGGCTGCTCGAACTGATGCGGATTAAAGAAGACAGCATTAAAGGGATAGCTATGGGGGCCACCTCCCACGGCATCGGCACCGCTCGTGCCTTTCAAGTCAGCCCTGAGATGGGGGCTTTTGCCGGATTAGCGATGGCTCTATCGGCACTGACAACTGCGGTCATGTTGCCCTGGCTGTTGGGGGTCTTTGGCTTGGCTCTTTAGCTGGATCGGAGGGAGTTCGACACCTATCTCAGCAGCATCGGTCCGTACTTGATGCCCAGGTAAATCGCCGTCATTCCAAGCAGGACGATCGCCACCCACAAGGGTTGTCCCCCCAACATCCACATCAATACCAGCCCCACAGCCAGTCCGTCCGCCACCAACACGGCTAGCCTCTCCGCAATGGGCCACTGTCGCAGCGGAGGCATCACCTGCGGACGCAGCTCCAGTTGAACGAAGCAGTTGAACACCAACTGACTGACCATCACAATTGCGGTGCCCGTCCCCAGCCATATCCAACTGCTATACAGCCCCAATAGTTCGAGGGCGATCGTGATTGCAAGGCAGTACAAAAAACCGAGCAACTGCGGATGACGCCCTCCCCGAGTCCCCCGGTACCATTCGTCAACCCATTGCCAATTATCTAAATCCACCACAGCCATGCGGGCCAAGTCAAAGCAAAACAGCAGCAAAGTAGCCGCTATCAGCCTCGCAGACACAGCAACCGGCAACGCCATTCGAGCAGCTACACCCAACCCAGCCACTCCATAGGCCAGCATTAGCCCAGTTCGCACAAATCGGTATGGGAAGAAACCTGCAATCCCTTCTGCCACCTAGAGTCATCCTTTAAAAACTATGGCCAATGGACCTGCCCTAAGCAGAAATTCCTAAAAATTAAGCAGGATTTTAGCAGATCGAGGGCAAACTGTAGCGAATTACTCTTGCAGAGGCAGAAACAAAAGCTTTACTCTGAGCCTATCCCTGGACGGCAATTCTTGCCCAAGCAGGCTAAATTGGAACCCTGTCAGACGTTCATAAAAGTTTGCAATATGTCTTTTACTGCATCCGAGCAAAACCTGCGAACCGTTTGGAACCCATTACGTCAGGCGATCGCCGAAAGTTCTGGTTTCCAGGAATGGCGGCAATCTCAGGAACAAGAGTTTGAAGAGCGTAGCACCCTATCCCTCGATGTGTTGGTGCATCGCTACCTCAAAGAGACCCTAGCCACCCTCGCTTACTAACCCCCCTGCCTCACTCATAACCACCATCAAAACCCTATGAATTCCAACTACTACCTACCTGGGCTTGTAGTTGGATTTTTTTTATTGCCCTGACTGTCTTTTAAAAGCCCGCACCAGCCATAGCTTCCTGACCCCAAAGAGAAATCCACAAAGGGAGCGTCAGTAGCAAAGCAAACGAACTCCCGGCGATCGCTGTAACGGTTGCCTCGCGATCCAGAGCATACTCTTCGGCCAAAATCAGCGTAGAAAACGCACAGGGCATCCCCGCCTGCAAAATCAATGCCAGTTCGATATTGGGGGACAGATCGAACCACGGTACCAATAGGGCCACCACCACAGGCAACAACAGCAGCTTAATGGCAATCGCAGGAGCCACCGTTGTTAAATGATGCCATCCCCGCAATTGGGACAGTCGCATACCGATCAAAATCAGGCTCAACCCCACGACTCCCCAAGCAAATCCTGCCAGCAGACGATCGCCCCACAAGGGAAGGGGCACTGACTTCAAAGCTGCCCCCATCGCAAACCCCCACAGGGCAGGGGTACAAAATACCTGCAGACACAGCTGCTGCCAAGACAGATGGCTTTTACGTCCGTGGCGACTGGCCAGCCATACCCCCAACCCATAATTGCCCAGCACCGTGGCCACAAGGTCGTACAGTAACACCCACCCAAACACTCCATTGCCCGCCACCGCCAAACACACGGGATATCCCAGATAGCCCGTATTGCCCATCATGGCTGCTAGCTTGAAGCTGCCGCGCCGCTCTTTCGTCCACCGATTCACCTGAGGCAGCGATCGCAACAACACAGAGGCCGCTCCCCAAGCCACCAGCAGCGCAGTACCCACCACGATCGGCAGCGTCAAATCCAGTGGAGGAATCTCCGCCTGCCGCATAAACCCAATCAGACCAAGGGGAATCCCCACCCAAAACATAAATCGACCCAGAGGTTCCGGGCCGATCGCTCGCTGAGCTTTGAGGGGCATATATCGATTCGCGATCGCCCCCACCAAGGACACCCCCAGCAGCAGCAGGTACAGGCGTAACAGAGTAAAAAACACAAGCTCAGCTGAGAATTATTGAGGGAACTGAGCACTGAGATTTAGATCTCCCGCCTGCCACAGCAGAGGAGACATCGACTGGGTGTTGGACTGGCCCCGCCCGCTTGCGGCCTCTAAACCATTCGTTTGCAAGCGGCTCCACACCGAGTCCCCGATCGACTGCGAGATGACACTAGACGCCTGCGCGCGGAAGACATCCCAAAAGATATTCAGGTCGGGTCGTTCTCGAGTCACTTCGATGTCGCGATCGCCCAGCAGCGTCCGCAGGCGATCCACCGCATCGTCAACTCCCCCCAGTTCGTCTACCAACCCGATCTCCAAAGCTTGTTGGCCAGTAAACACTCGTCCGTCCGCATAGCTGCGCACTCGGTTGAACGTCATTTCCTGCCGCTTGGCGAGTACTTCTTCATCCAGTACTGTATTCAGATCTGTGCGAACGTTCTGACGTCCCTGCGCCACTGCCTTCACAAACTGTCCGTAAGAGCTATCCACCAATTCTTGCAACAGTTGGCGACCTTCGGGAGTCAGAGGGCGGGTGGGAGAGAGTAAATCTTTATAGGGACCCGTTTTGACGGTTTGCGGATCGATGCCGATATTTTCCAGAAGTTCTGCTGCGTTAAATCCTTGAATAATAACGCCGATACTGCCCACCAGGCTGCCAGGATTCACAATAATCTCGTCCGCTGCACTGGCGACGTAGTACCCACCGCTGGCGGCAATATCGGTAACCGTCGCCACAATGGGTTTTTCCTGGCGAACCTTTTCCACCGCCCGATACAGCTCTTGGCTGGCCCCCACCGTGCCACCGGGGCTATTGATGCGCAGCACTACCCCCTTGACGCGTTTGTTGTCCGCTAGCTTGCGCAGGCGATTGGCTAACCCACTCGCCCCCCTTACTCCGGAGGCATCCCCCGTAATCGGCCCCTGCAAAGACACCTCCGCAATGCGATCGCCCCCCACTCGGGAGAGAAAATCGCTGTTCAGTGCCTGGTCGGTGGGTGGGGAACTGTCAGTCGGTTGACGGACAGCAACAATGGCCGCAAAAAAGCAGACAACAATTAAAGTCAGTGCCAACAGGCGGTTGGTTTGCATAGTGTCTAAAACCAATCGGGTCAGGGATTAAAATACTCAATACTGAATAACTGGGCGACCAGCACCGTCCCAATCGTAAGCGATATCGATTCCTGAGGTTGAAATCAGGCGGGGAGCTTAAGAGATCGCAATTCCCTAGAGGTTGGGCGCGGAATCAACGCTAGCATCGTGAAAAGTGCCAACTTGCCTGGGGAATTCCACTGTGGCTCAGAAGCAACAATTTCGCAGTTTTGCCGACATGATAGAAACGTCGGAAACTCCTGTTTTAGTGGATTTTTATGCCCACTGGTGCGGGCCTTGCCGCATCATGGCCCAGATTCTGGAGATGGTGAAGTCTCAGTTGGGGGAGCAGGTCATGGTTGTCAAGATTGACACTGAGAAATATCCGAACATTGCCTCTCAGTGGCAGATTGAGGCATTGCCAACGGTCATGCTGTTCAAAGATGGTCAGCCGGTCGATCGCATCGAGGGAGTCCTGCAGCCTCAAGACTTACTGGCTCGCCTGCAACCTAACTTGGAAGCCCCGGTGACCTAACCTCTGCCTAATTTCTGAGGGGGAATTTATCTGGAAAGCTCCCCTCTGCCAGCCCTCAGCCTGATAGCATAGCAAAGCTCATTCCTCCCCCAGTTCCTCTATGCAACCCAGGCGCGTCGCGCGAGAACTTGCGCTGCTGGCAATCGCTCAGCTGCCCTCCACTGCGCAAAAGCTGTCCGCAAAGCAATTGGAGGACTACATCGTTGCAGCCGTGCGATCGCTCTCCGAAGAAGTAAGGGAATCGCTGGAGGTTGCTGGAGATGGGGTGAGCCGCAGCGAACGCCTCTTGCAAGAGTCGGAACTCTCCCTCCCCATGACCGTTGAGGTATCGATCGAGGGTCAAGAAGCCCCCCAAACCAAACGGGAGGAGGCAGGAGAACGAACTGAACTCGCTCGCCTGAAGCAGGTGCAGCAGCAAATCGCCAAAATCGAAACGGGACTGCGCACCGCCACCCCCAGCAAAACATCCGCTAGCGCGATCGTCAGCGAACTCTTGGGGATAGTGGGTCAGCTGCGCACCTCTGTGGAACTCGTCACCCAGTCGGCGGAAGACTTCGATCGCCGCCTGCAAACCGCCCGTCAAACTATGCTTAAAGCCGTGCAAGTGGCAGGAACTGCCATTAACTGCTTGGGGGCATCGGTAACGCTGCCAGAGTTTGTTCGCATTGCCGACTCTGCCTCGGTCAAGTCCTACGCCCTGGACTTAATGCAAGCCATCCACAAAAATAAGGACGATATTGACCAGCGCCTTCAAGATGCTTTGGTGGGCTGGAATCTGAAACGAATTGGCCGCATTGAGCGGGATATCTTGCGCCTGTCCATCGTGGAAATGGAAATTTTAGAGAGCGTCCCCGAACGGGTGGCGATTAACGAGGCAGTGGAGCTGGCAAAGAAATACGGCAGCGACGAATCCCCGGCGTTTGTGAACGGAGTGCTGCGTCGGATCGCCACGTCCAAATCAGACGGCTAGCTCACATCAGGCTCTAGCGAGAACAATCTAAAGGAACAGTCACCCACAAGGTAGGCGATGGGTAACCTTGCTCGTGGTGTAGAGATAGCGTCCTTCTCGCCAGCCATTCAGAGAGGCTCAAACCGGTGCGCTGCCAGCCGGAGAGAAAAGCAAGGAGAGTGTCTGCAAGGATATTTTGCCAGTGTTTATACGGGTGAAAGCAAAAATACTTTTCCTCTTCTCGGTGTATATACTGATTGCTCTCCGTTAAAGCACCGATCTATAGGTATATAGGTGTTGTATTCGATACGTAGAAGTTCTGTCGCGATGTTCCTTTGCTCCGAATTTCTTGCCGTGTCTGCCATTCCTACAGAGTTTACGGAAGAAGCATGAAACGCCAGCACGCGCTTTCTCACTCCCAGAGAACCTCCAGGTCGTTTGGATTTAGCGTTTTGGAGGTAATAGTCGTTACCGCAACCTTGGGTGTTGTTACCGGTGTGGCTATCCAACAATGGGGGTCGGCTGGCACCAAAATGGCCGTAGATGGATTTTCCAACCAGCTTAAGACCGGTCTTCAGATTGCACGCTTCGAAGCCATCAAACGCAATCGAAATGTTGCCTTCTACTGGGATGCCAGCAGCGAAACCTTTCAAACTGTCGTGAAGAGTTCCACCGGTTTGGGATGCGACGTCGATACGGGGGATGAAGCCCTCTCTCCACTCGAGCTACCGGAAGCCGTCGGTCTGCGCACTGGGATGGATGTCCGGGGAACCTTTGTCTCTCAGGATGGCATCGTTTGGAGAGCGAACGGGCTGACAGCCAGCTGCAGTAACTTTGACGTTTCAGGCTCCAACACGATTGAAGTCAGATTTGATGATGTTCCGGGCAGCCTGGATTTTGATGTCGCCATTACCCCCACTGGCAGAGTCAGCACAGAATTTCTCAACTGAAGTGTTGGGGCATGGACTGATAAGAATGCCACCTAGCCTCAAAGTCCAACAACAGTCCAGCTGACCTGTTCCACAACCGTACTTCCTTCCCGCAGATAGGGAACATCTACAGAAATATGTCAATTATGGGCATATTCATTTCAGTCTTTCCGTATAAAAACAGTCTTTTATTCCGTATGACGCCAGCCAGGCACTTTAGAGGATTTTCCTTAGGGGAAGTGATGGTGGCCACCCTGATTCTGTCGATCGGTGTGTCGGCTGCTGTAGCTTCACTCAATACATCCTTAAGAACCACCCAAAAAGCCCAGGATGGCGGGAGTTTGGCCACCGTCGCGCAGTCAGAAATGGAGCGACAACGCTCTTTGTCTATTCCGGTTGCCGTTCCGGCCACCTCTGAAGCTGGCATTACCCGCACTGTTGCCGTCAGGGGATGTAATTTTACGGATACCGATCTAACCTGCCTCCCTTCGGCCAGCTGTACCGCTGCCAACCCGGCCTGCCAAATTATTGTCACCGTTACTGCAGATGGAACAGCCGACAGTTTAGAGATTGACACGATTAAGGCGATCGCACGATGAAGACCAGCAAGCGCGGCATGACTTTGGTGGAGTTGCTGCTTGGCATCGCAATCTCTGGCACGTTACTGGTGCTGCTCGGCCGGATGTTTTCTGCCACGTTAAGAATTAATCGCATCAACCAACAGGGCACCTCGCTGCTGCAAAACTCGGAGTTTGCGGTGGCCTTACTGGAGAGTGAATTAAAGGATGCGGGCTATCGGGGGGGGGACAGAGCCTCCTTTGGCGGAGCCCCCCCCAACGAAGCGCAAACGGCAAATTTTGCACAGGCCGTACGCTGGCCTTTCTCCATCGACTATGACGTGGCTGCTGCCAACGGGCTCGTTGGCATAGAGGATGTTTCCGGCCTCAGCGTCTCGCCGCTACCGACAATCGTTCACGTCGCAGGAACGGGCACGTCCTCCGACTCGGTGGGATTGGTCCGGGTTATCGGTATCGAGGACACGACTGCCACAGATACCTACCAACTGGAATATGTCTTGTACGGCGCGGAGAATGGCGAATATACGCGCCTGCGCCAGCAACTGAACTGTACCGCCCCCGTCTATGCCAATTCGGTCTGTACGTTGGATGGCGGCAATAGCGGTCGCGCACCGACGATCGAAGGGGGGGAAGATCTGCAGGTGTTTTTTAAGCTGCGTCGGTTGCAAGGGGGCCAACCCGTTTATACCGACAGCTTTCCAGGAGATGTTAGCGATGTGGCTAGCATCGGTGTGTATTTGCGATTGCGATCGCCCATAGCCGACCCCGGCCATACCGATACGGTGGCCTATCCCAGCGATGCGGTCGAACCTCCATCGGGGGTTTTGCCGGACGGTACGGCCATCTCCAGCTGGTCGCACTTGGGGGTGCCCGTCAACCAAACCTATAACGATCCCTTTCGTCGCGTCGAAAAAGTCATCGAGATCGGCCTCAATAACAGCCAGCCCTGCAATCAATTGCCCATCGCCTGGCCAGCTAATAGCATCCCCACCAGCACCAATCAGGCCACATCGCCTACCCACAATGGCAACGCCACGCCAGGGCCGGGGAACTTTGGTTGGGTCACCTGGAATGGGAATAACGGCACCCCAGCCCTATTAAATGCCCTCAACCACCCCGAACTCTCGCGACTGAACTACACCGATCCCACCATTGCCGATGCGAACGACCCAGCCCGCCATAACCTGCAGGTGGGCAGCGTAGTCGAAGGTCTACCGGGTAATAGGAATCCCGGAAATGCTGCCCTAGCTCAATACGCCAATCAAGTCATTTTGGCCCCCGTCTGGGATAAGGCAGAGGGCAACGGAGCGAACCTGAATTACACCATTGCTGGATTTGCTCGCATCTTGCTCTTACCCAGCTCCACCATTGGAAACTTACAAGGGGTTTATTTAGGTCCTGCCGGCAACGCCTGTACGATCTAAGTACAAACTGGGAAAAATATACAATATAAATGTATCTAGGGTTACAGATTTTCTGGTTGACTCAGTGATTCCAAGCACCTTCTGTTAGAGGGTTCTAAGGCATGAAGTTTTCTCGCCGCCACGCCATCCCATCCCATCCCAAGCTGCAGCTTGCACTGGCTGCGCGGGGCTACATTTTAGTCGTGTCCGTATTGATGATGGGGGTGATTTTGCTGATCGGGACGGCAGCAGGATTTTTAAGCCTGACCAACGTCATTATTGCCGGAAATGTTGAGGCTAATCTTGGCACTCGCTATCGGGCAGAAGCTGGGGTTGATGCGGCGATCGCCTACCTCCAAAGCCAGGCATCCGGTTATTTATCCACTGCAGAAATTGACAGCGAGATCGCGAAAGCCAACACCCTCTCGATCCAGGGGGAGGCATCCACCTGTCCCTTCGATCCCGATACAGGGGTTCCCTGTATTACTGTCACCCGCTGGACACCGGAAACCGTGGTGATTACTGCCATTGCTGGAGATCCCTCGACGAATGCCGAATACGTTGCCGAAGCGAGCATTCGCTTAACCCCCAGTACCGAATCCATGCCTCCGATTGGCTTGTTGGCGGAAGATACGATCGAAATTAACGGAGCGATGGACTTAACTGGTGGGACTGCCAGCCCGTATGACGACCTGCTAGCCCACGGCAATAATGGCTACGCGATCGATTCTCAGGCCACGTTGCCCTTGGTGGATGGCACTGTAGGCATTACAGCCTCTCCCGGAGCGAGCCTGTGCTTTGGGGGCGGAGTGGCCCCCTGTCCGGCGGATACAATTGCCACGCAATCGATCGTCGGCACCGATCTTGAGGAAGTAAAAACTTTGGCGATCGGCAGCGATATTTCCGAAATCACTGACAATGATTCCGATACTGAGAATGAGTTCGATACTGACCAAGTTTCCGTTACTGGCAATGGCAGTAACTCTGTTCTGCTCAATACCAACAGCACCTCCCCAACAACTTCTTTGACGAGTGGCTCTTACATCACAGCCTCTCAAATCAATTCCGCTAGCCGTTCTAGCGAGGTTTCATCCTTACTCCAGACTTCTTCCGATAGCTTTACGGTGATTGCATCCTCGGAAGACGTTGTGTTTCCAGAAAATACCTCCCTCAGCGATGCGAAAGTCATTCTGCAAAGTGGCAGTTTTCGATTGCCAGCCAACAGTCAATTTAGCGATGTCGTGCTGATTGCAGAAGCCGGGAGCATTATTTTTGAAGGTGACAACACCACGTTTACAGACTCTGCAGCGATTGCTTCGGATGGGATTGACGTGTTAACAGCGGTGACGTTTTCCGGCACCAGCCTGCTCGCCAGCGAAGGCTCGTTAAATAAAATTCGCTTCCAACATGACGGCATCACCTCCACCGATGACCTTTCGGTCATTTCGGAAGGGTCGATTGAATTCAATGCCAATATTCCGAGCTTTAAAGCAGGGTTGACGGCTACCGGAGACATCCTCTTCAACGGTACGATCGACTTCAGCGGATTTGCACAATCGGGAGCGTCTATCTTACTGGCACAAGGAACAGGGAGTGCGTCTGCAATTTCTAGCTTGGTGGCAACCGAACCCGAATATCGGTTTGGCTTTGTCTTGAGCAGAAACTAAGGTCGATAAAGAAGCGCTAGCCGACCGATCGGACCGTCGGCATCCATCGCAGAGTTTGTCGATGGAGATTGGACCGACTATCTTGCCAGTCCTTCAGCTCGGATCGGGCGATCGCACCACCAACCGATAAATTGTGACGGTATCCACTGGCTCTCCCCCCCGCTGCAGCTCGATCTGACCGATTGCGTCCGCCGACTGGTAACTGGAAGGGGGAAGGCTAGACAGTTTCCCAAACCGCTGAGTCTCCAGATACAGTCCCGAACTGCCTAGCCATCGCTCGGGCTCGTACCAATAGTCAAACCCCCGCCGATCGCTGCCCAGACACGTCACGGGAACATCCCCGAGGGGGGCGATCGCCATCGCCACGTATCCGCTCAAAAACCATTCCCCCGTCGCCACAAACTCTGCCTCCTCCAACGCTGTGGTCAACAGTGCAGACTCGGCAATCCCGCGCCGCACCTGCCCAATGTCTAACTGTTGTGTCGAAGCATCGCGTTCGACCGGAATCCACCCCCCAAAGAGGGCACGCGTGCTGGGGGTCTGCAGAATACCCGCGTTGACGTGCAGAGCAGCCAACACCATCAGAAAGCTAGCAGTCAGCCCAGTGGTAGAAAGCCAAATCCAAACGGCGCGCGGTGCTTGCCGCCACCAGGTTGACGCCTGCGCCCCCAGCAGGATGGCAATTCCCCAAAACCCCGGCATCGGCCACGTCGGCAAGATGGCCCGATAGCCCCCCATCCAGGTAAACACCAACAGGGGGGGCAAAGACACGCAGAGGAGTAAGAGCTGCTGTCCTCGTCTGTGCACGACTCGACCCCACCAGCCAGCTGCGATCGCCAGGCTGCACGTCCCAATCGTCCACCACATGGGAAAGCCAATGGTGGGAAACAGGTAAGCGATCCCCAGCAGCCAAGCGATCGTCAAACTGCCCAACAAATACGGTGCATCCGACACCGCTCGACTGGACTGAAAGACAAATGACGCCCACCCATGCTGGGCATTCCACAGCAGCAACGGGGCAATGGCGATCGCAAACAACCCCACCCCCAACGCCGTCCATCCAGAGCGCAGTGCCAAGCGATGGGTGGGGCTGAGCACACAAAACAGAATCAGACCAAACCCCAACGCGACCCCGTGATATTTCCCCAAGCAGGCCAGCCCCACTAGGGCACTGGCAATCGCTAGCCGATAGGTGGGTTGATAGGGGCGATCGCGAGAAAAAAACTCGTGACTGACGCAGTACAGGCAGGCGGTCCAGAAAAACATGAGGGGGCAATCAGGCAGGGTCAATGTGCCGAAGCCCAGTTGAAAAATCGGGCTAGCCGTAGCGATTGCTAGAGCGAACAAACCGGTGGGACGCGAAAACAGGCGATCGCCCGTCAAGTACAGCAACCACAACGTCAAGGTGTGCAGCAGCAGCGCTCCCAACCGAATGGAAAACGGAGAAACCCACTCCAGCAGCCAAGGACCCAAACCCGTCGTAATGGCAACCAAAAGGGGATGATCGAAATAGCTCCAGCTGGGATGGAGGGTATAAACGTAGTAATAGGCTTCGTCAAACCCAGCGGGAAGCGCAACGGCGATCGCCCCCCGCACGAGCAACCCTGCCAGCAAAAGGGCCAGGGCCCAACGGTGCAGGAGCCACCACTGCCCCCTCCCCTGCCGCACACGGGTCAGGGTTCGCACAGGCTGAGGCGAGTTAGAGTCCACCGCTCAAAATCGTTAGCGCCGCAAACGAGCCTGCATTCCAACAACTGTGCAATAGCATCGGGGCCAACAGGTTGCGACTGCGGCTGTACACAGTCCCCAGAACAATGCCCAACACGGTCAGCGGCAACAAATCTGAAACATTGAGATGCACTATTGCAAACAGGACTGCTGTGAGAAGAATGGCACCCCACACCGGCATCACTTTGGTCAAAGACGGCAAGACAAACCCGCGGAACAAGGTTTCCTCAAAAATCGGCGCCATCACCGAAACCACCAACAGGAAAATCGCCCCAGGTAACCATCCCTGACTGTTCAAAATAATCGGTAATATCGGGTTTCCCCCACCGGACTGGGGCAAAAGCTTTTGGGCCAATGCCCCAGCTAACACCACCATTGGCAATGCAGCCAGATATCCCGATACCCCCCAAAGGGGCCATTTCCCTAGCAAGTGCACCTGTAAGGCAGATCCCGCAGTGGAAGCTAAGTCTACGGAAACCTCTGATTTTTGTGCTGTAGCGTCTAATGCCGGCTTAGACCATTCTTGATAAGTTCGCACAGTGACAGCGATCAGAAACAGACCAATCGCCGCCCCCACCGCGTAGGTAATCGCCAGAGCGATCGCCTGCTGAACGTAACCCAGTTCGCGCGGGGCAGCTCCTAAAAACGAGACGTACACCCCCGGCACAAACAAGCCCACCAGCAAGTAAGCAATAAACCAAATAGAGACCACTGCCACCATCGTGTCGATGTCCCACGGCACCGACCATTGAGGGCCAAAGGCAGGCCACTTTTTCAAAGCTGCCCCCACCCCCCATACAATCAGCAACACAATGCCCACAAAAACTCCCACCAGCGGCACCCCAGACAGCAACACCAAACGGTTGAGGGAGTCTACCGCCACCTGTTCCTGCTCTTGCTCCAGAACTTGCAAGACATTAGACCGCTGCTGCAGCCGATACAGCTGTTGCAGAGCAACGAATTCAAACCATCCATCCAGGTTCTTTTGCAGCAGCACTTCGGCATTGGGCACGATGCGCAAAAACTGCGTCCCCCACAACCCACTTAACGCTTCCGCCACTGGAACCAGTTCTTCAGTTTTGACTCCCTGCCAATAGTCCTGAGCTTTCAGTAGCTCGTCCTGTTGAGCCAACAGCAATCCTGCCCGCAGGCTCAGTTCATCCAAACTTTTCTGCTGCAGCTGCAGTTGCTCGGCAAGATTCTCCGCCTCAAGTTGCGCTTGCAAGGGTGCCATGCGGCGGGTCAAGGTACTGGCTGCGTCCTGATAGCGCTGGGTGGCAGAGGTGAGAGGATCTTCCGATCCCAACAGGGCTCTGGCCACATCTTGATAGTCAGGATTGTCCAGCGTACGGACCGCCTGCAGCGACAGGTTGGTTTGAGCTAGATCTAAAGTGGTTTGAGGCGGGGGCTGAGACCAACTGCTGTAGAGCAAAGAGAACGCCAACCCGAGGGCAATGGCAGCAAGTAGATACGTAATCAGACGTCGCATGAGGGCGCATCAATTGGGGAATATCCCAAAGATACTGGGCCACGGGCGCAGAATGGAGATTTGTCCTGAAGGCAAAACCGCAGGTTAGCCACAAGAAGTCCATCAAGGTTTATCATCGCGGGCGCAATAGCGACAGATATAGCTGCGTTCGAGTTCGCTGGGGGGGGTGGGTCGATTGCAGCGGGGGCAAGGGTGCATGTTTTCGCTGGCTTGTATCTGCTTCATGCGCAGCGCCCAGCGTTCAAACGCTTCTTTAGGAGTCTCTGCCCTAGGTGGAACCGTCCTACCTGGGGAATAGGTGCGGTGTTTACCGGCCTGCTGAGTCCGTTCCTGCAAAGCTTTCCACTGGTGCCAGGTGCCTGGGCGAAATTTGAGGCTGTCAATTTGGCGATCGAGACGGGGATTGAGCTTTTTGAGGATGAGTGTGCGTTGAAAGGCTAGGTTTTGTGCCCAGGTGGGAGAGGACGTCGCAACGGTGAGGACATTCTTGTGCAGCCGCACCGGCTTGGTGTTGGCGGCCACCACATCCCCCACCACCTCAGCCCACAATTTTTGGATAAATTCCAATTGGCGAAAGTCTTTCCAGGAGGGCTGCGTCTTGACAGCCTTCATCAGATCGTTGATGGAGTGCAGCACAGCAAGGGCCTGTCATGGGGCGTCTCTAGGATAGCGAACCCGTTTTAAGTCCAAGGGCAAGGCACCAGTTTTTTTAGCAAATTGCTGGCTTTTCTAACTGCCGTTAGGACCGGGAGGGCTGACGAATTCCATGGCACAGTAAATACAGTTCAGGCATTTGAGGCCCCCAACCGTGTCAGAGTCCACCGATCGCCCTTCCCCCGAAGACTATTCCAACGGCATGCGCATCGCAGGTGGCATGATTTGGGGCACGGTTCTATCTCTAACCATCGGCTCCGGCATGGTACTTCTCCCCCAAGTCCCCCGTCCCTGGCTGTGGGCAGTGCCGGTGATGTGGGTGGCTCTATCGGGCCTTGGGGTTTGGTTGCAGTGGTCTGTGGCCCGAGGCAATTGCCCAAAATGCGGACGAGAACAGTCGGTTACCCGCTTAGGCAAGCGCTGCCCCCAATGCCGTAGCTACCTGCAGGCTAGCAACCGCAAGATTATTCGCATTTGATTGACCCATCACATCTGAAATATCCCCAGTATTGGGGCATGGTCTGACTCTGCCCGCTTGGAACTGGCGGAGGCAGAATTTGCCGGATCGATAAGGTCTTGATTCAAAATTTCACAGGTCAGAATTCGCTGGTTTAGCGATCGCGACACCAGCATGTGGTCAATGGTGGCGCGCCTGTCCATAAAAGTGTGGGTAAACCGCTGCTCGTCTCTCACCAACTGCTCGCAAGCGACCAGCTCTTGCCCCACTAGCTTCGGATTATTAATGCGGGAAAACTGTCCCGCAACCGTCTTCACCGGTAGCTCGTGACTTTCAGCATTGAAATCTCCACACACGACTATGCGCGCACAAGCATCTTGTTTGAATAGGCGATCGAGTAACCGGCGCACCTCTAGCGCTTGTCCAGCCCGCTTAATGGTAGACAGCAACTCGCTTTCAGCTCTTCCAGCCAAGCTGCGCCATTTCCCTCCCTCCTGCTGGCCAACAATTGTGCTGGGCAGCGGAGATTTCAGATGCAGGTTTATAACATGCAAAGACTTCCCCTGAGGCAGCTCAATTTCGGTATGGAGAAAGGGTCGATGCCAAGCAATCTCCTCCAGCTTTTGAGAGGGAATCGCCGTGTTTTGGCGAAAGGGGATTGTCACCAGATCGTGAAAGAGTTGTTGTTTATAGCGAAATGGAAATCGACTCAGGGTGACAATGTTACGAGACTCCAACGCATATCCAGATCCCAGATCGGGCTCGTAGGTTCCGGCCAAATGGTAATCGCAGTATGACGTCTCTTCTAAGAGCTTCTGCAGGGCCAAGAATTGCCGTCGTTTCACACCTTCCTCTACAAGCTGCCCGTTAATCTCCTGCAAACACAGCACATCAGCATTCAGGTGCCTGAGTTGGTCGCGCAGCACCGGGATTCGCTGCGCTAGAGGAGGGTTCGTGGAATCCGCCTCAAACTGAAGGTTTTCAATATTAAATGTGGCAATCCTCAACCGTTCCATCACGACACCCGATAACAGCACACATTCGGTCTATTGGCCATGAGTTGCACCTAGCCAACCGCTCTAACGTGTTGTCTTTAACGCAATAGTGGCAGAAGACTATACAGATCATAGATGAAAATTGATGGTAGGACCTGAAGAAATAGAAAGCTTGCCGAATTCTTCCCGGTCAGGCGATAGTGAGTGTCAGGTGCAACCTTAACGAAACCCGCTCGCCTTCTAAAATCTTCACCATTCCCCTCTCCCACCCTTTCAGCGAGGTAACTTGGCCGTGGTCGCGATTTCAACCCCAATTCCCGCCTTCTGTGAAGGCATTCAATACTTTTCTGAATCCGTTCCCGGTTTTGACCTCTACGGCCAGGAACCCGCCATTCCAGAAGGAAGTAGAGCAGTTGCCGACCCCACGGATGCCGCTGCCGCTTACCAAACCATGTTGATGTCAGATGCACTGCGCTACATCATCTTGCAAATGACCGCCAGCAAAGCCTCCGGCCACCCCGGTGGGTTCGCCAGCCAAGCTGAAGTGTATTCTGCCCTAGTCCTGCAGGGATACAAAAACATCATTACAGAGGTGGGGCACCACGCACCGGGCTTCTACGCCGCCACCTTCTTAGATCGCTCTCTAGAGGAGATGGGGATTTACACTGTCCAGGACTTGCGCGATCGCTTCCGGGAAAAGCACGGTCTGTTGGGTCACCTATCCGGCTTCATCCCTGGTATTTTGGCCCCCGCAGGTCCTCTAGGCCAGGGTCAACATTTCGCAATGGCTGCAGCCTTTCTCAACCGCGACACCCTTTACCCCTGCACCATTGGCGATGGCGGCTTGGGGGAACCCTACATTACGAGCGCCATCTCCCACTTCCACACCGCATTCCCCACTGTCACTAACTTCCTGCCCATTTTGGTGTGGAACGGCTACAGCCAAGAACACCACAGCATGGTCTCCACCCAGTCTAATGAGGCCATGCTGAAGTACTGGCACGGCAACGGTGTGGAGGAAGTAATACTTGTCGATGCCAAAGACTTTGACGATTCCAGTCAGCCCGGAGACTTTGTTGACAGCACCGCCTTTAGCTTCGCGCAACGCCTTGCCTTCAATCAAGCGGTGATGACAGCGGTGGATCGAGCGGCCACCTCCGCCATGTCCGGCAAGCTGACGGTGCTGATCGTGAAACAGCTCAAAGGGGCAGGCGTTCATGCCAGAGGGTCAAAATCCCACAACCTCTATGGCTTCCACACGTTAGAAAACGAAGACATCGTCAGCGCTCTCAAATCCCTAGCCCTTCCACCCGCTGCTTGGAACCTCGTGCGGACCAACGCAGTTCGGGCCGCCGCTGGCCCCGCAGCAAAAGTGGCTACCACTGAATTCGTCCGCGAGCTGCCGGATCTGGGTCCATTGCCACTCAATGAAATCCCCATTGGGGAAGCCAAAATTGCCACCACCGCCATGGGGGCACTGGTGGCTGCTGTTGGCAAAGCAGACCCAGCTTTTTTGGTCACCAACGCTGATGGCAATGCAGCTTCCGGTATCGGCAATATCAACAAAGCCCTAAAAATCATCCACCCCACCTCCGACCCCCTCTATGACCAAGGGCCGCAGGGGCAAGTGTACGAACCCTTAAGCGAGGATGCTTGTGCCGGAATGGCTGCAAGTTTGTGCCTGATGGGGGGACGTAGCCTGTGGTGCTCCTACGAATCCTTTGCCATCAACGGCCTACCCATTTGGCAGACTGTCACGCAAGCAATGGCAGAACTGCGTCGTCCCACCCCCTCCACCATTACCCTCTTTACCGCAGGTGCTCTTGAACAGGGTCGCAATGGCTGGACTCACCAGCGTCCGGAGGTGGAAAACTATTTCGCTGGAATGATGCGCAACGGCAATATTTTCCCAATCTTCCCTCCGGATTCAAACAGCATTCAGATGGCCTACGAATGGGCGCTAGGTACAAACAATAAAGGGGTGATCGTCACCGCTAGCAAGTCTCCCTTACCAGTACGCACCTCCTTCAAGCAAACCCGCACTGGCCTCGAAACCGGTGGCATCGTATTGCACGAGACTTCAGGGTCCAAAACTGTGGTTTTAGCTGTGATTGGCGACATGACTCTGCTCCCGGCATTTGCGGCTGCAGAGCTGCTCGAAGAGCAGGGCTACGGCGTACGGCTGGTGTCTGTTATCAGTCCCCGCAGGCTATACCGTCCCACTGACGTTGCCTGGGACACCTGCTCTGAACCCGATGGCGGATTTGCGGATGATGCTACCTTCGACTCTTTATTTGGCGGAGATGCCCTTGTCGGCATTACGGGGGGAGCTAGCGGCATGCTGGAACCCATTATGCTGCGCAGCACGGTTCAACGAGATACGTTTGCCTGGAAACGAGGGGAAACCACCGCCAGCGCTAGTTTGTTAATGGAGTTTAACGGATTGGAAGCACAGGCGATCGCCAGACGAGCAACTACCTTGCTGAGCTAAAAAAATCTAGTTCTACCTTAAGTCGTTCACTGGAAGACAAGCCTTGCATTGACAAGGGTAAAGCGGTGGATAGGTACAAGAGTCCTCAACACTAGCTTTATTCTTATGCAAGTTGGTTGGGGCATTTCAGTGATTCCAGATCCCTTTCTATGCATAGAGTTTGCGAACTAAACTAATGTGGCAAACTCTATCTGAAAGGGCAGAAATCAAATACACCTAATGGGTCTAGTTTCTGCTGTTCGAAAGCAATAACGAAGGTGTAATTCACCTCATATGTATCGAACGGGCAAGCAAACTACAATTAGAGAGAGAAACTGGTAACGTTACACCCCATAGTGCAAACATGAATTAAAATCCTGATCGCCCTTAGCAAGTTCAACAATAAATTCATCAGCAGGACAAGGCTTTGAGAACATGTAGCCTTGCATTAAATCAATTCCCAATTTGCGCAGATGGGCAAACTGTTCGGTTGTCTCGACCCCTTCAGCAACCACAGAAATTTTCATGGCCTGGGCCAGCTTCAAAACTACCTCAATAATCTGGGCATTAATTGGATCGCTCACAAGCTTGGAGACGAAGCTTTTGTCGACTTTTAGAGCATCAACCGGGAGGTTCTGCAAGTAGCTTAGAGACGAGTAACCGGTCCCAAAATCATCGATATATATTTTGATGCCAAAATCACGCAGTTGCTGCAACTTGTTCGATGCCATTTCTCGATCTTTGAGAAAAACATTTTCAGTAATTTCAAGGCGGATCGTTGATGGATTTATCTGATAATTCGAATATATCCCTAAGACCTTCTCGTCGAAGTAGGGCTGTGAAATATATTTTGGACTAATGTTAACGTTGAGATAAAAATCATCGTCAATCAATCCAGCTCGCTTCCACTCCTGAATTTGTCGGCAGGACTGACTTAAGACATAGTCAGAAATTGGGATGATCAACCCAGTTTCTTCCGCAACATCAATGAATTGTCCGGGACCACGAAGGCGACCATTGGGAGCATTCCAGCGAACTAAGGATTCAGCGCCCACAAACCTGTTGTGGGAAGGGGAAAATATCGGCTGATAGAAAAGTGTAAATTCCTCTTGCGTAACCCCCCGTCTAAGTTCTGTTTCAAGCTTCATTCGAGATGAAACCTTAGAGTGCATGTTGCTATCAAAGATGGCATATTGTAACTCTGGTTTAGCTTTTGCCTCGTACATCGCAATATCAGCATCGCGTAATATACTATCGGAATCTGAATACTGTCCCTGGCAAAAAACCACTCCTATACTGGCTGACGTAAAAATTTCATGGCCAGATATTTGAATTGGTCGATCGATCGTTTCAGCAATCCGTTCAACCACATGTAACAGTTCTTCAATGTGTTGAGTGTCTTGCAATAGAACAATGAACTCATCACCACCCAGGCGAAAAACTGTGTCGGAAAGCCTGACGGCCAACTGTAGTCGCTTAGCAACGATTTCTAGCAATCGATCGCCAACGTTATGACCCAGACTGTCATTAATCTGTTTAAATCGATCTAAGTCAAGAAATAGAAGACCAAATTTTGCATTCTGGTTGTCAACACTTTTCGATAACAGCTTTTCCAGCTGTCGGTTTAACTTCTTTCTGTTTGGAAGACCTGTTAACTCATCATGAAAAACTGCCTTTAATAACTGAAAGTTTGCTGTTTTAGTTTTATTGATGTCAGTGATCGATCCCGCAATTCGATAAGAGCTATTCTGACTATTTTTCATGGATGTGCCGCGGCATAGAACCCAACGGTATTCGCGATCGGCACATAAAACCCGATGCTCGCTTTCAAATGCGGGAAGTTTTCCACTCAAGTGAAGTACAAGCTGGGTCTTTAAACGCTCTATATCATCATGGTGAACCCGATCGAACCACTCGTCTAAAGTGTTAGATATTTCATCTTCTTTGTACCCTAAAATGCTTTTCCAACGGGGAGAATAGTATATCTCATTAGAGATTAAGTTCCAATCCCAAATGCCATCATTCATTCCCCGAAATACCAAATCATATCTTTCTTGAGTCTGATTGGCCTCTTTTGCGATTGTTGCAAATGACGATCGGGTTGGGATAACAGTTTGTCTGTATTGCTCAACAATATCTGTAGAAGCAGAACTTCCATTTCGATCTCTTGCTAGGCAAACTTCCGTGTAAACAGCAGAACAGTTAGGGCCAAATCTGATCGAATCTCCCGGCTTCAGGATATGAGAGTAAATTTGGCTGCCGTTGACCTCTGTACCATTCTTACTGCCTGCTGAATATTGTCCACCATCTTTTAGGCGATAGACGTAGCCTAGAGGTGATTTTACATCTTTAACCCGAGAAATTGTCGCATGATACTTTGAAACGAATTGATCGCTCAAACGGATCGTGTTGTCGAATTTTCGGCCGATAGTATAGAGATCGTCATGGAGGATATACGTTCTCCTGACACCTACATCCATCACCGTAAGCTTTGAAAATGAGTCCACAGGGCTCACTTCAGATTCCCTTGCAAGAACATCTCCTGCGGTCTTCCTCTCTACCACCTAATATCACTAGAAGCGCTGTGTACACAATCTAAAACCCGACCATGAACTATATTACCCAGAGCATAGGGTGTATTTGCATACATAGAAGGTGGAGATAGGTTATTTTCGATGTCTGTAAAACCGTTGGACCACACAATTTGTTGAGAACATAATTATCAAATATTACGGAAGTAAAAAACTAGTCCATATTGGACAGATAAATGCTTCTAAATGTGTAACTTTATCTGGATAAAAGTAAGACAATTGTTAATATCATCAACCTAAGGGATGTTTTTCGTGTATCTACTAAACGATTTCTAAATTGTTCGGCCACATTGTCCCAATCTCGTTCTTGTATGCTTAGGGAGCAAGCTCAATAGACGCTCTCATAGGTATGAAGCTCCGTACTGTACACCAAAAATTGAGCATCGGGGGGCAAAACATCAGTATTAGAATCCATCAATCGCGAATCCAATATATATATTAGTTAATAGGCAAGCACCTCTCCGAGTGCAACGCTTCGATTCAGGGGCTCGAGTCTCCTAAACACCCAGCTAAGGTTACCCTTCAGTTTAGGAACACTGAGCAAGCAATTCGCTCGTTTTTCAAACAAGCCCATCCATTGCTCCAACTACTTCTATATGGGTCAATCGATAGTGCGGGTAGTACCCTAGTTGCCACCTATGCCCAACCGCCCTGGAGAAGAACCGCTAGCAGAAGGCGATCGCTCGCCGGAGGCGATTAGCCTCAGCTGCTCGCTAATATCAATCGCAGTCCAACTTCCGTTTTGACGCAACCAATATTCAAAGTGTAGATGGGGTCCGGTGGAACGCCCAGTAGACCCAACAAAACCAATCACCTGCCCCTGCTCTACCCAAGTATTGGACTGGACAGCAACCTTCGACATATGGCCGTAGCGGGTACGCCGACTAGTATCGTGTGCAATAACTACCGCATTTCCCAAATTACCTGCCGGTCCAGCTGCAACCACTTGTCCCGAATACGCTGCAAGAATTGGAGTTCCTGCAGGAGCTGCTAAATCTATCCCTTGGTGGTAGTTAGCCAAACCGGTAATCGGATGCACTCTCATGCCGAACCCAGAGGATACCGGAGCGATTGTAGACAGTGGATAGCGCAGTCCCTCAAATCGGCTGCCCTCAATCAAAGCAGCAGGTAAAACCAAGGCAATGTCTTGGCCGGGATTCAAAATAAATTGCTGGCCACTAGAGCGCTCTTGCAGAATCACAACAGATGGGGGAGCAGATCTGCGCACAACATCGTCGTCCGCATTCAGGCGATCGACCAATACATCTTGGCCTGCCTCAACCTTCACCGTATTGCTTTCTGCTATTCGTCGGCTGCCTGAATTAGAGAGCCAGCTAGGCTGACTCTCTCTTGGGGGTAAATCTTGTTTGGATGCTTGTGCACCGACAGGATCGGCTAAATAGCAAGTTGTGCCGAAAACAATCCATGAGGCAATACACCATCTAGTCACCGGTGCTAGGATCGTCTGCAGCATTGGCTTAGAAACCCGTTTCACACGTTCACTCCAACAAGAGGGAAGATAAAATTAAGACTGAACCCAACACCTTTGCATAGAGTAAAGAAAAACTCTGCATCCGCCAAGAGGGGACGGAGATAGGTCTGATTGAAAACTGCTGTCGATCGGTCATCGGGATGGCCATCAGAGCGGCCGCCTGTCTTCTAAAATTGCCCGTAAGCATGATATGAATTGCGCATTCGACAGAGAGCTTTTTTATCTCAGTTAGCACACATAGTTCTCTACCTAAACAGGGGTCTGGATAGCTGAGATGTCCTTACCGATTTACGATCGCCATAACAACCATTGCAGGCGGGTTCAGGTAGACCGTTCTAGCAGGGGAACAAGAGCAGTGCAAAGACGATCGATATGCTCGCAGCTGTGGGTGGCAGACAGCGATACACGTAAGCGAGCAGTGCCCGGGGGAACGGTGGGAGGGCGAATAGCTTGAACCCAAAGTCCCCGATCTCTCAGCTGTTGAGAAGCCTTAACGGCAGCGTCAGATGCCCCCAGAATGAGAGGAACAATTTGGCTATCGGTAGAGATTCCCAAACGACTTTCGAGATATCGGCGATTGCGGTGCACCTGTTTCTGCCGATCGGAGCAAGCACGGATGTAGCGAATTGCGGCCTGGGTGGCAGCTAAGACAGCCGCGGGCAATGAGGTGGTGTAAATAAAACTACGGGCTCTGTTTCGTAGCAGCTCGGCAATGGGTAGGCAACAGGCCACGTAGGCTCCGAAGCTGCCCAATGCCTTTCCACAGGTACCTACTTGAATCAAATTGGGAGAGTCGAGTCCTAATTGAGCACAGACTCCGGCGCCTTCAGGGCCGAACACCCCAACACCATGGGCTTCATCCACCAGCAACAGACAGTCAAAGGCGTTCGCGAGCTTCAAGAGTTCTCCCAAAGGAGCAAGGTCGCCATCCATCGAAAAGACACTTTCTGTGACAATCATCCGCATTCCAGAGCTGGGTTGTTGCTCTAGGAGTGCCTTTAAATGGGCAATATCGTTGTGGCGAAATTCATCAGAGGTGGCACGACTCAATCCAACTCCGTCCCGCAAGCTGGCATGAGCAAGGGCATCGAAAAAGATGCGATCGCCACGTTTGGTAAGTGCAGATAATACTCCTAAGTTGGCCTGGTAACCGGAGTTGAACAGCACGGCAGCATCTGTCGATTTCCAGTCGGCGATATCCTGTTCTAATGCCTCGTGAAGAGCAGTACTGCCTGTAATCAGTCGCGAAGCACTGCTCCCCGTTCCCCACCGTTTGATAGAAGCTGTTGCTGCTGATTTTAGGGCAGGATGCTGGGCTAACCCCAAGTAGTCATTGCTGGAAAAATTCACTAACCAGCGATCGCCCTCGCGCACCTTGACCCCATCGCAGCCTTGATGGTGGCGTAATTTTCGGTATAAGCCCAGCCGCTGAACCTGTTGAATGCGAGTTTGAATAATATCAAGTACTTTCACAGAAAAGTGCCCTACAGACCCATACCACGATCGTCAAGTCGCGTAGGATTGTCATCAGATGCAACCCTCACTGGACCTAGAGCTATCCGTCCTCACGGACATGGCCACAGCTAAGACCAGTATTCGCTACGAGTCAAATGTTAGTGACCCCCTACCGTTTGGGCTAACAAGTGTCAGTAACTAGCCAACAGTGATGGAGAGTTCATCCTACAGGAGTTGACCGCATGTCAGTCGTCTATGTTGCCATCTCATCCCACGGCTTTGGGCATGCCACCCGCGTCGCCGCTGCAATTGACTGTCTGTTGCAGCTAAACCCCGAGATTCTACCCGTCATAGTGACAGCTGTTCCTCGCTGGCTGTTTGATAAGCACATTACCTCTGGAAAATTTCTTTATCGTCCGCGTCCGCTGGACTTTGGTGTCATTCAGTCAGATAGCCTGACCATCGATCGCCAAACTACGCTGCACAAGTTAGAACAGTTGAGGGAGCAGGCAGATGAGATCGTGCGAGCGGAGGCTGACTTCATTCGACTCAACCGCATCAAATTGGTGTTTGGAGATATTCCCCCCCTCGCCTGTGCCATCGCAAAAGCAGCGGGTGTCCCCTGCTGGATGTCGGGAAATTTTAGCTGGGATTTCATCTATCGCGACTATGGCCCAGAGTTTTGCCCCCATGCCGATTGGATTGCAGAGCTATACAGTATGGCAGAACGGCTGTTTCGGCTCCCTTTCCACCACGACATGGAGGCATTCTCAAGCATCGAAGATGTGGGCCTGACTGGGAGCACACCAGCATTGCCTGCCAACCAAGTGCGCAGTCAATTGAAATTAGATCCGCAGCGCCCGACAGTGTTAGTCACCTTCGGTGGCATGGGAATTCAGGATATTCCGTATCAAAATTTATCCGCGTTTCCCGATTGGCAGTTTGTCACCTTGGACACCGACGCACCCGACAAACTCGACAACTTGCGCAAACTCAATGGAGAAGAATGGCGACCTGTCGATCTGCTACCAGTCTGCCATCAGGCGATCGTAAAACCGGGCTACGGAACGTTTGCCGAAGTCTTACGGCTCCAGGTTCCAGTGCGATGCATCACCCGCCCCAACTTTGCTGAAGCCCCACTGCTCGTGGATGGGCTACGTCAGTTTGGCTGGCATCACATCCTCAAGCAAGAGCAGGTGCTGGGTAACTCCTGGAGCTGGCTTGAAGAAGACTTTGTGCCTCCCAGTTCTAATCAAAACATCGATCTCAACGGAAATTGGGATATTGCCCGCGCATTAGCTGCAGAGCTCGCCCAGCCAAAGAGACAAAGTTTGCCAGGAACTGCTGCCTAACCCCTAACGATTTCAGAAATTTATCTCAGACAGGGTAATAGAGAAATGGGTGAAATACAGAGCTAAAGGGGCAATCTAAAGTGCTATGGTGTGAAGCCTTAATCTAGAATGTTGTTACATCCGTTCTGGGTTCAGACGCAGAAGTTTACGTTCTGGGCCATTAATCTGTCAAAATCATAAAGAGTATTACCTTTCGCGACTTAGCTCGGTTCACCACAATCTATGACTTCCTCTCTAGACCGTTTTTCCACAGATGTCGATAGCCTCAACGCCATTGACGAGAAACTATCCAAACGCCACATTGATTTAGATCCATCGGGGTACTTCGTAATTTACATCGATCGTGAAGAAGGTCTTATTTGCGCCAAGCATTACGGGGTATTGGTGAACGAGAATGGTTTGGCCATCGATCCAATCACCCGGACCCCCCTCCCAGCCAAAGGGAATATCCTCCAGACGCTTCTCAACACCTACACTGGTCGCACGGCCAAAGAACTGTGCGTGGATATTTTTGAGCGGGCGATCGCTCAATGCCCTGTTTCTCAATTCAACCACGCCGCCTATTTGGGCCGTGAATTTCAAAAGGCAGAAGCAGCTCTAGCAACTGGTGGCGAATACATTCAGGATTAGCCTCCTTGACCCCACTGAATATTTCTAGGGCTTTCGGCAATCTCCTAATAAAGCTTAGATTGTATTGACAGCATGGAACTGGGAGTTCCGGGTAGAGTAAATTTGGTGTGGTCGAACCATAACGCCACGGTTTAGTCAAAGGGATGGCTTTTGAACGCGAAAACCGATTCCACGCTAAATTCCAACACCTTCACTGATGCCAGTCCAAATACTCGGCAGCAAGACGAGGCTTGGTGGGAATTACACGTAGCCTTGGCACCCGATCAAGAGGACAGTATTTTCTGGCGTTTGCAAGAGTTTGGCTGTAAGGGGATGGTTAGCGAGCGTAACGGTTCTCTCTTGAACGTGCGGGCTTACATTCCCATTGAAACAATTACCCCGCTGGATTTATCGGCACTGGCACTCTTGCTCCGTCAAGATGCTCTTTTGGTAGGTAGTGACGCTCCTGAAGTGCATTGGGATCGGTTGGAGGCCACCGACTGGTCAGCTGAGTGGAAGGAGCATTGGCAGCCCCAAGAAATTGGCGATCGCATTTTAGTGTGTCCCGCTTGGTTGGAGATTCCTCCCCACGGGGATAGGCATGTTTTACGGATGGACCCGGGGGCAGCGTTTGGTACCGGAGCACACCCCACTACTCAGCTCTGTGCAGAAGCCTTGGAGATGCATTTAGACGATCTGGAGCCAGGCGAACGGCTAGAAATTGCTGATGTTGGCTGTGGGTCAGGAATATTGTCGATGGTGGCTGCCAAATTAGGTGCAGAGCGAGTGTATGCCGTCGACACGGATGAGTTTGCAGTGACCGCAGCGCAAATCAACGCTCGAGAGAATGGCGTTTCCGATCGTATCGAAGTCTTCAACGGTAGCTTGGATGCTATTCCCCGCCGCGTTGATGGGTTGGTTTGCAATATTCTGGCGGAAATTATTATCGATTTGATTCCACAGTTTGAGCTGGTTTTGCGTCAGGATGGCTGGCTCGTGCTGAGTGGCATCTTAATCGATCAGGCCAAAATGGTGACTGAAACCCTAGAAGCCCATGGCTGGATGGTGTCGGCATTATGGAAGCGGAAAGAATGGTGCTGCCTGAACATCCGCCGTGCTTAAAGCAACTGCCGCGTCTAGCATTCGACAACGGAACCCTGTCTAGCTGGGTAGACAATGAGCACAGTACGATTTCCTTGGAGCCCTCCCAACGCCATTATCTGGAACGGGTCCGGCGCTTACGGCTAGGGCAACCTTTCTTGGCATTTGACAGCAGCGGACGACTCTGGAAAGCAGTCTTGACATCAGGCGGAGCTGAGATTGAGGCAGAACTCCGGCCCATAAGCAGAGAGTTGCCATACCCCCTAGAACTGGCAATTTCCATTCCCAAAGGCTCCGGATTTGACGATTTGGTTCGTCCATTAACGGAACTTGGGGTGACCACAATTGTGCCGATAATCAGCCAACGCACTGTGGTCGTTGCCAGTGCGAAGAAAGTGCGGCGATGGAGGGCGATCGCTCGAGAGGCCGTAGAACAGTGCGAACGGTTGGTGGTACCCACCATTGCCGAACCAATCAGCTTGCAGGCTTGGTTACAAGCATCAGGATCGCAGTCCCCAGTCGCACCCAGCCAGGATAGGCATCCTCAACAGAAATTTATCGCTGCAGCCCGCCAACACCAACAGCATTTGATGGCCCATTTAATAAACCGAGATATACAGGGGGGGGTTGCGGTTGCTGTGGGTCCAGAGGGGGGCTGGGCAGATGAAGAGTTAGAGCAAGCCATCGAGACCGGAGTGGAACCCGTGGGCTTAGGACCGCGGATTTTGAGGACGGTCACAGCACCCTTGGCGATCGCCAGTTGGGTGGCTGGAAGCTGGGAAAGTCAAGGTTCTCTGGTGAACGCAGTTGCTCCCAATGAATAAAGTTCTTTGGTATTCCGAGCTCCACCCTCCTAGTCGGATAGACGCTGAAGTCGATACAGCAGAGCGGCCACGATCGTCGCCGGGGTCAGTACGAGCGCGAGGGCGAGCGCCGGTGTTTTCGGCACTTGCAAATACGGTCCTCCATATTTGACGGCAAAGGAAAGTATGAATGTCAGCAGTACCAATTTGAGTACGTAAACCACTGCTTGCTGTAGGGGGGAGGATTCAGTCACGATACACTCACACTCGATAGATCCGATTCAGACCCACCAGCCATAGTAGGCTGACCCTCAGCACTATTGGAACGAAAGGGTAAGAGAGCATTACTGAATTTCACCCACTCTGATACCGTTAAGGCTTCCGCGCGACTCAACGGATCCAGTCCAAGTGACTCCAAAGCAGCATAAATCGCTGGTTTTTCTGCCAATGACTGTAGTGCATTTCCCAACGTCTTGCGGCGGGTGGCAAACCCTTGTTTCACCAATACTGAAAACCAGCGGGCATCCTGCGGTACTGCTGCGTGAACTCTTGGAGTCAACCGAATAATGGCAGACTCCACTTTCGGGGGGGGCTGAAAGGCTTTTCTGGACACCAACCGCACGATCTCGCATTCGGCCAAAAATTGGGATCGCACCGACATCGCCCCGTAGGCTTTCGTTCCCGGCTCTGCCGACAGGCGATCGGCAATTTCCTTTTGCACTAGCAGGATAATGGTGGAAAACTGACGCACCGGAGCCTCTGGCGACCCCAACACCTTTTCCAAAATCGGGCTGGTGATGTTGTAAGGAATGTTGGCAACTACTAGTTGTGCCTCCGGTGGCAGCGGTTCCCGCAGAAAGTCCCCTTCCCGCAGGGTAAATCGCTCCTCATCCCCCAAGTTCTTGCGCAGGACGGCGCACAAATCGCGATCGAGCTCGTATGCCAACACTCTTGCCCCCGCTGCCAACAACCTGCGGGTTAACTTGCCTGTACCGGGTCCAATTTCCACTACACAGGGCCCCTGCTCTGGTAATTTTGCCCGCCCAGCCATCACCTCGAGATCCAAGCCAGCCGCTTCCACCATGCTCCGATGCACGCTGCTATCTTTCAGCCAATGCTGACCAAAGCGTTTTCGGGGACGGGGCATGAAAGACTCCGGAGAGAGCAAGGGAAAGGGAATTAAGCAGACCTCGTCATGGGAGGCTGAAAAACTTTTGTAGCCAAACAATCCAATATCTCTTTGAGTTTGGAGAGAGAAAGGAGTGACTTGAGAGAGAAGGGTGTGTCGATTCGTATCGCTACCGATGTCCCTAAAGTTCTACCACTCTAAAGCTCTACCACAAGATTGTGTTGGGCGGCATTGATGTAGGTGGTCCCCTGTTTGGTTTCACTTTTGCCACCATCTAGATGCATGTGGCCACAAAAGTAATATCTCGGTGAAATTAAGTTTAGCAATGGGGCTAGCGTCGGGATCCTGCCCCGATACCATTTTCCCCCCTCATCCAGAGTGCCTTTGGGAGGAGCATGGGTCACCAGAATATCCACCTGGCTACCCTTATAGGTGTTTGCAAGGGCCTTGAGGCGATCGCGGCTGAGGGACCAGCACCAGCCACAGGGGGGAGTCCAAGGCACAAGCAAAACTTGCAGTTGAGCGATCTCCATCAGCTGCGTTTCCATTACCAGCATGCCGTTCTGCAGCTCCGACTCGTTATAAAGCGACCCTAAAGTCTGAGCTGGTGGTTCGTGATTACCGGGTAAAAATAGCCAGGGGGTTCCGCTTGCATCAATCCGCTGCCAAAATCGCTGCAATTGTTCGAGCTCGGTGAGCCCATTAGGGTGGCAGCCCGATTGACCTGCCTCAGGCTGGCGCCCAGCCCAATTACAAAAGTCACCGCAGTTTACGTACCAATCAACATCTCCAATCAGTGCTAAGGCTTCATTCTGCAAGGCCTCATTGCAGTGATAATCGGACCCTACCAAAACCTTCACACATCTCTCCTGGGCACCAACGCTTCCATAGTGATTCAGTCAGCCATCCTCGCCCACTAAACCGCAGTACTCAATAGTCTCCAATAGAGGGTTATTCGACAGAACTGTTCCGTAGCAGTCACAAAAACTGAGAGCCCTAACGTAGTTAGATCGTTGCCTGAAATAGCAGCTACAACTCATCGATCGGCTGGGATGGGTTGATATATATCAGCCAACTTCAACAAACAGGATAGAATTTTGAAACTTCGAAGCAGAATGCTTGCGAAAATGGAGATACAAGCACTAGGATAATAGACCGTGCCCTTACAAAAGCATCATGCCGAAAGTTAAGACCCGCCGTGCCACCGCTAAGCGCTTCCGCATCACCCGCACGGGTAAAGTTATGCGTCGCCGCGCCTTCCACAACCACCTGCTAGAACACAAGAGTTCCAGCAGCAAGCGCAAGTTGCGCGGAACGGGTTTGGTGGCTAAGTCTGAAGCGGCTAATGTCAAGTTGCAAATGCCCTACTCCTAATTAAGCTCTGAGGGGCTAGCCAACTCACTCAGCATCGATCCTGGATCTCAGAGTTTAAGACCTTACGTCACACGTTTCAGGTACTCAGTTCACAGGATTCAAGTTTTAGTTACGTCAAACCCTGCATCTACCATGTCGCGAGTAAAACGGGGTAACGTCGCCCGCAAACGACGCAAGAAAATCCTCAAGCTGGCTAAAGGCTACGTAGGATCCCATTCCAAACTCTTCCGCACTGCTAACCAGCAGGTAATGAAGGCTTTGCGTTACTCCTATCGCGATCGCCGTCGTCGCAAACGCGATTTCCGCCGCCTGTGGATTGCTCGCATCAACGCAGCTGCTCGCCAGCGGGGCAGTAACTACAGCACCCTGACGCATGGCCTCAAGCAGGCTAACATTGGCCTCAACCGCAAGATGTTGGCCCAAATGGCAATCTTGGATCCGTCTGCATTTTCCAAAGTTGTAGAGACTGCGACCAAGTAGTGGCATATGGCATCCATCTTGCCTAACGGCAATAGGTAGCTGTATTGAACGGGTCAGTCATTCGATCTTTGGTGTGGGTAGCCCTATTAACTGGGGCTACCTTTTCTATGGGTGATATCTGGTTTTTCCCTTCCTGGCTTGCGAATTCACTTGTCCAAGCGCGTCCTTGGCAAGACATCCAACAGTCTGGTGTACTGCGAGTCGCCGTCAAGGACAATTCGCCCCCCCTGGCTTGGCAAGACAATCAGGAATGGCAAGGATTTGAAGTTGATATCGCCCGCCAACTGGCAGAATCACTACTGGGAGACGAGCAGGCTGTCGAGTTTGTCGCGGTGAATAACCAGGAACGACTGGAGATAGTTGCAGCCGATCGCGTCGATTTGGCGATTGCCCAAATCGGTATTACCCTCGGTCGCATTCGTTTAGTCAGCCTGACGGTGCCCTACTACCTAGATGGCACCGCTGTTGTGGTACCCAGATCGTCACCACTTGCATCCACATCGGAACTGACGACAGAGGCGATCGCCGTCATAGAAGGTTCTACAGCTGTTGCGACTCTGAACACCCTGCACCCTGAAGTAGAGATCGTTGGAACCTCTTCTTACCAAGCCAGCCTAGAGGCATTGCAGACTGGCAAAGTTGATGCGGTGGCGGCAGATGCCTCAATCATGGCGGGGTGGGTACCAGAACATCCCGATTACAAGTTACTAACCCCGCTGATGTCGGGTTCTGGACTCGCGGTTGCTCTCCCGAAGGGGAACCAATATGCAGAGCTGCGTCAGCTCGTGCATGTGGAAATGCAGAGACTGGCGGATAGCGGTTGGTTCGAACAGCAGGCCAGCAATTGGGGTTTGCCCTAATCCTGCTGGTGAGAAAACTGGTAGGCCCCCCACAGGGTCAAGGCGATCGCCATTCCCCCCAACACGGCAATGGTGTACCAGGGGAACTGGGATAGAGGGGCGTAGGCAGCAGCCCGAATACCGATACTGGCATGGGATAGGGGCAAACAATAGACAAACCAGCGCAGTGCGGCAGGCAGTTGGGCGGGGTCAAAAAACGTCCCCCCCAGAAACGCCATCGGAGTAATCACAAAGTTCGTAATCAGACCCACGCTCTCCAGCGAAGGTACCTTCAAGCCAGCAATCACCCCCATCCCGGCAAATACAGCGCAGTTGAGCATGAGGATGAACAAAGCTAGGGGATGCAGCAGTCGCCATTCTTGGGTGACCACCAAGCCCAACGCCAGCACGGCCACAGACGTTAAAGCCCCTCGCGAAATGCCCGACAGCACCTTGCCAATGTGTAGCGACAGCGGATGCACGGGGGTGAGCAGCAACTCCTCAAAGGTTTTATTAAACAGCCGAGCACCACAAATCGAAAATGTGGTTCCAGCAAAACTAATCGTCATAGCCGACAGGGCAGCCATTCCGGGCAGGATAAATGCCAGGTAAGACTCCGCCCCAGAACTCCCTGCCACAGCCTCTAACGAGCCCCCTCGCAGAGTACTACCTAACCCCAACCCAAAGGCCAAAATATAAATTGTCGGGGCGACCAAACCGGAAGCCACAACCTGCCACACCCGCGATCGCAGCTCCAGCCAATCCCCCCACCAAACGGTGTAGCTGTCCGCCAAAATTGTTTTGAGGTTCATCCTGATTTATCCATTCAGGCCCGCTTATCCACAGTCCGGGGTTCAGCTTAACGTGCAGGGAGATTACCCAACGACTTTTCTGGAGCTTGGCATTGACTCAGCGAATCTGGTTCTCCTGGTTTTCGCAGATCTTATAAAGCTCTAACAATCGCGATACTCAGGTCTACAGATCGCGGTGAGTAAAGGAACGGGCATCAGTCCCGCTGTAGGTGGCCACAATATGTCCATCCCCTTCCAACAGATATTTGTAGGTAACCAGCCCTTCCATTCCTACTGGCCCGCGAGGAGGCAGTTTCTGGGTACTAATCCCCACCTCTGCTCCAAAGCCATAGCGGAAACCATCTGAGAAACGGGTAGAGGCATTGTGGAACACTCCCGCTGCATCTACTGAATTCATGAAGTCTTCAGCTGCAGTTGCGTCCTCCGTCACAATTGCCTCGGTATGTCGCGAACCATACTCCTCGATATGGGCAATGGCGTCTGCCATCGAGTCCACAACCTTCACCGAGAGAACTAAATCGCCATATTCCGTTTCCCAGTCGACATCGCAGGCGGGTACCATTTCGACGATTGCTCTGGCGCGATCGCATCCCCGCACTTCCACCCCCTCCGCCTGTAGGGCATTAAGGACGCGAGGCATAAACTCAGCCGCCACATCCGCATGTACTAACAGAGTCTCTAAGGCATTGCAAGCTGCCGGATAGTTGACTTTGGAATCCACGATCAGAGGAACCGCTTTCGCTAGGTCAGCCGAGCGATCGACGAAGGCGTGACAGATTCCATCTGCATGGCCCAGAACGGGAATCTTGGTGTTGTCTTGGACGTAGCGAACGAATGAATTAGAACCGCGGGGAATCACGAGATCGATGAGGTCATCCAGCGCTAGTAGAGCTTGCGTTTCCTCCCGAGTGGTCAACAAGCTGACGCTCGCAGTGGGAATTCCTCGAACTTCTAGAGCAGAATGAATCACCTCTACCAGCATGCGACAGGAGTTAACGGCTTCCTTGCCACCCTTCAACACCACACCGTTGCCAGTTTTTAGAGCCAGTGACGAAATCTGAGTTACCGCATCAGGGCGTGACTCGAAGATAATCCCCAGCACTCCTAGAGGCGTGCTCTTACGGTGCAAGACCAGTCCCTGGTCCAGTTCCCGCGACCAGTGCAACTTTCCGACCGGGTCCGCCAATCGCATGACATCCCGCACACCAGCAGCCATGGTAACAATTTTGTTAGGAGTTAATTTCAGTCGTGCGTAGGCTGCAGCGGACAGACTGCCCTCTGTAACCATGAGCGAGGCCGCCTCCAAATCCTGCTTGTTCGCCGCTAAGATATCTGCGCTGCGGGCCTCCAAAGCATCGGCGATCGCCGCTAATGCGGCATCCTTTATTTCTGTGGGCAAAACCGCCAGTTTCCGGGCTGCTTGGCGGGTAGCTCCCACCTGTTCCCGCAGGTTGATATCGAGTGTAGTGGCAGACATGAGAGGGTTCTGAACTTGAAAGGACCGAAGCAACTGTCAGGCAGCGAGACAGTCAGGAGAGACAGTAGCAGAAAAGGACATTTGCATCACTACCCTAGCTGCTACGAGTCAAGAGACTTTAATTCTACTCAGGTGAACTCGCTTTTGAAGACCTGAATATTACTGCCACTCGTTAGCCAGACGGACAAAGTCGCCGAGGTTAGCCCGGGGATGGCAGTTGAGACAGCCGGTCGGTTTAACGGTCTCCACAAATTCCACATCGGGATGTAAAGCGTTAAAAAAGCGAGAATTTTTCAATCGATAGGGAATTTGTTCATCGTCTCGGCGGGGACGAGAAAAATCCTGTAAAAACTTCCAAGCAGCTGGCAGAAATGGCTCCTGAAGTACCTCGATCTGCACACCGTAATGATCTGCGGATTGCAGCAAGATGCGCCAAGTCTCTCTTGGCATGACCTCGGGGGGAAGGGCTGTATGACAGCTGCCACAGGCTTCCACATACACCTGAGCGCCAAACCGATAACCCTCTGCCCACTCGGGAACTGCGTTATCCTCCTGCGCCTGCAACCCCCACCCCAATCCCAGGGCCACGATTGCCGAGAGGACAATAGCTAGCCAGCGAGAGCGACGGATTGAACCAGCGGTGTGGTTCATCGTTAACCTCCAAATCCCTTGCGGCCGCCACCTTTTTTCTTGTTCTTCTTTTTCTTGGGACGACCCGAACGATTTCCCCGCCAACCAGGGCCAGCAGCGGCAGAGGGGGCTCCACCTCCAGGCCTCCCGCCCCCCATTCCCGGCATTCCCATTCCCGGCATTCCCATTCCCGGGAATCCTCCCATGCGTCCCATCTGCCCCATCATGTCCCGCATCCTCTGGAAATCCCCCACAAGTTTGGTCACATCCCCCATCGTATGGCCCGACCCCGCAGCCACTCGACGCTTGCGGCTGGCGCTGCGGGCTAACAAATCTGGGTTGCGGCGTTCTTCGCGGGTCATGGAATTAATCATTGCCTCAGACCGCGCCAGTTGAGCTTGACCCTTCTGCAGCTGATCGTCACTGAGCTTATTCATGCCAGGGACCATCTTCATCAGCCCCCCCAATGCCCCCATATTTTTAATCAGGCGCATTTGCTTGAGAAAGTCCGTGAAGTCAAACTGCGCAGAGAGCATCTTCTCTGTCATGGCCTGCGCATCGGACATGTCAATTTCGTCCTGTGCCTTCTCCACCAGCGTCAGGATGTCCCCCATACCCAAAATCCGCGAGGCCATCCGCTCGGGATAGAAGGGATCCAGGGCCTCAACTTTCTCACCAGTACCGATGAACTTAATCGGTTGGCCAGATACCTGCCGGACCGAGAGGGCGGCACCACCGCGGGTGTCACCGTCCATCTTAGTTAAAATTGCCCCTGTAACCCCAACGCGGTTATGAAATTCGCGGGTGAGGTTTGCTGCCTCCTGACCGGTCATGGCATCCACCACCAGCAAAGTTTCGTCAGGGTTGATGGTGGCCTTAACTTGCTCTAGTTCTGCCATCATGGTCTGGTCGATTTGTAATCGCCCAGCCGTATCTACAATGACGGTGTCAAATCCTTCTGCTCGAGCCTTAGCGACCCCTTGTTTGGCAATTTCTACCGGGTTGGTTTTGCCTAGGTCGAAGACTGGGATATCAATTTGCTCTCCCAGAGTTTTCAACTGTTCGATCGCAGCTGGCCGGTAAATATCTCCAGCCACGAGCAAAGTTTTCTTATTCTGCTTGCGTAAATAAAGGGCGAGCTTGGCCGACGCAGTCGTTTTACCTGTCCCCTGTAAACCAGCCATGAGAATAACAGTTGGGCCTTCAGTCGCTTCGTTCAGGGGGGCATTGGCTTCCCCCATCACCTTGACCAACTCGTCATTGACGATTTTGATGAACTGCTGATCGGGGGTAACCCCCATAATCACGTTGGCCCCAAGTGCAGCTTCCCGCACGTCCTCTACGAATAGCTTTACTACCTGCAGGTTGACGTCAGCTTCCAGCAGGGCACGACGCACGTCTCGCAGCGCGTCCTTGATATTGCTTTCCGTGATTTTGTCTTGACCGCGCAGTTTTTTCCAGGCGGCTTCTAATTGGTCGGAAAGAGCGTCAAACATTGTGGATTGGGGACAACTCGAACACAGCTTTTTTAGGATAGCCTGCTGAGCATTGGGCAGTTAACTTCACTGTCATTTTCCTGAAGACGAAATCGAGCGAGAACGCGAGAAATGGGAAATCGTCGACCCGCTAAAAAACTTCCGTGAGAAGGACAATTCTTGTCAAGTCCGACGTGGCGGGCACATTTGCTTCGCGCTGGGTCAACCCAATAGGCTTCCATCCGCACTCTGTTGACTTCACCTTGAGGTCGGTGCACGCTGAGGTTCGTGGTACTTCCATCTTTTGATCGACCTCTAACGGCCAAGGTTTTGTTCGCAGTTACCCGAAGGCAGGGTTTTCTCCCAGGTAAAAGCGTCACTCATTGGCGATCGCCGAAGTCCTAGGCGGCTGTTTCGGCTCTTGGGTCTCCAAGGAGCGGCTCGTAGGTTTCTCCCGTCAGCCAAAGATGGTGCAGCACTATAGCCAACTTGCGGGCTACGGCTACGACAGCCCGCTTTTTCGCGGCTTTTCCACCACGCTGCGACAAGGGTAGACAGAACCGACGCAAGTGTGTGTCAGGACCAAATGGCCCCAGAATGTAGTGCGCTGCTCCTATCAACAGTTTCCGCAAAAGCTTATCTCCTCCCTTTGCAATGTTCATTTGTGGATGCCTCTCTCCGGATTCCCGTAAGTGAGGAAGCAGACCGAGGGAGGCTCCGACCGAACAGCTGTTAGGGAAGCGCAGCGGTTCCTCCCTCCTTTGGGATTGAGAATCCCGTAATTCCTAAACTGGGGATATAACCATCCTCCCTTTTGGAAGGTTGGCCTTCTCATCTCATCTTTTTTGCAAGGGGTCTAGTCCATGTAATTTGCGGTAGTCTACAGTAGTTGCAATCCCATGACACCCTCTTGGGATAAGGAGATGAAGGCTAAAACCCTGGCACCACCTTGCATCCAAGCGCCCGTAGCTCAGTGGATAGAGCATCTGTTGGGGAGTACGGGAAATTGACACCAATCAAGGCTTTCAGGATGCGCCACAGTTTATGTGGCATATTTTGTATCACAATCAAGAGCGGTTTATTTGCGATCAGCCGAAGTATCCTCTCAATCCTTTGATGAATATGGCTTCTGAGGTTGATTGCTCTGCTTTGCTCCAAAGGTGGCCAGTAAATATTAAAAGATGAAGGATTCGGTTAGCACGCACAAGCGATGGGATCAGCAGTTTACAGCGAGGGGTAAGACTTGGTGTTTCTGCCAATAGAGGTCCTATGCCTGATTGAGAGTCAATGTTTTGAGAGCGGCTAGAGCATCGGCAGTCGCTGCACTCCGATGCATGCCATGATTGTTCTGCCGACGAGCGACAATCAGATCGCAGGCCTTTTCCGCATGAGCGCTGCCAATGTATTTCTGGTGAAGCCAGCGCTGTTGATAGTTGACGATGTAAGATGTTCGGGCCTTAAGGTAGCCAATCAATTCCTCCAATGCTTCTATATTTTTGGCGTGGGAGCGACAAGCTTCTAATTGTTCGATCGCCTCATCCACCTGTCCTCGCCACAGCGAAGCATTCAACCCTCGCCGTAGCTTTTGCTTCTGCTCACGAGTGGAGCAGATTCTCCCGACGAAGTCCGAACACTTGTGACGCAAGTGATACCAGTCAAGCAGGTGTTCCTTACGCTCCCATCCAGCCAAGCGCTGCTCGAAGAAGTTGCGAATCCAGCGAGCACCATCCCCCAACAAGGTCAGCCAGCCGCAGACCCCACCACATACCAGGAGCATCCAATAGAGTTGTTCGAGCAGGGCATTTCCCCGGCCACTGAAGTAACGATATCCTTGTTGAGTGCTGACCTTGGCTACTCTCAGACTCAACCACTGAGAGGGCTCTGGTTTTCGGACCAACACGTCATCGGTCGCAGCCAGGATTTGGTCAGTCTGGATTTCCGGTCCTAACTTTCGCAGCTTGTCAGCAGACAACGGCTCACCTTCATCTCGACGAGCAGTGAGAACCCGTTACCAATCAGCGGTTTTGACCCCTTCTGGAGGATGAGGGTCTTGTTCGTCCAGGGCTTGTTGAACCGCCTCTGTCAGTTCTGCCGGCAAGGCGGCGGCTCGTCGAGGGTCGTTTTCTGGCACCAACAATATGGGCTTGAGATGCCTGAGGTCGCTCAGCTGGCTTAAGGCTTCCACTTGTTTGGCTTCGGCTCGCCGAATCTGTTGGCCATGGCGGCGCACCAGCTGTCTCAATTCCGTGGTGGAGAGTACTTTAGCCTCTTGGGTTTGCCATCCCAGCAATCTCTGGGTTGTCGCAAACGGAAGGTCTTTCGAGAATAGACATGCCATTTCTTGGAGGTTTCGGGTAATAATCGTTCCGTTATGCTCTGGCAGTAGCTCATTCCCGGGAATCGTATGTCGGTTGTCTCCCTGGTGATAGCAGACCTGACGCCGGAGGTTCACTATCCCTAGCCGGCACGCAACTTGCTGAGTATCAAATCCGTCCTCTCTCACTACTCCGGGGGGGAGAACGATGCTTGTATTGGGTGACCAGCATCCGATCGAGCTCTTCCCACTGAGCACTCAATAACTGTCGTTCCACCTCCCTGCATATTTTCAATGTCTCGCTTTCCAGTTGGTCTAAGGCGGTTTGTGGCTAGAGCTGGGAAGGATCGGCTGCAGGAAGGTCAAGACTGTGGAGTTCTGTCATCGTCTCCACACCGTTGCTCTCCTCTACCTGGCAGATGAGTACGCGCAAATGGCTCATGGGCTTTCTCCTCACCTTGAAGTGGCTGACTGGCCCTTACAAGCTAACAGCTACTCTCGGTAGTCCTAGACAAGTAAGGATGCGTTGTAGTTGTGGACAAACATCCAGATAGCTCCGATATGATTCTCGAGCTTTTTGGAAAAGGAGAGGGTTTTGCGTACCAAGCGTGAAACTCGCTGGCGCA
>JBFRWN010000022.1:0-25813 GCA_051439605.1 Synechococcus sp.
AGCAAACCCAGCAAATCATCTGCACGTTCTATGGCAAGGGGCGTCAACATGACTTCAAGCTGTTCAAAGTCTCCGGAATTGAGTTCCATCCCGAGACCCGAAGCTTGCAAGACAAGGCATATCAAGGGATTGCTGACTATCATGCCAACAGCTTCATCCCGAGGAAAAAGCCCCAGGGAGGGGAGCTTTCCTCTCTGGAGAAGGCCTACAACCTAGAGTTGGCCCGCGAGCGCATTTGCATTGAACACGTCAATCGACGTCTCAAGATTTTTAAGATCTTGCGAGAGCGCTATCGCAATCGCAGGCGCCGCTTTGGATTGCGTTGTAATTTGATTGCCGCTCTCTATAACTTCGAGTTGGCTGCAGTTTAACTCTTCTGCTGAAGCCCCCCACTCTACCACCTAATAATTTTGCAAGAGGTCTACGCTACACCAAGGGTTGATTGTTCGTACGATGAATAGCCACGATCGCTGGGCGTGGTGCAGCATTGGCAGTATTTGCCGGCCAGTTGGAGCCCAAAGGAACCTCCCGTTTTTGGGTGAATGGTGTGCCGCTGGTGGTCAGCATTTCGTACTCGCGGGTTTCAGCCGCCATATCTTTGCGAATACCGTTTGCCTCCCCCGGGTGTTGTGCTGCTAGGAACAGCGTGCTGTTATCGGTGGTAATAAAGGGGCCGGTCATCTCTGATTCCATCGGACCGAAGGCAAATAGGTAGGCCTGTCCGGCAAATTCACCAGAAGTGGGAATATACCAAACGGAGTTGTTGCCATACAGCCCGCGCAGACTAGATTGGCTGATGGCACTCCCTTCTTCATCAACCCGACCAGCGGGAACGGGCTTGTTATGCCGACTGGTGGACATATCCGTCACCATCCACAGGCCGCCGTCGCTGTCAAACTCCAGATTGTCAGGGTTTGCAAAGCCCAAACCACCCTCTGCCGGTTCTCCCCCCACAGCAATTCTCTCCCACGTGAAGGCCATGGCTCCAGGGCTGTTGTCCGCCTCAACAATCTTGAAAATCCAGCCGTATTCACTGGGCTCGCCATTGACGCTAAAAATGTCTTTGGCGGGGCCGCCATCCCCGCCCGGTGAGCCTGAGGTAAAGGCGACGTACAGGCTACCGTCGGGTGCAATATCGGTATCTTCGGGACGGGCGGTGGTGGTGGCTCCTGCCGCATTGGCCGCATAGTGGGCATCGATGAGGATGGCCCCCTGTTTTTCTTCAGCAGTCCCTTCGTACAAATCCCCTAAGGTAGAGTGCTTCGACCGGAAAGTGGCGATTTCTCCGTTCGAAGTCGCCTTGTAAAACCCTCCATCGGGGCGCAGGGGAAGGGTGACAAAAGACTCGCTATCTTCACCAAAGACGTCGCTGGGACGTACCGGTTTTACTGGAGTATCGGGGTTGAGGGCAATCCACTCTCCCGTGCCATCTTGGCTGAACTTGGCGGCATACAACATGCCATCTTTCATCAGAGCTGAGTTGGCTTTATCCTTAGGGTCAGCAACTGTCCCTGCACTCACAAACTTGTACAGGTGCCCGCCTCGGCGATCGCAGCCGGAGTACACCGCCAAAGGTTCACCTGCCACCGCTCGAACCGCAACCGCTTCGTGGCGAAAACGCCCTAGCCAGCTGTGCTTGGTGCCGTAATCTTCGGGATTGGCGGGGTCAACCTCCACCATCCAGCCATATTTGTTGCCCGCTAGGCCGAAGGTATTGCCGTGCCCTACGAAATTGCTGTCGTTGATAACAGCTGGAAATTGAGATGGACTGGGGGACGAGCCATCTGCAAACACAGGCTCGATGACTTGGCTTTGGAAGTTTTCTTCGGCGCTGAGCACTGTCCCCCAAGGAGTGGTGCCGCCAGCACAATTTGCAAAAGAGCCGATAATTTTCGAACCCAGACCGTCGTCGTAACCCAACCGGCTCGTTTTCTCAAATACCGCAGCGGAAGGGCCGGTGGTCTTGAGGTACCGATCGTCCTCTAAACCAGAGATTCCTGTAATGCGGCGATCGGCCTCGGAGAAGGTGCGCTCCCACTTTCCGTTAGCGGTGCGGCGCACTGAAATAACTCCTAACCCTTGATCGATCATCGCCTCTTTGGCTGCCGCCACCAGCTCAACTTTGATGGGGTCATCGTCCGCCAATTTGAAGGCGTCGAGCGCCCCCTCTTCGTCAGTAGCAGTCAGAACAGAACTCAGTTCTAGAGTGCCTCCTACGACAGCAGGATAAGTTGCTCGCCAGGTGGCTCCACTTATGTACTCAAAATTAATGGTGAGAAATCCTTCGTTGGGGGCGGTTTCGACATATGAGATGTAGTCATTGTTGAATCCGAAGCGGGAATCTCCCACTTCGTCACCCCAAGCAGCTATCACGTCGTAGGTAAAACCGTCTGGCAGAACGATGTCATCGGCCACGGAAAATTCGGAATAGGCAGCAATTTCGGCCTCTTCTCCCTCAATTCCGTCCGTGAATAGCGGCATAGTGCCCAGCAGTGTGGGGAAAGGGAACGCTGCCGCTCGGACAACACCTGCTCCGGGAGTGATGGGGAACTGAATCAAGTTGGAGGCAGCAGTTGCACCGGCACTAGCTCCCAAAAACATGAGGAACTGTCTGCGATTAAATTTCATGAATCCGGATATTAATAGCTTCTAGATGTCATCCTGCTGGAGGTTGTCGAGAAATGCGTTATAGGAAGGTTAACGGAGATTTAAATGTCGATCGCCCATCCATTGTTTAAGTTTTGAGATGATGGCAAAAGTTTTGTTGGGAGAAGAATCCCTGCTGCACAGGGTACCAATCCAATCTGTACGAGACGGTGACGACTCTGGCAGGGGGAACGCTAGCGAGGATAAAAGGGACGCTTGACCGTCACCGCAGGACAGACCCTACCACGAATGTTAATGCCTACACTGTTCCCTGACTTCGCCAATTTGGGGGGTAAATATGCGATCGCGATGCCTTTGCCCAACATGGGGGATTTTGTGCCGCTGACCACGGTGCCGACAACCTCTCCATCCATCACCACGTCGTAGCCAGGTCGGGCAATTTCGCGGCTCTCCATCATCACCCAAGCCAGCTTGCGAGTCAGTCCCTCAGCCTTTTGTTGTTCCAGCACCCCTCGACCCATAAATTCACCCTTGCGCCCTAGATGGACTAACCATCCTAAGGATGCCTCCAGCGGAGTTGTATCGTCGTCCATATCTTGACCGTATAGGTGCAGGGATGCTTCTAACCTGAGGGTATCGCGACAACCCAATCCACAGGGGGTGACGCCAGCTTTCAGCAATTGCTCCCACAGCCATGTGCCAGCCTCAATGGGTAGCATGACCTCAAATCCGTCCTCCCCCGTGTATCCCGTGCGGGCTACAAACGCAGTTCCCTGTCCTCCTTTGAGGGTTATGGTAGCGTGGCAAAATTTGGCGATCCCCTGCAAATCCTCTTCTACGAGTGCTTGCATTGCCGCTTCCGACTGCGGCCCCTGCACAGCCAATAAAATGCGTTCTGCTGACAAGTCAATTAGTTCTACATCCTGCAAATGCTGGAGCAACCAATTGCGATCTTTCTCGCTGGTGGCCGCATTCACAATGATGGGCCAAGATTCCCAGTCTTTACGAACTGGGTCGGCTCCGGCAAAATACACAATTAGATCGTCGACGATGCCGCCCTTCTCGTTTAGCAGCACCGTGTACCGTCCCTGACCAGCTTCTAAATCCTCTAGTGAACTGGGAACAAGCGCCTCTAGCTGCGATCGCACATTGGCCCCGTGCAGCACGAATTTGCCCATATGGGAAATATCAAACACCCCCGCTGTCTCCCTAACTGCGCGGTGCTCCGCCAGAGTGCCGGAATATTGCAGCGGCATTTCCCAGCCACTAAAGGGCACCATGCGGGCCCCCAATGCAACGTGGCGATTGTACAAAGGCGTGCGAGATAAAGGTTTGGAAGACATGGGGAAGCTAAACGGGTGAAACCTGGAGTCACGCTACCATGGCAGGTGACACGCCAGAGTCAGTGAGAACGGCACATGCGAATTCTGCACACAATGCTGAGGGTGGGAGATCTAGATCGTTCCCTCCAGTTTTATTGCGATGTTTTGGGCATGCAGCTCCTGCGCAAAAAAGATTACCCCGGTGGAAAATTCACGCTTGCATTTGTGGGGTACGGTCCAGAGTCGGAAGGAGCAGTTATCGAACTCACCTACAACTGGGGCACCGAAAGGTACGACATCGGCGATGGTTACGGCCACATCGCGCTGGGGGTAGATAATATTTACGATACCTGCGACGCGATTAAAGCCCGTGGAGGAGAAGTCACTCGCGAACCTGGCCCCATGAAGCACGGCACCACGGTAATTGCATTTGTGAAAGACCCTGACGGTTACAATATCGAGTTGATTCAGCGCAAGGCGGAAACGTCTTCACAGCCGGAAATGGCCACTGTTGCTAGCTAGCTTGGAGATCGGCTCTGCGAACAGCCTTCAGAAATAGAAAAGGGAGGTCAATGGCCTCCCTAAACGCTTAATACATGAAAATACCAATCTATCTACCGGGTAAGAACGAAGCGCTCTCCGTTGATTCGCGGTAGGGCAGAGACTCTTCGGTATAGTCAATCGGTAAAATCGCTACGACGTTCTCGTGGGGACGGGGCACAATCACCCAAGACTCCAAAGAACCTCCGGGGGCGTTTTCAACTGCTGCTACGCCAGCCTCCATCGCAATTTTGACTTCGGATACGTCGCCACGCACTACGATGAAGAACCGCGCACTACCGGCACGGCTATAGTAAGTCAAAGTGACGCGACCCGCCTTAACCATGGCATCCGCTGCCGCCAGAATGCCTGGGAAACCTTTTGTTTCAATTGAACCAACTGCTTTTTGCGTCATGCTAATGGGTCTCCTTCGACTACTGACAAGATGACTTCAGAGAATTTGAATTCTGAGAATGGGTGAACGGGTAACAAGTACAAAGAAAAAGCTTGGGCAGCAATTTAGCGGAATGGCTCGTCCGCCTCGGTGTACTCAATCGGTAAGACCGACACGATGTTTTCTGGCGGATTGGGCACGATGTAGTGGTTGAGGACAGATGCCCCGACTGCATATCGATCTACCGCTTCTAACCCCGCCGCCATGGCCTGCTTCACTTCAGAAACGCTCCCGCGTATAGCCACAAAGTACTGACCGCTTTCAGAGCCAGCAAAGGTGACAAGAGTAACCTTGGCCCCTTTAACCATGGCGTCAGCCGCAGCCAGCACTCCTGGAAATCCAATCGTTTGGACGACGCCTACAGCATCGGGCATGAGCAAGGTTCCTCGAAGTTAGCAGACTTATTGTACGGAGTTTGGTTCGACCCAGTTGTCTTCAGGGGCAAACGTTACCTACCCCCATCGTTATCCGAATTTTCTTAACACTCTGTCAATATGTTTGAGGTTATCGGGTCGTTTTATTTTATTTATGGGCAGCTTGAAATAGATTAGGCCTATAGCTCCAGTGAGCCTTTCTGTGTCGGATTTTGTTGTAGCAAAACTCAGGGGACACAGCTGGATTGTGACCGCAGAAACTACCTAGGGAGGGGGGCTGTTTTTGATGGGGCAAATAAGCTTTCCAGAGATTTAGCAGAACTGCGATACCAGCAGGACAAATTTTCAAGCTCTTTTTCTAGCGGGCGCGTTGCCGGAAATTGCTCACAGGGATATCCGAGCGATCGCAGCCCCGCCACCAGAGTCGATGGAGCCACCCACCACTCTTGCGCTGCCTTCAGCAGATGAATCGTCGAGTCATGGCTCAGTTTTTCTTGCAGTCGTTGCTGGAGCTCTTGAGGGGTTAAGACCGGAACAGGTTGGGCGCATAGGGTGATGCGGTGTCCGAGAGGGGATGCTGGAGTGGATCGAGCCAGTAGCCAGCTTAAGTGGGTGCGAGATGGGGGCATGGTCCACAACACAATGCGATCGTAAGGGACTTCGGGGAGGGGACGATCGCAATGCACGGTACAGCGATCGTTACTCATTGGCTGGGGGTGGCTGTAGCCGTAAAGCAAAATGGTGCCGCTAAAGCCTAGATTGTCGGCCTCACTAGAGGGTAATAGATTGATGGGGGTGCTGCACTCCTTCCACCACAGAGGATAAGGAATGTCTGGTGCTGGGACGTAATGGAGGACCGGCTGCTTCTTTGAGGGCTGCGACCTGCCGGCGGGGGTTGCCGAGACTTGAGGCTTGCTTGCTCGAATTCCCTTGACCTCAAGCTCGATCGCTACTTCTCCCTGCCATTGGTTCTGTCGTAACGCAAACGCAATGTCAACGGTATTGGGCAGCGGATAGCTGTCGCCAGCACGCCAAGCGATCGCCGTTTTTGGGGTTCCCCCTTGCTGCGATCTAACCTGGAGTTTGAGGTGAGCTCTTTCTTTGCCAATTTGTCGCTGGTTGGCCACCTCCAAATTTCGCATGGCAAAGATTGGCTCGCGATTACCGATGCCATAGGGCTGCAATAGCTGCAAGCAATCAAATAGTTCGGCATTAATGTCGCCAGGTACTAACTCTGCATCGATCTCCACTAGCGGGCACAGATCGTCCGGTTCCAAGACAGAATGGGCGTAATCTTGTAGCCCCTCCTGCAACTCCGTCCAGTTACTTGCGGGCATTGAAAACCCACCTGCTGCCGGATGTCCCCCATACTTTTCGAACAGATCGTGACAATGTTGTAGAGCCTCAAACACGTTAAACCCTGAGATACCCCGCGCTGACCCCCGCACGTTGTCCCCCTCCCTGGCCCCGATAAACACCGGCACGCAATACCGCTCCAGCAAGCGCGAAGCCACGATCCCAATCACCCCGTGGTGCCACCCCTCCCCCAACAACACGAGAACGCGATCGCGTTTGGGGTCAATCCCCAGCTGCTCAATTTGGGCGAGGGCCGCTGCTTCGATATCGCTGCACAGTTGGCGTCGCTGCTGATTGAGCTGCTCGCACTCCATCGCCTTTTCAAGGGCTATGCCTTCATCGTCCGTGGTGAGCAATTCGATGACAACCGAGGGTTGAGCCAACCGTCCTACGGCATTGATGCGCGGTCCCAACCCGAAGCCGATCGCCTCTGGCTGGAGGGTTTCCCGCCGCTCGCTCAGCCCCGTGACCTGCATTAGGGCTTGAATGCCTGTTATCTGCGATTGGGGCAATAGGGCTAGCCCTTGTTTCACCCAGCGTCGGTTAATCTCGGTCAGGGGGGCCAAGTCGGCAATTGTCCCTAATGTCAGAAGTTCCAGCAGCGGGCGAGCCAGTCGCTGCCTCTCTCCAAACCGCTCCGCCAGTTCCAGTGCCAGCAAGTAGGCCACCCCTACCCCCGCCATACCGGCATAGGGGGATTCACTGCGAGCAATTAGCTTGGGATTTAAGATGGCCTCCGCAGGAGGCAATTGAGGCGGAATGTCGTGGTGATCGGTGACGATAATTTTCAGCCCTAAATCGCGGGCGAGAGCAATGGGTTTGAGAGCAGCAATGCCGTTGTCAACGGTGACAATCGCTGCCACCCCTTCGGCATGTAGCTGTCGTACCATGCGTTCGTTGATGCCGTATCCCTCGGTCATGCGACTAGGAATGTCATATCGGGTGCTTCCCCCCAAGTGGCGAAAGGTGCGCAGCAACAAGGCGGTACTGGTCATACCGTCGGCATCGTAGTCGCCGCAAATGGCAATCTCTTGGCCATCGCGAATGGCTGAGGCAAGTAATTCAACGGCAATCGCCAGCTGGGGAAAATCATCCCCGGGGTCTGGCAGATCGACGCAACTGGGATTGATGAATTCTGCTGATGAGTCCACCCCCCGATTCGCCAGTATTCGCGCCAGAAGTGGATGAAAGTTGGTGCAATCGGGCACAACTTCGACCAGCGATGCTTGCAGCTCCGCAATGCAATCCCGATCGGGTGAAAGCACCTGCCAACGTTGTTTCAGAAGTTCCCCCATACGATACTATGCCTCTTTTACTGTAGTGAAAACATGGAATGGGAACCTGTGTGCTGGCACCGAGCAACAAATGCGCTCAAACCAGCGGTGAATTAACCCTAAATCCCTCCTAAGCTGGCGACTTAACCCCAGTTAAAATGCGGGGGGTGCCAACCGTCGGTTACAAGTTATGGGGTAAGGTATGATTCGGTTGTATGAAATTTTTCACAACTGAAATTCCAGGGCATAGGGAGTTCTAGGTCAGGATGCAGCGACGTCATTTTCTGCAGGCCACGGGTTTATTGCTTGGAGGTCTGGGGGCTAGTGTAATATTGCCTCCACTGTCACAGGCGCAGACAAGCTCTTTGAATATTCGCTGGCTATTTCATAGTTGCGTCCTATTTGAAGCAAATAACTTTAGAATTCTGGTCAATCCGTTTCGCCCCATCGGCTGCACGGAAGGGTATCCCGCCCCCAGCATCCCAGCCGATTTAGTTTTGCTAAGCAGTCGCCTGTTGGATGAAGGGGCCATCACCTCTGTGGTGGGCAACCCAAGAGTATTGTTCGAAGCCGGAGATTTTCGCTTAGGGGATTTAGGACTACAAGGGGTGCGGATGCCGCACGATGAATATAGTGGCAATCGATTTGGGTTTAACGTTGCCTGGCGCTGGAAAATGGCAGGCATCAATATCGTCCACTTAGGAGGCGCGGCAGCCCCGATTTCCCTCGAACAGAAAATTTTGCTGGGTAAGCCCGATCTCCTGTTTGTGCCAGTGGGGGGTGGTCCTAAGAATTACGACGCCCAGGAGGCAGTTGCCGCGATTGAGGTATTAAAGCCCAAGATAGTAGTGCCCACCATGTATCGTACGGCGGCTGCAGATGCTGAATGTGCGCTATCCGACGAAGAGGCTTTTTTACAACAGCTTTCAAGCATTGCTGTCGAGCGTCTAACTAGTAACCAACTCATATTGTCGACCAATGCCTTACCTGACCAAGGACCGATTGTCCAAGTCTTTCCAAAGTATTCGGTGTCCTAGCTTAGATGGTAACGGCTTTGTTTACGTGACTATTCCCTCCTACCAGCTGCCCATCGGTGTCACTTCAAAGAACCAGTAGCTTAACCCCGCACTTGCGAGGGGGACAGTTATGTTATCCAGTCCTCGCCAAGAGAGCATTTCCAAAATGGCAGAAAGCCCGCCGATCGCTATTGCTCCCAGCGCGATCGCTTCGCCGCTCCAGGAAACAGAGGGATTCCAATAGGAGGACGCCGAGCAGACAGCTGCGATCGTCAAACTGCTTGCCAACCACATCGTCAAAGACCCTTCCCAGGTTTTCGCCATACCGGCCAACACATATTTGTGTTTTCCCCAACGACGGCCAATCAACGCCGCCAAAGCATCTCCCCAGGTCATTACCAAGATGCCTAATACCGCATAGGACTTCAGACCCGGTCGCCAAAAGAGTGCAAATAACGTAGCAATACTAGCCGCATAAAAAAAGGTGCCGTAGCTGTGGCGGTCAATTCCGTTGAGGCTTTGCAAAATTTTGACGCGGTAGGACAGGAGTGCCACCAAGCTGAATACAAGCGACAGTCCAACAGCAAAGGTTCTAGGAATATCAAGTACCCACGTCAGGATGGCAATATTTCCCACCCCAATGTGAATCACCTTGCGCACAACCTCGCCATCAATCTGGCGGCTGCGCATAAACTCTGCCACCCCAAATACAGCAGCGAGCCACAGGGTGCAACACACCATCTGACCACCTAGCCCCAGTTCAATCTCCACCGATATGCCTTACCCCAAGAGAATGAACTCAAGCTACGCGATCGCCGGCGCTTCTTCAAGCCCTTTACCCAGTCCGGTCAGGTAGAATGCTTGCCGTATCTTATGCTCCTTTGATGAACTCTTCGCCTATCGTTGAATTTGTGGAGATTTAAATTTGTGGTGATGCGTTCCAAACCATCACAGTCTCTCTAGGGAGGAACCGTAGTCGAGCAAGTGGAGTAACGTGAAAGCGGCAATCCGTTGGCAAGAACTACCGCTATCGCTTCTGTGAGGTTTGATGGGTTGGGAGGGATTCGAACCCGCGGCCAGTCGGTTAAAAGCCGAATGCTCTACCACTGAGCTACCAACCCAGGCGCCATGCGCGTTATCCACTATAGCAAGAGGGGTCGCTTTTTTGAATATGAATTATTGGCTTTCAAATTGCTTAGTTCCCCAACTGGATTTACCCGGTGGCTATCGCAATCTCGATGTTTATCTGGTAAATGGCTCAATCTCTGGAATCTTTCCAACAGGCACCCATCCAAAGCCGGAAACAGCCGAGCTGATTCAGTGCCAGGATAAAATGCTGCTTCCCGGTTGGGTGAATGCCCACACCCACTCTATGGAGATGTGGACCCGTGGCCTAATTCCTCCCCTCCCCCTCGAACTTTGGCTGGCAGAACTATACGCACACCCTCTTCACTCACCCAAGCAAATTTATCTATCAGCCTCCTTAACAGCGGTTGAGACCCTGCTGTCAGGGGGGACCACGGTGGTAGATCATCTGGTGCTGCTACCCGGTCAAGAACTCGAGTCCCTAGCTGCTGCAGATCGCGCTTATCGCGAAGCTGGAATTCGAGCCTACATTGCCCCCCTCATTCAGGACGAAGCCTTTGAATACAGCATTCCAGGGGGGCGATCGCTCGAGCCCCTGGCCCCACCCATGCCCACCTCAGATGTATTGGCCCTGCTCGAAACCGCAGTACAGAAGTTTCATCGGCCTCAGGAGGGGGTGCAGATTGGGGTGGGGCCAACTGGGATTCAACTGTGTTCCGATGACCTGTTTGAAGGATGCGCTATCCTCAGCGATCGCTACGATCTCTGCCGCCACAGCCACCTACTTGAGACCATGGCGCAAGTCAAGTTAGCCCAAGAGAAATATGGCAAATCTGCCGTCGAGCATCTGGTGGACTTAGGATGGCTCAGTCAGAAGACCTCTCTCGCCCACTGCGTATGGCTGAACGAGCGCGATATCGAGCTGATGGCCGAATACTGCACAACGGTCGTGCACAATCCCTTGAGCAACATCCGCTTGGGCAGCGGCATTGCCCCCCTCTTGAAGTATCGCGAGCAAGGGGTCAACGTGTCGTTTGGCTGCGATGGGGCAGCCAGCAATGACGGGCAAAGCATGTTTGAAGTGCTCAAAGTTGGCTCCATGCTGCATAACACCACCGATTTTGACTATCGCAACTGGATCTCCCCCCAAGAGGTTTGTCAGATGGCTAGTGTCGGTGGGGCTTTGGGACTCCATTCCCAAACATTTGGCCGCTTGGAGGTGGGGCAGGAGGCAGATTTAGTCTTGTATGACCTTAAAGATCTCTCGCTGTTGCCTGCTGCCGATCCCCTAGGACAATTGGTGTGGGGGCGACCGGGCAATGTGGTGGATAGCGTGTGGGTGCGGGGTCAACGGGTGGTCGTCAACGGCCAACCGACCGGAGTCGACATACAACAATTGGCCCATGGCTTAAGAAGCTTCACCGATTGGCTTCAGGCCCGCCCCCCATCCCCGTCAGAGATGCGCCAGCGGATGGAATCAACGTATCGTCAGAGTATGAACCTATCGCAGTAGTTTGAGATGTCTCCTACGTTTCCCTCCACCGCCGATGCTGTTGTGATTGGGGGTGGAATCATTGGACTGTGCACGGCTATTCATTTAGCCCGCAAGCGCTTGTCGGTGGTGTTGCTGGAGAAAAACTTTATTGGGGGAGGGCCAACGGGATGCTCGCTCGCTGTCATTTCGCAGCACTACACCCATCCCTCATTGGTAGGGATGGCCCGCATCAGCTTAGAGATCTTCCGCAGCTTCGAACAGTACTATGCCGGAGACTGTGGGTGGTCAGAAGCGGGGCTGTTAGTATTGGTGGGCGCGGAACAAGAGCAGTCTTTACGGTCAACCGTCGAGATGCAACAAGCTCGAGGGGTTGAGGTGGAAATTCTTTCGGCTTCGCAACTACGTAGCCTGGATGCGCGCCTGCACCAAGATGATGTCGCCATCGCCAGCTATCAGCCCACAGCTGGTTATGCAGATCCTCAGAGAACTATGCACACTCTGACCCTAGCTGCGATCGCTGCGGGGGTGGATATCAGAGAAAACGTCAAAGCCAACGAGATATTAGTCGCCTCCGGAAAAATTCGTGGAGTGGTTACCCCCCGTGGCACCGTCTCAGCTCCGGTGGCAATCGATACGGCAGGCCCGTGGGCGCACCAGGTGGCCTCTACCGCTGGAGTTGACATCCCTCTCATCCCTTGTCGCCAGGTAATGGCTGTCCTGCGCCGTCCAGTGTCTTTTGGAGCGCAGCATCCCATCGTGAATGATTTCATCCTGGGAACGTCTTTCCGTTCGGAAGGGAGGGGCTCAACCTATATAGGCCGTCTCGATCGCAGTCAACTGAACGACCCTGTCGATCCAGATCGCTACGATGACAGCCTTTCCTCCCAGGAATTGACTCACCTTTGCGATTGTTGGCAGAAACGTTATCCCAGTGGGGCGAATGCAGTGACCAGGGGTGGTTGGAGCGGGATGTACGATGTCACTCCCGATTGGATGCCCATTTGCGATCGTTTGGGTCCACAGGGTTTTTATCTATGTTGCGGTACAAGCGGCCATGGGTTTAAGTTTGGACCGCTATTGGGTCGGGAATTAGCTAACTGGGTGGTCAATGACAGTCCTAGCGAAACCTTTGATTTTGGCGTGTTTAGCGCGAGTCGATTCAAGTAACGTATAAGGGAAACTCTCGACAGAATGCCTTGGGGGCAGTCTGGGCTGCTTAGGCAAACACCTCTGCAGTAGATGATGAGGTTGTATCTGATGTAAGTTCAGCTATCTCTGCCTGGAGCTCCTCAGCATGCTGACGAGATTCTGCAACTGCGCGCTGGGACTCCTCTGATTTGCTCTCCAAAGGCTCTACCTGACTTTGAAGCTCTACCAGCAGGGTTTTGACTTCATTCAACTGCTGCTCTTTCACAGTAGTTTGACCGAGTGAGTTCGAAACCTCTTGGCACCGCTGCCACAGGGAGTGGCGATCGTCGTCGAGCTGCTGCTTGAGACTATCAGCTTGTTGTTGCTGCTGCTCTAAGCTGGAGCGCTGCTGTTCCAAGCTGGAACGCTGTTCGCTTAACTGCTGTTCGAGGGTCTGTTTTTCCGCAGCAATGAACTGACGGTGGCTTTCCAACTGGTTGAGTAAAGGCCCAATATCCACTGTGGGAATAGTGGGAACCGCACCAGGCTCCCCCAGTAACTGACTAAGTAAACTTTCCTTTTGAGCCATTTGTTGCTGCATCTTTTGCAGCGTCCGCTGCTGGGGGGCCAAGCTTTCTTCCAATGTGGCACAGGCGGATTTGGCATAGTCGATATCCATTTCGATATCGAAACGCTCGTCAGCGCTTGCTCCATTGAGACGACTTTGCAGGTCCTCTAACTTCTGATGGTTTTCTGTCAGCTCTGTAACCTGTTGCTCTACCAGCCGAGAATTCTGGTCGTATTCCCGCCTCAAACTGGTCAATTGTGCTTCTAGTTCTTCAGGGCTGATTTGTGGCGCTGAAGAGGTTTCCACTCCCTCCGCCACAATTACATCACTACGTTCCAGTAACTGTCGGCTAAACCGTAGGGCCTCCTCTTGCTTTTGGAGCTGCTCGTTTACAGTATTTAGGCGAGAGTCAGTTGCGGCAACGACCTTCTCAAGCGTACCCACCTCTCCCTGACTAGCAGCGATCGATGTCTGTAGCTTTAACCATTCTCGGTGGCTCTGTACCCACTGTTCGAAGTCGGTGTTGAGCTGTTGTTGGTTTCTTTGGGCATGTTCTTTGTCGGGGGCAACTGCAGCCACCGATCCATCTAGGGTTTTTATCTTCTCTCCCAACTGCATTTTTAATGCCTGCACCTCTTCCGATAGTGCCTCGGGATCAAATTGCAGCGTCTGAGAAATATTGTGGCTAAGGGCTTTCAGACGCTCGGTTGCAGCTTCGTCTAACCGAGAAGAACTGGCCGAAGATTGGTTGATTTCCTCTAAACGCTGGCTTAATTCCTGTTGTTGTTCGTTGAGCTGACGACGCTGTTCCCCCATCGCTTGTTGCTGCTCGTTGAGGTTCCTCTCCAGCGTTTCAACTTCAGTTCGCTGAGCTTCAAGGCTTTTCAAAGCCGATTCGTACTGCTGGTACTCTTCCGCAAGTTGTTGAAGTTCCTCCTCACGGGTTTCAAGTTCTACTTCTCGGCGATTGAGCTCTTGACTTTGGAAGGTGAGAGATTGCTTCCACTGTTCGATCTCATCGTCCTGACCCTTGGTTTGTTCCAAAATTCGTGAAAAGCCCTGAAGGGCTCCCACGATCTCTTTCGACGCTTCGCGCATCCGCTCAACTTGTTGGTTGGAGTTGATCTCAGCCAGAACCAGCGTGCCTGAGTTGAATTTACCGGAATCTTCAATGGGGATGGCATCTTCACTTACCGCCACCCACGACCGCTCGGATACTTTCTTTGCTAGCAGCTGGATTGTTGCTCGACGAAACGACCCTTTATCGATCGCGGCTAAGTACAACACGCTTGTAAATCCTCGTTATTGCAGGAAAGAAAACTGAACCGTTACCCCCTCTACCCGCTATTCAGCTGAATTAAGCAATAGCGGAGCCTGTGATAATTGCGATGACGGGTTGGCAAGGGGAGAAAACCAGGCGGTTTAAGATTGGGCAAAGTGAGGTTGACGATTCAAGAAAACAGCAGCTAAAGAGTTGCGTTGTGGCCGGCGAGGCAATGAATTCGTACTGATAGGTCAAGAGCAATGGCTCCCCTTCATGGTGAGATCCACATTACACACGTTCTTATCGTTTTTCCTGCCTAACACCCATTCTGAATAACCACTATTAGGAAACTGCTACCCCTGCAATTTTGGTTGCGGCCCTCAAGCAAGGTTGCCCAAGAAGGGGAGGAATGGACCAGTATCGCAGTCAAGCTACAAAGCCTTGAAGACAGGCCAATGCTGAGAAATGCAATAATGACCGCTACCTCATCAAGGTGCCGAGCCAGTTCCTAAAGAAGCTCTGACCGAATATAACTTCAGACAGAACAGCGCGATAGCTACCTCTACATAACAATTATCAACACTCTATCAAGTTCAAGATACCCGCAAGAGTGAGGTTAGCCTGCGAAAAAGCGCAACATAACAGCAATTAACATCATTATGAGACTTCTTTCAGAAGATGCCACAAGGTTGATAGATGCACTTGCTATTTTTGTTTCGGGAGCTTGGTGTGCTGAGGCCTCGCTGACCCATTAGTTTAATGAGTGACAGAGTATGCTCCGATTCGGGCACATTCAAATGTATACGTAGGCCAAGAGCTTGGTCACGCCAATGATTTCTAAAGGTTTACTATGCAAGGAAGGCTCCAAGAAATTGATATCCGTAGCATTCTTCAGCTCATACAGTTAGGACAACGGACTGGGGAATTGTTTGTGGAAGCCAGTGTGTCGCAATACTGGTTTGTGTTTTTCCTAAATGGCCGAATTATCTACGCATCAGAATCAGATGGCAGTGTAGCTCGCCTGCGGGATTACCTGCGTCGGTTTCAGGCAGAAGGGGCTCTTGATATTGTTCAATCCCCTTCGAAAACAAGTGCCAACTCCCCAGAGTACGACTATCTTTGGGCATTGCTAGAAGGACATCATGTCGAACCTGCTCGCGGTAAACAGATCGTTGGCAGCATGATTCAAGAGGTTCTCTTTGACCTGTTGAGCCTTCATCAGGGTTCGTTTATTTTCGAAGCCGCATCTCCCCTTGCTCCTCAGTTGGCTGCTTTCGAAGTTGGACCCCTACTCAAAGACACAACGGCCCAAGTGCAAGAGTGGAAAAAACTCCACCCCTACGTTCAATCCCCCGATCAGTACTTCACAATCACAAATCCAGCCGCCCTTCAACAATCTTTACCTCCACAGGTTTATGGCAATTTCCAAAAATGGTCGGACGGCAACACAAACCTCCGCCAAGTGTCGCGTTACTTGGGACGCAATATCTTAACGGTAGGCAAAGCAATGTATCCCTACATTCAACAGGGGACCATTCAACTGTCAGAGGTGAACCAGGGCGATGATGCTCGATCCTTAGCACGTGCCGATCGTACTCCCCACATTGTTTGCATTGATGACAGCATGGCAATTCGCAAGACGGTGGAATATATCTTGCAGGGGGCTGGATACAAAGTTACCGCCATCGAGAATCCCCTCAAAGCTTTAGGACAAGTCTTTCTGTTGCAGCCAGATATGATCCTTTGCGATGTGGCCATGCCCAAACTCGATGGATATGACTTGTGCGGTATGTTGAGGAAATCTTCAGCATTTCGCCAAACTCCAATGGTCATGCTGACGGGTAGAGACGGGTTCACCGACCGCATTAAAGCCCGCATGGCAGGTGCAAACGACTTTCTGACTAAGCCCTTTGGTGAAAAAGAGCTGTTAACCGTCATTGAATCTTATGTCGGGAAGCCCCACGATGCAGAGGTGGCCGAAACGCTAGCGGCGGCTACCTACTAGGTCCCTCCTTTGGGTACTGTTGGTTACTATGAAGCCACTCAAGACCTCTTATCGCTTCAGCTCCCTTTGCATATCGTAGGGATTGCTATCTAAATGAGATGGCAAACGCTAGAGGAATGAGTAGGCAGTGGGATTGATTGAGGCAGGGTAACAGTAGCTTGAGCTGGATCGAAGGGACTTTAGTTCCTCTCATGCACTCTTTGCACTGTGAAGCCCCTCCTTATGCTGCCGCGAGGGTCATCTATTGAGCTCGGCGTTCCGTAGATCTAGCGATGGATGATATATTTTTATCCATTTTTGGAATGCTTAGTTTAGACAGAAGCGCAACTCATGCGAGCGGTATCCTCAAATACTCATCGCTTTTGAAAACATGTTGTGACTGCCTTAAGTCTGTCCGCAAGGAAAGTATTGACATTATGCTCAAAGTACTGGTCGTCGAAGATAGTCCTGCTCAGCGGGAGATGATTACCGGTCTGCTCAAAGAAAACGGTTTGGATGTGCTGGAAGCAAGTGACGGTGTCATGGCTTTAGAGTCCATCCAAGGGCAGGTTCCCGATGTGGTTGTGCTTGACATTGTTATGCCTCGTATGAATGGATACGAAGTTTGCCGTCGTCTCAAGGCAGACCCTGCCACCGAAAATGTATCGGTGGTTATGTGTTCCTCGAAAGGGGAGGAGTTCGATCGGTACTGGGGGATGCGTCAGGGGGCAGATGCTTATATTGCCAAGCCATTCCGCCCTAAAGAACTCATTGGCACCATCAAGCAATTGCTGAGGAGCTGAATCTGTGATTAGCGATCTCGATCTTGACCTTTTAGCTCAATCAGGAACTGAGGAACTGCAGGAACTCGAAATTCCTGCTGGTGAATTACACCTTAAGTGCCAGTTACTATCTGGAACCGAACTCGCCTTTGCAGCTGCAGACATTGCTGAGGTGATGTCTGTCTCTGCTGAGCAAATCACTCCAATACCCAACGTGTCCCCCCTTATGCTGGGGGCACTTAATTTTAGGGGCAAGGTTATCTGGGTAGCCGATTTGGGACAATTTTTAGGCGATAGTCAGGCACTCAACTCCGATCGGAACGACCTGCCAGTTTTAGCCATTACCAATCGACAAGAGACGGTTCTTGCTGTGGCGATCGACTCAGTGATTGGGATGGAGTGGTTAGAGAAAGATGCTCTAAATCCCTCCAATAGTTGTCCTGAAGAAATGGCTCCCTTTGTAAAGGGGGAATGGGCATCTGCAGATAACGAACAGCCCCTTCGGTTGCTTGAAGCCGATGCCATCATTCGCTCCAGTCGCTGGGCAACTTAAGGGCAGTTGAGATTTCAAAAGCTGGCCAATTATTGATGAGGGATTCCATGGTACCAACCGCAGCTGACCAAAGATCCAATGATTTCGAGACGAAGTCTGATTGCGATCGAATCCCGCTCTATATGTTCTCAGCAAACCAACCACTAGCAGTTGTGGAACGAGCCGTTAGTGATGTCATTCTCAAACGCAGTGGTTCTTTGAGATGTTGGCAGTCTTCTCCACCAGTATGGTTACAATAACCCACCATATTTTCCCACCGTGCGAAACATAATTTAGCAAAGAATCAGGTTTAGGAGACTCCCAGGACATGGTTTCGAGTATTGAAAACATTAGAGATCGAGCGATGCAAGCATTTGCTCGCGAAGAATACTCTGAAGCAGCTCAACTATTTGAGCAGTTAACCAATGAGTCTCCAGAAGATCTTTCCTTGAAACTTTGGCTGGCCTCTTCTCAGCAGTGGGCGGGACGTTTGCTCGCTGCAAAGACCACATACGAATCTGTTCTTGCAAACTCTGAGGATCGGGACTTGATTAACGCTGCCAAAAATGGTCTGACCCAAATTGAGTCATCCCAACATGAGTCGAATCCATCTTCAGGTAATGACTCAAATAACTTGCCAATGGAGAGTGGAGTTCAATCTCCATTGGGAGACGAAGACTTATTTGGGGAACTATCATTTGAGCCGCATCCCACTGACAATGCCTCCGGTGCTGGCAATCCCCTCAGTGGAACTTCCTCTGGTAGTGGAGGGCACGTGTCTCAACCTCAGGGTAAATCGATGGAAGAAGACCTAGAATCGATATTCGAAATGGCAGATTCTCCCGAGTCAGAATCGTCCCCCTCAGGCGATAGCAACTTGCTTGACGATGTTCTGTTTGGAGGGTTCGATGAGAACGAGTCGTTTGCCGAAGACAACTCAACCAATCGTTCATCTGCAATGGTGGAGAAGAATCGGGAGGAAACTAATTTCTTTACACTCAATGACCAAACTGAAGAGAGTGGTCTATCCTTTGCTCCCTTAGGCGATTCAATGAATGAAGGTTCTGACTCCTACCCTGACACTAAAGTAGCTGGAAACGAAACATCCAAACGCATGTCGACAGCTCAGTTTGCTCCTGGAAATGATTTTACGATGCTGGACGAATTACCGGAACAAAGCGGCTCGTTTGAAGAAGGTTCTTCCACTCATTTTGCTGAGGCGGAAGATTACGAATTTGAGGCTGAACCCTTTTCCGAAATCCCAGGATTTTCTAGTTTGGATAGCGATTATGACAAGGGCGCTGCTGAGGAAGCATCTTCTATTACTGAATTGTTTGACATCGTTGAACCAGCAGCATCGTTATCCTCGGACATCGAGGATGACAACGATCTTGAGGGGAATCTTCTGCTTCTACCCGAAGATGATGTAGATGAAGTTTCAAATGCTGTTGACAGTGAAGCAGTTTATGTAGATAGCAAGGATGCCGGAATATCCACTTACACTCCGCCGACGAGCGAAGGCATTGCGGCTACAGGGGGAGCGATATCGGGGGTGATACTCCAGGGAGCAGCGATTCTAGCTGCCAGTACGTTGGGATATTTTGGCCTCAAGACGATCGTTCCCGATGCAAATTTACGTGGTGCAGCGGGGGCTATGGCAGGGGCTATGGCAGGGGCAGGAATTGGGATCGTGACTTCCAATCGTCAAACAGCCCGAATCCGACGCAATATACAAGCCTTATGTGCAGATATGGCTACTGTTGCCCAAGGGAATTACACGGTTCGGGCAACGTTATCGGGGGAGGATGCTACCTCACTGGCCCTGTCCTTTAACCAAATGGCTCAGGCGGTGGAAGAAAACCTTGGCATTTTAGAGCGACGGGCTGCTGAGCAAGGTCAGGCGAAGGAGGACTTACAACGGCAGGTGATTCGTTTACTTGATGACGTTGAGGGTGCTGCTCGAGGAGATTTGACCGTGAGGGCTGAGGTGACAGCTGACGTTCTGGGCGCGGTAGCTGACTCATTTAACTTGACAATCGCCAGTCTGCGAGAAATTGTCGGCCAAGTGAAACAGGCGGCAACTGCGGTGAACGATGCCGCTAACGATAACGAGTCCTTGGCCCGCGATTTATCGAATGAAGCATTACGCCAAGCGGACGATATTTCTTCACTATTGAATTCCGTACAGGGAATGACTCAGTCCATTCAAGAGGTTGCGGGTAATGCGAAAGAAGCCGAACAGGTGGCTCAGCAAGCATCAACAACTGCAATCAAAGGGGGAGAGGCGGTGGAGCGGACGGCTGCCGGTATTTTGACCATTCGGGAAACGGTGGCAGAAACTACTCGCCAGGTGAAACGATTGGCAGAGTCTTCCCAGGAAATTTCAAAAATTGTGGCGTTTATTTCCCAAATTGCTTCAAGAACGAACCTGTTGGCGTTGAATGCCAGCATTGAGGCTGCACGTGCAGGAGAGGCTGGGCGTGGATTTGCAATTGTTGCAGATGAAGTGAGACAACTTTCGGATCGCTCTTCCAAGGCTTCAAAAGAAATCGAGCAGATCGTCATGCAGATTCAATCAGAAACCAGCCAGGTAATGACAGCAATGGAAGAGGGGACTCAGCAGGTTATTGAGGGAACCAAACTGGCGGAACAAGCAAAATCTAGTCTCGATGAGATTATTCAGGTCAGTCAAAAGATTGATGGTTTAGTACGTTCGATTACCGCTGCAACCGTTGAGCAGACGGAGACGTCGCGAACAGTGGCTCAAGTGATGCAAAATGCGGAGTTAACCTCGAATGAAACTTCTCAAGAGGCCCAAAAAGTATCCAGTTCCCTGATGAAGTTGGTGGCCATCGCCCGCGACCTGCAATCATCTGTAGGAAAATTCCGGACCGTAAGAGAGTGATTTTACAGGGGGATAGCAATCGCCTCTATTGCTGGGCTGACGTTACTCTCCAGCTCTTCCCCACTGGCCATCCAACATAAGATATCTTCACCGACAACTCTTTACTGAACCCACAAGGCAGCTGACTGAGGATCGATTCCATGGATCGCGAAGCACAACAAAGAATCATGGGCTTTTTCATTGAAGAAGCTCGCGATCACCTGGTGAATATCGAGCAGGGGTTACTGTGCCTGCAAGAGCGGGCTTCCGATAAAGAATTGATCAACGATCTGTTTCGCGGTGCCCACTCGATTAAAGGTGGGGCAGCGATGCTAGGTGTTAGTAGTATCCAAAACACCGCCCACCGCATGGAAGACATCTTCAACGTCTTTCGAGAGCGTTCGGTTCCGGTCGATCGCAAGCTGGAATCTCTTCTGCTGCGCTGCTACGACACTCTTGCTTCGCTGTTGGATAAACTGCAGAGCCCAGAGGGACTTTCCCCTGAAGCAGGGGAAGCAGCTATGGCCGAGACGGAGCCAGTATTCCAACAGCTTGATTTACACATGAAAGTGTTGCTGGGGGACCTTTCTCCAGAAGCTGCTGCTGACCAGGCAGGTACAGGGACAGAAACAGTCCAATCCAACAAGAAAAGCCCCTCCCAGCAAGATGCCTTCCAGCAATACGTTCCTCGCCTCATGCGAGAGATGCTGGATCTATTCAAACAAGAAGATACGGCAGATACTCGGGCGAGGTTGGCAGAAATAGGGCAGTCGTTGATTCAATTGGGAGATACCTATCAGCTTCCAGGTTGGACAGACCTTTGCTACAGCATCGATAAGAGTATTGCCAATCCCGCTAATGGTTTGGCCCCTATAGCTCGTCAAGTGCTTCCCGCGTTGAAACAAGCCCAGCAAATGGTACTAGCGGGCAGTAGCGAAAACATTGTTGTTTCATCCGCTTTGTCGGCGATGACATCTACTGCCTCTGTGGACTCAGCCCCCTCTCATACCAATGGGATTGACGGGATGGGTCTGCCGGATCTATTGCATGAAGTACCGCAAGAGGTTGAAGAGGGCACTGCAGCTGATGGTTTGGCCGACTTGTTAATGCCCAGTGCCGATCTTTCCGATATCAGTAGTTCTGAAGTATTGGCTGCGGATGAGCCCAGGCTTACAAACGATCTATCGCAGGCCCAACCAGCACCGGAGCTGACCGAACTATTCGGCGGGGATACATCTGGATTGTTGGATCCCGTTGAATCAGTGCAAGAGAGGTTGACGGATCTCTTTAGCGGTTCAGAGGTTGACAACACTGATACAGATAGTTTTGAAGTAAATGCTATAGAAGAAGAATCTACCGCCGATCTCGCTGGTTTATTTTCCTCCGGTTCAGAACCAGTACTAGATTCTGAACTGGAATTTGGCGAATTGAATTTGGCGGCGGATAGTTCGCCTGCCGACATACATGAAGATAATGGCGATCTTACTTCTCTATTGAGTGACCCAAATGGGGACGTTGCAGCTAATTCTGCGCTAGAAGATGCAGCCCCGTTAGATGATTTGTCCGATCTAAGTCAATTACTAGCAGACAGCTCTCTTGAAGCCCTGCCAGCACCGGTGTCGGAGACGTTTGAGGACCTATCTGAACTAGATAGTTTGGTGGCGGATTCCCTGGAACCAACCTCGGCTTCACCTGCGTCACCTGCAGATGCCAATGCCGAAGCATTTGCGAATTTAGAAAAGTTAATTGGTGAAGGGCCCTCTGGCGTTAAACCCTCTTCTGCTGCTTTTGGGGCGCGCTCATCTACCTCCAGTAGACAGCGCCAAAAGCCTGGTTTTTCTAATCCCACCATGCGAGTTGAAGTCAAATACCTTGACTTGATTAACAACCTGGTGGGAGAAATGGTTGTGAGTCGTAACAGCCTCGAGCAAAACCAAACCCGACTTCAACAATTTCTAGAAAATATGCTCTTCCGCGTACGACAGTTAGGGGAGTTGGGCCAGAAAATGCAAGATCGGTACGAACGATCGCTTCTGGAAGCCTCCTTGCTGCGCAGCACCAATGCTGTTCTTAATCCCAGTTCTAGCGATGAATCCCACTCAACAGGGGAGGACTTCGATGCTCTAGAAATGGACCGTTTTACAGCATTTCACAGTTTGTCGCAGGAAATTATCGAGCTGATCGTTAGAGTGCGGGAATCGGCCTCAGATATTCAGTTTGTTGTGGACCAAACCGAGCAAACGACTCGTCAGTTCCGGCAAAGCACTACTCAACTTCAGGACAACCTCAATCGCGCCCGCATGGTGCCGTTCTCACAAATTGCTGACCGGCTGCCTCGGGCGATACGCGAATTGTCTGTAAAAACTGGGAAGCAAATAGATCTGTTTGTTGAGGGGCGCGACACACTGATTGACAAAGCAATTTTGGAAGAGCTTTACGATCCCATGACCCACTTGGTCAACAATGCGATCGTTCACGGAATTGAAGAGCCCAACGAGCGAGAGCAAGCTGGAAAACCGATTGAGGGCACGATTAAGATTCAGACCTTCTATCAAGGGAACCAAACAATTATCGTGGTTTCTGATGATGGCAGAGGAATTAATGCTGCTCGTGTTAAGGAGAAAGCCTTAGCGCAGGGATTACTTAGCGCTGACGATTCAGCTGATATTAGCGATAATGAACTCTACGACTTTATCTTCCACGCAGGGTTCAGCACGCGCTCTCAAGCAGATGAATTGGCGGGACGAGGGGTAGGGATGGATGTTGTTCGTACCCGTTTGAACGAATTGCGTGGCGCCGTACAAGTAGATTCGGTCCCCAATCAAGGCACTACTTTTACGATCAGACTGCCACTGACCCTCAGTATTTCCAAGGCGATGGTCTGCGTGAGTGATAAGGCACTGGTGGCCTTCCCGCTTGATGGCGTGGAAGAAATGGTGGATATTTCACCTGACAGCGTGCAGACTGACTCATCCGGGGACTCCTACATGACCTGGCAAGGGCAACAGCTGCTCCTGAAACCCCTCACCGAACTCTTTAGCTATAGCAACAACCACAATCGCAGCCGCCCCGAGGCTTATAGCTCATCCTCTTACGATGACGATCTTCTGCCAATTGCCATTTTGCAAAGTGGTGGGCAGCGGCTAGCTATTCAGGTGGATAGTTTCGTTGAAGAGCAAGAAATTGTAATCAAACAATTGGGGGGACCAGCTCCTAAACCACTGGGTATAGCAGGCGCCACCGTGCTGGGTGATGGACGAGTCTTGCCGATAGCGGACATCCTCGAGTTAATTGATGTGGCTTATGGCAGAACTCGTCGCGAGCAAGCTCGTTTCTGGATGCCAGAAGGTGGCTCAACAGAGCCTGCTGTAGAGCAGGATGCAATACCCACCGTCTTGATTGTGGATGATTCTATTACCGTTCGCGAACTGCTTTCCATGACTTTTAGCAAAGCTGGGTACAAAGTTGAACAAGCTCGTGATGGGCAAGATGCCTGGGATAAGCTTCGTAACGGACTTCCTTGCAGCATAATGTTCTGCGATGTTGAAATGCCCCGCATGGACGGCCTGGAGTTACTTTCGCGGATGCGCAAGGACGAGCAATATAACAAATTGCCGATTGCGATGTTGACCTCTAGAGGTGCCGATCGCCACCGTCAGATGGCGGCAGAATTAGGCGCTAACGCATACTTCACCAAGCCATACTTAGAGGAAGAGATTCTCACGGCGTCCAAACGATTGATGGCTGGAGAGATCCTGCTTCAAAGCACGACTGAACCGGGTCCAGTCGAAGTTTAGTCGCGGTGAACGCTTATAGCTGTTGCCATCCCACTTAAGATGGGAAGAACCTTGACCTGCATGGTGATGATGTCTTAAGTGAATTGACGATTGCTATCCCTTGATATTTCAATCAAGGCAGCTAAAAATGACGATCGTCATTTTTTTGATGGCATTGTAGAGAAGGGTACGAACTGGATTGCGCGTAATAATTGGTAAGGGAATCTGTTGTGGGTAAGCGCAGTTGAGCTGGTATGGTAACTCAGGTGATTGCTCCCTAACGTAGAGCAGGGGATTTGGACCGCATGAAGTACGACCGTGTGTTGCTAAAGCTCAGTGGCGAAGCCTTAATGGGGGATCAAGATTATGGAATTAAACCTGAAATATTGGCTTCAATTTCAGCGGAAGTAGCTGATGTTGTGAAAGCTGGCGTTCAGCTCGCCATTGTTGTGGGTGGAGGTAATATTTTTCGCGGTGTGAGTAAGGCCGCATCAATGGGCATGGATCGAGCCTCTGCGGATTACGTTGGCATGTTGGCAACGGTTATGAATGCTCTTACCTTGCAAAATGCACTTGAGAATGCAGGGGTTGCAACGCGGGTTTTAACGGCGATCGCCATGCAGGAGGTGGCAGAGCCCTACATTCGTCGGCGGGCTATCCGTCACCTTGAAAAGGGCCGGGTGGTGATATTTGGAGCGGGTTCCGGTAATCCGTTCTTTACCACAGATACCACTGCCGCTTTACGAGCCGCAGAGATTGATGCAGAGGTTATCTTTAAAGCCACTAAGGTGGATGGAGTTTATGACTGCGATCCAAAAAATAATCCGGAAGCTAGGAGGTTCGAGACCTTAAACTATCAGCACGTCCTGACGCAGAATCTGCGGGTCATGGATACAACAGCGATCGCCCTTTGCAAAGATAACAACATTCCCATTGTGGTTTTTGATCTCACGGTTCCTGGCAATATCTGTAAAGCAGTGGGAGAGGGAGGTATTGGTACCTTTGTAGGTGCCACTGTTGAGTCAGAAGTTGCAGTTGCTTCCTAGTTGTTTCTTCCACGATTCCATGAAAATGAGGCTATACGCTTGAGATCGAACATGGCTTCATGTCTATACTTGGGGTACCTTAATCCTGGAGTTTTTAACTATCGACCGGTCAAAAAAAATGTCGATGCATGGTACCGACTGTCATAGGGTCAAGGCTGATTGACTGACAAAACATTCGTAGCCGCGGTAGTCCACCGAATGTAAGCGATTGTCTTGGAAGTCAAGCCTCTCTTGCTATGGGATTGCACCAGGGCTGACCACTTTTGGCAATGGCGTTGAGGATGAGCAGGAGTTTGTGCATACAAGCAGTCAAAGCGACTTTTTT
>JBFRWN010000023.1:0-4621 GCA_051439605.1 Synechococcus sp.
TTCGTCTGTCATGGTTCGGACGCCCTCAATAAACATGCCACTTTGGACCTGCCTCTCTCAAGCGCTTTACTAACTTAGCTACCTCGGATCCCATTGTCAACTCCTTCCTCAAAAAATCTTCCTTGGATCTTCAAAGAACTTGCCTGGCCTACATCCCTGCAACCGAATCGCCATGTAGCTCACACAGAACCAGACTTGTTCGCATCGATCTCGAAGACATATCCACTTGAAATCATATCTAGATCCTTAAGATGCTCGCGCTTTTAGCCCGATCGCTTGATCGCATTGATATGACATATATAAAGGACGTGCAGCGGGAGCCAAAATGCTTGAGCACGATATCGCAATCGTTGGAGGCGGTCTTGCGGGTTGTCGGGCAGCCTTAGAGGTAAAACGATATAACCCCGATCTCAATCTGGCGGTGATTGCAAAAACACACCCCATTCGGAGCCATTCAGTTGCAGCCCAGGGGGGGATTGCAGCCACTCTGAAAAATGTGGATTCTGAAGACTCGTGGGAAACCCATGCCTTTGACACGGTGAAGGGTTCTGACTATCTAGCGGACCAAGATGCGGTTGAGCTCCTGACCAAGGAGGCACCCAATGTTATTTACGACCTAGAGCATTTGGGGGTTCTGTTCTCCAGACTAGAAAATGGCACAATCGCCCAGAGAGCTTTTGGAGGGCATACCTATCAGCGCACCTGCTATGCAGCCGACAAAACCGGGCATGCGATCCTGCACGAGTTGGTCAGTAGCCTGCTGCGGTACGGCACCAAAATCTATGACGAGTGGTACGTCACCCGCCTGGTTGTGGAGGACAACTTTGCCAAAGGACTGGTGATGTACGAGCAATCTACAGGTCACTTTGAGGTCTTGCGAGCTAAAGCGATTTTGTTCGCCACTGGAGGCTACGGGCGCGTCTTTAATACCACCTCTAACGACTATTCCTGCACAGGGGATGGACTCGCGATGACCGCAAGGGCAGGACTGCCCCTGCAAGATATGGAGTTTGTCCAATTTCATCCCACGGGACTGTATCCAGTTGGTGTCTTAATATCGGAGGCAGTAAGAGGGGAAGGGGCCTACCTAATTAATGGAGAAGGCGATCGCTTTATGGCTAGCTACGCCCCCAAGCAAATGGAGCTAGCCCCCAGAGACATCACCTCGCGAGCCATTGTCTCGGAGGTAAGGGCTGGTCGTGGGGTGGAAGGCGGCACGTTTGTACACCTAGATTTGCGCCATCTAGGAGAGGAGAAAATTCATCAGCGTTTACCCTTTTGCTGGGAGGAAGCGCACCGCCACCTCGGGATTGATGCGGTGAAAGAGCCAATGCCGGTCCGCCCCACCATTCATTACTCGATGGGGGGAATTCCCGTAAACACTGATTGTCAGGTGCGCAATGGTGCGCAGGGTTTGGTGGAAGGTTTCTTTGCAGCAGGGGAAACCTCCTGCGTTTCCGTTCACGGTGCCAACCGACTGGGAAGCAATGCCTTATTGGAATGCGTTGTCTACGGACGGCGGGCGGGGGGCAAGATGGCGGCCTACGTGGAAGGGCGATCTCTCCCTAGTCTGGACGAAAAAAAGCTCCTGGAAGAAGCCGAACGAGATCGCGCTCAGCTCTTTGAACAACAAGGCAACTATCGTCTCGATCAACTACGGCGCAAGTTCCAAGACTGCATGACTACCTATTGCGGAGTCTATCGATCGGAAGAACTGATGACGGAGGGATTGGAAAGGCTGGCAGAATTGCGCGCGCAGCTCACAGAGGTGAGGCTTGACGATCGCGGCAAAGTCTGGAACACCGAACTGACCGAAGCATGGGAGCTGCGCAACCTGATGGCGGTAGGATCGGCAATTATGACGGGGGCACTCCATCGCCAAGAGAGCCGTGGCGCTCATTCCCGCGAAGATTTCCCCACTAGAGACGATCCCAATTTCCTAAAACACACTTTGGCTTACCTTAAGGAGGATGGCGTCATGATTGAGTATCGGCCGGTTGTGATTACCCGTTTTGAGCCGAAAGAACGTAAGTATTGAACCTGCATTCACATCTCCCTAAGTTTGCAGGCTGTCGAACAACTATCTTGAGTACCGCGATCGTGAATGTTGAATTTCGCATTTTCCGTCAAGCCGACCCCGAGGCTCAACCGAGTATTAAAACATATCATATTGACATCAACCCCAAGAGTACCGTTCTCGATGCCCTCACCCGCATCAAATGGGAACAGGATGGCACCTTGGCATTTCGGAAAAACTGTCGCAATACCATTTGCGGCAGTTGTGCTATGCGGATTAACGATCGCGCCGGTCTGGCCTGCCAACAGCATGTTGACGAAGCACTGGCAGGGCGGCAATTTATCTCCATCAGTCCTATGGGGAACCTACCTGTGGTGAAGGACTTGATAGTGGACATGGATCGTTTCTGGGCAGATCTGAAGCGCATCGATCCCTACGTCAGCACCGCCTCCCGCAACATCCCCGAGCGGGAATTCATTCAGTTACCTGACGAGCGAGATCGACTCAATCAGATGGGCAACTGCATCATGTGTGGAGCCTGCTATTCCGATTGCAATGCCAAAGAGGTCAATTCAGAGTTTGTTGGGCCCCACGCTTTAGCCAAAGCCAACCGCATGAGGATGGACACCCGCGATGACAGAGCTGAGGAGCGAGTAGCAGCTCTCGACAATCTTGCAGGTGTGTGGGGCTGTACCCGCTGCCATAACTGCGATGATGTCTGTCCGATGGAGGTGGCTCCTCTGGAACAAATTACGCAGATTAAGCGCGTCGCCCTCGAGACATCCCCATCAGCAGCCCATCCAAGCCGAGCAGTGCGGCACCGCAAAACCATGGTGAGTTTGGTTAAGTCAGGGGGCTGGGTGGACGAACGAAAGTTTGGTGTCCAGGTGGTTGGGAATTATTTTCGCGATTTACGGGGACTTGTGAGCTTAGCTCCTTTGGGGTTACGCATGTTAGCCCGTGGTAAATTTCCCCTCACCTTCGAACCGTCGGAAGGAACGGCTGAAGTACGCAGCGTGATTGAAGCAGTGGAGAAACAACAATGAGTCTGAAATATGCTTACTATCCTGGTTGCGTAGCCCAAGGGGCTTGTCGGGAACTCTACGATTCCACTGCATTGGTGGCAAATGCCCTCGATATTGAATTAATCGAACTAAAGCAGGCAAGCTGTTGTGGTTCTGGCACCTTCAAAGAAACGTCAGAACTGTTGGAGGATGCGGTGAATGCCCGCAACTTAGCCTTAGCTGAATCCCTCAATTTACCCTTGCTAACCCACTGCAGTACCTGTCAGGGGGTGCTGGGTCGGGTGGACGATAAACTCAAAGCTGCGAAACACGATCGCCCAGACTATTTTGAGCAGGTGACTGACACCTGCAAGTCCGGTGGCTGCAAGCATCTCTACAAAGGAACCGGGGAAGTCAAACATCTGTTGTGGGCATTGGTGCAGGATTATGGCCTAGACGCTATTCGAGAAAAAGTTACATCCCCCCTCAAAAATTTGAAGTGCGCAGCCTTCTACGGCTGCTACCTCCTGCGATCCCAGAAGGATAATCCAGTGGACGATCCCCACAATCCTCGCTCCCTCGAAACCCTATTCGAAACCCTTGGGGCTACCCCCGTTTTCTATCGCGGCAGGACCCAATGTTGTGGATGGCCCATTTCCAGCTATGCCCCCGATCAGGCATTTCACATGGCTGGCAACCATATCGAAGAGGCGATCGCCGCTGGGGCAGACTGTATCGTCACTCCTTGCCCTCTATGTCATCTCAACCTGGACTCCCGGCAACCCGAGGTGGAACAGGCGATCGGCCGATCGCTTCAGCTACCCATTCTGCATCTGCCTCAGCTCGTGGGTTTGGCGCTGGGGATTTCAGCCCAGGAACTGGGTCTGCAGCGCCACATCGTCTCCACAACCTCTATCCTTGGCCGTGCCTAGCAGAAACGTGGGATAGGGGGCCAGTCTAGGTCCCAGAAAGCTTGCATGACAACAAAGCTACTGTGATTTTAGTGCCTGAAGTTCTTCCTTTCCCATAGCTTGCCAAACCTCTTGACCGCTAAAACCATCCTGCAGTATGAGGCAGAACTTGCCGCTGTCTAACTTCTCCCGGCAGTCGGAAATTGCCTGTTGGATGTCAGCAAAATAATTGACCCGCCGAAACAACTTTCTGCGGTAGCGCAGCACAATAGAAGGATTGCTGGCTTGCTTGGATTTCAAAACTTCAACATCACTCTTGGAAACGATGAACATATTAATTCAGTTGAGTTGGGTGGTGCTCTGGGAAAAAAGCCCGACCGCTACGATCTTCACAAGCCTGCAATTGGCGGAGAAGACACAGCCAAGCTCGCGCAAAGTATAACGCTCGAAACCTGTACGAAAGAAAGATTAGATAATGGCTAATGTACAGGTGCTCTTAAGTATTCCCATGTGGAGGTAGAAACTAAACGTTGCTCATCTTCTTCTTCTTATGAGGCTTAAATAGGGCTTGCTGAAAAAGGAATCTCCGTCGTTGAGAGCAAATTCGAAGTAGAAGAATAGTTTGGAAAGAAGGATCGGCAGCGAATGTCATGCGCAAGATGCCGAAGTGGATCGTCTGATTGAAGCTG
>JBFRWN010000024.1:0-48740 GCA_051439605.1 Synechococcus sp.
GTACATACTGGAGCGATGGTGCAAGGCTTTTGGCCGATTATTTCAATTTCCCTTGCACTTGGCCACTGCTTTATGAGCTTGAAAGCCACCAATAGCAATAGAACTAGACTTCAACAGCTGGCCCTAGTTAGGGCTCTTGCATTAATCGAATAGACAAACCAAGACATTAGGATTTCAGACTAAAGTTGGTATTCGTTCAGGAAGTCTATTCCGCTTCCGGCATAAACGCGCCTGAGGGAAGCTTGCGGTCCAGCGATAAAGCCGCTCAAAGACTCAAGACAGTCGCTCCAGATTCTGCTCTAGCGCCTTATTCATCGGTAAATCAACCGATATTTTTGTGGGGTTAATCAGCCTTATCAGTAATCTAAAAGTCACCACCTCCAGCAGGTTGAAGAGTTTTATCGAACGCCCCAAACCCAGTTCTCATCTGCTTTACAGGAGGATGAAGAGAGTATGAAAATCTAGAAATAACTTTGAGAAGTACAACGGATCGTCTCGAAGCATCCCAAGTTGAGCGCTTCAGGTCAACCACGACAAACAATAATATTAAAGTGCGCAGATTTGGAGCTTTGTCATGACCGAAAAGCTTATTAAGGGATTAGAGCGATTCCAAAAAGGCTACTATCGCGAGCACAAAGCGACGTTTGAAGCTCTCGCTACCAGCCAATCACCGCGGGTACTGTTCATTACCTGCTCGGATTCCCGCGTCGATCCCAACTTGATTACCCAATCTGGAGTGGGAGAGATATTTGTCATTCGCAATGCCGGTAACATCATGCCTCCTTTTGGAGCCGCTAATGGTGGAGAAGGAGCCGCACTAGAGTACGCGCTAGAGGCGTTAGATATTCGAGAGATTGTCGTTTGCGGCCACACCAACTGCGGAGCCATGAAGGGCCTATTTAAAATGGATAAGCTGCAAAAGAAAATGCCGTTGGTCTACGACTGGCTGCTGCAGACTGAAGCCACCCGCAGAGTCCTGACAGAAAACTACAGCCACTGTAGCCACGAGGATCAGCTAGATATTGCTGTCGCGGAAAACGTTCTAACTCAATTAGAGAACCTGCGCACTTACCCTATTGTGCGAGCCAAACTGCACCGCAACGAGCTGGTTTTGCATGGCTGGATTTATGACATCGAAGGGGGCAAAGTGCTGGCCTACGATGCCAATCTGCATGAGTTTGTTCCTCCTGCCGAAGTGTCTCAGCCTGGAGAACCTGAATTTAGTTTGAGGGTGGCTTGCTCCCGTCCGGCTGAATCCAATCAACCCATTTCTCCACCCGCTGCAAATCCCGCACAACCCTCTCGCGAGGTTGCTCGCAGCTTACCCGGAGGCTCTCGTCTCACTTCAGCACAAGCAGAAAGGATTTTTCGGGGCAGCGATCGCCGATAAAAGTACCGCGAATGACCGTTCCTAGGTATTAGTAAAACAGTAGTAGACAGATAAAGCCGAGGGTTGCCACCACCAGCATGGTGAGAAGGGCTAATTGTTCAAGCGAGCGAATGCGAACAACAGCTTTACTCAACTGTTGTTCGAGACGGACTCGTTCCTCATTAGATAACTCCCTGTATTGATTTCGAGTCTGCGCACCTTTAGCAAGAGCAGTCCGGTAAGGAGAAGTATTACTTGGATCGGCAAAATGGGGTTGAGTTGGCTGACTGGCAGACGCATTCAGGTGTTGTACGTGTTCGCCAGTGTTGGAGAGAGCGTAGGGCTGGGGCGTTCGTTCGATGTTGGTACGCAGGATCTCCTCATGCATACCTGGCCCCAGCTGGAAATAGCCCTTGTGGATGGAATGGATGGTATTGATAAGCTCGGTAGGGGGCGTGGCTTTGTGCAGGTAACCATTGACTCCCATTTGGATAGCGCGATTGAGGTACTCAACATCGTCATAGCTACTCAGGACAAGTACCTTTGTTGAAGGGAATCGCTTGACGATCGCCCCACAGGCGGATAGGCCATCGAGGCCAGGCATTTCGATGTCCAAAATGGCGATATCGGGATTAAGCTCTTCGATCAGAGCGATTGCAGATTGACCGCTATTTGCGATACCAACCACCTTTATGCTCGGATCCTCGGACAAGTATGCTTTCAGCATTTCTTGAATGGACAGTTGATCGTCCACTATGAGCACGCTGATGGTGTTTGTATTTTGCACAATCACGTTACTTTTAAGCTGGGCTCCATCGTATCAACATACTTAAACAATTTCATAATCAAGTTTCCGTCTCTGTGAGTCCGGCTATTTCTGGCGAGAGCATCCGCATGCCAAACATCACAATAGTGACAAAAGCAGCATATGGCTGCGTTTAAGCGCCATTCTACTGAACTACAAAAAGATGTTACCCTCTGAAATCACCATTGGTGTCATCGACGTCAGTTCGCTCGTATTGGCTCTAATGCAAAGCCAGCGTTGAACGAAAATATCCGCATTCGAGGCTCTTGTTCTCCTTACCCACGCCAGGAGAAGGCCATAGAACTCTGGTCATCGATAGACTCATCTCGTTAATGACAACGCTCTAAACAAAATGCAGCCGGCATTTACCCGAACTGTGGTCGGTGCCAGCTGCATTTGTCTATTGGCTGAATTGATAAAACATCATAGAACTTGCCAAGGTAGCCGCGTTATGAAAACGCTATGAAACCTAAAGCAGAATGAATGTTTTTCAATCAGCACTCGGAGCCAGTTTAAGCAAAGTTCCAACGACCAACTAGGCCATCATCTAGATCGACATAGTAGAGTCGTCCATCATCGCCCATGATTATCTGAGAAACTGTCCTCGATCCTGTCGCAAAGACATCTAATCCAGTCACGTTGCCAGCTGAGTCGAGGCTAATATTTCGGACAATACCGGTAGAGGCATCGACGAAAAATACATCCCCTTGATACTCGTCAGGGTAAGCAGTGCCCAAGTAGATATCGCCCATCACGACAGATCTGGCACCATCATTGGCGTGATCGAGGGAAACCAATGGGGCAACCACGTCATCTGCTGCTGCACTGCTATAAAAATCTTGAGCGCGTTGGGTTCCTTCAAACTGTTCGGTTGGGAGGTTATCGGTCTGTGAAGGAGTACCGGTTGCTCCTCCCTCGTAATAGGGCCATCCAAAGTTGGCTCCCCTTGGCCCCGTATTCACTTCTTCCCAGGTGTTCCAGCCCGTTTCACCGATATAAATCTGTCCAGTAACTGGATGAATGGTGATGCGGAATGGGTTGCGCAGTCCCCACTGCCAAACCTTAGACCGGTTGGAGTCAGGATCGCCGTCATAGAACGGATTTGTACTGTCAAATGCGTCGCCGGTTATCGGATCGATGCGCAGAATCTTGCCGTTTAAACTATCCAGTTCTTGAGACCGCCATGCCCCCTGGTTGAATGTGGCAATAGCACCATCACCTAGGCTGACGTAGAGGGCTCCATCCGGGCCAAATTCTAGAGAACCAGTGTTGTGGAAGTTGGATTCCACCGCCATATAATCCTGGACGTAGGTGCCATCTGGATTCACACCTCCATTATTGTTGCTGCCTACACCGGCAGAGAGAGTGGGATCGTAAAAATCCGAAGTACTGTTTTCGCCCAGTAACACCACTTCGCTACCCGCAACCGCCGTTGTGTAGCCTGTGGCTGCGTCTGCGGTCACGCGGATGACTCTAGCCGCTCTCACTCCGGATCCATCTTGTTCAAAGAGTTCAGGATTCTCAGGATCGGCAGGAGCGGGGGCGTCATCGTCGTAGGCAAAGAAGAAATAAACGTAAGGGTTATTCTCAAAGTCTGGATGAACGGCAAGATCCGTCAGTCCTCGCGTCGTGAACCTGTCATTATTGACTTGGTCTCGGATATCGAGGAAAGGCGTTGGGAGAACGGAGCCGTTTTCATAGACCCTAATAAGACCGCTCTTTTCAGCGATATAGAAAGTATCGCTGTTTGGAATCCATTCAATGGCCTGCGGTGCATCCAAGCCTGAAACAATGACCTCTCTTTCAAAGGTTCCTGTCGTGGGAGGGGGGGGTGGGGGAGGGGGATCTCCTCCATCGGGAATATCTGCATCAGCCACCAATGCTGAAATGTCGGACGCACTTAAAGCAGAGTTGTAAACTGCAACTTCAGCAATTTCGCCTCCGAACCCTTCGATGGCAGTTCCTTCAATAAAGCCACCTTCCAAGAACCTGGAATCCTGGTTAACTCCACCAATACCAGTATCGGCAGCATGTCTCCAAAGTTGACTCCCCTCTCCACTGCCAAATTCAACACCGTCTAAGTAGCCTCTGAAGGCACCAGCTTGGGTCGTTGGATTATCGGGGTCTGCATCCAGGACTAGGGCAACATGATGCCAGGTGTTGGCCTGGATATCGCCTGTGGATAAGTAGGTTCCGGTCCAGTTGCTTTCAGGTAGGTTCCAGCCACCCACGTAAAGCCTGTCGTTCTCGATATAGATATTCAGACCTCTGCTCCCCCCACCTTCTTCGTAAATTACCTGCTTGGGTTCGGTATCCGTGGTGTTTGGCCTGAAAACCGTCGTATTGTCTACATTAAACCAAGCGGTAATGGTGCGTTGGGGGAAGTTACCTAGATTGATGTCGGGACTATCGTTAACCTCGACATAATCGTCTACTCCGTCGAGTTGAACGGCACCACCCAGCGAGCCTCCAGCAGTAGTCAGGCTAGCGCCGTTGAACAAAAATCCTGGATTGGCCGATCCTTCAGTAGAGGAATCCGGCGTCTCGGTACTGTTGACTTCGTCGAAGGTCCAGCGGCCAACGGGTCCAGTACTGCCACTATCAGGAGGCGGAGGAGTGGGGTCGTCATCAGGAGGCGGAGGAATGGGGTCGTCATCAGGAGGTGGAGGGGTGTCGCCGTTCGCGATGCTGGCAATTTCAGCCGCAGTCAGAACTTCGTTGTAGACTGCAACTTCACCAATACTGCCTGCTAGAGCTGCAACAGCAGTGCCTCTGATATCGCCATCATGAAACTGGGTATCGTTGCTAACCGCTCCGATGCCGATATCGCCGGCATGTCTCCAAATTTGAGTCCCTTCTCCACTGCCAAATTCCACACCGTTCAAGTAGCCTCTAAAGGCACCAGCTTGAGTCGTAGTCACATCAGGAGCTGCATCTAAGACTAAGGCAACGTGATACCAAGTATTCGCTTGGATGCCTGTGGATAAGAAGGTTCCATCCCAACCGCTTTCGATTTCATTCCAGCCGCCCACGTAAAGGCTGCCATTGTCAACATAGATATTGAGACCTCTGGTCGCGCCACCTTCTTCGAAAATAACCTGCTTATTTGCGCCTGTGGTGCTGTCAACGTTAAACCAAGCTGAGATAGTGCGTTGCGCAAAGTTACCCAGATTGATATCGGTACTATCTTCAATATCGACAAAATCGTTAATTCCATCGAGTTCAACGGTGCCTCCAATCGAACCTCCGGCAGAACCGAGAGTTGCACCATTGCGCAGGAGTCCTGGGTTATCTCCTCCGGCAGTGGAGGAATCAGGGATAGCTGCACCACTCTGTTCATCAAAGGTCCAGCGGGCAACGGCTCCAGGCACAGTCCCACCATCAGGGGGTGGAGGAGTAGGGTCACCATCAGGGGGTGGGGGAGTAGGGTCACCATCAGGGGGTGGAGGAGTATCGCCGTTGGCGAGGTCGGCAATTTCAGCAGCACTCAGAACTTCGTTGTAGACTGCGACTTCACCAAGGCTGCCACCAAAGCCTGCTGAACCACTTCCAACGGCGTCGCCATCGTGGAACTGGGTATCGCCTTGGATGGCTCCAAGCGCAATCTGGCCGTTGTGACGTGAAAGCTCGGCCCCCTCTCCTACAGCAAATTCAACGCCGTCTATGTAGGCTCGAAAAGCACCGGGTTGAGCCACAGGATCGCTAGGAGCTGCATCTAAAACAAGGGTGACATGATGCCACGTATTGGAATCAAACTGATCGGTCGATAAGTAGGTTCCCTGTGCAAACGTGCTCTTCGAGCCATCCCAGGCACCAACGTAAAGTCTTCCTGAATCGATGTAGATGTTAGCCCCTTTATAGTCTCCTCCTTCCTCGTAAATAACCTGTTTACGACTGGTAATATCTTTATCTGTGACGTTAAACCATGCGGTGATGGTTCGTTGAGGATAGGTGCCTTGGTTGATATCTACAGAACTATCGACATCGACATAATCGTCGACTCCATCAAATACAAGGGTGCCTCCAATCGAACCTCCCGCATCGCCGGTGCCAGTGCCATTGCGCAAAAATCCTGGATTATCTCCCCCTTCGAGGGAAGAATCCTCTGTCAGGTTACCAACGAGAGGTTCGTCGAAGGTCCAGCGGGCAACAGCAAGGTTTTCTGAGTACAGTGACTGGATGACAGAGCTGAGGCCAATGTCTGTTTCAATTTCCCCAACAGTAGCTTCTAGAGCCCAATCTCCCCCCTGTCCGGTCAAGTCATCCGATGCAGCAATATCGGCTCCGATGGTTTGGCTGAGCTGCTCGAGAAATAATGTCCCGTCGTTCGAAGCAGCTACATTGCAGCCATAAAAAAGAACATCGGCATTGGTGTTGAGGGCTTGACCCCAACCCGATAAATCATCGGCATAAGTACTGAGAGTGGAAGCATCGAGAGTTGAGCTGCCGAGTTGAAGACTGCCGTCTTCTCCATGGGAGTAAATATGGATACTTTCGACGTTCTCGTAACCAGCAAGAATTTCCGAGATCTGCTCGATACCGTTTCTACTGGAATCCAGCACAAAGACGCTATCGGATTCTATACCAGAGAGCAAAGTGGACAAATCGCCCAGGCCGCCGTCGACAAAAGCTATCGACTGTTCCAAACCAGTGGGAGTAGAGTTCATGAGAATACCAACAACGCTGCACGCCAGTCACGAATTAAAAGAACCGTGACGAACCATCAAACTAGGCAATAGCGCCTAAGTAAACATACTGAAGGAGAATACACATCTGAAGAGAATTCCGCAACCGTACTGCTACAGACAGTGATATATTCCGAAGACTTATGGGTATTGAAACACACAGTACGGAGACCAGCCGTATCGGGGGACACTTAGGGATATAATTTATACCTATATACCTCTGGGTCTTTCTCTTTTGGTGTCGATGTCAAGGCTACAAAGCGTTAGAGCGTATCCTCGTCGCAAATCTTCGATCAGTCATCCAGAATTCTGCCTAGAGTTAGATATTGTTGGCTTAAAGAGGTGAGCAGCTACAGCGTTGCTAGCGACCACGGCATTCAGGCCACTGCGTACACATCGCTTGCGTGCAGTCCTCGCTACTCGACTTGACCGTCAGGTTCACTTAACGAAAAAACGGAAGGCAATTTAGCCTCCCGCATGAGATAAAACTGCAGCAAAGCTCTGGAACCAGAGCTTTGCCAAGCAGAAATTACTTGATGGACACTTTGGCGCCCACTTCTTCCAGCTTCTTCTTGGCTTCCTCGGCATCTTCCTTGGAAACGCCTTCTTTGATCGCCTTGGGGGCGGACTCTACCACGCCTTTGGCGTCCTTCAGACCTAAGCCGGTCAGCTCGCGTACTGCCTTTAGAACCTTGATCTTCTCGCCGCCGACATCTTCCAGGACAACGTCGAATTCGGTCTTCTCTTCAGCGACTTCACCGCCTCCACCAGCGCCAGGAGCAGCAGCAACCATTACGGGAGCGGCTGCCGCAGCGGCGCTAACTTCGAAGGTTTCTTCGATAGCTTTAACCAGCTCGGAAGCCTCGAGCAGGGTCATACCCTTGAGTTCTTCAATAATGCCGTCGATCTTTGCAGACATGGATTGTCTCCTTTAGGTGTGCAGGGATTGATAAATACAAGAAATAGCCAGCCAGAGAGATGGCAGTCGCGCCTATGCAGCGTCTTTCTGCTTCTCTTCCAATGCGGCGATCGCACGAGCCAGAGAGGTGGGTACCTCTTTGATGCCGATGGCCAGCTTGGTTGCGACTGCATTAATGCCGCCAGCAATCTGGGAAATAAGGACCTCTTTGGAAGGCAGGGCGCCAATCGCTTTGACCTGGTCGTAGCTGTACGAAGTACCGTCCATGACGGCTCCGCGACATTCGCTCTTCTTAGAGTCCTTTTGGAATTTTTGGTAAGCCTTGATGGCAGCTGCAACATCCCCTTTGATCAGGATGAAAGCAGACTGACCACCTAATAAATCTCCGATGGGTTCCCATTCGGGCTTTTCGGAAATGGCTCGTCGCATGAGGGTGTTTTTGACCACCATGCAAACTGAATCAGTCGGATACAGCTGGTTGCGCAGCTCGGAAATCTCAGGAACGGTCAGGGCGGTGTAATCGATCGCCATCACCATCTCAGATTCATCCAAGAGCGCCTCCACGGATGCGACAATCTCTTGCTTTTGCGCCAAAGATTGTTTACCCACGGATGACCTCCTTTTAAGATTCGTGTTCTTTAAGCACGGTGCTTGTTTGTGATGAAGTGATGGGTCGACCGAAAGTCAGCCAATAAAAAAGCCTCGGCAAAACCGAGACGTCACAAGGGAGGGAAGCTGGTAATGTCGCTAGTTATCGCGACGGAGCCAAACTCTTATCTCCAACCTTGGCAGGATATTAAGCTTGCGCACCTGCTGTCTGCGGCCAGATATCGATCTGTTTCGAGTGTGCTCGCTAAACTTTCCCCAAAATCATTTTTCGCACCGGCTTATAACTATAACGTGAATCCCCGCATATTCAAGCATTCCGTTGAAATCTGTTAGGGAATTACTCGCCTATTCAAGCCATTGACTAAAGCGTTCGTGGGAAGACCAACTGGACAGATCGCTTGATTGATTTAGTATTGCGGTGTGTGTTGACAATCTCGTCCATGACATTATCCCGCCGTCAGTTTCTAGCGACTTCTGCTGCATTTACCTTAGGTGCCTGTGCTGCCTCGACGACGGCTCCTAATGGACAGGGTGAAAGCCCAAGCCAGTCCATCACCTTTTGGACGATGCAGTTGAAGCCCACCTTCGATGACTACATGGCTGCACTGATTGCCGAATTCGAGCAGCAGCATCCTGGGGCCATTGTTGAATGGGTGGATGTCCCCTGGGGGGAGATGGAAAGCAAGATTTTGACGGCGATCGCTGCCCGTTCTGGCCCCGATGTGGTCAACCTCAACCCTCAATTCGCGACAAAATTGGCTGAAAAGAAGGCTTTGGTGGATCTGGCCAGTCTCGTACCCGCTGAGACTCAAGCCACCTATTTCCCAAATATCTGGAAAGCCAATCAGTTGGGGGACGCCACCTTTGGCCTGCCCTGGTATGTTGCTACCGACATCACCGCCTATAACCGAGATCTGTTTGCTGCCGCCGATCTCGATGCGGACAATCCCCCTACGACCTATGAGGAGCTAGCGGCGGTTGCGGCCCAGTTCTATTCCATCACGGGTAAACATGCCTTCATGTTGACGATGGATGGAGCCCAAGTGCTGGAGTCTATGGTGCAAATGGGGATGCAGCTGGTAACTCCAGACGGACAGGCGGGGTTCGATACCCTGGCCGGGCGCGCTGCCTTTAGCTACTGGGTGGAGCTCTATCAATCAAATTGCATCCCACGGGAAACAGTAACGGAGAGCCACCGACGGGCAATTGAGCTATACCAAGCGGGGGAGCTAGGAATGCTACTCACAGGGCCGCAACTGTTGCGACAAGTGGCAGAAAACGCTCCAGATGTGGCAGCAGTAACGGATGTGGCAGCACAGGTGGCCGGCCCCAGCGGAATCAAAAGTGCCAGCGTGATGAATGTGGCCATCCCACAGCGGTCGGCCAATGTAGAGCTAGCGTTCGACTTTGCAGCGTTTGTCACCAACAGCCAAAATCAATTGGAGTTTTCTAAGTTGGCCAACGTTCTTCCCTCCACCATCGCCAGTGGCGAGGATGACTATTTCACTGGCGATGCAGATACTCCCCTCGCCAAGGCCCGCATTGTCAGCGCCCAACAGCTCCCGACGGCTGAAGTGCTGCTTCCGCCCATGGAGGGGCTGGAGGAGTTGCGCAAGATTATTTACGAAGAACTGCAGTTAGCAATGCTGAAGACAAAAGATGTAGAAGCAGCAGTTTCGGCGGCAGCCCAACGCTGGAATAGCTTAGCTTAGGTGCCTCTAGATCTTCTGAACTTTGAAGGCTGCTGATGAAGTGTGAAGTTGAGGTGATATGAGCGATCGCAGTCGTTGGACTCCCTATCTTTTCCTAATGCCCGCGCTGCTGGTGCTGGGGGTGGTGTCCTTTTGGCCGGCGCTTCAAGCGATTTACTACAGTTTGACTCGCTACGACTTGTTCGGTCCTCCCCAGTTTCACGGTCTCAAAAATTATGTTGATTTAGCCAGCGATCCCATTTTCTTGACAGCGATGGGGAACACTCTCGTTTACCTTTTGGTTGCTGTACCTCTGCTAATCTTCCTGCCGCTTGCACTGGCAATTTTGGTGAATCAAAAACTGAGGGGGATTCATGCGTTTCGGGTGCTGTATTACCTGCCCGTGGTGGTCTCCACTGTGGTGGCTGGCCTCGCCTGGAAATGGATTTATGCCGAGAATGGCTTGCTGAATTTTGCCCTCTCGGCCTTGACTTTTCATCCCGTCCGCATTCCTTGGCTCACCGATCCCCAGCTGGCGCTATTTAGCATCATCACCGTTACGGTGTGGAAGGGTTTAGGGTACTACATGACGATTTATCTCGCGGGGTTGCAGTCGATCCCCCCCACCCTGTACGAGGCTGCTGCCATTGACGGGTCGGATGGCTGGGAAAAACACTGGTCAATTACGCTGCCACTCATGAGGCCATATCTTTTTTTGGTCGGAATCCTTTCGGCGATCGCCGCCATGAAGGTGTTTGAAGAAATCTACGTCATGGCCCCCGGAGGGGGTCCCGCTAACAGCACCAAAACACTGGTCTACTATCTCTACGAAACGGGCTTCGACAAATTAGAGATGGGCTATGCGGCAGCCATTGGGGTTGTCCTGTTCGGAGTGGTACTGGGGATGTCGCTATCCACCATTCGCCTGTTAAGCCTGCGGGGGATAAAGCTATGAGGTTATTCCTACGAAAACTATCCGTGGGTAATCAATCAGTCTGGACATTACCGGCCCGTTACGGGGTGTTATTAGCGATTGCAGTCATCATGGTTGGCCCCATCCTGTGGCTATTTAGCACCTCTCTGAAATCCCCTGCAGAAAATATCTTTAGCTATCCGCCTCAACTCATTCCTGAACAGCTCACGCTGCAGCACTTCTGGCGGGTGTGGCAGGACAATCCCTTTTTCAACTATTTGTGGAACAGTACGGTGGTGTCGGCGATCGCAGTGGTTTGCAATCTCCTGTTTTGCTCTCTAGCCGCCTATCCCTTAGCTCGCCTCAACTTTCGCGGCAAATCTCTGATTTTCTGGAGCATTATTGGCACCAGCACGATCCCGTTTCAAATTGCCATGATCCCCCTTTACGTGTTGGCGGTAAAGTTTAACTTGCGCAACACCTACTTGGGCTTGGTATTTCCCTACGCTACTACTGCCTTTGGAGTGTTCTTGATGCGTCAAGCATTTCAAACGGTGCCGCAGGAGTTGGAGGAAGCTGCCACCATCGATGGCTGTTCTTCGATCGGGATATGGTGGAATGCCCTGATCCCCTCGGTGCGTCCAGCTCTAACCACCTTGGCAGCCTTTACATTTGTTGGCATGTGGGGGGATTTTTTGTGGCCGCTGCTGGTGGTGGACGATCCCAATCTGTTTACGCTGCCTTTGGGGGTTGCCAACTTGGCGAGTGCGTTTTCGGCTGACTGGCGGGCGATCGCGGCAGGGTCGGTGATTTCAATTCTGCCGGTGTTGGGCTTCTTTGCGGCAGTTCAGCAATTCATCATCCCCTCAGAATCCGGCAGTGGCATCAAGGGATAACCAACACCTACATGTGCTGTAGGGACAATTTATCTTCGATCCAAATTTATCTTCGATCCATCTGATTCCTCGTGAACTCTCATATTCACCTCACCGATCGCTCATTCCCGAGGCTTACTGTTGTCAGAGACCTAACATCTCAGGTTTTTTAATTTCTAGGAAGGATAATCACATGATGCGAACAGTGCTGAGCGGATGTCTTGCAGGAGCTGTAGCCCTTTCGGGGATCGGTCTCGTGTCGCTCCCTGCAGCTGCCGAAGCTGAAATTATTGCCAGTGGAACCTTCGAAGGTCGCGGCGGTCACGAGACCTCGGGCGGTGTCACAATCCTGCAGACCGATGCAGGCGTGACCGTGATTCTAGAACCCGATTTTTCCTTAGATGGCGCTCCCGATCCCAAGCTGGCGTTCGGCAGCGATGGATACGATGCATCGACATTATTTAGCAAGCTTGAATCTAATGACGGGGCTCAGGTTTACGTTCTCTCTGAAGCGATCGACCCGACCGAATACAACGAGCTCTGGGTGTGGTGCGAACAGTTCAACGTGCCTCTGGGGGTCGCTCAACTCCAATAGCCAATAGCGATCGCGTATTCTGGACTATACGGAATTGTCGAGGGTTGGGGATGGCTCGCTGGTTTGTCTTGATTGGGGCTTTGCTGGGCGGATTATCGGTTGCAGCAGGTGCCTTCGGTGCCCATGCATTGGCTGCACAACTGACCGAGAAAGCCCTCTCCACCTTCGAAACTGGCGCCCGCTATCAGATGTACCACGCCCTAGGATTAGTCGCGGTGGGATTAACCATTTACGCGACGGGGGGCAATGGGTTGCTAACGGCTGCCGGATATCTCTTCATCATTGGGACAATAGTCTTCAGTGGCTCTCTCTATTCCCTCAGTGTGTCGGGGGTCAAAATTCTTGGCGCGATCGCCCCCATTGGGGGAACTGCATTTTTGGCCGGTTGGGTTTGTTTGGCGATCGCCGGCTGGAACCTTCTGAAATAGACGGTGCATGTCTGTCTCAAACGGATTGAAATCTCGCCCATAACGTGCAGCATTGAGTAGAGATTGCTGCTGGCTAAAGTACCTGACATGCACCTTTGAATAGATGAAAATTCTTTTTCTGCACCCCAACTTCCCCGCTCAATTTCGCCATCTGGCTCTCGCATTACGTAACAATCCTGACCACACCATTGTGTTTGGCACCAATCGGGAAGAGGGCAACATCAAAAGGGTGGTCAAAGCCCTCTACGAAGTCTCCCGCAAGCCCACTGATTCAATCCATCCCTACGTCCGCACGTTAGAGAAAGCGGTGCTGCAGGGACAGGCGGTGGTGCGACTGGTTCAAAACCTCTCCAAACAGGGGTTTTTGCCCGATATTGTGTACGGCCATTCTGGGTGGGGGCCAACCCTCTATGTGAAGGACGTGCTGCCAGAGACACCGTTGCTGTGTTATTTCGAGTGGTTTTATCGCGGCCAGGGAGGGGACAGCGACTTCGATCCCAATGACCCCATTGACCTCAACACGATGGCGTCCATTCGGACCAAAAATGCCCCAATCTTGATGGACTTATATAGCTGTGACGCCGGTCTGTGCCCCACCCAATGGCAGCAGCAGCAGTTCCCCCCTGAATTTCACCAAAAGCTGCAGGTGATGCACGATGGCATCGACATCAACACGTTCAAACCCAATCGTGACGTCAAGATAGTCCTACCGCATATCGATCTGGATTTGTCGGAAGCGCAGGAAATTATCACCTACGTCAGCCGGGGGATGGAGCCCTATCGGGGCTTTCCACAGTTTATTGAGGCGTTGCAATTGCTGCAACAGCGGCGACCTCACTGTCATGCCGTCATTGTGGGGGAGGATCGGGTGTGTTACGGGAGGCAGAGACGCGATGGCAAAACCTACAAGGAGGCCATGCTAGAACAGTTTCCTTTAGATATGACGCGGGTGCATTTTACGGGGGGACTTCCCTACCTGGATTACATCAAGGTGATTCAAGCCTCTGACGTTCATGTTTATCTCACCTATCCGTTTGTATTGTCTTGGTCGATGATGGAGGCAATGTCGGTGGGCTGCGCGATCGTGGCGTCCGATACTCCTCCGGTGACCGAACTGATCCGGGATGGAGAGAACGGATTACTGGTGGACTTTTTCTCCCCTCAGCAGATTGCCGATCGCGTGGAAGAAGCATTGGAGAATTGCGATCGCATGGAAACCCTTCGAGCCAACGCCCGCGAAACCATTGTGCAAAATTATGACTTGCAGAAGCTATTACCCCAACATCTTGAGTGGATGATGTCGCATGCAAAAGATGTTCATTAGATGGCAGATCCACCTGTGATGGAGGTTAGGCTGGGCAGGACATCTGACTTGAACGGAACTGCCTCTTGATTGACCCGCTCCAACTCCTTCAGCATCATCGGGTTGACCTGTTCTAGATAGGGCACCAACACCTTGCGCAGGCGGGGGCGATAGAAGCGGTGATAGCTGTGGTTTGGGGTGGCGGGGAATCCTCGGCGGATTTTGTGTTGACCACCTGCCCCGGGATCGAAATTGGAAATTTTGCGATCGATCGCCCAGTCGATGGGTTCGTAATAGCAGAGGCAGAAGTGCAGGAATTTGATCTCTTCGGATGCTCCCCAATAGCGACCAAATAGGCGATCGCCCTTGTAAATGCAGAACGACATACCGAGGATGTCGGAGTCTCGTTCGCCCGCCACGAACAACACGCGATCGCGATAATGCTCTGCCAGTAGGTCGAAGAAGTGGCTGTTGAGGTACTTACTGGAATCCCAAAATTGCAGGCAGGTGTTGCTATAAAAGCGGTACATCTGCCGAAATAGTTTGGTGGGCAGGTTATCTCCGGCATAGAACGTGATGTCGATGCCCGCTTTTTCCATCCCCTTGCGCTCCCGCTTGATATTGCGGCGCTGATTGGCGTTGAACTGCTGTAGAAACTCGGGATAGTCGGCATAGCCAGGGTTGTGCCATTGGTAGTTGTGGGTGATGCGGGGGGTAAAACCGCACTCATCTAGCGTCGAATACCAGTCAGGGTCGACGTAGAGAAAGCTGCAAACGGAGATGTCTTGCCGATCACAGAAGCGATCGATTTCCTCCAACATCGCTGGTAAAATTTCCGATTCATCGACTTCGGGATGCACCAAAAAACGGTAGCCAGTACAAGGGGTAAAAGGGGCCATTCCCAAGAGCTTGGGGTAATAGTCTTCTCCCAATTGTTGGGCCACCCGCGCCCATTCTTGGTCGAAGACAAACTCTCCATAACTGTGGCCCTTGAGATACATCGGTGCTGCTGCCACAAGCTGTCCGTCGACTTCCAATAGCAGGTGGCAAGGCATCCAGCCTGTGTTGGGTTTGGCAGACCCCGAAGCCTCCAGGCAATACAACCATTCCCATTCTAAAAACGGTGAGGAGCGGTCGGTAACCAGTGCTTGCCAGCGATCGCTGGGGATTTGGCTAATGTCGTGGCACCAACGGAGTTTCATACGCACTTGCAAGGGGTAGGGACATTCTCCAGCTGCGTCCTGTCAGCCAGCACTGTTAGGGTATCTCGAACTGAAAAGCTATTTGGTTGCTTGCACCACTTGCAGGATGCCTCCAACATGCAGGGTTTGAGTAACCGTCCTAAATCCGGTGTCTTTCAGCAACTGGGGTAGGTTTTCTTTCAGCAGTTGCCAGGAGGTTTCGGTTTCGAATATCCACAGAAATGCCGCCAAGCCGGGCCACATCAAAGGATTTGTTGGTCGGTGAAAGTCAATAGTGGCGAAGATCCCGCCGGGGGAAAGGACTCGATAGGATTCGGAAAGAATTTTGCGCAGGGTGTCAGCGGGCATTTCGTGCAGGGCCACGCTGGTATGTACGAAATCGAAGCTTTCATTGTCCAGCGGTATATCCTGGGCAAACGCCTCGATATAGGTGGCTTGAGGCACGTGGGCGCGGGCGTAGGCGATCGCTTTGGGGGAAGCGTCAAGCCCGGTGACCCGTTCGCTGCGTTCTAATAAAAATTCTGTTGCCTCCCCCCTTCCGCAGCACAGATCGAGGACGCGATCGCTGGGGGAAATTTCCAGATTCTTCAAAGGCAGTTGATGGAAACGACGATGCCCACCAACGGCGAGGGAAGTGGTTTTGGCGATTGCCTGGTAAAGCCAAGGATATTGATAGCTGAGATAGCGCAGGGGGGTAGCCATGGACGAGTTGCGAATAATTTCCCTCAGCTTAATTCGGGTGCAGCGATCTCAATACTTCCATTCTTGGGTGGAAAAGAGCTTAGGTGTGCGGCCACCGATTGATAAAGCGTGGTTCGCTGCAGAGCTGGGCGGTTAACGCTGGCGATCGCCCCTCGTAATTCCGCGATGCTTTTGCCCGTGCCCCCCTGTGCCCCAGCCATGCTGGTGATGTGCTCCTCCATCAACGTGCCACCAATATCGTTGCATCCCCAATTGAGGGCAGTGGCGGCCCCATCCAGCCCCAACTTCACCCAGCTGGGTTGGTGATTGACAATCCACTGGCCCATAAACAGCCGTGCCACCGCCATCGTCAGCAGCGCATCCTGCAACATCGGCTGATCGCGCCCCACCTTGTTGCGCAGCATCTTGGGGGCTAACTCTCCTACGTAGGGCAACAAAATAAATTCGGTAAAGCCGGTTTCCCCCTGCTGCAGCGATCGCTTTTGCACCGTCCTCAACACTTCAAAATGACGGGAGCGATCGCCCATGCTCTCGATATGTCCCCCCATCATGGTGCTGGTGACGGGTATTCCCAGCCGGTGGGCGGTGCTGACCACATCAATCCATTCTTGGGCCGATAGTTTCTCTGGACAGAGCTGGCGTCTCACCTCTGGCACCAAGATCTCTGCTGCCGTACCGGGCATCGAATCCACCCCAGCCCGTTTGAGCTCGCCAATCACTTCAGCAAAGGACACCCCATCTTGACGGGCAATGAACTGAATTTCTTGGGGGGAGAAGGCATGTAGGTGTAGATCGGGGAGCTGCTCTTTGATGGCATCCACCAATCGCAGGTAATAGCGCAATGCCGATCCCGCCTCAGTTGCGGCAGGGTTAAGCCCCCCCTGCATACAAATCTCTGTGGCTCCAAGATCGACGGCTTCAGTCGCCTTCCGGACGATTGTGGCTTCATCCAGCCAGTAGGCCCCTTCAGTATCGGCATCGCGACGGAACGCGCAAAAGCTGCAGTGCTGTTCGCAAACATTGGTGAAATTAATGTTGCGGTTCACCACATAGGTGACCCCGTCTCCTACAAGCTGTTTCCGCAGGCGATCGCTGGCTTGACGAATCCGTTCAACCTCCTTAGCATCAGTGACCGATAACAGATACTCAGCCTCAGTAGGAGACAGCTCCCTCCCTTCCAAGACTTCTTGCAAGCAGGTTTCGATGTTTGCGGGAATGCAATCTGCCAAAATTTGTACCCTAGGGGGCTACTCCAGAATCGGACTCCCCTAACTCTACGGTTGTTGAAGGGGAAACATCGGGGTCTTCACCAAAAATCTCGGGGCCTAAGCTGCCATCGCGGGAGTTGCGAAAACGGGTAACTTCGTCATCCACCGATTCCTCCCGCAGTCCCCAAGGCTCGGCTTGATTCAATTTGCGGGAAAGGTCCATTAAGCCGTTGATGTTTAATCCGTTGTCCCCAATAATTTCCGTTTGGCTAGCAGAAGGGTCAAAAACGTCATTCACGTTGTCAGAAGATTGAGCCATTGCAGGTGATTGTATTCCCAAAGCAACGCCAAGAAGCACGAGCCACCGAACCCGAGCAGGTAAGTTTCTATTCGCGATCGGCTGTATCCAATCGGGGCAAAGTCCCATACCGAACCTCCTTGCACGGATGACTGAAAAACGTTGCAGGCAAAAAAATGCAATAAACGCTATCTATACAATAATGACTCTTGCCTACTAGAGGGTATCCAGGAAGCGCCTGTCTTCTTTCGATAATGTAGCTTTTTCTAGCAGATCTGGTCGACGGTGGTGGGTCCGCCTGAGCTGTTGCTGCCTCCGCCACCGGGCGATCGCCTGATGGTTGCCCGATCGCAAGATCGCTGGCACCTCCCACTCGCGAAACTCTACCGGGCGCGTGTATTGAGGGTAATCCAGTAACCCCTGCTCAAAGCTTTCGTACTTGAGGGAATCCGCTTTGCCCACCGTCCCCGGCAACAGGCGAACCACCCCATTCACCACCGTCAGCGCAGGAATTTCGCCGCATGTGAGCACAAAATCCCCCAGCGAAACCTCCCTCGTAACGAGGTTTTGCCGCACCCGCTCATCCACCCCTTCGTAATGACCGCAGACAAGGATGAGCTGATCCAATTGCGCAAACTCCTGCAGCAGCGGTTGCGTCAGCGGTTCCCCCTGTGGAGACATGAGGACGATCTCGCGCTTTGGTGCCTGCGGCAACGATTCCACTGCCGCAAACAGCGGCTCAGGTTTGAGCAACATGCCCACCCCGCCTCCATAGCATTCGTCATCTACTCGCCGGTGCTTGTCGATGGCAAAATCGCGGGGGTTCGTACAGTACAAGTCTGCGATCCCGGCGGCGATCGCCTTACCCAACAGGCTGGTGTTAAAGGGGGATGTGAAAAACTCGGGGAACAGAGTGACGATATCGATGCGCACAGAAAGACAGGTACCAAAAGGTCTACCTAGCTATTGTCTGCACTCGACCCGTTCTCTGTCGAACCGCGCAATTTCTCGAGCTCGGCCCGCAAGCTTTGCACCTCCGCAGTCAGTTCTTCAACCTCTTCCTGCTTGCGGGTTTCTTCCGTAATGTCCACCACTTCGATCTTGGTGGGGGCCTGGCTAGCTTGAGAGTCAGCTTGACCTTCCCTTCTGGTTCCCAGCCAAGTGTCGACGTAGCGGCGGGCCTCCATCTCGGTTTCTTCTCCTTTCACCGCCAACTCATTCGCCAGCTGGTTGAATTCGTCCGAGATCTTTTGAATATTCTCTTCGCGCTTGCTCGAGTCCTGGAGAATTTCAATCAGGCTGGCCGCTGTGCCAAATGCAATCCGACGGGCGCGGGTTAGTAGCTCTTGAAAGTCCTGTACGTTACTCACTCTTGCTCCTCAACGTGTCGCTTACACTCTATTCGATGGTTCGTAATTCAGGCAGAGTGTAATGGCACAATTTGACGGTCAAGTATGCTTTATACCCTTTCAGGCAGGATTTAGCCCTCCCTCCATCGAAGTACGGGGCAGAGAGACTGGGCGAACGTGGAAAAATGTTCCATGTAGGGTTGACATCCGTTCCCGATCTGGAGAATATGGTTAAGCCGAAAGACAGAAAACCTTGCTGTGAAGCGGCATCTGCGGGTGTAGCTCAGTGGTAGAGCTTCTCGTTGCCAACGAGACGGTCGAGCGTTCGAATCGCTTCACCCGCTTTTTGCATTAGACCCCCACCAATAAGACTTCCGAGCGTTTACCTCCTTACAGGCAGGCGCTTTTGTATTTGCAATAAACTCGCCCCACTTGGACATATTTGGGCGGTTTTGGCGGTCTTATTGGTGCGAAATCGGTTGAGACGTTTGAAAAACTGTTGAGAGCGATCGCCGATTGTGGCTATGAAAAAGACTCCTTGGACGTTAGGTAAATCTGCTGCTCATACAGTCCAGGTGAACCTACCGATCGCCCCTTCGCGATTGATTTCACTCGGAGCTGGGATATATATTCGTAGCAAGAATTGGAAATAAATTTGGCTGGCTGCTTATTGGGAATACATTACGTACAAAAAGAGCTTCCAGGCAAGTCATTCGCAATAAGATGGCTTCAATTTAGGCCTTATTGCACTTATTGAGAATAACTACAAATATATTAAGCTCCATATCTATAGGTTTTAGCAGTTAGAGAAGAGTGGATGTAAAGAGCCTACAGGTTGCAATTTTTTACTTAACAACACCCTTAAGAAGAACTTCATAGCTACGCTGCAGCCCCCAGACGCAGGGAGAAAAGAACACCTTCACCATTAACCACAACGATCGCCATTCGCTCGGTGCTTGCATCGCTTGCCATTGCCCGGGCTGACAGTACAGAAACTCCACCAAAGCCCGTAATTGGATGTCGCTAAGGGATTCAAAATGCACCCGTATTGAAGCCCCATTGCTATCTTTGGGACGTACAGAAATAACGGAGCTGGTCAATCTCACGGCAGTATTGGGAATCGAAAACTCCACTAGGGGTGTTTTTTCATGATTGGTTCGAGCTGTCCCAGCTTTTTCATCGTTCCAATTCTGCACCTGTAGCTCTGCGCCCACTTCAGAAATCGCGGTGGTTATAGCAGACAACCGACGCTCTCCCACTCGCAACTGTACGGGAATACGGCGTTCGAACCACTCGTACATACTGGGTTTCGGAGCATCCCGCATCAGCATGATGGCAATACTCAACACAAATAGGTTGTAGGCACTCCATACCCAGGCCAGCCGCATCCCCTCCAGCAATTTAGGGTCATCTGGCATCGGCAGCCACAGGCTGCCGCCCAGGGCCACATTCACACTGACAGTCAGCGCCACCGCCGAAAGGGACCACAACACGATCAACGGCCAAGCCAAGTTCCAGTTGAAAATATGGCGATCGCTGGAAACCCCCTTGGGAGTGACCTGAAACTTTACGGAAAAGGGCTTGAGCAAGGTTTGCACAAGTGCCAGCGAAACCGGAATGCATTGGGCTACATCGTAAATATCGGAAGCGATCGCCGAGCGACTGCGTCCGTTTAACCAAGAGTAAGTCAGCAGATTGAGAACAAAAAAGGGTAGGAAAAAATACAGCCATTCTTGTAAGGACGTGCGCATCGGAATCGCCCCAAAGATGACGTAGGCCAACGGCATCAATAAAAACACCACCCGAAAAAGGCTGAAAAACCACTGCGAGATTCCTTCGAGGTGGGATAGGCGCTGCAGCCAGTTGAACCCTGGCATTGTCACGGGATTGATGCGAATAAAGAACGACTGAATCGTGCCCCGCACCCACCGTTGCCGCTGCAATACGTGGCCTGTCATGTTGTCGGCACACAACCCCGCACTCAAACTCTCATCCAGATAAACCACCCGGTTGCCCTTAGAAGATAGATGCACGCCAGTGTAGTAGTCCTCGCTCAAGGACTCGGTCACAAAACCGTTGACATCCTCCAAAGCGCTGCGCCGCACCACAAACGAGCTGCCGTAGCATAACGCTGTCCCGTTGGTATCTCGTATAGGTTGATAGTGGCGGGAAAATATTTCGACTTCCTGTGGGAACTCCCGCTCGAGTCCTAGATTACGAGAAACTGGATCGGGGCTAAAAAAGCTTTGGTGGGTTTGGACTAAGCCGACGGAACGATCTTGAAAAAAACCCACAGTGCGGGTCAAAAAGTTTGAGGTGGGTACAAAATCGGCATCGAATACCGTAACCAATTCCCCACGAGTTTTGCCTAAGGCATAGTTGAGGTTACCAGCTTTGGCATGGATACTGCTGGGACGGCTGATGTAGTGGCAACCTAGCTGAGCCGCTAACTGCCGAATCTCAGGACGATTCCCATCATCGAGCAAATATACCTGCTTGCGGGGATAGGCGATCGCCTGGCAGCCAATGGCAGTCCGCCGCAATATGGCCGCTGGCTCGTTATAGGTAGGAATCAAAATATCGACGGTGGGCTGATAAGTGCCGGCCACTACCGCCTCGGATTTGAGTTCAGCTTCAGGTCTCCTGGATTTCACCCCCAGCAGCAGTATCCGTTGTAGCAGCATGCTGGCAATTCCCATCATCTCCATGCCGTAGAGTAGAAGGCTGAAAATTCCATCCACCGGTTCGGAAAGGTTCAAGGTAGCCAGCGATCTCCAGAAAACGTAACGCAGGATAGTGGCTATCAACAGCCCTACAACCAGCCAGCGAGACCAGCGCTGAGGACGGGGAGACAGCATCATAATCGCCTGGGCCATGACGATGAGTACGATGCTTGGAACCCATGCCACCAGAGTAGAGGTGGCAGGCAACTGCACCCAAGTAGGGGGATGCAGTTGCAACTCGTTGAGGCCGGCAAATGTTTGCGAGAGGGTTGGCTCCCCCAATAACCAGGAAATGGAAATGGCCAATCCCAGAAAGAAAATGCCGCAGGTAACCACTGTTGCCGTATGCAATTTTCCCCAGGGAAACTGCGGCCATCGCAGAGGGGCAGAGTAGACGTTCTTCTCGGGGGTATATCTCTGCATAGCGGGGACAAAACTCCTGGGAATTGGGAGAGAAAGAGCTTCTACTTCGGAGGGATTGAGTTGGAATGACGATGAGGGTGACAGATTGTCCAATTGCGTAAATCAGACGGATCGCTATTTCCTTAAGTTCTTGCAAATAGTCTGAAAGACAGGTACCAATCCATCGGTAATAACGTTCGAAGCGCTGACAGCAGAAAGCTAGATTGACTTCAATCGAAGTTACAGATCTTTACTAAGCATAGGCACGAAGGCGAACCTGGCAAGTGCACTGAGGGTAAAAATCACAAGGTTTGCCTCCTCCCCCCTTCAAGTGCGCAACGATACATAAAGGAAATCTACGGGCTTGCAAACAGTCAGTTACGCGTTAGCGCAAATCACAAAATCGTTATGTCTACAGCTTGCTAGCGGACAGTGAAGTACTCCTCAATAAACCTCATAGGAAAAATTAATTTTTCCTCTGAGGTTTCTCAGAAATAATTTAGCGCCTGACAATCACAGAAAATGACTCCGCCCTTAAGGATTTCAAGGTTGAGCATCTACGAGTTTTACAAACAGCGATTTTTCTTGAAACAGCGGCTACATTGAGTGGGAATAGACATCGATCGCACTTGCCACACTCAACTCCAAGCATTTGGACTAGCCTGCCGGTTGATCCTTGCAACAGGGCATTTTTAAGGGACTATTAGTAGCCTCGTACTAACTCCAATAGATGCTATTTCTGCTACCAGCGTTCCGGATACGGCTTGGCGACTGTCAGTCGATATGGTTACCTATCCCCGCCTAAACGCTGCAAGCAGTTTAGGCGCTGCTTTCAAACCGTTCAGTTGAGAGGATTCACATGAAGGATTTTGTAGAGAACTTGCTGCTATTGCACCCGATCCTGGCGGTGGTAGTGGTGTTTCCCACGATCGGTATCGTTGCTTACTACTCTTGGTTAACGCGCCAGCGCCGCTTAGCAACCCTCAGACAAGAAAAAAGTAAGATCCCCCCCGCGGTAGGGGTCGAACACGTCAAGGTCGGTCGCTGGCTAGCCTCCGGTGTACTGGGACTATCAGTCATAGGCCTGCTGCGACCCAGCTTTAAATATCTCCTTAATCAGGATGTCCTACCGGGCTTAGACACAGGTCTGATTACGCTATTTGCAGCCGCTACTATTGTTTCTTTCATCCTGCTCCTAAGGGCCAAAACCGCTCTGTGGCGCGGTCTGTTTGGTGGGTTCACGGCTTTATGGTTTATGCTGCTCTCGTTTCAAGATTTCGTGCTCGGACGAGAGGGGGGTGGGGCAATCTTTGAGCGTACCAACGAATGGTATATTTCTCACTTTTATTTCGGTATAACGGTGGCCATGCTGATGGTATTTTCCGTTGCAATTCAGCCCGATATTTACAAAGACAAATCGAATACTTGGCGAAAGGTTCACATTGTATTGAACTGTATCGCATTGCTGTTATTTATTGCTCAAGGGATGACCGGCACTCGCGATATTTACGATATTGCATTCTACGCTAACTAGTCTCTGTTCAGGTCCCTATAACCTTTAGGCAAGACCGCCCTTTCCATTCTCGACTCTGATTATCAGTGCGATCGTTCTCAGAATGGTTCTTCAAACTGGTATGTCTCACCCAAAATGAATTTGAGCAAAGACTCTTGCGATTGCGCGATCGATACCCGGTTGCGCTTTTTTTTTTGATATGGTTCACCTCAGCCTACTGTTCTGCTCAAAAATAGCTTCTAATTGCTTGGGCCAGTGCGTATGGGTTTATCTGAACAATTCACCATCTAAGACAGGTTAAGAGTCATGCATAATAACCCCTCTAGCGACGCTTCTGAGAACATCAAACCCATTTCTCGCAAACCTACCCCCTCCAACCGCAACAGTCGGAGAGGATTCTTAACCAAGGCGGCAATGGCGACTACAGTCGCTGCCACTGCTGCTGCCAGTACAAAATATGGCCCAGTGTTCGCACAAACCCAACCCTCTGTTCGCTGGCGCATGGCTTCTAGCTATACCCCCAGCCTAGACACGGTGTACGGCGGTAGCGAAGCCTTTGTAGAAAAAGTGAATGTCCTCACTGGGGGAAACTTCTCGATTAAACTCTTTGCGTCCGGTGAGATTGTCCCTGGATTGGAGGTTCTGGATGCCGTTCAGCAGGGTACCGTGCAGGCCGGTCACACCAACTCCTACTATTACCGAGGCAAAAGCAACGCCCTTGCCTTCGACACGGCAGTGCCTTTCGGACTCAACTTCCGTCAGCAAAATGCTTGGTTGTACCACGCTGGTGGTCTAGAGCTGATGCAGGAGTTGTTGGCTACCTTCAACATCATTACCTTCCCCGGAGGCAGTACCGGCACTCAAATGGGCGGATGGTGGAAAAAAGAAATCAACACCCCCGAGGACCTACAAGGTCTCAACATGCGCATTCCAGGATTGGGGGGCGTTGTGATGAGCCGACTGGGGGTCAACGTTCAAAACTTGGCCGGAGGGGAAATTTTCCAAGCACTGCAACTGGGAACCATTGATGCTGCTGAATGGGTTGGCCCCTATGACGATGAGAAGCTGGGCTTGTATCAGGCAGCCAAAATCTATTACTACCCAGGCTGGTGGGAGCCTGCCTCGCAATATTCCTTCTACTTTAATTTAGATGAATGGAAGGCTCTGCCCAGTGCCTATCAAGACGCTCTGAAGACCGCAGCTGCGGCAACCCATGTGGATATCATGGCCCGCTACGATGCTCGCAACCCTGATGCTCTCTCTCGGCTTATTGCAGAAGGAGTGGAGCTGAAGCGATTCCCGGATGCGGTCATGGCAGCGGGTAGAGAGGCAGCTTTCGCGCTGTACGAGGAATTAGCGGCAGAAGATCCCGCCTATGCCAAAATCTATAGCGCCTGGAATACCTTCCGAGAAAAGTCTAATGCTTGGTTCGCAACCTCTGAATTGGGCTACACGGACTTTGCTTTCAGCTAGCCACAAGTGCTCGAACGGCACGGGACATCATCAAGAAATAGACTCAGTCCGCATGCAAAGGTACGGCGGTCGCTTGACCCGTATCCCTCTTGGTCAACGTTCGCCGTTTTTGATGTAACCAGTTTATCGAGCTAGCCAATCTCTTGAGCTAACGAGTCATCTCCTTTCGCGGTATTGTGACACGTGGTTTTTCAATCTTGTGGTTATTGGTCGACGAACCGCCCCACAGGACCGACAAACTGTCGTGAGTCAAAGGTCATCCCGTGCAACTGTCATACATCTTGCTAACAATCTCGATTGGATTGGGGGCGATCGGTCAAATTTGCTTAAAGATAGGAGCGTTGAAGTCAGATGCCGCTCCAATTTTTTTTCTTGAGCCTAGGGTCATCGTCGGCTTTGCCATCTACTTTATCTCGGCCCTGATGTATACCTTTGCCCTGAAAAAATTGCCGCTATCTGTGGCCTTTCCCAGCGTCTCTTTGAGCTATGTATTGGTCTCATTTTTGGCCCATCTTATCTTTAAGGAAGCATTTGGGGCACGACAGATGTTCTCGTTGGTGTTAATTGCCAGTGGAGTCTTTTTACTCAATAAAAGCTAAACAGAGAAAAACACCCATCACAGATGGCTACCAGGACCGCTCTGGAACATCCTTAGAGTTCTTGGACAGACTGCGAGATCGCATCCGTAAACCATCGGGTAATGGAGCCAGGGCGAGTGATGGCTGAGCCTACAACTACTGCCCATGCGCCATTAGCGATCGCCTGGCCAGCCCATTCAGGAACATTAAAACGCCCTTCGGCAATGACGGGCAGGCTGTGGGTATCTGTCAACTTCGCCAGCAGGTCTAGATTGGGGCGATCTCCCAAAAGATGCGAGGTCTCCGGAGTATAGCCACTGAGGGTGGTGGACAGACAATCAGCCCCCGCCGCTACGCAGGCGGCAGCATCAGCCTCGGTAGAAATATCCGCCATCACAAGGCAGTCGTAGCGTTGTTTGACTTCTCGAATAAATTCGGGACCATTCAGTGAGCTGTCAGGGGCCGGACGGGGGCGCAGCGTCCCGTCAATTGCGACGATATCGCAGCCGGTTTCTAACAAGTTTCCCACCGCCTGAAACGAGCCAGTAATACAGACTGTGCCGTCAGGAAATCGAGTTTTCACCAGCCCAATCACGGGCAAAGACACCTGCTGCACAATGGAGATTGTCTTCTCAATCCCCTCCGATCGGATACCAGCAGCTCCATTCTGTGACGCCGCCCGAGCAAACATCGCCACCCCCTCGGGGGAGTTAAACGGACTGTCCCCCTCCGCTTGGCAGGAGACAATCAGGCGATGCCGCAGAGCACCGAAGAGCGAACGTTTGTCCATGACTGACTCCACTCACTCGCTGGCGACAGGGATGAGGTACCCTTTGCGGTCGTGCAGTTGTTTTAAAATCTCGGCATGGCGCTTGCGGGTAATGGGGTAGAAATAGGCCAACACCAATCCCAGCAAGAGGAACATCGACGGTAACGGACCGATTGCAGTACGAATGGCAATCAAGGCAGATTCAGGCTGAGTGGGGAGATCGCTATTAAACCCTGAAAACTCCAGTGCCTGACCTACTAAAAATAACCCCATGGCCAAACCTAATTTTTGCAACAACACCATGAACGCATAAAACACCCCTTCACGCCTTTCACCCGTATTCAGTTCGTCTAAGTCAATTACATCGGGAATCATCGACCAGGGAATGAGATAGGCAGTCGATACGCCAACCCCCGCTAAAAAGCAGAGGAAATAGAGAAAGCCTCGATCTCCTTGAGGGAGGAAAAATAGAAAAATCTGCGCGATAATCCAAAGCGACATCCCTAGAAAGTAAACAGCGCGCTTACCCAGCCTGCGGCTGAGGTAACTCCAAACAAACAGCATCACGATAGCTGTTCCCTGTACTGTAATGGCGAGAGGAGTAGGATCTCCCATGTCCATCCAATATCTAGCGTAAAAGGGGATGATACTGGCAGTGAGCTGAAACGACAGCCAAGAGGCCAAATAAATACCGATGACAAACAGAAATGCCTTGTTGCCAAACACCACTTTGATTTGATCGACAAAAGACAAGTGGTGCTCGGTGGCAGAACTGTAACGCTCTTCCGTCCCCCAGACACAGAGAAAAATAGGGATGACCGCTATGAGCGCAATTGCTCCCGCCAGAACGGCAAATGCCGTCTGCTGATCTTTTATCTGGCTAAAGATGAATTGCGCCAAGGCCAAGGCGAGAATACTGCCGCTGATGGAGAAGGTGAATCGATAGCTGTTGAGGCTGGTGCGTTCGTTGTAGTCCTCTGTCAGTTCTGGGGTCAGGGCCGCGTAGGGCAGATTGAAGCAGGTGTAGAAGGTATGAAACAGGATTGCGATGACGGCATAGTAGCAAAACCAAGGCCAAGGGTTGGCCGCAATATCGACGCCGAAGTCCGGCACCAACCAACCCACAAAGAAAAACACCCCGAAGGGAATGGCCGCCATCAGCATCCAAGAATGGCGACGACCCCAACGGGATTTGGTGCGATCGCTAAGGCTACCAATAATGGGGTCATTAACAGCATCCCATCCCTTTCCAATCAGCAAGACGGTGCCTGCCAAACCAGCAGGAAGCCCGGCTACCTCTGTCAGGAAGAACAGCAGGTAAAACACCATGGTGGTGGCGGTCATACCGGCTCCCATATCCCCTACCCCAAATGCCAGCTTGGTCAGCAAGCTCAGCTTCTCGGAACGTTGAAGGGAGGCACCAGGTTGAATGTTGGTTTCGATGCTGGAACTCATGAAAAACTAAGCCAATCTTACGAACGCTTCCCTCATGGAAGCATGTTTTCCAAAGCTGCTTGCAACTCATCGGTGACTGTGGCGATCGTCCGACGTCGATTTGCTTTGTAGCTATCCCAATGACTCGTCACAGAAATAGGTTCACCGATGGAGAAGCGAGCAGTTCGTTGACCCAACTTCGGCTTAGAACCTACCGGTTGATTTCTCAGTCTGGCCACCAAGTCCCATAAAATTACCGCGGTTTCTGCCACTCGCTCGGGGGTGGGTTTCTCAGCTACATAATCGTTTCTGAGGGCAACAAAGTTTTCCACAATGCGCATGTGCCAGAGCAAGGCACTGGCTTCTTTCGCCACCTGATTGGCAAAGGCTTTTTCCACCATCGACAACTGGGCGATATCTTCAATATCTGTTCGGAAGATGCGATCCCAGGCCGTTTGTTCGATTTTGTGCCGCCGTTCGATCAGCGATCCTTTGGCAGGCAATCCAAACGCTCCTTCCGGTACGCTGAGGGAGGCAGCCAGTAAAGCTTGCAGGCGAGCGCGCAAATCGGTCCCTTCTTGCGACAACTCCTGACCGTAAAACCGAATATAAAACTCCTCGGCTTTGGGCAGTAGGTAAGCACCTAGCTTTAGCAGGCGATCTCGAAACCACAGTCCCAGTTGCTTGTCTTCATCCGCCGGCAACTGCCGATTGACTTCCAACCCGCAATCGGTTTCCAGTCCGCACAGCAACTGGTGAATTTTTTCCCAAGGGCTGCGATTGAAGGTATATCGCAAACCCACTGGCACAATAAAGACTTCCTCCTCGCGGTCCGCTTTCTGCAAGTCATCCACACACCAAAACCCCATTTGGGCAACGCCTGGTTCCAGCGGATTAACAATTTCGCCATACCCGTTCACAGTTCCCTCTGGGGCCATCGCTAAGGGGAAGGGGCCATTAGAGAGGAGGTCTCGAACGACTTTGAGGGCGGTGCGATCGATCGTGCCGCGTTTAATCGGAACCGACCCCATGCGGGGAAACAACCAACGGGCACCCGGACCACCCCATAATAAAATCCCCCGCTCGTAAATGTAGTGGGCATGACCTTCACCTGGGATGTGTTTCCCCATATTTTTGGCGGTTCGGGGTAAAACATTGAGCAGCATGTGCTCGATAGACGGTGGATCGTCTGTGGAGGGATGGCGAAAGGCAATGATGAAACGAGCTTTCTTGCTGTAAAAGGCCCGAAAGAGATCGACCAGGGGTTCGGGATTTTCAATAGTCGCCCCACTCACACTGGCATTGAGCCTCATCCATAGCGGCCCCATGTACTTCAGGACGGGAAAGACAATCGGATCGAATTGCGGTGGAACAAATTCAAGCGGAGGTTGTACGGTGTCGAAGTGTTGCATGAGGTGCAGTCAATATCTCAAATAGGTCAAATTGAAAATTGTGCAGACAAGCTGCCGAGAAAAACTAGCTATCTTGCTGGACATAGGTCCAAAAGGCACGTGATGGCATGAGGCTGTGTGAAATTAAGGAGTCAGTCAGCATAGATATCGGAAATCAAGTCTGAATAACGCTCTATCACTTGCTTGCGCCGTACCTTCAAGGTTTGGGTCATCAAACCGTTTTCCACCGTGAAGGGTTCGGGCACGATGCGAAAGTCGGCAATGATGTCGTCCGCTCGATATCCTGGACGTTCTTTCACCCGCTGTTTGAGCTCGCTGGCGATTAGGTTCAACACAGATTCTTGTTCCAGGAGATTCTGGGTGGACATCCCTTGGCCCCCTGCCCACGAAGTAAGAGTCTCTTCGTTCGGCACCACTAACGCCCCCAGTCGCTTTTGGTCTTGACCCACAACGACTATTTGATCGATGTAAGGGCTGCGGCTACAGGCATCCTCCAACGGCACAGGTTCTATATTCTCCCCATTGCGCAGCACAATCGTATCCTTTGCCCGACCGGTGAGAACGAGGTCGCCATGGGGGGTGAGCCAGCCCAAATCCTCGGTGTTAAACCAACCATCGGGGGTGAGGACTTTTGCCGTTGCCTCAAGGTTGTCTAAATACCCTTGCATCACCTGCGGTCCTCGGACAAAGACCAAGCCAACGCTACCTTGGGGTAACGGTTTGAGGCTGGACGGATCGACAATTTGTATTTCCGTATCGGCGATTGGCTGGCCAACCGTGCCCCGCACGTTATGGGTGGGACTGCGGGCGGTCAAGATGGGGGCAGTTTCGGTCAGACCGTAGCCATTTAAGACTTCCACTCCGCAAAGTTCCAAGAAGTTATCGACATAACTGGGCAACGATCCGCCGCCGCTAATGGCATAGCTGAGTTCTGGCGCGATGGTGCTGCGAATTTTGGAATAGATGAGACGATTGCCCAGTTGGTGCAGTGGAGCCAGTAACTGGTTTAGAAGTTTGGCCCTCAGGCGAACCATGGGGGAAGCGTCAAAATGGTTGATAGAAAAGTTGTCGGCAATGCGCCGCTGGAGGATGTAGCGATGGCTGATGTTGAGGAAAAAGTCAGTCAGCTGTTTTTTCCCTCCCTCCACTTTGTTGAATTGTTGCTGGACGCCGTCATACAGCAATTCCCAAATGCGGGGAACTGCCACCAAAAAGTGCGGTTTTTCGGATGCGAGATCTTTTTTTAGATGGCGGGGGTTCGTATAGATGATGGAGCATCCTTGGCTGAGGGCGAAATATTCTCCGGCTCGTTCGTAGGCATGCCAAGTGGGAAGGATGGATAGCACGCGATTGCCAACGTCCAGCTGGATGAGTTGGCGTAGGCCTTCCACCTGGTGCATGAGATTGCCGTGACTGAGCATCACTCCCTTAGGCCGTCCGGTGGTGCCGGAGGTGTAGATCAGGGTTGCAAGATCTTGGCGGGTCAGGTCGGGGGGAACAAATGAGTGGGATTGTCCCCGTGTTTGCACTTCGCTAAACGGGATACCGCCATCGAGGGACTCGTCGGAGATAAAGATGATATTCGCAAGGGAAAAATCAGCCAGTTCAGGCTCCAGCTTGGCCCAGGTTTTAGCATTTTCAACTATGACAGTGGAACTTTGACTGTGACGTACAATATATGCCAGTTCTTTGGCGTCGGCGTTGGAACTGCGAGGAACGTTGGCCAGCCCCGCCATCATGGTGGCAATATCTAAAATCATCCAGCGGGGAGAGTTGTCGGAGATTATCGCTACCCTTTCCCCCTTAAAGAGGCCAAGCGATTGTAAACCGCTGGCAAAGTTTAAAGCCTGTTGATAGAGCTGTTGAAACGTCAGTTCGACATCTGGTTTGCTATGGGGGTCGCGTAAGGCGAGGCGATCGCCATATTGATTCGCCAGTTGTTGCCAAAGAGTCGGCAAGGTTACTTCAGAAGACATCATCACCGCATTCATTACCCTTGTCTTTGAGTATGAACGGCAGCGGAAGATTGGCAAGTTTCTGAAATACGAGTTTCTGAAAATACAAGTGTTTCAGGGTACAGCGTTTTGAAATTCATGAACATCGAAGTCATGGTCTGCCTCTAGGAGTGTTAGATCGATCGCAACAACCGAATATTTCTGCATCCTATGCCCCACCATGCCTTGGGGGGCGATCTTAATGTGACAGTTCGGCGATCGGTCTCATATGCGATTCTCCAGCTAGCATCCTCGTGCCTTTTTCCATTCAGCTTGTGTCAATCACAGTTTTGTAACGGAGAAGACTAGAGTAGAAGGCACCAGTCACCGCACTGTTATCCCTTCACCGAATTGTTTATGGTCTCCATTGCTCGCCGCAATCTATTTGCCGATATTCCCCGCCTGTTGGTGGCCCAGGCCGGTATCACTTTCGCAGTCAGCCTTGTTACCATTCAAACCGGTATTCTCCAAGGGTTTACTCGCTCCACAACGTTAATTGTGGATAATGCACCAGCCGAAATCTGGGTTGGATCTGAGGAGATGGTTTACCTAGAGCTCTCACCATCCACCCTTTCCACCGAACAACTGGACAAATTGCAGGAGATTGAAGGCGTAGAGATAGTAGAGCCCTTATATTTGGCAACCAGCCGCTGGAAATCAGAACAAGGGTTAACCCCCGTGCGTATTTTTGGAGTGGATCCTGGGGGGACGCTGTTTCAGCCTGGAGAGATCGTCGAGGGAAGCTGGGAAAGCCTCAATCAGCCCTTATCGGCGATCGCCGATCGGGCCAATCTTTACTCCTTAGGAATTCGCGCAACAGGAGACTTCGCGGAACTGAATTCGATCTATGTCGAGATCGCCGGTCTGGTTCGGGAAACCCAGTCCATTGCTTCAAGTGCTTACATTTACATGTCTTTGGCTAACGCCTACAACTACTTGGGCCTGCCCTACATTGCCTCAGAGAACGAGCAGAATGGAGAACAACCCCTTGGCCCAACAACATACTTTCTCGTTGATGTAGCTGATGATGCCGATCTCCAACAGGTGACCCAACAGATCGCGGAGGCATTACCGGGATACATTGCCTATCCCAAAGAAGAGATTATCCAACGCACCCAAACCTACTGGCGGGACCGGACAGGAGTGGGTTTCATTTTAGGCACGGGCGCTCTTGTCGGAGTAATTGTTGGGGTAGCGATCGTAGGTCAAATCTTGTATTCTTCGGTCTCCGATCGCCTGAAAGACTACGGTACTCTCAAGGCGATGGGGGCAGATGACAGCATGCTATACGGCATCATCCTCCGCCAGGCAATGTGGATGGCGGTGCTGGGATATGTCCCAGGTCTAGCACTTTGCTTGGGGTTGAGCCATTGGGCAATGGCATCCCAAGGGGTGCTGATTTTAATCACGCCGACAATGGCATTGGGGGTGTTTGGATTGACACTCGCAATGTGCTCCTGCTCGGCAGTATTTGCCATCCAGAAAGCAACTCGTGTAGACCCCAGCATCGTATTCAATTCTTAAAATGTCGCCAGCTATTTTAGCTTTCAGGTCACTCGAAGTATCTATCTCATGGAAACTACTGACTATGAGAGCGCATCACAAATAGCCACCCGCTAACACATACCTGAACCATCTCCACAGCGTTCGATTAATAGAGTCGGTCTGGGCTGTCCGTGGTTGCTGTCGATGAACCATCCGTCGGTTAAATCAACATTTCCATCGACGATTGAATCCAGTTGCTCCCTGGTGCTGAGGGGAAAATTAAAGCTTGAAATCGATACACCGACATAATTATCACCGCCACTGTAATTATCAAAGTTGTACCGACCCCCTAACGGAGTACTCTCCAAAAACGCAGTGCCGTTAATGTAACCCTCTGTCCCAGTAGGGACTTCCTCGTGATTATCGCTGGGATATGCTCCAGTCAAAATTGCAAACGAATGAATTCCATCCGCAAAACTTTTCATTTCGCTCACCGCTGCAGCCATTCTGGCACGATCGACCTGCCCCAGCATGGATGGAATCGCCACGGCCGTTAGAACCCCAATCACGACAAGCACAACCAATAATTCAATCAGAGTGAACCCCCTGTTTTTCAGCTGGCGTTGCTTGGGTAAGTGAGTTGCCGAATAAAGCTGAAGCAACAATTTCTGCCGAAAAGATAAGTTCATCATTGCAGTTGGTGCGGCACCACACCCAGCGAACTTCGTGTTAAGACATTACCCATATCCGTAGATAAACCTATCTCTGTTTTACGCATTTACTCCGAATAAATGCGCAGATTTTACCTCACCAGGATTGTATGTGCGATCCTTTACACTCTTGTTTTCCCCAGCCTAAATCGTTAGAAAGCGGTCATAATCTGCCAGATGTCCCTAATCCAATCAACGGTTCCTAACCAAATAGGTCTTGATACCTGCTACTTGTGGCTTTGTTAAACTCATGAAGACAAACTTTCGAGCCTGACGATCGTGTGGGAATCCCTTCAGCTTTGGCTGTACCAACTTGAGGGTATGGCCGATCGCCTCGTGACAGCTCAGCTGATCCATTTAACGTGGATGAGTGCAGCTGTGGTGTTCGGGGCTGGGCTGGTGACCAGTTTGTCTCCCTGCATGCTGTCCATGCTGCCCATTACGGTGGGCTACATCGGTGGATACAGCGAAGAGCAAAAGCGCTGGGAAGCCACTGTCCAGTCCCTCTGGTTCGCCCTCGGATTAGCTATTACGTTGACGGCATTAGGTTTATCTGCGGCTTTGCTGGGGCGTATCTACGGTCAAGTGGGACAGCTTTGGCCGTTGCTCATGGGGGGAGTGGCGATTGCGATGGGGTTGAATCTGCTTGAGGTGCTCTCCATCCCGTTTCCCAATTGGTTCGCTGATAAAGAAATTCCCCAAGAATTACCAGGGGCGATGCGTTCGCTACTGTTGGGCCTCACCTTTGGCTTGATTGCCTCTCCCTGCAGTACTCCTGTTTTGGTGGCCTTGCTAGGGTGGGTCTCAGGAAGCGGAAATCCGGCGGTGGGTGGGGGACTGCTATTTGCGTATGCCCTTGGCTTAGTGTCCCCCCTCGTTGTAGCCGGTACATTTACAGGGGTTGTGAAACAGTTGTTAGCCGCTCGCAGTTGGTCTCGATGGCTAACCTACAGTAGTGGTGTTCTGTTGGTGGCCTTCGGGACCCTTTCCCTTGCCTCGAAGTTTGCCTGAGATCGGGCGAGAATTGGATCGCTATCTCCCCGATTGCCAGTTATCAGTCCTTACCCATTGCCATACCAATTTATGAAGGCTATTTTCCGTTACCTGCGCCGCGATCTCTTGCCCGTTTTAGCGGATTTAAGATTGGCAATTGTATTGTTGTTGATTATCGCAATCGCCTGCGCCACCGGAACATTTGTCGAGCAGGGGGAGACCCTACAGTATTACCAAGCCAACTACCCAGAAGCACCGGCCAAATTTGGCTTTCTAAGCTGGAAAGTATTGCTAGCCCTCAGCCTCGATCGAGTCTATCAAGCCACCTGGTTTATCGCCTTGCTGATCCTATTTGGCTCCAGCTTGACAGCCTGCACCATTACACGCCAATGGCCGATGTTAAAGGTGGCGCGGCGCTGGAGTTATTACAAGCGGCCAGAATCCTTCCGCAAATTTGCCCTCAGTGCTTCCCTACCCGATCGCCAGCTGGATGCCTTTGAAGCTGCCCTCCAACAGCAGCGATATCTCACCTTTCGGGACGGAGATAAACTCTATGCTCGCAAAGGCATCGTAGGCAAGATCGGACCCATTGTGGTGCATGCCAGCATGCTACTGGTATTGGCAGGTGCCATCTGGGGATCGCTCTCGGGTTACAAAGTGCAGGAGATGATTCCAGCCGGCACGATTTCACCCATCCGCAATGCTATTGAAATGGGCACCTGGGCAAAAGGAACTCTGCCCAGTTGGGAAGTAAAGGTCAATCGCTTCTGGATCGACTATGCCGCAGATGGTCGGGTGAAACAATTTTACTCCGACCTTTCCGTGCTGGAGCAGGGAGAGGAGGTCAAGCGCAAAACCATCTTTGTGAACGAGCCCCTGAAATATAAAGGTGTGACCCTTTACCAGGCAGATTGGAGCGTTGATTCTGCTGTAGTGCGTATCAACCGCAGCCCTGCCTTTAGACTGCCGCTACAGCAATTGCGCCAGCCCGGCGGCAATAAGCTTTGGGGCACGTTTGTGCCCACCAAGCCGGATATGTCAGAGGGACTAACCATGTTGGTGCCCGATTTTCAGGGGACGGCACTCGTGTACGGCAAAGATGGCAATCTGGTGGGTCCCATGCGAGCAGGGGGCAGCATTGAAGTGGATGGGCAAACTATCTATTTAGATGACTTGATAGGAGCAACAGGGCTGCAGATTAAGTCCGATCCTGGGATTCCCATGGTGTATGCCGGATTTGGGCTATTGATGTTGGGAGTCCTTATGAGCTACGTCAGCCACAGCCAGATTTGGGCGCTGCAAGTGGGCACAGAGCTTTATGTAGGTGGAAAAACCAATCGCGCCTTAGTAACCTTCGAACGGCAGTTTTATGACCTGATCGATCGCACCGTCCCTCCCTCAACCGCTACAGTAGACGAAATCAATTCTCAGCCCAACCCCATTGGCTAGCAGGATTCACTAGCCATCGTAAAGGAGTTCCCCTTGTCTAACCCCAACCCCTCCATCGTCAGTTTGGAGCAAGTGCCCACCTACGACCTAGATGAGCTGCGTTACGCCCTTGCCAGTCTGTTGCACCCCTGGGGTGGCATGTCCGGAGTATTGAGCTCTGCTAGTCAGCAGTCGAATCCAAGAGTCTTGTTGAAACCGAATTTGTTGACGGGCTCACGCCCCGAGAATGAATGCACCACTCGTCCCGAAGTGGTTCGGGTCGTGGCAGAGGCAGTACTAGAAGCAGGAGGGCAACCCTTCATCGGCGATAGCCCGGCATTCGGAAGCGCCTTTGGTGTGGCCTCCAAAAACGGGTTGGTCCCCATGTGTGAAGAGCTGGGAATTGACATTATTGAATTTAAAGGCACTCGCTTTAACGCTCCGGAAGAGCGCCAGTTCGCCCATTTGCGTCTCAGTCGCGAGGCATTGGGGGCGGATGTGGTTATCAACTTACCGAAAGTAAAATCCCATACGCAGCTAACAGTAACGCTGGCGGTGAAAAACTTATTCGGCTGCGTTCCCGGCAAGATGAAAGCCTGGTGGCACATGGAAGCGGGTAAAGACCAATTGCGGTTTGCCACCATGCTGGTGGAAACAGCCCTGGCGATAGCCCCTCAGCTCACGATTGTGGATGGTATTTTAGGGCACGAAGGCAACGGTCCCAGTGGCGGAACTCCTCGCCAGTTGGGTCTACTGGCGGCCTCCCCTGACGTTTTTGCCCTCGATCGCCTATTACTAGATATCCTGATGGTTGATACGCAAACTGTACCCATTTACTTGGCAGGCCGCCAATTAGGGGTTATGCCAGACATGGATGACATTCAGGTGCTGGGGGCTGAATGGCGAGAGCTTCAGGTGGACGATTGGCAATTGCCCGATCGCCTCATGCCCATCGACTTTGGAGCCCCTAGAGTTTTGCGATCGAGCCTCAAGCATTTATTAACTCTGTGGTCAGAAGCGCGTAGTTTACCGAGACGAGCATAAGAACCCTAGCTAGCAAACACCCGTAGCCAAATTTCCGATGAAGCGATCGCGCACAATTCAACAGCAAGCAGCAGTCCAGTGGCAGGCGAGCAAAGTAAGTCATCTGACCGGAGTTATTTGTGGACAGGCATAACTCAGATGCTGCTTCAATTTCCTCATCCCAACAGCTTCAGGAGCTAGAGCTGGCTGCCTCGCAGCAATTTTACGAAGATGCGGTTTGCTGGTTAGGTCGACCCCAGAATGTGTATCGACTGCTAAGCGAAGCCGTTCTGCCTCCGGTGTCAAGTTGGGTACGCGGCAGCAGCAACCACCACACGTTCAATTCTTGGCGCGTGGAACAAATTCGCACATTTCTGTATCCGGTAATGGCCTTCGAGCAAGAGAACAGCACCGAAGTGTTGTGTAGCGAAGCCATTCTGCTCTGTGGAGATGGCAACTACTACAACCCCTGCGATGTGGCGATCGCCGTGTTTGTGCAGCGACCTCACGAAGCATTCAGTCAGCTATTTCAGCGTGTTCGCCAAGCAGAGTCCACTATCTTGCGCGGCCCTCGCGCCATGATGACTACGGAGCATGTGAGTTTAGCGCGCACGGGGACAGACTACATCAACACAAAATATCTGGTATGGCCCTACCGCGTTCGACCTGCCGCAATTGAAACGTTAACTAAGCAAGGGATTTCCCATATCAAGCTGTCCCCCGCTGAAACTGCACTGCCGTTTTTACAAGCCAGTAGCCCCAACAACCCCAATTCCTTCCCAGAATCCTAGAGAACTGGGTGGAAAGCAGTACGGGAACTAGCTCGAAGACATATGACAGATCTATTGCTCTAGCCACCAAGATAACGGATGAGTGCGCACGATCGCGATTGAAAAATATGGGGGTTGATAGCCTCTTAACCCTTCAATGCTTTTAAACACCCGCTGCTGGGGCCATCCCAACCATTCCACCAGTCCCGTCTGAGCCAATAAACCACGAGACTCCAAGATGGCGTAGGCGCGATCGAATACAGCCGATACCTTCATCAACACCACCACATCCGCCCAGTCCAGCAGATCCTCCAGCTCATCGACCCGATGAATCGCAGGCAAAATCGCCACCCCTTCATCCCACATCGATAGGGGAATCTGCAGAGCAGCAGCAGCAGCCAACGGTGAACATACCCCTGGCAAAACTTGCACGTTTACATCCGCCTGCTGCTGTACCGCCCGTGCAAGATAGGTAAACGTGCTAAAAAAGCTAGCATCCCCCTCAGATATAAATGCTACATCCTCACCCTGTCGCAGCATCGGTAGTACCTGCTCCGCCGCTGCCAGCCAGGCTGTCTCCAACACCGCTTCGTCAGTCACAAACGGTAAATCTAAAGCCAGCAATGGCTTGTCCCCCAATTGCTGGCAGGCAATCCGATAGGCCATGCCGGGCTGACCTTGGCGATCTTGCGGACAGGCGATCGCCGCAACTGACTGGATAGCATTAACCCCCTCTATCGTCATCCAGTTGGGATTTCCCGGTCCTACGCCGATCCCCAACAGTCGACCCAACCTAGTTGCCATATGTGTGAGATCCTTTCGCGATCGCAGGCTGTGCAGAAGGCACAGTACATCATTCCAGCTACAAACACCAATAGAAATCCAAAGTAGATACGTCTCTGTCTCATCACCAGCAACTCGCACAAAAATTATGCTTTTGTTCTCATCGAATCCCCCGCATAGTGATAGAACAAAAGAGTAATTCGGCCTCCTGTCTCAATGTCCCTCGACCGACTGGCATCATCTCTAGCCTGACCGACACTCGCCGCCGATTCGTCTAAAATCCTTATGCAAATTGAGCTTGAACAAGCGATCGCGGTGGTGGCATGCATAATTGCAGCGCTGGGCTTTTTATATGCTGTTTGGCCCCTGCTAGAAAAGGGAGCGGAATTCCTGAAACTGCGACAGCCCACAGAAGCAAACAGGTACGACCCAACGCTCACTCCCTACGAACAGTTGGTAAAGCTACTGAATAACGATTTGCAGTTGGTATCTCTGCTGCTGCAAAAGCTGTCCTATCAAATCCCCCACCAACCCGATGATTGGTATTGCAAAGTCGCATTCAAACAAATGCAGCTGTGGATCGTCAACAAGCTGTCTGACGATCGCAACGATCCTGAGTTTGGCGAACGCCAGGCAACACGGTATTTATCTAAATACCGAGATCGACCCCAGTGGTGGGTTTACCGCAAATTAGCGATTGACCACGGACTCTTTCAAAAGGGCTCCCCCATGGTCAGAGAGGTTAAGCAACCGTTCACAGAACGATAGCAGCTCAGTTTCTACAAGCTCGCAGAAATGTTCTCCTATGAAGGCTCTCGCGACCTACGCAAACCTCTTCCCAGTGCCTTATCACTGTATTTCCATCGGATAGAGCGGCTAAATAAGGCCATCATGAGACGCTCGATGGCTTCAATGTCTTCTGTTGTCAACTGAGCTTGGATAATGGAGGCTTCCAGCAATTGCTCGGTTTCTCGATCGAGCACACCTCGGTCAAACACACCAGCAATGATTTCTTGCATGAGCCTGGCAATCAAAAGAAGGATGCAGTATCCATTGTTCCCATGTGCACCGCAGAAATGCCTAATTGGTGTATAAAGTCTCGCATCCTGCATGCGATCGACAGGAAGGTGATGCGTTTTACGTCTCCCAAAAAAGGGGAATCCCTGATTTCTGTATCAAATACAGCAATAAGTGGCTGCAAGAAGTTGTTTGCTAAGCAAACTCTTGCTAACCCCAACCAGTGGACTGATAAAGGCAAAAACTTTGCGGGCTTAAACAGGAGATTGATGACACCGTACTGACTGGGTAATGCTCAATCTGAAGCGAAACAGCCCGTTAGGCAAACTGCCGTCCCAGTTGGATCGGATCGTGAACGGTAATCTTCTTTTTATGGATGGAAATGTAATCGTTCTTGCGTAGATCGCCTAGAAGACGGGTAATGGTGACTCGGGTGGAGCCGATCGCCTCTGCAATTTCCTGGTGGGAGAGGCGCAGATCGATGGTAACGCCGTCAGGGCTGGGTAAGCCAAAGTCGCGACAAAGGATAAGCAAAAAGCTCACCAATCGAGACCCCATATCCCGGTGGGCCAAGGTCTCAATCATCATCTCCGTTTCGAGAATGCGGGAGGACAGCCCTTTCAGGAGCAACATTGCTAGCTCTGCATTATTCTCAAGAGCGGTACGCACCTGCTCGATGGGGAGAGATAGCAGCTCTACAGTTGTAAAAGCAACAGAGTGGTAGAAGCGATCGGAATTTTGGCCAGTAATAAGCGAAAGAACACCAAAAATACTGTTTTCCCGCAGCAACGCAACGGTAATTTCTTCGCCAGATTCGTAGACGCGAGAAAGCTTCACCGCTCCTTTTTGCAAAAAATACACCCGCTCGGCAGGGTCCCCGGGAAAGAAAATGGTTTTGCCGCGATCGTAGGTTTCAACCGTGGGGGGATACTGACTGCCAGCCATTTCCCTGAAGACAGTGACAAGCGGCCTTTCCGACGCAACAACCGAATCAATAGGAGACATAAACACCACGCTCAATTGGATTCAATGCTTGTGCGAACACCGAACTTACTACACGGGGTGAGGCAGGGAACGCACCGTTTACCATTCTGTGGAGGTCAAACTCCTAATGTACGAGCTAGACAACGTTAATTCTCAATACACTAGTGGTTATAGACGAATTGATTTTGTATCACAGTGTACATCTTTTAAGGTAGCTAGATCTCAAAAAACTTGAAGAGGATTTTGAATTGTTAACGCCTTTCTAATCGAGGCTTCAGTTTTGGGGGACTTCCACCTTCACATTGGCTAGTTCCACATCATCGTGGTCAGTGACGGGGATACCAGACCTGCTACGGGGCATGCGCATGCGGAAATTGCCCCCAAAAATTGGAAATGCTATCGAAGGTCCTTGTCGAGAAATAATTTGGCTAACTTTGCCAGTGCGAATCACCACCGTGTTCATCCCCTGCCGAAGCAAGCTAACGGGTAACGGGATGCGGATGTTGTCTGCAGCCACACTGATGCTGTGTATGCGGGTACCGTTCAGCTCAATTTCCATGGGGGACATATCGGCGGTGGCAATTCCCGACTGACCTGCCCGAACGGCTTCCGCCGTGTCTAATCCTATGAGCGAGCCAATCACAAGCTCAGCTGGCTGCCGAGGAGGCTGCTCGAGGCGAAATTGCCGCACCATCTCCCGTCCTTGGCTACGCAGTCTGAAATCTCTTGCCCCAGCTGACTGCTCGGAATATTGGTCGTCCCCTAAATGCACCACGTCGCTTTGCAGCACTAAAGTTCTGTTTTCATCCAGCCGTTCTAGCTCCACCCGCAACGGTGCTCCCTCTTCACTCGTGGTTTGAGAATGTGGGACATAGTCCTCTAGCTTGGCCGTGAGAATTTCGTTTGAGGGAACGTTCTCTGGAAGTTGAAAGCGCCCTTGACTGTCGGTACGGACGGCAACGCCAGCTCCAGGGATGTCAACAGCAACGTTGGCTAGGGGTTTGCCAGTGGTTCGATCGATCACCTGCCCAGAATAGGCGGAGTCCAACTGTACATCCGAGGTGAGACGACGAGAGGTAGCTTGGATTGAACTGGAGAGTTGACTGTAGTCTGCTTGGGTAATGGTGCCGTCTCCATTGACATCCGCCGCCGAGATTTGAGCGTCAGTCAAGATGGCTGTACCAGAGAGGTATCCCTCCAGCAGATCTAAGTCTGTATCGTTGACTTCGCTGTTACCGTCGATATCGCCAGAGAGGAAGGGGCTGGCGATCGCCAAATGAGGAAACAGCGCGATCGCTAAAGCGAACGAAAATACAGACGGATGCAGCCGATTCATGGTGCAGACACAACGAGCCATTACTGCATTTGTTTTAGCAAATTGCCTGGTTGGAAATGATTCAGCTTCGCGCAATGTTGAGTTGGCAGAATAGCCATTCGCTCGAAGAGGTCAAACCTCTCCCCAACCTGGCTGTATCCGACGCATCAAAGGGCTATAAACCTTGAAATAAGCGATAGATGCCACCTGGCGAGCCAGTGCTTTTTTGGGGGTATCGGCTCCGATGCAGCGCTGACAAACGGGATGGGTAACCTGCAGGCGATCGAATCCCTGCCGCAACGCGCAAGCGGGGCGATCGACCAGTATCTCAGCTAGCGATTTTTCGTTGAGGTTCCCGAGTGGAATTCTGCCTTCGTAGTCTTTGCAACAGGGAACAACGGTACCGTCGTACAGCACCCCTACCTGTTGAGCCGCTCCGTTACAGGTGCCAAACCTAGCCGGGACCACATCTGTCCCCAGTTCCACATTACCCCAGCTATCCAGCGGAAACGTTTCTAGGCCGAGTTTGGGATGGAGGGTTATCACCTGCCAGCGACCGGGTTTGTGTTGGCGAATTTGCTGGTCGATCCATTGGCGATCGGGAGGATGGGAATATCCCTGGAACAGGATATCTGCCCAGCGGTTGAGTTCCGCTTGTATTTGCTCGCGACCTTCCACAATTTTGAGAGGTTTGTGGGGTACCAAAAAGGGATGAGGGGTGGAGTCTAGAAATTTGATGTTGACTCGAGTGGGGGACTGCTCGTCCTCTAGATTGGCCTGCACGTATTGGGTGATGCCGCTGAAATAAAGATTCGGAGAGAGATTAGGGGGGGCACCTCGAAGGGTGAAGGTGTCGGTGCTGGGGGTTTGCAGAGAAATCGTGACTTTGGGAATGCCGGATGCCACTAACTTCTCAATGTGGTCGGGTCGGATGGCAAAGGTGCTGCCGTTGGTGGTTAGATGCAGCTCTAGCTTGCGGTCGACGGCTAAGGCGATCGCCTTAAAGATATGGGGATAAATCAGGGGCTCCCCCATCAAATGGAACGTGACAATCTTTGTTAGGTGCTTGTCAGCGATTTCATCCAGCAGTTTTTCCAACAGCTTGAGGTCGATGTGTCCTCGCTTGCGTTCCATGATGGCGTCGGGGCAAAACTCGCATTTGAAGTTACACACATTGGTGACTTCGATGTGCAGGCGATCGAGAGTAGGGCTGGCGATCGCTCCTGGGGTTGCGCTAGATAGATAGGGGAACAATGCTGCCACCAAGAAATGAACCGTTTATACCCTATCTACGAAATTTGCCTGAAAAATGAGAAAAAGATGGGTTTAATTAGAAGCGTAATATATTTATAGTCATTCTCAATAAGTGAAATAAGGCCTAAATTGAAGCCATCTTATTGAGGACAACTTGTCTGGAAGCTATTTATTTGACGTAATGTATTCCCACCAAGCAGCCAGCCAAATTCACTCAAATTCTTGTTAAAAATATATTGAGTTCCCTACTTGGTTTGTATTTCTGGAAGGTACCGACTCGCATTTTTCTGTTAGGCAAGGAAATTTCAGAGGGGGGCGATCGCTAGTCTCCGATCGAGATCTATGATTTTTCTGGCACAACTAGTCCGGGGAGACGGTAAACCACTGTGGGTTCAATAAAGGTCCCAAATTCACCACCGGTCCCACAACGGCGATCGAGGGTGTTAATAAACCCAAACTGTCGTAGTCACGCTCGATCGCCTTTAGAGATGTCCTTACCACCGACTGCTGAGGAGTTGTTCCCCAGGTCACAATCGCCACAGGGGTTTCCGGCGGCTTGCCTCCCTCCAACAGAGCGGAGGAAATCGAGCGCAAATTATAAATTCCCATATAAATCACCAAAGTCTCTGTCCCCTGGGCAAGGGCAGCCCAATTGACCTGAGGACGATATTTGTTTATCGACTCGTGGCCGGTCACAAACGTCACAGATGAACTGCAGTCTCGATGAGTCACCGGAATTCCTGCATAGGCAGAAGCGGCAATCCCTGCAGTGATTCCGGGAACGACCTCCACCTCGACACCGGCCTGTCGCAACCCCAACATCTCCTCTCCGCCTCGCCCAAAGACAAATGGGTCTCCCCCTTTTAGCCGCACCACCACAGCGTGTTTATGGGCGAGATCGATCAACAATTGCGTAATTTTGTCCTGAGGCAGCGTATGCCTATCCTTTTGCTTGCCGGCATAAATCCGTTCGGCAGTAGGGGCCACACAATCTAAGATCGGCTGGCTGACTAACGCGTCGTACACCACTACATCGCAGTTTTCCAACAGCGTTTTGCCCCTGACGGTCAACAACCCCGGATCCCCTGGACCTGCTCCTACTAAATAAACCTTACCCGTCATCAATATCTCAGTCTCTCGAATAATCGAAGTCTCTAGAATCTCTATCCTCTGGCCTCAAGAGGGAGTTAGGCCGCATCAAGTTTGACTATTTGCTCCTGCCTTTCCCCCAGCCTTTGCAACTCATCGAACTCCGCCAGCAATCCTCGCACCCCATCAATCCAGAGTGGATGGGGCATCAGCACGGGGGAAACGGTCAATTGCAGCTGGGGAAATTGGGCAGAAATTTGTTCTGCTGATTCAACCAGGCAATCGGATAAACGCCCTGGAAATAGCAGGCAGGTCAACACGCTAATGCGTTGGTGCCCCTGCAAGTAAAGCTGGCGAACCCGATCCTCCAGTGAGGGTTCCTGCTTGCAAAAAGCTGCTAGCACTGGGCGTGCCGCCGACATCGCCAGGACATCGCACAACCCATCAAACTCCGCAGCGAACGTAGCTCTGCGGCTGCCGTGCCCCCACAACACCCACGCATCATCTCCAGGCATGGCTGTCCCCAGCAGCTGCAATATGTCTAGCAGCTGTGGGGTTTGCCCCAACGGCGCAGCTAGGTGAAAGGCAATGGTTGGATAATGGGTCCGCGCAGAATCCACTTCTGCCGGAATATCTTCGCGAACGTGTACTCCTGCAGCCATCAGCACCGGCACCACCACAACATCGGTGATGGAACGGGTTGTCCCTTCCACAGCGCTAATCAGCTGTTGCGATAGCCTTTCCGAAGCAAGCTCTAGCTGGCAACCAGCAACCGGCTGTGGCGCGAACGCTCGCTGACAGTCATTTACAAACTGCTGGAACTGCCGGGTAGCACGATCGTCTCGGCTTCCATGACACACAAGAGCGATTAGAGGGGTAGGAGAATAGCCAGTCAAGATGAGATGTTTTGGAGTTTGACAGTTAAACTAACCAGACCGATATCTTAACTGCCCAAAGAACAGCTTGTATGAGAGAGTTGTCATCAAAGAATTTTGGATCGATTCACCAGAGATTCATACATATGGTTCTATTTTGCGGATTTCAGTTGCGCCTAGCACTCTCCCTTCACTCCCATAATCAATCATCCGAGTGGCCATGATGACAGGGACTGAACGATGTGACAGTCACGGTCTAGAGTGAAAAGCTTCGCGGTTACCCCCAGAATTCCCCAGAAGTTGCACGACAAGCCACCCTGTAATCAGAATCAGTTGTCTCTGTCCTGAGATATAAGTTAAGTTTAGTAAACAAACGGGTAACTGCCCCCAGCAAAATATCCATGGTTTTGAGCTAAGTTATGAAACACCCTCGGCAAGCCAAGTGGAAACGCTCGCTAGCGGCGATGGCGATCGCCATCAGCCTTCTGCAAATGCCGCTCATCGGTCAAAATTCCGTGCAAGCAGCCCCAAATGCCCCTCTGGAATACGGTCAGTTCTTACAGTTGATCGATCAATGCGAGACCTCTCCTGGGGCTTGCAAGATTGCTCGTGTCACTATCAATGACAGCAATGCAACCGCAGAAGTTGTTGCAAAGGATGACGCCACAGATGGTAAAGAGCAACTATTCCGCGTCAATCTCGTACCCATTCCCACCCGTATTTCAGCCCTCACCAATCGCCTAACTGAATCTGGTATCGATGTTGCGTATCGGCAACGGGGCGAAGGCAATCCCTTTTTGGGAATTCTGGGGAATCTCTTCATCCCTATTTTGCTGCTGGTGGGCTTATTCTTCTTATTTCGCCGAGGAAATGCTGGGGGCGGTCCCGGGCAAGCCATGAATTTTGGTAAATCCCGTGCCCGCTTCCAGATGGAAGCTAAAACCGGAGTCAAGTTCGACGATGTTGCCGGCATCGAAGAAGCGAAAGAAGAACTGCAAGAAGTTGTTACCTTTCTGAAAAAGCCCGAGAGATTCACTGCTGTAGGGGCAAAAATCCCCAAGGGTGTCTTGTTGGTTGGCCCTCCAGGCACCGGGAAAACCCTACTTGCCAAAGCGATCGCCGGAGAAGCTGGAGTACCGTTCTTCTCTATCTCGGGTTCTGAATTTGTTGAGATGTTTGTGGGTGTGGGTGCCTCTCGCGTCCGCGATCTGTTTAAGAAAGCCAAAGAGAACGCCCCCTGTATCATATTCATCGATGAAATTGATGCAGTGGGTCGACAGCGTGGAGCTGGTATCGGTGGCGGTAACGACGAGCGCGAGCAAACTCTAAACCAGCTGTTAACCGAAATGGACGGTTTTGAAGGCAATACTGGCATCATCATCATTGCAGCCACCAACAGAGCTGATGTGTTGGACTCTGCGTTGATGCGTCCCGGTCGCTTCGATCGTCAGGTCAACGTCGATCGCCCCAGTTTCAAGGGCCGGCACGACATTCTCAAGGTTCACGCCCGTGACAAAAAGTTGTCCGACGACGTCAACCTGGAAACCATTGCCCGTCGCACCCCTGGTTTTGCAGGTGCAGACCTAGAGAACCTGTTGAACGAAGCAGCCATCCTGGCCGCTCGTCGCCAGCAGCTGACGATAACAACCAAAGATATCGACGATGCGATCGACCGCATCACGATTGGCTTGACCAAGCCACCTTTGTTGGATAGCAAGACCAAGCGTTTGATTGCTTATCACGAGACCGGTCATGCTCTGCTCATGACTCTTTTGGAATATTCCGATGACCTTAACAAGGTGACGATTATTCCGCGATCGAGCGGTGCCGGTGGTTTTGCTCAGCCCATTCCTAACGAAGAGCAGATGGACAGCGGTCTCTACAGTCGAGCCTGGATGCTAGACCGTGTAGTAGTGGGATTTGGCGGTCGTGCCGCAGAAGAAATTGTCTTTGGTTACGGCGAAGTTACCACGGGCGCAAGCAACGACCTGCAGCAAAATACAGGTTTGGTGCGTCAGATGGTCACCCGGTTTGGGATGTCTGACCTCGGTCCCCTAATGCTAGAACAACCCAATCAAGAGGTATTTTTGGGTGGCAATTGGAATCGCAGCGAACTGTCTGAAGACGTTGCAGCCCGAATTGACGTTCAGGTGCGCGAAATGCTGGATCGCTGCTACCAGAAAGCAGTTTCTATCCTGCTAGAGCACCGCGACTTAGTCGATCGCCTCGCAGAAACCCTGATTGAGCGCGAAACGCTTGACGGCGATGAATTCCGGGCGATTGTGGCTGAATACACCACGATCCCCGAGAAAGCATTTGCCCCCCCCAAGCTAGCTTAGACAATCCCTGATAATCCTTCATGAAGGCTGCCACGAGGCAGCCTTCATCTTTAAGTTGTTGCCATCTCAAATAGGGCCGCCAGAGGTGTTTGCTCAAGTTTGGAGTCTTCTTCGTCATAGGTGCCCCGAACATCCGAGCGTGGGTTGCGCAACGATCGTCCTCTTCGAAACATTTACGCCACAGGGTTAGTCTTATTTTTTGTAAGCTGGGACGATTGGACCAGATTTTGGCCGCAACCTTAGTTCGAGAGCTCTTGTTCGTGACGAAAGGAAACATGATGACCCCCTCACAATGTCTGACATTGATTCTGACTGCCTGCACCATCGCGATCGCCTCTGGCCGCGTAGTCGCCCAAGAAGCTTCAGTCATTCTCGAGCAATCCGTTCAAGTTCGTGAGGGATCGACCCCCTTTCTCATGGCCCAGGCAGAGGAAGCTAGCCCTCTCACCCTAGAAGAAGCTACGGAGCGTCTCAGTTCTGTGCCGGTATTTTTAGTTGTATCAGGGGACAACGCACCGGTGATTGCCAATATCGAGCAAGAGGATGATTCCCCCGTCCAACTGGTCATTTTTTGGTTAGATCAAAATGCCGCCAAAGAAGCATTGGATAACATTGTCCAGACCAATCCAGAAGTGAGTGACCAAGCTCGTTTGATTGCCATATCTTTATCAGAAGCCCTGCGTGTGGCTAAAACCGAGCAGGAAAACGACGGCGAAATTACTTTCAGCATTTTGCCGAATTCAAAGACTTTGGAAGCAGCTACCTCAATGTTGAATGAGAGTGGGGAACTAGAGGAGCCGATCGAAAGCTTCCCTGGCATTCCTGTATTTTATGGGGAGTCTCAAGAAGGCGTCCTGACCATTGAAGCCGCCGAAAACGAAGTGGTGCCATTTTTCTTCGATCGCGAAGATTTAGCGGCGACGTTAGAACGTGCAGGCAGCGGAGAAAATGCTGCCGTTCTCGACGGTACTCAAATTCGCGTGACCTCTCTTGACCAAGTGTTGAACTCCATGCTCGATCCCAGTTCAGACACCAATGTTAGCAAGATCGAATTTATTCCCTCTCGATCTGCTCTGGAGTACGTTCAGGAAGAATTTCCCGACACTCTTCAGGAACCTGAGTAAATGCAGTCGGATTGGTGACTAACGCCCGGTTGTTCTGGGTAAGGGAGTTAGCACCAAATTTGCTGGCCAAGCTTTAATGGTCTAAGTAACTTGACGGTCGATAGTCATAGGCTAAATTCACTATCTCGATCGCAAGAAAAAAGCCACAATCGATCCCCTGCCCAGACCGTCACTCAGCCGAATGGCACTGAAACAAGCCGAACTATGCAGCCAGTTGACGCTTGAGAATGGGTCTTGGCTTCTGCATCAAGGGATAAGCCTTCGGTCTACGTTTTCGAACTCTGGGTTCAACCCGACCCGGT
>JBFRWN010000025.1:0-8325 GCA_051439605.1 Synechococcus sp.
GGATCGATCGCCACCATCTTGGGGGCGATTGCAAACTCGTCGGGCAACGTTGCGGAGTCTTTCTGAGGTGCTTCGCTCTGTTCTTCCCGTTCGCCCTCCATACGCTCGTCTTCGGACGGTTGGGGAGGGGACGGAGGAGTCGTTGGAGGTGCTGGTTCGGCAATTGCGGCAACAGTTGCCCTGGGCACGATCGCCAATTCAACCCCCACCTGCAAGTCCTCTGCGTTGACTTTGATGCGCCCCGACAGGGCCGCATGGGCCTTAGCTACCCGTAGTGCACACAATTCCCCTCGGTGACCTTCCACTTGTGCTCGCTCGGCCTCCGAGACCAGATAGACGATCTGATGCCGGGCGATCGTTACGAGAGGGAGTAACTCTCGGGCGAGGGTAATTTGCAATTTGAGCTCGTCAATGTCAGAAGCGTACTGTTGGAGAAATGATTGCGGATTGTTTTGGTAGGCGATCGCACGCTCTACCCCTTCTACCCGTTGTTCTACTGTCAGCGTGCTATCTGCCGATAGTCCAATGGCAAATAGGTCGAACAAGCGAGAGCGCAATTCTTTTTCTGTGGGATTGTAAGTGGCAATGAATAAGGGTTTGCATGGATGTTCGAAGCTGATGCCTTCCCGCTCGATGCGATTTTGCCCCTCCGTCAAAATTGTCAGCAGCAGATTGGCAATGCTGTCCTCTAGCAAATTCAGTTCGTCGACATAAAGTACGCCGCGATGGGCTTCTGCTAACAACCCCGGTTGGAAGACAGTTTCTCCCCGTTCTACAGAGCGAACCACATCCACCGACCCTAGCAGCCGATCTTCCGTTACCCCCAGCGGAACCTGGACGAAGGGAGTTGGCTTGACCTCAGTGGGGAGCGATCGCTGGCGATTGGCTGTTGAGGATCTGTATTGAGCCATCTGCCCAGCCGTATCATCATCCCATTCCCCTGGATTGTTGGGATCGCAATTACAGCAAGAGCCTTCGATCGCTTCAATGTTGGGCAATAACGCATGCAGTCCCCTCGCTAAAACGGTCTTGGCGGTGCCGCGACGTCCTGCGATTGCCACTCCTCCCAACTGCGGGTCGACGGCCATCATCAGCAACCCCAACTTAATGAGGTCCTGGTTCACTACAGCAGGCAATGGAAATGTAGGTCTATCGGAGGAAACTCGTTTCAACAAGCACCTTAGATTTTCATTTCACAGAAACAACCCTTGAATTTTGGGCCTAAGAGCTGGCATCGGCAGATACCCGTAATTTTCGACCTTTCATCGAAGGGATGTGTCTGCCTTGGAAGCGTTCAGGGCCGTCAATAATGCAGGGATGTTTCCATTTTTTTGAGGGTGACCGTAACACGGTCCTCTCCGACGCGAACTTGTCCACCATTATCCATGAACTTGGCAAACAGTGAGGCAGTTGTGCTGTGGGAAAAGCCTGGTAGACCGGCAGCTAAAAGTTGATATGGGGAATTAACTTTTAGTTTCACGAATCTGAGCTTTGATGTCTCGGTTAAGCAGGTGTAGCTAATGGCGAAAATGAAGCGGTCGCAATTCTCCTTTCTGCGTTCCGGTGAAAAGTCGCTGAAAACGAGTGGAGTATAACGCAGCGGCTTAACCGACTTTGCTTTCTAAAACTTAAGTACGAATGGAGCCCTAGAACCCCCCAATTCCCAAATATAGTTTCTTTGCCCGGCCGTTTCATTCATCCAGATGCTCGGCAGCCGTTTGGTAGAGATCGAGAATGTGGCTATCGTCGAGGGCATAGAAAACATTTCGCCCCTGCTTGCGATAGCGCACCAACCGCATAGCTCGCAACGTCCTCAGTTGATGGGACACAGCTGATTCGGACATCCCAACGATCGCCGCCAAATCGTATACGCACATCTCCTGTTTCGCCATAATCGACAACAACCTCAGCCGATTGGCATCTGCCAGCACCCCAAAGAATTCAGCCATCCTCTGAGCCTTAGACATGGAGAGCGGGGCTTCGATCTCCCGATCGTGAAGGATTTTATTCGTAGAACAAGGTTGTTCGCACGGCAATTGAGCAGAAGGGCGATCGCTCTCAACCCGATCGTCCTGAGGGATTGAAGTGTTATGAGCAACCATTGCAGAATACTACGACTTCATTTCTAGAATATCTGAATATCCGTTCTGATGTTATGATTGAATATATGAGAGAGTTTTCATATATCTAACAGGAGGAAATCCGATGACGACCGTTACTCAAATGAAATGTGCCTGTGAGTCTTGCTTGTGCATAGTAGATATCGGTTCGGCTATCGATAAAGATGGCAAGCACTACTGTAGCGATGCCTGCGCTAACGGACATTCCGATGGTTCCACTGGCTGCGCCCATTCGGGATGCACTTGCCACCATTAAAAGGCTTGGCAGAAGAATCAGAATCCACCTGTAAATTATTCGGGGATGAGCGATTCTGCATAGTAGGGGAGGGGGATTGAATTTTCTGAAAGTCACGTAAGTCAGTAGTTCAAGTCATTCTTCCAACTCTCTCAAAGCCAAGCAGCGTGGCTATCACCGAATAATTTACAGATAGCTCATCTTTAAACCCTCCCTTACTAGTCGGTCAGGGACTACAAACGATGCGTTCGCACCTTACATCTACGATCTTGGATCGAGCCAAGGGTAACTGCCTGCAAATTGCAGTCTTTGCAACAGATATTGACCTCTGGAAGGTAATTCGTAATCTATTAGCACTAGCCAGAACTATCGGGCTAAAGGCAAAGTTGAGTGGCGATAGACAACCTCGAAGACACGATCTGAGTACTTCGCTCGCCACTCCAACGAAGTGTTAGACCGCTCACGACGAATTGGGTTTAACCTCAAATTCCATTCAAACAATACGTATTTGAAGTTTAACTGATAGAAAATTGAGGAAAACCATCTTTCTGGATACCTACGCGATAGTAAACCAATTACATTTGTTCCAAGCTCTTAGCATTAGATTTTCTGCATGTATCTCTAGTTACATAGATATTGTAGTTTGCGCTCAAAGTCATCAGCTTCTGCATCTAATAGGTCTAAATAGTATGGCTCCCTTGCTGTATTTGTTTCCCCTGCACAAGCAAAAAAAACTACTACTTTTTTGCCATCCCGGATGGAGTAGCAAACGTTATCCAAATTTATAAAATGCTTGCCAACTTGAATCAAATTCATGAGAAAACCCCTTGAGGATTATCACTTACTGCTAACACAGCATCCGCGGTCTAATGGTTGTGTTCGCCGGCGGCGACGGATTTGTCAGGTAAGAACCAACTGATCGCCAAGCCGTCCGGTGCAGCACCCTAGTTAGGCATTGGCTCAGGCGACGGCTCTGGCCACGTCGTCAGCGTTGGTTACATCTTTCCTGATGGCGCCATACACAGCGATAGTCTTGGTTTCAGTCACATAGTAGCCTCCCCTCTTGCTTCAAGGACTTTCAATATAAAGGCGTAGTCAAAGGCCTTCTCCCGCAGTTTGGTATAGCGAGCAGAAGAGCCGGCATGTCCAGCGGTCATTTTAATTTTTAACAGGAGTAAATTATTATCTCTTTTGAGCTCACGTAGTTTGGCCACCATTTTGGTTGGTTCCCAATAAGAACGCTCTGTCCATGATTTCCTGTCAAAGGCTTTGGACGGCCATGCCTTGAATGCTGACACCATATAAAATCTACAAAGTTCTTTTTTATCCAAACCTTAAGAGAAACTATGCCCATTCACCATTGGGAAAATATTAATACCTTTGCCTTCAAAGATTTCGATCCACAGCGCACAATTGCCATTATGACAACGGGGTCAATTGAACAACATGGTCCGCATCTGCCTGTTGGCGTTGATGTCATGATCGTGCGCGGCGTACTGCACGGTATCCTGAAACGCGTCCCTGATGATATTACTGTGATCGCCCTGCCCATCTTGCCTATTGGCAAGGCGATCGAGCATGAAAATTTTGATGGGACGTTATCGTTATCTACCGAGACTGTGATGGCATTGTGGCGTGAGATCGCTGCCAGCGTTTTCCGTACCCCGGTGCGCAAGCTGTTGATGCTGAATAGCCATGGCGGACAATCCGACGTTGCGCGCATTGTTGCCAGAGATTTACGCGCCCATCACAAAGCCCTTGTGGTGCCCGTGAACTGGTGGACATACAAGGCTAAAACTCTGTACCAAGACACTGAGTACACCCATGGTCTGCACGGTGGCGCGGAAGAGACCGCCCTGATGCTCCATCTGCACCCTGACCTTGTCAACCATAGGGAGATTAAAAACTTTGAGCCTATATCTTTGGAACAGGCTCAGCAGTATCCGATGCTATGTGGCTCTGGTGCCAAGCAAGCCTGGATGGCCGAAGACCTACACCCCCAAGGCGCAACAGGAGACGCCACCATCGCCACACAGGAAGACGGCCAAAAAATTTGCGAGGAGGCCGTCCAGTCCATGATTGCTCTGCTGCAGGATATGGTGGCGTATCCGATTTAATAGATTTTAAGGATAATGAGAATGTGTAAGCAGGACCTGAAGACGTGAGAGCCAATGCCGTCAACTTAGCTTTGAAATTATCATTGGGTTTCCTAAAAGTTAGTTTGTATTTTTTTAGGGATTAAATAAAATATACATGAAATAAATGAGTGGGGTGTATGCCTAGAAAAACTTTGATTAAGAATGCCCAGCTCATCAATGAAGGTAGGGTGTATTCATCTGATGTACGTATTTGTAATGAACGAATAGAAAACATTGCTGGATCGATAACCCCCTCTGGGAGTGACAAGGTAGTTGATGCATCTGGATTTTACCTGCTGCCTGGGATGATTGACGATCAGGTACATTTTCGTGAGCCTGGACTAACTCATAAAGGTACTATTGCGAGCGAGTCTCGTGCGGCAGTGGCTGGTGGCATTACGAGTTTTATGGAAATGCCTAATGTAAACCCCTCCACAACCACTATTGAGGCTCTAGAGAATAAATATGAAATCGCTCGGGAAAGTTCGCTTGCGAACTATGCATTTTATTTAGGTGCCACGGAAAATAATATTGAACAAATCAAACGACTCGATCCAAGTAAGTATTGTGGCGTTAAAGTTTTCATGGGTGCTTCAACCGGTAACTTATTGGTTGAAGATCAAGCAGCACTTGAGGATATTTTTCGGGAGGCGCCAACATTAATTGTCACTCACTGTGAAAGTGGTCCGGTTATCGCAAAAAACCTGGCCCGTATTAAAGAGTTACATCGCCCTATCGTTATTACCGACCATGCAGTTATTCGAGATGCTGAAGCTTGTTTCGCCTCATCGTCTTTGGCGGTGAACTTAGCCAAGCGTCATGGCAGTCAGTTACACGTTTTACACATTACCACCGCCAAAGAATTAAGTTTATTCGATCCTGGTCCGGTTTCTAATAAGTCCATTACCGCAGAAGCATGCATTCATCATTTGTGGTTTAGCGATCGGGATTATGCGGAACTTGGGAACCTGATTAAGTGTAATCCAGCCATTAAGTCTGAAGACGATCGCAATGCTTTAATCCAAGCTTTGCGCGAAGATCGTATTGATATCATTGCTACCGATCATGCGCCACATACTTGGGAAGAAAAGCAGGTGGATTATCCACAAGCTCCTGCAGGGTTGCCTTTGGTACAACATGCTTTACTTACTCTCTTCGATCAAGTAACTCATAAACGCATGTCTCTTTCTCAGCTAGTTGAAAAAACCGCTCATAATCCCGCTATTCGATATGGTGTAATTGATCGAGGCTACATTCGTGAAGGGTATTTTGCTGATTTGGTACTGGTCGATATGGAAACGCCTTTTACAGTGACACCTGAGAATATCTTTTACCATTGCGGCTGGTCTCCTTTTATGGGGTATAGATTTAGTTCCAGCATTGCGGGTACTTGGGTTAATGGTCAATTAGTGTTTGATGGTCAAAAACTAATTGAGTGTCCAGGAGTTTCGAGACGATTGGAATTTAAGGTCATGAGATAGGTATTACCGTGCCAGCAATTCTGCTGGCACGGTAATACCCTATAAGCTAGCGTTCGAAGTACGATGCCACACCACGGGAGATCGCCTGTGCCAGTCGCTCTTGATATTCAGGTGACCCAAGGCGGCGAGCTTCGGTGGGGTTGGTCAGGTAGCCCATTTCGAGCAACACGGATGGCATTGAGGTTGGAGTTTTCCGCACCATATAAAAGCGAGCACGGCGGATATTGCGATCGATTGCCCCCGTCTCTGCTACTAGGCTGCGATGTATGGTTTGAGCCAAGCGGGTACTGTCGTCACGCGAGTAATAGGTTTCAATACCGCTAATGTCCGGTCGATCTAGTGCATTGGTGTGAATGCTCACCAAGATATCGGCACCACCATCCACAGCAGTATCGACACGTGGTTGAAGGTAGATTTCGCTATCGTCCGAGCGAGTCATGACTACCTCAAAACCCTGCTGTCTGAGCAATTGCTCTACCCGAGTTGCAACTACAAAGTTGACCGTCTTTTCATATAGCCCTCCAACCCCTACAGCCCCCGGATCTCGACCGCCATGGCCGGCATCGAGCGCTACGACAATTCCGTTGGCGGTGGGAGTGGGCTCGGCACCACGGCTGGGAGACAGGAGTAAATCTGGGCGAGGAACGGGAGTGGGTAAAGGATTGGGTAGTGGAGAGTGGGCCGGTGGAGAGTGGGCCGGTGGAGATTGGATCGATGGGGATTGGATCGATGGGGATTGAGATGGGGCTGTTGCGAGATTGCTGTACACCAGCTCAAGGGTGATATGGCGAGAGCCCTGACCGGAATTGCGCTCTCTGATTTCAACTCCCTCGGCCGGTTCCACCAAAATACTGACAGTGCGGCTATTTTCTTGAGCCAATCTCACCCGTTCCACTGGGCCATTGAGCAACAGTCCCGGATCGGCCATTGTTGCGGTTAAGCGAGCAGGAGATACGGAAATGCGATAGGAACCGCTCTCTTCATCCAGACTGCTGCGGTAGAACATAGAACCATCGGCAGTAATTGAGAGCTGATTGCCCCGCACGCGCACCGCCTGGATCGTCGCTGCCCCTTCGACGTTTGCTGCTGGGGTTGTGGGGTCACTGCTGCTCGGGGTCAGTACGACTCCTCCACGATCGGCATCGTAGCGACCTTCCCACGAACCGCTAATGCTGCTGACATCTAACGCAATGCGGGCGACGGTTGGTTGGAATTGCCCCGCTCGCAGCATTGACACATCAAAGCGATCGACAGTCATTTCTCGCGGGCCGTGCATCTGAGAGACATCGGTATTCAGAAAGTCCACTGCGACGCGATGGGGATTGAACACGCGCCGGGTGGAAACGTTCACGGGGCCGCTGGTGCGGATAAAAAATCCATCGTCCGTGGTCTCGATGCCCAGAATGTGGGTGCGTACCGAGGAGGATGGCGTGGCATTGTTGCGAGGTGATTCTGCTTGAGCCGTCCTGGAGGGAGCAGCACTGGCAGGCGGTGAGTTGCTTGCTGGAGCTTGGGCGCCTGGTGGGGACGAAACGGTTTGGTTGGGGCCGAACTGGACGGGAATAAGCAGTTGAACGGCCCATCGTTCTGGCGATGCGGTCAGAAGTTGTATTTCCCTTTGGGTGATGGGGTGTTCTGGGTCGATATCCATCACCAGTCGAGCTACGTCGGGACTGAATTGGCTGAGGCGGATCGATGTCACCCGACCGGAATATTGCTGTTGCTCCTGCAGCCGATCCAATCTGACATTGGGCAGATCGATAACGATGCGCGAGGGATTATCTAACGTGAATAGGCGAGGGCGAGTTTGCCCCTGAGTAGTGAGATCCAAGCGTCCGAGTGCAGGATTGTAGGTCCAGCTTTGCAAGCGCACTGGCCCGGCTTGAGCGAGGAGTGTTTGAAGCTGCCCAATTGGAGCCTGCGAGGCTTGAGACCGAGCAGTCTTAGCAAAAGCGGCAGGAGCAATCGCCAAAGGTAATACAGTACAACCCATGCCCACAAACACACCACCGATCGATAGCCACCAACAAGTCCGGAGCATTGATAATTGGTGGTGCGTGGCTAGCAAGGTGCATTGAGACATTGGAACCAGCTGTCGCTTCATCACCACACCTTCAGCTTGGCGCTCCTTCTCGGTGAAGGAAGCGGTATATTTACGGCTTACGAGGCTTGGGTCGATCTGTGAGTAATGGCGGCTTGTATCGTTTCTTTTCAAGGAGAAGTGCGCCAAAATCTCCAGATTGGGGCGATCGCACACTCAGGGCTTGCTGCTCGACTTTTCGCTTGCCCACGCGATCTCCACTAACATCGCCTGCCACCCGAAAGCCCCGTTCTTGAAGTTCTACCGGGCT
>JBFRWN010000026.1:0-26926 GCA_051439605.1 Synechococcus sp.
TGCGCCAGCGAGTTTCACGCTTGGTACGCAAAACCCTCTCCTTTTCCAAAAAGCTCGAGAATCATATCGGAGCTATCTGGATGTTTGTCCACAACTACAACGCATCCTTACTTGTCTAGGACTACCGGTTCGGTGGGGGAAAATAGCGCCAGGCACTCGCGAATCAACTCTTCTAGCCCCGCCATCTCTTGCAGGGCCAGTTCTAACATTGACTGCCGAGCCCCCGGCTCGCCATCTTCGGGCAGCTCTAATAGCTCTAAGCAAACTTGAATAGCAGACAGAGGGGTCCACAGCTGATAGCCAATTATTGCAATGGCTTCGCTCTCTAAATGCCCCAGTACCTCAAAGGGGGTGCGATTGCTCGGTTGAATTAAGCTCAAGCTACTACCAAAATCTATGTTTGGAAGTTGCTCTGGAGATGGAAACTCATCATCTTGAAAGCTTTCTCGGCCCAATCGCTTCGCTCTGGCCATGCTATGGATCTGGAGAATTCTTGAATATTCACAAATTCTTCTCAGGACCAAGCCCGATAAGCCGAGCGTGCAACCATGTTGCCCAATGTAACAGAAAAGTTTAACTTATGTTAAGAAGACTGATGTCAGCCTAACTTTTTGCAGCTTCTTTTCAGCACGTCCCAGCACTAATTCATGCATTCAATCCTTGTGGTTGACGACGATCCGACAATCCTAAGCTTGTTGCAGTTAAATCTCGAGCAGGCGGGTTATGCCATTCATATGGCGACAGAAGGTACGCAGGCTCAAGCCTTAGCCCTTCAAGTACAGCCAGACCTAATTGTGCTGGATGTCATGCTGCCGAACGTCGATGGTCTCACCCTCTGCCAGCGACTGCGGCGGGACAACCGCACTAGCCACCTTCCCATTTTGATGTTGACGGCTTTGGGAAAGTCTGATGATATTGTCGCTGGCTTTCAAGCCGGAGCGGATGATTATCTAAAGAAACCATTTGAGCTAGAGGAGCTACTAGTGCGGGTCCGAGCGCTGTTGCGACGGGCTCGAAAACTTCCCAAGTCGGTCCAGCATATTGAAATTCTCACCTATGGCCCCCTCACCCTTGTACCCGAACGCCGGGAGGTGATTTGGTTTGGCGAAACCGTGAAGCTGACCCGCTCTGAATTTGAGATTTTGTTTTGCTTGATGCAGAAGCACGGTCAGAATGTGCTTTTGGGAGATATTGTTCGGGATGTTTGGGGATACGAACCGCATGATGGTATAGACTTGGTCCGCGTTCACATCCGACACTTGCGTAAAAAGCTAGAACCGGACCCCAAACATCCCCAGTACCTAACAACTGCCTATGGGATAGGCTACTGTCTTGAGCTTCCCCAGACGAGCCAATCTTAAACAGTTGTGACTCAGGCTGATAGAGATGAGTTTAAACAAGTTGACTGGTAATAACCCAATAAAACATGCTTAATGTCCCTATGAACAAAATGGAAGTCACAATCCATATCCCTATAGGTTTGGAGGGATGAAACTTTGGATACAACTTTTTAGTAACAACTTTTCCTTGTCTAAGATGTTTCTCAGCAATGACAGGAACATCACGAGAGTGAAGGTGACAGTACCACGTTTCTTCAGGCAAAATCAGCACCATCGGACCACTGCCGCATTGTCCAAGACAACCTGAGGACTCCACGTCTACCTCGGGCAGGGTGCATGCTTGAAAAGCAACCAGAACTTTCTCAGAACCTTGTTGGTGACAGGTTACGTTCTGACAGACTCGAACGGTTTTTCGCATTTGTTGAGTATCGGGACTTCGACGATCGCAGGTTGACACCCATGCAATGGAAGCAGCGGCCAAATCAATACTGTTTCAGTAGATATCGAATCAGATCTGTACTAGTGACCAGCCCCCTCAAATTTCCATCCTCATCAATAATCGGGAGCGAGTGAAAATTCCCTTGCGCCAGAAGCTCCGCCGCTTCGCGAATCGAAGCAGTGGTCTGAAGAGTAACCAGGTTCTTCGACATGATGTCTTCTAAAGACAACTGATTGTCGAACACAGCATCATTGGAAGGGTCCTCTGAACCAAACTTGTCCAGACTCAAGTTCGCCAAGTCAAATGCACTCACTAAACCCACCAACTGAGTACCATCGACTACGGGAACGTGGTGAATCTGATTCTCCTGCATGAGCTTTCTCACCTCGCTGGGTTTCTGCTCGCTCTGGGCGGTGAGAATAGCGGTACTGGCAATGCGGATAACAGACTGATTCTTTTTCATACAACTCTTCATTATTTCCAATCTTGCAAGCTCAGAGATTTTGTGATGATAACAAGAGCTCTATTCAAAACTGCCAGACAGGGATTTTGATGCCTAATCAGTCATTGCAATACTTGGATGCACTCCTGACGAACAGTCTTGGAGGGGTTGCCTCTGTCTTCCGAGATAGCGCTGCCCTGTTCGCGAGTCGTTCCCAACTCTACTAAGGACATGCGCTTGGACTGTTCTACGCATAAAGTTGCCTTGATATCGCGGAGCGAAATGATGCCCAAGGGTTCGTTGCCAATGACGGGAGCGTACAGAAGAGGGGTGCTAGCAAACAGTCGGGCGACATAGTCTATGCTCATCTCCGGTTGCACCGTCATGCAGGGTTTGGTCATGATTTCAGATACACGCACGGCTTCGGGGTTGTGGCCGAGGGTTGCAACTTTATAAATAATGTCATCTTTGGTAACAATTCCGACAGAAAGGTCAGCGGCGCAAGGAGAGACCATCAATGCCCACAATCCTCTGTCTTTCATCAATTGAACGGCTTCCGCGACAGTGGCGGAGCCCCGAATGGAAGCCACGTTGCTGCTCATGATGTCTTTAGCTCTCAGCATAGGGTTCGCTCAGTTCAAATGAAGGTGTTGTTAAAGCAACTGGATGGTGAGGCGATAAAGTTTTCAGACTGTTGTGCAGAGACATTCAAGCGGAGGTTGTTGCTAAGGGCTAGGTGGGTCTGGTGCGTACTCCTCGACAACATTTCCAGTTAGCGAGCAAGCAATAGGTAGGGCCCTTTGCCAGTTTGCTGTCATTCCCCCCGATCCAGAAAGGATTGTAGACCTTCGAACTGACCGTTGGGTTGTAGACCATCGACCTAAACATCGTTCTAAGTATCCGCAAACTGGACATTCGATGCGCGTTACCCAGTTGCGTAGATAGGTGGCGTGGTTGCTCCTACCGCTGAGAATGGCACGGCTGCCGCAATTGGGGCAATGAGTCGATTGAATTTGTTGCATTGTCTGTACCCTCTTAACGATCGCAGCCTGTGGTTAAGCAGCAAAAGGTAGATGCATGGGTCAAAAATGAAGTTAACGATGGCTACGTTGCCAGAGATAGGGTTTAAGTGCCTATAAACCGCATTATTTCCTCATAACCATTTAGGCATAAAGACTTTTACTGACAAGTGTTTATGCTACTCTGAGCGTTACATCCGTAAGTATAGACCGATTTTGCTGCCAGCAACACCTTGAGAAAAGAAATGCCGAGCAGCTCAGTTGGTGCAAATCATCGCGACGGATTCGTTGGCAATTAGGGTAACGAGCAAGTCTGTCAAGCTACTCTGTGAAAGAGCTTTTTCACCTCTGCGGTTTCGATATCAGTTTTTAACCCTTTATGAGGCAGCGAGCCAAGATTTTTAGGGCTGAGCCAGGCATATCGCGAACGTATGCTAATGATTGCGTAAAATGCTGTTTGCTGTTGCGATGGATCTCCCATGAGTACGCCTAAATCTGGACGAATCGAACGGGACTCGATGGGCGAGCGCCATTTGCCCGATGATGCATACTACGGCATCCAGACATTGCGAGCGATTGAAAACTTCCCCATTAGCGGCATTAAACCCTTACCGATTTATGTCGACGCATGTCTGTCAATCAAAAAAGCAGCTGCTACCGTTAACGCCCAACTGGGATGTATTCCTGCTGAGATTGGGGATGTTGTGGTGCAAGCTGCAGATGAGATTCTGGGAGGCCAGCTGCGAGAACAGTTTGTGGTGGATATTTACCAGGCAGGTGCAGGCACCTCTCACCACATGAACGTCAATGAAGTTCTGGCCAACCGGGCTTTGGAATTATTGGGTGACCGAAAAGGCAACTACCAGCGGGTAAGCCCTAACGACCACGTCAACTACGGCCAGTCCACAAACGACGTCATCCCCACAGCCATTCGCATTGGAGCGCTACTATCCCTGCGCGATCGCCTCTTCCCCGTATTGACCCAATTTCAAGAGGCTTTAGCGGCCAAAGCGGTCGAATTTGAAGAGATTATCAAGTCGGGACGGACCCACCTACAGGATGCCGTGCCAGTGCGATTGGGGGAGGAATTTCGCGCCTATGCCCAGATTGTGGGCGATCGTCAGCGTGGATTGGAACAAGCAGCCCAGGAACTTAAACGTCTAGGCTTAGGAGGAAGTGCCTCCGGCACTGGTTTAAATACCCACCCGCAATACTGCCATGGCGTGACCCAAGCCTTGACTGAATTCACGGGGCTAAAGCTAGAGCCTGCCCCCCATCTGATGGCAGCGATGCAAAGTATGGGACCGTTTGTCGGGGTTTCGAACGCCCTGCGCAATCTGGCCCAAGACTGTACCAAAATTGCCAATGACCTCAGGCTGATGGACTCAGGTCCCAAAACGGGTCTGAAGGAGATTCAATTGCCCCCCGTTCAACCGGGGTCTTCCATCATGCCTGGGAAATACAACCCGGTGATGGCCGAAATGCTGAACATGGTTTGCTATCAGGTGATGGGGCTGGATACGGCGATCGCCTTCTCCGCTCAAGCCGGTCAGTTTGAACTCAACGTCATGATGCCGCTGATTGCCTACGATCTCCTGCATTCCATCCAAATTCTAAGCAATGCTTTAGAAGCATTTACCAACCGATGCGTTCGAGGGATTACCGCCGATCGCGATCGATGCCAAAGCTACGCAGAGGGTACGCTGGCTCTGGTGACAGCCCTCAACACCCACATTGGCTATTTGGCCGCTGCCGATGTGGCCAAAGAATCGCTTCGCACCGGCAAGCCCATCCGCGAGATCGTGTTGGATAAGCAGTTGATGCCAGAGGAAACCCTCAAGGAAGTTTTGAATTTGCAGGCAATGAGCCAGATTGTCCACCGGCTGTAGGCCAAGCCTGTTGGATCGGATATGGGGTCCCACTCAACGGGAATGCAATAGATGCAGCAGGGCTTTGCGGAATACTCTCTTCCATATGCAGTTTGAATGTGATGGAAGCTACAATCTCATCACCTTCGCTTGCCTACTGTAAACGGATAGCAATACCCAGTCCGCTCGGTCATCCAATCCCTGGGTTGGATATAGCTATAGCGCCTCACTTTTCATTCCAGACCATCGGGATTCTGGCAGTAGAGCTCGCAGGTATTCGCATTGTTTAAATACAAGCGATTGTCTGTTTAGGCACATTTGCGTTGTCGGCAAATCTGTATCGATGGCAAGTTCCCCGAGTAGAACCTCATGCAATGGCAGGGCTAATTTATGAGGCTCGAACAGCTTCAAGCATTCTTGGCGGTGGCTGAATCAGGTAGCTTTCAACAGGCTGCCCGCCAATGCAACATTACTCAATCAACAGTGAGCCGGCAGATTCAGTCGTTGGAGACCCAGTTGGGTTTGTCGCTCTTTCATCGATCGACCCCAGCCAAGTTAACTGTTGCTGGGGACTACCTGCTGGCCCGCGCTCGTCGGATTTGTCAGGAGTGGGAGAGTGCCACCCAAGAGCTGACAGAATTGGCAGCCGGGAAACAAACGGAACTCTGCATTGCCGCCATACAGTCCGCCTGCTCAACCTTCCTGCCCCCCATCCTGCAGCAATTTTGCCAAGACTATCCCGACGTACAGTTGCGGGTCACATCGTTGGGCAGCGATCGCGCGCTGAAAGTATTGCGCGATGGTCTGGTGGATGTGGCAATTGTCATGCACAACCGTTGGATGACTGAAAAAGCTGAAACCAAAATTCAACGGCTATTTGATGAGCCGATTGACGTGTTGCTAGCGGCAGACCACCCCTTAGCCGTTTATAGCCAAATCCCTTGGCGGGAACTGGCTCGTTATCCACAGGTGGTGTTCAAAGATGGCTACGGCATGCAGCGGATTGTACAGGAGCAATTTCAGCGTCAGGGACTAGAGTTGAGGGCGGCCCTAGAGCTGAATACCCTCGATGCCTTTCGGGGGATCGTCAAGCAGGGGAACATGGTTGCCTTACTTCCCCAGTCAGCAATCGCAACGGCAGCGGACGACCCTGCTTTGAGCTCTCGCCCTACCGAAGAACCGCGCCTCCTGCGCCAGGTGTCCCTCGTGACCACTCAAGATCGGTTGGAATTCCCCCCCATTCGACACTTTTGCCAACTGGTGCAGCAAAATCCTTACGCAATCTCAATGTCTTTGACTCCTCTAGTGGGGGTTGATGCAATAGTCTAGTGTTCTGCGAGGGGACATTCAGATCTGTATCTGTACGTTTATGAGCGATACGTTTCGTGAGCTATTGAAGCTGGTGGGGAGCGGCACCCATACTGGCAAGAACCTCTCTCGGGAGCAAGCGGCAGCAGCTACTCTCTCGATGTTGAGGCAAGCGGCAACTCCGGCACAAATCGGAGCCTTTATGATTGCCCATCGCATCAAGCGACCCACCTATCTAGAAATTGCCGGCATGCTGGATGCCTATCGGGAACTCGGAGGACAGCTGCAACCCCTCTCGGGACAGCACTCACCCCTAGTGTTTGGCATTCCCTACGACGGTCGCAATCGAACAGCTTGCATTGCCCCAATCACCGCCCTGATATTGGCTGCAGCTGGCTATCCCGTGATTCAACACGGGGGCGATCGCATGCCCACCAAACACGGAGTCTGTCTTGTGGAACTCTGGCAGGCTTTAGGAGTGGACTGGACTCACTTGTCGCTGTCTCAGGTCCAAGCGGTGTTTGAGCGCAGCTTGATGGGATTTGTCTATCAACCCCGCCATTTTCCCGCTGCTGAAACCTTGGTGCCCTACCGCGACCAAATTGGGAAGCGTCCCCCCTTTGCCACCCTAGAACTGGTGTGGAGTCCCTATGCTGGGGCAGCCACAACGGTGTCAGGATACGTTCATCCCCCCACAGAACAATTGCTGCAGAAGACCTGTGCAGAGGTGGGGGGCTATCAGCGGTTTGTAGCAGTGAAGGGCTTGGAAGGGAGTTGCGATCTCCCCCGTAACCGTACCGGCATTGTCAGCATCGATCTCCTTGATGGCTCGGAGCCAGAGCGACATTTTCTCCATCCCCGCGATTTTGGATTGGGGGGGGAGGAACTGCCTTGCCCCGAGGTTGAAGTTTGGCGAGAAAAGATGCAGGCGGTACTGCAGGGGGACCCCGGTGAATGGTTGGATACGGTGGTTTGGAACGGAGGCTTTTACTTATGGTTAGCGGGGGCAGTGCCGACGATTGAGGATGGACTGAGGGTAGCGAAGGATGCACTACTGAGTGGCAAGGTGTTGGCTTGCTTGCAAGCATTGCAAACAGCAGTCGCTGAAGTGCAAGCCCGAGCGGCGAATTAAGGGTGTGGACGCTGCAGAACCGAATCCTCTGAAAAGCAATATGAAAAGCCAGGACGATCGGAGAAAGTTCTTGGATGCGATTGTCCTGGCGGGGGGGCGCAGTCGCCGCATGGGGCAGGACAAAGCACTACTGACCTACAAGGGGCAGCCTTTGTTGAAGACTGTGTGCGAGGTGGCGGCAAACTGTGCGCACAAAACCTACTTGGTAACCCCTTGGGAAGAGCGCTACGCTCAGCTTGATTTGCCTGTCCAGTTGGTCCCCGAACCCAAACCCGAAGCCGGAGAATCCCCACCGGGGCCGCTGGCAGGGTTTGCTCTGGGATTGCAACAGGTGCAGGCAGAATGGGTACTGCTTCTCGCTTGCGATTTACCGCATCTAGATACGGCAAGTCTATTAGAGGGTAAGCGTTTGCTGGTTGGGCGATCGCCCGAAACGCAGGCGTTTCTGCACCGCCATCCCAAGGGGTGGGACCCCCTATGTGGGTTCTATCGCTCTAGCTGTTTGGACAGTCTGCAAGCAGCCCTATCCGCCGGTACGCGATCGTTTCAGCAGTGGTTGTGCCACCAAGCGGTGAAGGAATGGCAGGGGGCCAACCCAAATATGTTTGTGAATTGCAATACCCCCCAGGATTGGAAACAGGCGATTGCTCCTCAAGGAACCGCACGAGACCGAGATAAAGACGGGGATTCTTGACAATTGTGCGATCGCGGGCCAATTTCCTAACTAAAAGAGACATCTAAGGCGATTCCCCCTTACAGTGAAAGAAGACATATCTGCTCACCCATGAAACGGATTGCTGCCGAAGAGTTGCTTGCTTATCGTCGCTGTAGGCGGCAACCCTATCTCCAGCATTTTGGTCCCCAAGATCGGCAAAGCCCCCCCAGCGATTTTTTAAACCAATTGAGACAGGGGCGACAGCAACATCGGAACACCGTCAAACACTATGCCCCCGGAATTGATTTGGGTGGATTCAATCGCAACAGTTGGCCCGAGCTTTGTGCTCGGGTTTTGCGTACTTTGGAGCTAATGGAGGCGGGAGAAGAGCGGATTTATCGTGGTGTGCTCATGCACCCGTTGAACTTGCCAGGGAATCCCGTTTTGGTGAGTCGGCCAGATATTTTGGTGCGAACTCCACTCCCCGAACCCATGGCCGATAGCGATTCTGCCAACTATCAGGGCAAGCGCGCTCGTTTCAAGACACGCATAGATCTAGAGACTCGCATTCATTCCCAAGATAGGGGGGTGGAAGAGTCCGATCGGTTGCATCAGCTCCCAAGACCTGACATCTCCGTGGTGCACCCCCGACAGCGTCGTTGGTATTACTTGCCTGCTGATGTCCGGGCCAGCAAGCGGGTCAAGTCTGACTACACTCTAGTCTTGGCCCTACATTCCGAACTGTTACAACTGCTGTGGGGGGTGGAGGGGGAAAGGGCAATCGCTATCCTGCTGGATGGAAAATGGCGTCGGGTGGGATTGCGAACAGCGAAGCAAAATGCTCGTCGCCTCTTGATGGAGTACGTGGGGGCTATGGCCCAAAAACAAGCCCCCGAGGCCCACGTCACTCGTAGTCGCTGCAGCTTGTGCGTCTGGCAGGAGCATTGCCGCGATCTTGCCCGCGTCGAACACCCTTTAACTCTGTTGCCAGGGATCACAGCTACTATTTACGCCACGCTGCGAAAAATTGGCATCGTCACGGTGGAAGCTCTTGCGACTACCGCCAGCGATCGCATTCAACATTTGCCAGGAATTGGACGACCCACAGCTGAGCGCATTATTTGCCAAGCAATGGCCCAGAGGGACGGGCGGGCATTACCGATGAAAGCCTTTGTATTACCGCGTTCGCCAGTCGAACTGTATTTCGATATAGAGGCAGAACCCCAGCAAAACGTCGCCTATTTACTAGGAGTCTTAGCCGTTCACCATCAGCCCGCTACCGTTCAGTCACGGACTCGTCCAGACCCTATCCTGCCGGAGCAGGAAGCGACCTTTCACCCATTTTTGGCGGAACGCCCCATCGACGAACGGGACTGTTGGGAACAGTTTGTCCAGCTCACTCAACGCTATCCAACTGCCCCCATTTATCATTTCCATGCCTTTGAAATCCATACGTGCCGCCAGTTGTCGGAGCGCTATGGCACCCCCCGGACGGTGCTTCGACAGATTCTGAACCGGATGGTGGATTTGCACGAAATTGCCAGCCAATGCGTGGTCATGCCGGTGGAAAGCTATTCCCTCAAACATATGGCCAAATGGCAGGGATTTCGCTGGCGTCAGGAGGATGCGGGGGGGGCGCAGGCGGTCTACTGGTATGCCCAGTGGCTCGAAACAGGCGATCGCAGCTTCCTTGATGCGACAATCACCTACAACGAGGATGACTGTAAAGCGACTTACCACCTCAAACAATGGTTAGAGGACTGGCAAGCAAAGCACTATCCCCAATCCCTGACTGCCCTGTCCCCCTGCGAACTACCAGCATCCTAGATGGGGTCCGACACTCTTCGATTGCCTACTGGTCAGGCTCGACGGGCCACCATTCGCGGATGGGATTGCTGCCCTTTACTCTCACCGGCCTTTCATCGCACTTGCTGGTCGGAGATCGTCTTGACTTGCTCCTCCCACTCCCAATATGAACCCTATAGCGACCGTCAACTCGCTTAGGATATTTCAGCTATCCCAATCACTGACTGGACATAGATTCCTCTGTCCTAACTGAAATGTCACAAGCTATATTGTTGAACTCACAGGAACAGAGATTTAGATGGCAGACTGTGGTTGCGAGCTGGAGGAAGCCGCCCAACTTGAGCGCATAACGCTTTCGACGCTTTTGGCGATAAACGGCATAATGTTTGCCGCTGAGGCTATCGTGGGTTGGTGGGCTGAATCAATTGCACTCCTTGCCGACTCTTTAGATATGCTGGCTGACGCATCCGTCTACGGGCTGGCTCTGTATGCTGTTGGTCGGTCTCGTCGCTTGCAAGCCAGTGCTGCCAAAGCAAGCGGTGTACTGCAGGTTGCCCTCGGTCTCGGGGTCCTGATTGAAGTTGTGCGTCGATTGCTCTTCGGCAGCGATCCCGTCAGTCTATTAATGATAGGAATGGGGGCGATCGCCCTCTGTGCAAACCTGATCTGCCTAATCCTGATTGCCAAGCACCGAGAAGGGGGCATTCACATGCGGGCATCCTGGATTTTTTCAGCGAACGATGTCATTGCCAATGTCGGTGTCGTAACTTCCGGGGGCCTGGTGATGGCTCTCGGGAATCGGTATCCGGATTTGGTCATTGGGACGGTCGTTTCCTGCATCGTGGTTCGCGGAGGCTTGCAGATTTTGCGCGAGGCAAAGCAAGTTCGAGGGAGATGATGACAGGTGCAACCTCCTCAGATCGGTCGAAGCATGTATTGAATTTCCGAGGGATCGAACTGCTAACCGGGCAAGGCCCCCATGCAGCAGGGTTGGAGGGATCGCAGTAGGAATCACCCTATTTTTGGTAGGTTCCCATCAGCTCGCACTGCTCCAAAATATGTCCGGACATGGCAGCTTCAACGTCTACCTTGGTGGGAGAACCTCTAAGATTGAGAACGGTATCTAAGGCATAGAGCTTGTGAAAATAGCGATGGCGACCAATCGGGGGGCAAGGTCCGCCGTAGTCTTTCCGTTGCCAATTATTCAGCCCGATTCCTGTCCCGCTAGGTAAGTCTCGTGTGGCGATCCCTTTTGCAAGAGCAGTAGTGTTGGGTGGAAGGTTATAAAGGATCCAATGCACCCACGTCATTTTGGGGGCAGCAGGATCGGGGGCATCGGGATCGTCAACAATCAAGACGAGGCTGCGAGCCCCTTCAGGAATACCTGTCCATTGCAAAGGTGGAGAGATGTCGAGACCTTCACAGGTATAGGTTTTGGGTATCTCGCCATTGTGCGTGAAAGCGGGCGAGCTCAGTGAAAGTGTCATAGTGGTTTGACCGTAAACGAGTTGGTTTTGTCCCCAACCGCCACTCAAGAAAAACAGAAGTAAAGCGATCAAAACTGCGATTGTGCGAACACCCCTTCTACTATTTTGACAGGAATGAATGACCATGGATCGAGCACCGACTTTCTCTGTTTTCATAGCATTTCAACACAAATCCCGATGTAAACCCGAGCCACTGAACTGTCGAGTGGTATGGAGGATGGAATGGTAGAAGATTATGCACTCGTACTCATCGCTATCTTTGCAGTCTGGATCGCCCTTCGCTTTCTCTTGCCACAAAGGGCTGCAGAGGGTCACTCCAAAACCTCGCCGGAGGACTCAAAATCCACAGAGGAATTCCGTCAAAATGAAACGGACGAAAGTCCCTAGAGAATTTTAAAGCCAGATTTTTTCCAGCTTGAGCTCGAACGAGGCCGGAAACAACTGTTGTTCGCCTTACAATCAAAGCTCAATTGGGCTCTCGGTCTAGGTGCATTCCCAGAAAAGCTGATTCAAAACACCATGCAATTGCGTAATGCTCGCAGCTCAACTTACAGCTGAAGTGAAATGGTTTTTCAAAGGGAGACTGACTGACAATGTGGCGCACTGGTTTGAGACAGTTATGCATAACCCTCAAGTGCAGCCAAAAAGAGTTGATTTCTATATATTCAATCGAGAAACAGTATCCCTTGGGATGAAGATTCGAGAAAATCGAATCGAAATTAAACAGTGCTTCTGTCGTGACAGAGACATCACCTTTAACAAGCAGGTTATCGGCAATATCGAGCACTGGAAAAAGTGGAGTTTCCCGTTAGCAAAAATGCCCGATACAGATACAGTATTGGTGCCAGACTGGATCCCAGTCGAGAAACAGCGAAAGCAGTGCTGCTTTACTCTCGATCGCAACACTCAAGCTGTCACTGCCGTCGTTCCCACATTCGACCTGCTCCAATGTTGTACTGTCGAGCTCACCGAACTGCTTCTATTCCAAGATAAATGGTGGAGTTTGGGATTGGAAGCTCGGGGAGAGGAGCATGACATTCGAGACTTATTGGTCCTCGTAGCCAGCCATATTTTTAAGAGCAACAAACCTCCCTCTCTCAACAGCCAAAATTCCTACGGCTATCCTCAATGGCTCCAGATAGCTAGTGCCAGAAACTATTCCTCTGAGTTTTGAGACTCAAGATTCAGCAAAATATAGGACATAACCGGCAATCGATAACCAATAAATACTGCTATGGGCGATCGATATTTCCCTCACTGGCATGCAAAAACAAACCGTGTCAGACTAGATTAAAGAGAAGGCCGTTAACCGGCCAAATTACTTTCTTAACCTACGGAAACCGATCGTGAAAGTTCCTAACTGGAAGGCTAGCGGTCGCCTGCAAGAGAAAGGCCGCAAGCGACATCGTCGCCGCCAACAAAAAGCTAAAGCCTTCAAAGCTCTAGCCAATAGACTGAAAGACTTCGGCGATCGCCGGGGTCTTTCAGTATTAAAGGGACAATGCCATTTAGGCTGACACTCTACTCAGTCCGATGCAGCTTAGCCCACCATTCCCACAGTTCATTTGCAGCAGGCGATAATGGGAATAGGAGTTTGGAGTACTCCGATGGTTGTCACAAAATTGCAGTCCAGTAACAACGAAACTAAGCCTGATACTGCCCATCCCTACAACTTCTCGAACGCAGAAATAGCGGATGTCCTCGAACAGGTTGCGGACTTACTTGAAGCCCAGGAGGCAAACCCCTTTCGGGTACGGGCCTATTGGGAAGGGGCACAAACCATTCGCCAGCAGAAAACACCTGTCGTAGATCTGCTGTTAGCCGATGGAGTCGCAGGATTAGAACAACTCCCTGGTATTGGCAAGAGCTTAGCCGGATCGATTGAAGAATTGGCATACACCGGCAGATTGCGATCGCTCGAACGCCTCCAGGGGGAAGTCACCCCCGAAGATTTATTTGCCACAATTCCCGGTATTGGCGAAGAGCTCGCTTGTCATATCCATCGGGAACTGGGTATCGAAACCTTAGAGGAACTAGAGTTAACCGCACACGACGGTCGCCTCGAAACAGTCAAGGGATTTGGCCACCGCCGCGTTCGCCTCGTTCGCGATGCATTAGCAAGCATGTTGAGTCGCTCTTCTCGCCGACATGCCCGCCTAATCGAGCATCAGGATGCCGTTCGACACAAGCCAATCCCCTTACATCCCCCTGTTTCCCTGCTGTTAGCCGTAGATACTCGCTATCGCCGTCTAGCCTCCGCAGGACAGCTGAGAACGATCGCCCCGCGACGCTTTAACCCGGAGGGCAAAAGCTGGCTACCCATCATGCATTGGGAGCAAGACAGCTGGACGTTCACAGCGCTATTTTCCAATACAGCTCGAGCGCACCAGTTGAACAAAACCCGAGATTGGGTGGTGATTTTCTACGAGCGGGCCGGTCGAGAAGGGCAATGCACGGTTGTGACGGAAACGCGCGGTTCGCTCGTAGGCCAGCGGGTGGTGCGCGGACGGGAAATAGAATGCAAACCGATATCGAGGTGAACTTATGGGCGATCTCACTGCTCCAAGCTGCGATCGAGGAACAAGCGAACAAGTGGGTTTCAACTTTTGTCGAGAGTTCGCCGAACAAAGCCAGGCAATTACTTCTTGTTTAACCGCACCGCATACCATTCCACCGTCTGCCCAGGAGCGATCGGCAATTCGCAGGTGGTTTCAATCAGCCGCTGTGCTTGCTCCTGCACCGTACCAAATTGCTTTACATCTGCATCCACTGCATCGGGATATTCCAGCAACAGCTGCTGCAAAAACTCCGCTAGCTCTACAGAGGTGACAAACTCTTCCGCCGCCCCCGGCATCAGCAGGACGTAATGATTTTCTTCAAACAGTTGTTCGGGCATAACCCACTTCCCTCTAGCTGCTAGGCTGTCTAGCTATTCGACCTTACGCTCTCGGGAGCGGGCACCGCTTCAAGTTCGGACTGCGGCTCGGCAGGCTTGCTAAACCAGCGGAAATACAAAGACTGGGTCATTTCCTTAAGCGGAAATAACACGTAGGTCAGCGGATTGATCGTGACAATAATATTGCGGCTATCCCGTTTTGCAGCCTTCACAATCCGTCGGGCCACCCCTTCCCCCGACATCACCCCGATGGGGTTGAGGTTGCTCTTGAACGGACCCAAAATTAGTTTGCGGACGGTGCAGCGGGCATCCAAACGGCGCAGCGTTACCAGATCCCCTAAGGCGCGCTTCGAGAGTTCGTACAGAGGACTGACGGCAGGCAGAATCTCCGCCTCAGAGGTGTTCACCCAAACTTCCTTGGTAGCGATATCTGCATTGGTGGTCACCTGCCCTAAAAACAAGTCCAGCAAGCGCAAACTAGAAAATGTATTAATTTCATACGATCGCGCGATCGCCTCTGGCGTCCTATCCCCATGACCGTTAATACCGTGGTTGAGCACTAAAATATCCACCTTGGCTTGACACAACCGAGCCGCCAACGCCTGTTCTTGTCCCACAGACCACGTCAGAGTGCGCAGAGCGATCGCCTCGCCATCCACCTCCACCGACAGTTCCCTATTGCTGGAGGTGAGGGCAATCGGTTTAGCTCCGGCGCGATGCAACTCAGCCAGCAGGGCTCGCCCCAGCGTTCCGCTCGCCCCTGTTACCGCAATTCTTTTGCCTTTCAACGACAGAGCTGTACCCATCAGCTTGTCCACCAGCGTCAACGTACTGCAATAGTAAGCGCGATCGTCATCAAAGTGGTGCCGCCAATGATAAGGCCGGTTCACCCAAAAAGGGGTTGGAGCTGCTTGAAAGGGGCCAGGCATATGAGTCAAATCCGTCAACTCCCTAGCCCATTCGCTACCGCTGCCGCGAGCGATACAGCTAGCCAAGAAACTGAGGACGTAAAGAATGCCCAGAGTGGTCCAATTGGCATGAGCTGGATCGAGCAGGAAAGCAACCCACCCAAACGCGATCGCGAACGCCAGCATCACCAAACATTCCGGAAAATCGTTATGCCATTGTGCCTGCCGATAAATCTCGGGGCTGGCAAACGTTAAATCTCGGCGGAATACGCGGTGGTGCCAAGCGTGATGGCGGTACAGCCAAGGCCATTGGTGGGACAACGCGTGGTAGCAGTCCCGCACAATCTCCGCCCACAGCACAGACCCCAAACCCCAGCCCACAACCGAGAGTACATGAGACCAATCGAGCCAACTGAACAGCATTCCGCACCACTTGCCACACTCAAAGCCAGTAGTTAGCTATTCGCCGATCGCGACAGTCGCTCGCCGCAAGATAGCTAACAATACTTAGCCCAACTTCGCATAAAAACCGAGACTTCGGATCGTTTTGGCGCGATCGCCAGCTCAATCCGCTTCCTGAACTTGATGACCCAAGCCACTGTACAAGATATCGAATTTCCTTGATTTATACTCATACAGTAATGAAACACGAGCTACTCTCAGATGTCTGCTGCTGACTCAGATGTTCTTTCTCAAGTTGCGAATTACTTCAAGCTGCTTTCAGAAGTCAGTCGGTTGCAGGTCTTAAATTGCTTGCGGGACGGTCCCATGAATGTCAACGAGTTGGTGGAAGCGACCGGACTTGGACAAGCAAATATCTCCAAACATCTGAAGCTGTTGACTGAAGCCGGCATTCTGGAACGACAGCCCAAGGGAGTGAGTGCCTACTATTCCATTGCCGATCCGACTATTTTCAACTTGTGCGAACTGGTTTGCGATCGCATTAGCGAACGATTGCTTCAACAAGCCGAATCCTTCAAACAGTTCAAAGCGTTGAGTACTCCCAAACGGTCCTCTTGAGAGAACTCTTTAATATTTACAGCCCTCAGAGCATGATATCTTCTCCAGATCTCAGCGATCGCTCTTTGGCTCCGGGCATTTTTTGGACTCCCCTTCCTTCCATATCTGTCTTGGGTTAATCTTTGCGCAAAATCTTTGCGCAAATAGAAGGCGGTCTATCTGATGCAATCTCAAACCTGACTGATGCCCCGCATACTATTACGTATGCAGGAGGTATGTATAAGTAGAGGTCTCAGACAGGGTCGTTTCATTCTAGATTTGAGCAATGAGTTCTGAGAACTTGTTGTGTCAACAGATAGCTGAGTTGAGAGCTGAAGCAGCGTGTTCTTATGAGCACATAAAATATCGCCAATCAGAATGAAAGGGCCCTGGACAATACAGCTGAGTAAAGGGCGTTAAGCCACCATGAATTAAACTGATAGCGTAGTTGCGCCAGAATCATTCATACTTTAGCTAAATTTCCTCAATTGAACTGAATTAGCTCGGCATAGGAAGTCCTGACTATTTCATACCTTCTGAACTTAGCAATCAAATATAATGAGATTAGGCAAAAGAGGTTCTCGAAAACTTATCTTTCAGATTTCTCTAATATTCTAGCATTTCTAGTGGAGAACGTCATGAAATCAATAGTCAATAACTCTGCGGAAATACTCCAACAAAATCGCAACCCCGTAGCAGAGATGCTCAATCGATTGAATCAGCTGATTGCAGAGATTGAGATTCACAATACCAGAACAGCCAAACTGTTGACGAACTTGATTCCAGCCTCTTGTCCGTTTGAAAGAGATGTCCAACTGTTTGGACACAAGCTCTTTCACATCCCACCTCTATGCAAGCTGAATCCATTTTTTGAATCTTTGATGATTCTACGCTTTCATGCGCTGACATACTTGAGCGAACAGTGACCCCAAAACAACCGGGGGACGGTCGCTCAGAAACGCAAGCATATGTATAGTTGTTGAAAGGATTTTCGCTAAGTCTGACATACTTACTAATCAGTGATTGTTGGCTTTGGAATATATTGTCTTTCCACTCTAGGCAAATTCTAATATTGCAATATGAAGCATAAATTCTCTCTTTGAATCTGAGTCAGAGAATTCTCATACAGCTATTTCTCTCTATTTAGCAGTTTTAAACTTGAAAATCAAGGTTTTGATAATCGACTTCAGCTAATTACAAAACCTGGGGTATGGCGTTCAGCAATGCTTCCTCACAACTCCAGGCTCAACCTGAATAAGTTTTAACAAGGTTTGTACTACTTTCCATCGCTTCGGAAGTGACCGCGATCGCAGGTTCCCTATTATCTTTGTCACGTTCCAATCAGCAGATTCGAGCCAGGCTATCAATACAGACTCGATTGCCTGACAAATCCAGCCTTGAACCCCTTTGCTCACTCTTCTTTTTCTGCGCTAACTACACAGGAGTAAAAAACGATGGATTTTTCCAACAAACTCACCATCGAACAGCAATTCCGCTTACAAGTGTATTCTCAAGAGGTTCAGAACTTGAGCCACGAGCTACTTGAACAGTACTTAATTGAACTCCTTCGCCACATGATGTTGAAAGATAACGCAATAAAGCAGATCTTAAAAGGGCAGTTTGTCGGGAACAGTCGCAAGCAAGGTTTTGATGCATAGCCTAGCTTGGATTCCTAAACTTAGACGACCCAAAGTATCCATCCTTCCATCGTGCACTATTTATCTGCGTGACTCGCTTGATTCTCTGCGCGCAAGCATCCTTCAGGGTCAGCGTTCTTGAAGCTCTACCCACAAACTGAGCCACTACCTGAGACCGTTCGATACAGTTTGATAGGGATATTTGGGGACAGCAATGAACGCAGAAGAGGTGTTGCGTCGGTATGGAGATGGCGATCGCAACTTTGCCAAGGCGCTATTGCGAGCATCAGAGTTCTTGCATGTCAGTCTGAAGCAGGCCAACTTTGAGCAGGCGGATTTTCGGGAAGCGCGGATGGGTCAAAGTAATTTCAGTCAGTCCAATTTGCATCAAGCGGACCTGAGTGAGGCGCTGTTGTGGGGGACGGATCTCAGTCAGGCTAATTTGTCGGCGGCTCGATTGCGGGAAGCCGATCTGAGTGGGGCTAAGCTGATTGGCTGCAATTTGACAGGGGCCTACTTGCCCAAAGCAATTCTCAGCGGGGCCAATGGCAATGGCGCGAATTTTTCCAGAGCCCTGTTAATCGATGCAGACCTGCAATCTTCTTCCGATCGCCGCACCGATTTGGGTCAAGCCAATTTTAGTCATGCGGACTTGAGCTACGCCCAGTTGGGGGGAGCCCTGCTGTTCCGCGCCAATTTGACAGAAGCCCGATTGTGTCACGCAAATTTTTCTGGCACTTTGCAATCGGGACTCGCAGCCGCAGACCTAACCCAAGCCAATTTGCAGGGGGCCGATCTCAGCTATGCCAATTTAAAAGGGGCAACCTTATGCGAGGCCAACCTTGAAGGGGCTGACCTCACGGGCACGAACTTAACGGATGCTGATTTGACAGGGGCGTGGATGCCCGATGGTTCGATATAACCGTGATGCCTCGACGATTATGGTCTAAGAAACTTTGGCATGGTGCAGCCAAGCATACGTCACGGGCAAGTAGAACAAGACATCCGACTCTTAGCTGGGGAATGCCAAGGCTTGTTCGAGCGCCTCTATGGCTTTCTCTTTTTGTCGATACAGGAATTTACGACCGAACTCGTGCTTGCCAGCAAGATGACTGACGGGTTCGGTCTTGGATAGCAGTCGCAAATCTCAAGGAAAGATTGCCGATTTTCCCGAAAAGTGCCCCTCGGACTGTAACCTCCAGTTAAACCAGGCCCAGGAAACGACCGCTCTGACGTCAGGAGGCGCAACTCATTTAGAGGCAAGCCAGCTCGCTGCAGGTAAAGCTCTGGTGGCAGTCTCCCTCACAGCTGTCCGAATACACTTCGAACACAGCATCGGGGCGAGCTTCAAACATCAGGCGCTGTCCTGGAAACAGTACCCGCTCGAACTCAATTTTCGCAAATTCGGTCAAGCGCACCATTTGAAGGCGATCGCTAGCGTTGATATAGAAACAGGTAGGAACATCGACCACTTCCACAGTGGGAGATAGAACAGTGGCAGACATAACTCAATTCTCCTGTTGGCGCACAGATGACCTGTAAAAGCACCTGTAACCTGCCCCGTTCGTAGAGAAAAAATACGATTTGGCTCTAAAAGCTGTTACAGATTCTATTTTGAATCTAACCAAGCGGGTAGAAGAATGTCTGTGCTTTTGCTCACCTAATGGTATTGCAACCTGCGCCACGAATGGCTCACTTGTTGAATCCAGCCATGCTTCTTATTATTCTTTCGACATTTCGGGGATTGCGAGGTTGTCAGCTGACGGTGACACTGAGCCGGTGCACTTATTAACGATCTGTAACCCGCTGCTCGCTGGGTATCTGAGATGGCTCGAGCAGCTTGAAGGCCGCCATAGGTTCGATTGGCACTAGAGTAGATGCTGTAGTATTTGCTTGCATTAAACATGTCCACCTCTCCAATCCCCGTTGTGGTTAACGGTGCCATCGGTAAGATGGGCCGCGCAGTCATTAAGGCGGTGTCTGACTCGGAGGACATGGAGCTAGTTGGAGCGATCGATCGCGGCCATTTTGGCGAAGATGTGGGGGAGGTGGCCGGGATTGGACCTGTCGAAATCCCCGTGACCAACAACCTCGAAGTGTTGATGGCGGAATTGGCCCAGGGGCAAAACCCAGGTGTCATGGTGGACTTTACCCACCCCGACTCCGTTTACGAAAACATCCGCACCGCGATCGCCTATGGAGTCCGTCCCGTTGTCGGCACCACGGGCTTAACCACAGAGCAAATTAGTTCTCTGGCAGAGTTCGCCGATAAAGCTAGCACCGGTTGCTTAATTGCCCCTAATTTCTCAATCGGTACGATCTTGCAGCAGCAAATGGCGGTGCAAGCGTCCAAATACTTCGACCATGTGGAAGTGATCGAGCTGCACCACAACCAGAAGGCAGATGCCCCCAGCGGTACTGCCATCAAGACGGTGGAAATGCTGAGCGAATTGGGGAAAACCTTCAACCCCTCTGAGGTGGACGAAACAGAAACTATTCCGGGTGCCAGGGGAGGGATGTGTGGCGAGAACGTGCGCATCCACAGCATTCGCTTACCGGGGTTAATTGCCCATCAAGAGGTAATCTTCGGGGGCTTGGGGCAAATTTTGACCATTCGCCACGACACCAGCGATCGCTTGGCATACATGCCCGGCGTCCTCTTGGGGATCCGCAAAGTCACTCAACTGAAGTCGCTCGTTTACGGACTCGAAAAACTGCTTTAGAACAAATAGCTGTCATGCTGATTGCTCAAAAGCTGAAATGGAGAATTTACCCTGACCACCCGAGATTGACTTGCATGAAGAAATTCCTGTTTGCAACCGACCTGGACGCCACGCTGATCGACCATCAGTCCTATAGCTTTGATGCAGCGCTACCGGCAATCGAGCGTCTCAAACAACTGGACTTCCCAATTATTTTCAACTCCAGCAAGACCATTGCAGAGCAGGTGCAGTTGCGACAGGCGATCGCTATTCAGGCTCCGTTCATCGTGGAAAATGGCGCTGCAGTAGTGATTCCCCCCGGCACCCTTGACCATCCTGCTCATGCATCGGAGGCCAAGGTCAAAATTTTCGGGAGTTCCTATGGAGAGATTGTCAATCATCTGAATCACCTGCGCAGCAGTCACGGCTATCGATTCAGGGGGTTTTCCGACATGAGCTCGGAAGAGGTGGCTGATATTACCGGCTTGTCTGGGGAGGGGGCTATTGCCGCCAAGCAGAGAATGGGAACCGAGCCTCTGTTGTGGGAAGACGACGAATCGAGATATGCGGACTTTATCCGAGCTTTGCAAGAAAAGGGGCTCAGCACCACCCGAGGGGGACGATTTCACCATGTTATGGCGGCAACTGACAAGGGGCGAGCTTTGACCTGGCTGGTGGACCGCTATCGCGTAGTTTTCCCCGACGTTGACTGGACGGTGGTGGCATTGGGGGATAGCCCCAATGACTTAGCCATGCTGAGGGTGGCCGATATTGGTGTGTTAATTCCCAATCCCCATCGTCCGCCGTTTGAGGTGATGGGGGTTGCTACCTTAATTGAGCCCGAACGACCCGGTCCGGAAGGCTGGTGCGAGGCGGTCGACAGCATATTGGGGGAGCGAGCTTCAAACTAATCGGTCTTGTGACACCTCTGTCTGTATAGCGAACACTATATGTGGAACCCATTCCGAGATAAGGTAGGGTGTTCTTGCATTTGTAGGGATATGGCCGACTTCTATCAACACGGTGCGATCGCCACGCTACATCGACTATCCGACCGCTCAGTTGAGGATCTAGAAGCAGACATTCTCAAGTTTTCAGAAAAGCGCAAGTTAGGGCTGATTCTGCCAGCCCTTTACTCCGAATTAGAGTCTGACGCCCTCACCAACATCGTTTACGAACTTAAGAACGTTCCATACTTATCCGAAATCGTCATTGGCTTAGACTGTGCCAATCGCGATCAATGGCTGCATGCCAAAGAGTATTTTTCTAAATTGCCCCAACATCACCGCATTTTGTGGAACGACGGCCCTCGCCTGCAGGCCCTCGACCGCGAGTTGGCGGAGTTGAACCTGGCCCCCCAGGAACGCGGTAAAGGTCGCAATGTCTGGTATTGCCTAGGTTACATGATGGCCTCCCAAAAAAGCGACGCTTTGGCTCTGCACGATTGCGACATCACCACCTACGATCGCAACCTCTTAGCCCGCTTAATCTATCCGGTGGCAAACCCCAACTTTGACTACCGCTTTTGCAAGGGGTATTACGCCAGAGTCAGCGAAGGCAGAATAAAAGGGCGGGTAACACGACTGCTGATTACTCCTCTGCTGCGGGCCATGAAGATGACTCTGGGCAGCACAGACTACCTGGAATATCTCGATAGTTTCCGCTATCCCCTCTCGGGGGAGTTTGCCCTCATGTCCCACATCATTCCTGGGTTGCGCATTCCCAGCGACTGGGGACTGGAAGTTGGGGTACTCTCCGAGGTTCAGCGCAACCATGCCCCCCATCGCATTTGCCAAACTGAAATCCTGGATATCTACGACCACAAACATAAGTCCCTTTCCGAGCAGGATCGCACGGCAGGTCTAGCCCGCATGAGCATTGATATCACCAAAGCTCTGTATCGAAAGTTGGCCATTCAAGGGCATATCCTGACACGGGAAACGTTCCGCACCATCAAAGCCACCTACTACCGGGTGGCTCTGGACATGATTGCGATGTTCCAAAACGATGCGATCTTCAACGACCTCGACTTCGATCGCCATGCAGAAGAACTGGCTGTAGAGCTATTTGCGGAAAATGTCGTTGTGGCTGGGGAAGCGTTTTTAGCCAACCCGATGGAAACCCCCTTTATTCCTTGCTGGGAACGAATTCAAAGCGCGTTTCCCAACTTCCTCGATCGCTTCTTAGAAGCAGTCGAGCTAGACACGGAGGAAGCTGCCTAGCTGTTCCCAAACGATGGGTGTAGGCGGGCAATGCAATCCGTCGCTTATGAAGTAGGGGGATTGACCTTGTTGGTAATCCAGGCCGATTGATAGGGTTTTAGGCTGAAGTCAGTTTGTCCCTCTTCGATCTCCTGACCGCTAATCAGATCGAACCAAGGATCGGTGCCGATCAGATTCAATTCCCGCAGCGCCACTTTCTGGGTGCGGGGGGTGAGGTTGTGGATGGAGAAAATACTTTGATCGCGGGACATGCTCTGGCGCCAGAAGGCAAACAGCGATCGCTTGAGGTGCAGGGTGTATTGAGTGGCATTGGGGTGAAAGGCAGGCTGGTGGCGGCGAATTTTTATCAGGCGGGAGAGTTCTGTGAAGACAATTGACTGGGGGGACTTGGGATCGTTTAAGAGACCCTGTAACTGTTCGTAATCCCACTTGTGCCGGTTGATCGAGCGATTGTGATGAGTTCTCTCGACGGCTTCGCGATCGTTGGGGGTAGCCAGCAGGCTGTGGATATAAAACGCTGGAATGCCCTCCAGAGACATCATGATGATTTGCGAGCACAGGAACCGCTGAATTTGCCATTTGTCTGACCCTTTGGCCGTGCCCTTCATAGCATCAAATAGGGAGATATTCACCTCGTAGGGGCTTTCAGAGCCATCGGAATGGGCTCGCATGCTGATTTCCCCACCAAATTCCTTCATACATTGGATAAAGGTGTGGTACTCGCCTTCGTCAAGCAAGCCCTCTGTAGGTCGCATCCCGATGCCATCGTGGGAGGCAGTGAAATTGAGATAGGCACACCCTTGTGGGGCAGGGGGCATACTCATCATCCAGGTTTTGAGATGGTCGGATCTTCCCTGCAGTAGGGCATTGACGACGAGTGGAGGCAAGCTGAAATTGTAGATGGCATGGGCTTCGTTGCAGTTGCCAAAATAGGTCAGGTTTTCGCGGTTGGGAACGTTGGTTTCGGTAATCAGAATGGCTTTGGGGCAAACCAAATAGAGGATTTCCCGCAAGAGTTTCACCAGGGTGTGGGTTTTAGTTTGGTGAATGCAGGAGGTCCCCACAGATTTCCATAAATAGCCAACGGCATCTAGCCGGAAATAGCGGGTGCCTTTCTCCACGTACAGCAAAATAATCTTGAGAAACTCCAACAGCACATCTGGATTCGCGAAATTGAGGTCGATTTGGTCGTGACTAAAGGTGGCCCAGACATGCTGCTGCCCTTGGGGGGTTGTAACGGGACAGAGGAGAGGACTGCTGCGCGGTCGCGTGACTGAAGACAGGTCCGTCTCGGGATCTTCTGTAATGAAATAGTCACAGCCTGGCTGTTCCCCTTGTAAAAACTGTTGAAACCACTCGCTTTTGCTGGAGACATGATTGACCACCAAGTCGGACATCAGATCGAATTTGCTGGAAATGAGTTCGATGTCTGACCAATCTCCTAAGCTGGGATTGACTTGGGTATAGTCAATGACGGCAAAACCATCGTCAGAGCTATAGGGGAAGAAGGGCAGGATGTGAACGGCGGAGACTATCTCGGACAAATAAGTATCGAGAAAAGAATGCATCACCTGCAGCGGGGTGCGGCTGCCGTTGTCCAAGCTGTCTCCGTAGGCGATCAGGAGGATATCGGATTCACTCCAGCGTTGGTTAGGGTGGGTTTCGCGAGCATCTGCCTGCACGTAGGGTTCGATTAGAGTAAAGATGCGATCGCATAGATCGGAAATATCTACCCCGAGATCTGCATAAACTCCTGCGACCAATGGTTTAACCCAATTGACAAAGTATTGGGTTGGATGGTGGTCGAGACTATTGGTCATGGCTAAAGCTGGAAACGCACAAATTTATTAGAAGTGAAGTCTAAGCAACAAAAGAGCGAACGGGCAAGTATACGTGCATGAAACCCCGTTAGATCCGACAAGGCTATTAAGGTGATGCGATCGCTGAGGGACTTCAGAGGTATACCGGTAGGATAAGACACCCCACCAATGTTCTGCTGGACTGATGATGCACGGTCTGCCGTGTTCTGACGAGATTCAACGTAGGGTGCCCGCTGTCTATCCTGCATAGTCCCCAGTTGCCATGAACAGCACCCAAATCAATCGGAGAATTAATATCATATTGCGAACTTACGGAACAGAGCAGCCAACCGCGTTCGCATTTGATAGAGAACGACTTGAGACCTATTGGGAGGGTCGCTTTAAGATATCCAAGCTAACGGCGGAATGGGGAGGGACCCTATTTTGCATTAGTCAGGACGGTCGAGTGGTTTACTTTAGCGGCGATCGTCGTCAAGACAAATGCCTTTCGGGGGACTGGCAGCAGTGGCTATCTAACAAGATCGCGGAAGTAGATCTTTAGAGAACTGCCAAAAAATACAAAGAGGCTAATGAAAAAGGAGCGACCACGGTGGTTGGAAGGTCCCTTTGCATTGATTGCGAAAAGAAGGACAGGGGGGTCTTCCCAAGACTATGGCAGCTCCGGAGACACCTTAGATTGAAGTAGGCTAAGTTCATCCTCAACATCAAATCCATGGCACATTTTGATTCAGACAGCCGTTACGACGGGCAGATCCTTGTAATATAAGCAACAGGTCTGGGTGCCAGATTGTGAAAGATGTTAATTCATTCCGTCAATTGCATTTTTTTCCGATTGTTCCGGGAAATCTCCGCAAGAGTGACGGTGAGTCACGTTCAGAAGTTCGAACCTTGTTCTATTACAGTGAAGGCCAACGATGCTATTAAGCATAGAGCACGACTTTGTTTTTCTGTGTACTCCCAAATGTGCCTCAACTGCCATTCATGTTGCCTTAACCCCGTATAGCGATATTTCTCTACCCGATCCCCCTCGTTTGAAACACACCACTTTCCATGATTACGACAAATACTTCAAGCCCTATCTGAAAGCAAGACTCGGCCGAGATGATTTTGAAACCGTTTGTTTGATTCGAAACCCTTTATCTTGGCTGTACAGCTGGTACCGTTTCGGGTCGAGACTCAAGTCTAGAAAAGCTAAAGGCTTCACTGCTCAACTGACATTCCCAGAATTTATCGAAGGCTACATGCAGCCCCAGCAACCTGACTATGCGAAAGTCGGTTCCCAGTTTACATTTGTGAAAAACGAAGTGGGTGAGGTGGGGGTCGACAAAATTTTTGCCTATGACAATCTCGACCAGTTCCTAGATTATATGGGCCAGAAAATCGGTCAGCCTGTCACTATCGATCGCTTAAATATTTCCCCCAGCAAGCGGCACGAGTCTTCTGCAGCTGAATTTGCCGACTTTATACGACGGAAGATCTCAAGAGTATTCAATGTCTCTCCTCCTGCAGTTGTACACGAGGAAAACTACGGCCTATCCGATAGCCTGCTAAGCGAGCTCGAAGACTTTCTGGCTGATGATTTCAGGGTATACAACCAAGCAAAAGCGAATGCCAGGGTTCCCATTGGAGCTATTTAAGACATCCGTCGAGGCGAAGAGATCCTTCCCTCCCACCTCCACTCCCAGCCTGCTGTGGTTCCTGAAACAGGTCTCTGAACGGACGACGTCCGCACCTGCCCTCTGCAAGGCTGCTCGAGAGTCTTGGGATCGAAAATTGACTATTCCTAGGCCTCTAGCGACTGTCAAGTCGCTTAGGACATTTCAGCGGCCCAGAAACCCGACCAAGCATAGATCTTCCTGTCCTAACTGAAATGACTAAAGCAATAACAGTTAGAAAGGATGGCCGCGATACTGACCGTGGCGAATCGCTTCCGCTGTGTCGATCTTGGACCGACCTTGCTCAAACCGATGTCCTCTGAAGTTTCCGGCAACTTTCCCCGGCACGACCCTGCCTCTATGTGGGCGTTTGTAGGTAACGCCTCGAAATTGCGTTGTCATTATTGCATCCTCCAACTGCCTAGGATCCAAACCATGACTCCGGCCCTGATTCATTTTTTTGCATCAAGTAAATCGCTTAAGTAAAGACTTCCTAGCTCATTGCAGCAGAACTGAGATCGTAGTCGGTCATGAATGTCGATGGCAGTTCTCCTTGAATTCGATTGTGATAATTCATACGATCCTGCTCTG
>JBFRWN010000027.1:0-93259 GCA_051439605.1 Synechococcus sp.
GCTTGCCGTTATGGATACGACCATTCTTGACAATATCTTCGGAGTCACAGCTCGGGCAAGTCGGTTTTAACATTACTGGCTCACGATAGCTAAATGATCCCTATCCTTACATTCGGTGGACTACCCCGTTGTTGACCCTTTCAATGCTCTGGGAGGGTCAACTTTTTGTGGGTCATAGAGTAGGTCGAGACCTTTGGATGAGGTCTGCATAAGTCGCTTCAATAGCGGTTAAGAGGTTTGACTGGTCCCAGCTTGCATATAAAGATGCGGCGATCGCCAGCCCCCCTGCTCCGACCCCTTCTTTGACGTACCCTCGCTCGTAGGCTTGTAGCTGGGGATAGCAAGATTGGCTGAAGTTGAGCTGGGTAGCAAGCAGAGTGACAGGCTTTAGCTTTTGGGCCAGAGTAACAGATTGTCCCGTAGGGTCTTCTGCCACCCAACGGGTGGTTCCCACTACAACATTCCGAGGTTCCCAGGCAAGATTCTGCTCTGAGGCCAGCCGTTGCATGAGGGCAAAAACGGCTAGCATTTGCGTACCTCCCGCCAGCAATACAGGTGTAAGACAGGAGGCTGTCAGCGCCATGCCAGCGACAAAGGGCTGCATTGGATCCCCCAGGGCTGCCACCAGCTCTAATGCCGTAGGGGGATAAACTCGCGCGTTGCTGCGTTGTGCTAAAGCGCAGAGTCCTTGATTGACTAGGGCTAACTTTTGGGGGTGGTTGCAGACAGGATGGCTGCTATTGACCATTCCATTGGCATCGATCCCGAGGGCTAGTAATAGGGCGAGTGCTGTTGTTGTACCTCCCACAACACACTCGCCAATGACAAGATAAGGATGCTGTTCGGCTAGCTGGTTGCCATAAAGCTGACCTTGCTCGAATAAATCTTGCGCGCGGAGCTGAGGTAAAGCGCAACCGGTACTGAGACAGGCGGCGGGCAATGCCGAATAATGGCCTTGAACGAGAGTGGCATGGGGCAGTGGCTCGGGCAAGCCACAGTTGAAAACCTCAAAAGGTATTTCGAGAATGCTGCAGATGGCTTGGCTGATTACGACCGGGGAGGGATAGCCTTCGGGGGCAGTGGGTAGCCGTGGGGAGTAGCCCTGCAATAGTACTTCTGCATCAGCAATCGCCGTCCATCGACGGGCTTTTGGGGTGGCTCCTGCAGCAGAAATGCCGGGGACAAGGGCTGTTTCGGTGAAGCCTACAACACAGGCAAAAAAGGGTCGATGTCCTTGTACAGACTGGCACCACTGTCGCGCATGTTCGGATTGAGTATGGGCTTTGACAAAAAAAGGAGACAGCAGTGCTCCTGTGTCATCATTTTTCGCCAAATCTATTACCCATGGGTACGAGGCTCTCCACCAGTTTACAGTCCATCTCGTCAACCCCCTTTCGCATGGGACTTCGGATATTCGAACTCGACGATATAGCATTCATACCCCTGTTTGGGAGGATGAACTTTGCCAAGGTTATTCATCGGTATGTTCTGAAGCAGGTTGTTGCTCCGCGTCTGAATTTGCTTTAGCCTCATACTGCTCAAGATCGGCAGCAAATGCCCGATAGCTTTTAGCAATTTCACGAATGCGAGCGCTGATTCCTCCAGGGGCCGTCGTTTCTGCTCGTTCAAACAGTTTTTGCGCTTCCTCAAAGTTCCGCTGCTCTTTGGGGGCATTGGTCAGGGCTATGGCTTTCTCGAAAGCTGGACGGAAATCAGTAGGTTCGCTATCTAATAGGCGATCGTACACCGTCATCGCATCCGCAAACCGATCGCCTGTGCGATACGCCTTAGCCAGTAGCAGCGAGATTTCAACGGTTGCTCCTTTGCGATGCTTTTGCTCTAACAATGCGATCGCCGCGGCTGATTTCCCCACTGACAGATCCGCATCCACTAAGGTTTCTAGGACGTCCGGTCGCTCGGGATAGTCCTCATACAGTGCTTGCAGAGTTTGCAACCCCTCGTCCACTTGCCCCGCCTGCACTTGCAGTTGTCCCAGTTCGAGGCTCAAACCCACCCGATCGGGCTGGATGGCCACTAACTTTTGGAGAGGGGCGATCGCCGCCTCAAAGCGTCCCAATTGCAAGAGGTCGTTTGTCAGACCCTGCAACGCTAGCTCGTTGTCTGGCTCGCGCTCTAAGACCAGTTCGTAGCCATCGATCTCTTTTTGCACCTGCTCTACAGACAGTTGCGCCGTTGCGTTACTAAAGTTCAGCTTTAGTCCCTTCAGCCCACCTAAAGCGGGCAAGAGCGAAAATCCGACAAAGGCTGCCACTGCGGCAATTAGTACGAATCTGTAGAGCCAACTGCGTTGGGAGGCAGCGGACTTAGGACGGGATTTCGGGCGGTCGGCATCCGAACTGCGCTTAACCCTTAATTTGGCAGTCGCACGGGTTTCAGCTCGTTCTGGTTCGGTGGCGGATGGCTTCCCAGAGTGCTTTTTTTTTGACGATTGCTTGTGCTTTGCCTTTGACCGTTGGCCCATTGGTGATTCTCCCTGACCTTAGTAATGCACCTTTATCTGCGATTGCGATCCCCAACAGAATCCACCTAGTCCTGCACTACCGGTGTCTCCCTATACCAAAGCATGTAAAGCTTTGCATCGCCCAACCCGACAACTACCTGGATTGGATTGAAGGCACAGGCATTTTCAGCTAAAACCATAGTACTGACAACCTGCAGCGATTTTTCGCCGTGGATGTTAACTGAAATTTTAGGCTGCTCCAATCGGTTTCACCGATTTGACCCCAGTTCAGTAGGTCCCTCGCCACAACAATCGTCATGACAATCGAGCAAAGCGCTCCGATTCCACCCAAGCCCCCCAAACGGCCCGTTACTCCTCCAGTAACCGCATCGTCTCCTGCTGGTGCTGTTACTAAGCAACCTCCCTCCAACTTTCCCGACCAATCCACGCTAGGAGGTGTTCGGTATCATCCCATCGCTCCCCCCGATAACCCGATGCAATTTCGAGCGGTTGGCGTGGTTGCAGGGCGCTACGTTCCCTCAGAGGAACAATTTACCCGCGGAACCCTGATTACCCCGGATGGAGAAAATATCAATGCCGTACTGCTGGGGCGTGTGATGAGCCTGGTGCGCAAGTATATCCAGGACGATCGCGACTATCTTTGGGTGGTGTATCCCCGCACCGGTTTAAAAAGCCATCAGGATCGTCTGCACGTCCAAATATCCGGGGTGTGGGCTCCAGAGGAGATGGGGCCCATCGGTGAGGATTTGCACGAGCAAAAAGAGAAAGAATCGGGGGAACCTGAAGAGACAGTCAGTCCCCCAAAACCACCTCCGACTGATGTGACCCCAGATTTATTCTCGATCCGAGGTGAAGTGGTTCGCCAAAAGCCTGAAGAGGATTCTATTTCGGTCAAAATCGTTCAGAGTGCGCGTAAGAAGACGGGTGGTAAGAAAGCAAGCTCATTTAAGCTCGCCTTGAAGGGAACCTTACCCACCCATGCGCTGGGGGGATTTTGGGAATTTGAAGTGCGGCGTCAAGGCAGCTTGTTAGAAATTGTGCGGGCAGTTTCCGTTGGCCCGGCCCCCAAACCCAAGCCCAAGAAGCACCGCAAAGGAGCTGCGGGGCATTCTGTTCCCCGTCCTCATAAAGGTGGTGACGAACCTCACAAACGTCCGGCCCCCCCCAAGCCTCGGCGCTCCAGTTCGTCCTCTTAAGCTTCAACGTCCCATTTTCAATCGGTAGCCAGATCGGCAGCAGATGATTCATCTGAACCGTTCGCGACCGCACAATGGCACGTCTGAACTCGGTCAATCCCTAAATTCAGACCCTCTCCGAAGTAATACAATTTTTACCCATGCATGTTTTGTGATGGTTAGATGTGCATGGGTGTTTTTTCGCGATCAGGAAATTTACCTATGGTTGCAACCACCGGCTATTCTGCAGCTCCATCTGATTTTTCTCCAGAGAGTTATCTGGATTCTCTCGGACGATTTGGCGTTCAGTTGGGTCTCGATCGCATGCTGGCCCTCCTGACTGTTCTGGGGCAGCCGCAGCAAGGGATTCCGGTCATTCACGTAGCCGGGACCAATGGCAAAGGGTCGGTTTGTGCCATGCTCTCAACGGTGCTGGCTAAAGCAGGGTATCGGGTGGGCCGCTACACTTCCCCCCATCTCGTTAGTTGGCGAGAACGGATTTGTTTGAACGGCGAGGCGATCGCCCCTGACGATTGGCGGACCTCGTTATGGCGGGTGAAAACAGCCCTCGATCGCTATCCTGCAGATTGCGAGCCCCCCACGCAATTTGAAATGGTTACTGCGACTGCCTGGCTGTATTTTCAGCAGCAAAGGGTGGACATTGCTGTGTTGGAAGTGGGGTTAGGCGGCCGTTTAGATGCCACAAATGCGGCGATCGACACCTGTTTGAGTGCGATTACGCCCATCGGCCGAGATCACTGGCAGCGGCTGGGCAATACGTTGGGAGAAATTGCTGGGGAAAAGGCGGGCGCGATCAAACCTATCACGCCGGTGGTGAGTGCTCCACAAGCTCCCGAAGCACTAGCGGTGTTGCAGTCGATCGCGGCCGAGCGCCAGGCTCCCTTAAGCGTTGTGCAACCGGCTGTTTGGGGGGAAACGGGTAAGCTTCTTTGGCAAGGTCGAACCTATGCTCTCAGATTGCAGGGGGATGCACAACTGGAGAATGCAGCGGTGGTGTTAGAGGCGATCGCGCAGTTGCGACAGGTGGGATGGGCTATTCCAGAATCGGCGGTGCAGTCGGGGTTAGCCAGTACCCGCTGGTTGGGCCGCCTGCAGTGGGCGCGGCTTGGCAATCACCCGGTGTTGTTGGACGGTGCCCATAACGTTCCAGCAGCACGTGTCTTGCGACAGTTCTTCGATCGACAGTTCCCCGGACAGTCTGTGACTTGGTGCATGGGCATGTTGACCACCAAAGATGCGGCTGGCATTTTGCAAGTTCTATTGCGAGCAGGTGATCGCTTCTGCACGCTGCCCATCAGCGATCGAATGTCTTATCCACCGTTGCAACTTTTGGAAATTGCTCGACAAACTGGGGTCCCTCTTGCGCAGATTCAATCGCTGCAAACGCTAGAACAGCTGCCCGACTTTCTCGCTGGGCTTTCCGCTGATTCCGAACCGATTGCCATTTGTGGCTCGCTGTACATGTTGGGGCAGTTGATGGAGCTCTATCCTCATCTGATGGAATGAGGGCAGGCATTCTCAGGCGAGTATAATTGCCAATTCCGATTCAGCCTCCTCCCGCAAACGCTCATCCTAACCCACCAAATTCTAGCGTGGAGGGGTCCAGGGGACGCGCTTCGTCCCCTAGTTGCGGGAGCGCGAGGGGGAGCGACCGCCCTCTCGCACCATCAGGTTTTTTAGGAGGATAGGTCAAACGAAGTCCATACGAAGTAGCCTGTCAGGCGATCGCAGTCTGTAGGTCACCAAACTCTTCAGTCGGAGAATCTGCTGTAGACAGCGAATTCTGTTCGCTGCTGGCCACCCCTTTCACCCCACGGGTGACTTGATTGATAGCCCATAGCGATTCTGTTTGGACTGCGCCAAAACCAGCCTCAGTCATCCATTGCCCCAAATTCCCCCGAGCGTAGTCTTGCAGGTAGGGCTCTTCAAAAATCTCCATCAGCCAGGGGACTTGCGGCAGGGTTTCTTGCGAGCCATCCAGAATTAACACCTCGCCCCCTGTGTTTAACAATCGATGGCACTCCTGAAGAATCTGGCGGGCGATCGGTACTGGCGTTTCGTGGAACAACAGGGAAGCAGTCACCAAATCGAAACTGGCATCCGGGAACAATGTAGATTCCGCTAGCCCGTGCCGCCAACGAATGTTGGTTTTGGGGAGTTGCGTCGCTTTATGTTCCGCCATCACCAGCATATGGGGGGACAAATCTAAGCCAATTACCTCCGCTTTGGGAAAAGCTCGAGCCAGCATGAGGGTGGTCGATCCGGTACCGCAGCCAAGGTCAAGAATGCGGCGGGGATGGTTTTGAATGCGGCTCACCAACCCTTGACGTACCCAGCGTTCGCCGGGGGGCAAGACATATTGAGTGATGGGATCGTAAGTGACTGCAGCATCCACTGACAGATAGCCCCCCGGGACCCCATGAAAATTTTGGCTGCAGTAGTAGTGGGGGTACGCCAAAGCTGGATCGGCGAGGCGATCGCAAGCATCATCCCAATCAATGCTGTCTCGCAGCACTTGCAGGGCGTCGCGATCGAGGAGGACATTGCCCAAAAACGAAGATAGAACCCGTTCAAAAAGCGTTGACGATGACATGGCAGGACTTAACGCAGTGTTTACTGACAGGAAAGCACACCTTAGAGGAATTGACGCAGAACTAGAGGGGGCTGCTTGGTATACCCACTTTCGATCGGCTCAGTCACTAACCTCTGCTATATCAATAGCTATCAGCTGTTGTCAATCAAGACCGCAGCAGCTTGCTTTGCTTGCATGGCGGGCTCAGAACTGTGGTGCATCATCGCAACAACAATTGCCCCTTCCACCAGGATGAACAGTTGCCTAGCCAATGCTTCAGGATGCGGTATATTAGCAGCCCGAACAAGATTGAGGATAGATTCAAACATCGCCCGTTGATGTTCAAGCGCTACTCGATATCCAGGGTGCTCGGGATCGACCAACTCGACAGCAGAGTTGATAAATGCACAGCCACGAAAGTCAGGTTGCTCGAACCATTCCTTCAGGACATCAAAAACAACCAAAACGCGATCGCCCGTTTCCGCCGCCAAGCTGTCAACTCTTTCCTGAAACCAAGCGCGCCATTTTTCATCTCGCTGCTGAAGCCAGGCCGCGATTAAGGCGTCTTTTGACTTGAAGTGGTTGTATAGAGACATTTTTGCAACGCCGGACTCGGCAATGATGCGATCGACGCCAACGTTTTGCACCCCTTCTCTGTAGAACAGGTCGGATGCTGCTACCAGGATGCGATCGCGAGCGGGAGCACGCGAGGATTGAGAGCTTGAGGATTGAGTACTTGAGGATTGAGAGCTTGAGGATTGAGTCTCTGCCACTGCGACCTCCTATGTAGACAGGTCTGTCTGAAGTATATCTTGCCCCATTGGCACTCCCTAGTTGCGAGAGCATTACAACTATGCCCGGACGATTTTCAGAGTTCTCTATGGACAACTCAAACCCATCAGCAACAAGTATTCATTTGAGGTATCGACGGAGGGAAAGAGTTCGATCGAGGTGCTGTGAAATCTGTCAGCGAACGCAGTAATCCAGAGGTTTTCTAGCGTTTATTGCACCCCAGCTGAGGGCAGCTATGTCACATCAATGACGGATTGATATTTACTTGTGGTGAGCTTGACCGTTCTCATCCCATCAAACCGTTATCCCGAGATTGCTATGGACAACCTGCTTCTGATTCGAGGTCGATGGATTTTTACGGGCGAAGCGACCCTGACTGATGGAGCGATCGCGATTCGAAACGAGCGGATTCTGGAGGTGGGCTCGCGGACAACTTTACAGGCAAAATATCCCGACGCAGAGGTGCTGGGTTCAGACGACCACGCTGTCATGCCGGGGTTGATTAATGCCCACCATCACAGCAATGGAGTCCCAAATTCTTTGCAGGGGATTGCTGATGATTTTTTGGAGCTGTGGCTGTTTTCATTGTTTGGGTTGAGGACACAAGACCCTACACTCAAAACTCTGCTGAGTATTGCCCAACTGCTACAAAGTGGAGTGACCTCAGTGGTGGATGTGGTCAGCGTTTCGGGTGAGTTGGATAGTTGTTTGAGCGAAATCAAGGCAAGATTGCGCGCCTACGAGCAGGCTGGAATGCGAGTCGCGTTAACCCCTGGAGCCAAATACGAAAGTTTCCTGGTTCATGGGGAAGATGATAAGTTTGTGGCGAGCTTACCGGATGGTTTGCATCAGCGGTTGCTATCCCTGTTTCCACTCCAGCAGCAGTTAGATCCGCAAGACTATCTGGATGCGATCGCCGATTGGGTAAAACGCTATAGCGCCCATCCCCACATTGACATTTGGTTTGGGCCGCCAGGTCCCCAATGGGTAGGTGACGATCTGTTGGTGCAGATTGTAGAGGCTGCAGACAGGCTGAAGACCCATGTCCAGACCCACGTCGTCGAGTCCTTACCTGAAAAGCTGATTGGACCTCGGTTTCACGGCAAATCGATCATCGCTCATCTCAACGATTTAGGGGTGTTGAGCCCTCGATTTTCGATTGCTCACGGGGTTTGGCTCACCGAATCCAATATCGAAATTTTGTCGGAGACGGGAGCTGCTGTCAGCCATAACCCCAGCTCTAATCTGAGGTTGCGGGCAGGGATTGCACCTCTCAATGCGATGCTCGCTAGAGGCATGACCGTGGGGCTGGGGATGGATGGGACGACGCTGGGGGATGACGAAGATATGTTTACTGAGATGAGGCTGGCGGCAAGGTTGCATCGAACACCCCAATTGGATGGACCTGCACCTAGCTACGAAGACATCTTTTGTTTGGCGACTGTTGGTGGAGCTCGGTTGATGGGAAAGGAACAGCAGATTGGCAAGCTGGTGCCGGGGTATCGAGCGGATATGGTGCTGGTTCAGTGCGATCGCATCACCTGGCCTTGGATTGCCCCAGAAGCGAACCCCCTGCATGTCATGCTGATGCGGGCCAAAGCGGCTGATGTGGATACTGTGTTGGTGAATGGCAAGGTTGTGCTGAAGGCTGGAATGCCCACGGGATTTGACTTGGCTGAAGTTGGCAAGGCGATCGCCGAACAATTGGATGCCGCCCCAGACCGCGACCAATATCGAGCGCTGGCTGCTGAGTTAAGACCGCACACGATCCAGTGGTATTCCCAGTGGACTGCGCCAGATCTAACTCCTTTTGCAGCATTCAACTCTCGTCAATAGACGGAATAGACGTCCAGCTCTAATATGAGCAGCTTTTCGTGAATACTTTGGAACTCTCGCTTCATTTGGTAGATCTGGCGATTTTGTTCGATTTTGCTTGCGATCGCGATAACCTCCGGCCAAGAACTGCCACTCAATCCTTTTCTGACTTACTCTGCCGTCAACCGGACAATGAACCCCGATGGGTTCAACGCCAGTAACTCACTAGACAAAATGGTAAGGGGGCAAAGGCTGGCCCAGCTCTAACTTCCAGTTGTGTAGCTGCGATCGCCAACGCATAATCTGCTCCTCCAGCTCGATCGCCTCCCCCCGCTGAATTAACACGTAGGCCCGTTCAATTTTCCCTTGTGTGTGGGCTACCAGACGCGGATAAGTTTGGGCGATCCGAGCCAAAATATCCTCTTTCTCCGCCTGCATGACCCCCGCTAAAGACTGTTCCACAGACAGATTGGGGGAAACAGACAGATTGGGGGAAATAGTTGTGCCGTTGTTAACCTCAATAGAATTGGTATTGTCCAGGCCAGACTCCTCAAACAGTTTGTCCCCATACCCATTGCCCCCAGAAACTTGGCGCGGAATCAGCTTGCAGCAATATTCCACACAATCGGCCAGCATATCCAGTTTGCTGAGATAGGTATCTTGATGCGTTGCCAAGTGATCGAGCAAACGCTGGCGGGAGCGAAAGCAGGTACCAAATTGCAGGGGAATGAGAGCCGCCTGTTCGAACACTGCACACATCACGCGGTCGTGGGCGATCGCCGCCTGCACCAGCAAATTATCGTCCTCCTGCAATGCCACAAAGTCGACATCCGGTTCGGTCAATGCCGCCAGTTGATTGTGATGCACGAGCTCTAGGCGACCGCTAATACCTGAAGGCATCTGCAGCGTCGTTTTGGGTGCTGCGAGAAAAGCATAGGTGTACATCGTCGACCCCTGTGGGTGAAGGGTAGGCAAGCAATATCCATACCCTATGCAACAGCAGGCAGAAAATACCGTTCATTCCCCCGTTTAGAAAACAATCGTCAAGTTTTAGATACGTTTTGTCAGATTTCGAGGCAGCGGATTTGCTTGACGAGTGGAGTTTTTGCGAAATTTGCGGTCTTCCCAAACCTAACTAGAAATGAGATAGGTCAGCGGAAACAGTAGGTATTCCAGGTAAAACAATTTCCAAATTAGCTGATAGTAGTCGTACACATCCTTGGAGTTCCAAGAAGGCAGGCGATAACGGTACCACCACAAACCCGCCACGGCGATCCCGTGCCCGATGACCAGCAACCCCAGGGCCATTTCCCCCAACCACCCCGCAGCAATGGCCACCCCCCCATAGGCGATTGTCAGCAACCACAGACAAATGTGAAATGTCTGCTTCGCCCCCAGCAAAATGGAGACGGTGGCCACGTTAAAGCGCCGGTCTCCATCCATATCGGGAATGTCCTTGAACAGAGCGATCGCCAGCGTGAACACCAACACAAATCCCACCAGCATCCACAACTGCAGCGTTATTTGAGGGGGCAACGATTGTATCGAGAGAAAGTAGAAATATAGCCCGATGTTTACCACTAGCCCACGCACTGTGTAGATGCAAAAGGAGGCAAAGAAGGGAAAGCGCTTCAGGCGGATAGGGGGAAGGGAATAGGCGGTGCCAATCGCGCTGCTAACCACCACTGTCGCAAACAAATAGGGGTTCTGGAGGACAGCGATTGCCAGACCGGCCGCTCCAGTTAGAACCACAATCCAGAAGCCTTCTCCCCAAGTTAACGCTCCAGAAGCGAGGGGAAGGTGGGGTTTGTTGATGCGATCGATCTGCACGTCAAACAACTGATTCAGCCCCACAATGTAGACGTTGGCACACAGACAAGCCACCAAGGCGATCGCCAAACCCAGGCCATGGGGTAGCCATGTTGCGCGGTTGCTCAGAACCGCTTGATTGAGGGCCAATAGATAAATACCCAGCAAGCTGGCGGTGGTGCCGTAGATGGTATGGGGACGGGAGAATTGCCAAATAGCCAAAAGCTTTTTAGAGACGAAAGATTTCAAGCGAAAAAGCCATATCGTTTTTGCCGCATCACTATAGCGCGCCAATATCCAATTGAGACATCAACGGTCGCAAGACACTTGACTGTAGTGCTGGCAACAGGATTCCCAATGGTTTTTATGTAGAGTTTCAACATCTTTTAATGGTGTCAATGTGACGGCTCAAGTTGCCTTAGAACAGGTCCGAAATGCTTTGTCTGAAGCTGGTTCGGTATACCTATCAGCGAATGACGAAGATTGAAATTCACTAGAGAGACTGTCCCGTCAGAGATGGTGGCGACCTCACAAATTGAGCTAAGGAGATTCTTATGGAGCGAGTAGGGGAAAAGAGTCTGGTTCAGGAGGTCGAGATAGCTCGGCTCCTGAGATTGACGCGGCAGCTCTATATAGGTGGCCAGTGGATGGATGCGGATGCTGGACGAGTCTTTGAGGTTCGCAATCCCTCTACCGGAGAACCGATTGCAGAGGTCGCAGATGGTGGCAGAACAGAAACCCGGCAGGCGATCGCAGCTGCTAGTCAAGCCTTTTCAGAATGGGCTTCCACGCCGGCCAAGCAAAGGGGAGAGCGGCTGAAAACCGTTCAGAGCATCTTGCAGGAGAGAGTGGATGAAATTGCCCAGTTGATGGTGCTCGAGAATGGTAAACCCCTGGCGGAAGCTAAAGCAGAGTTGGGATTCTCACTGGGGTACTTCAGTTGGTTTGCGGAAGAAGCCCGTCGGGCTTACGGCAACATTGTCCCCTCTCCGTTTGCCAACAAGCGGCTTTGGGTGCAATCTCAGCCATTAGGCGTGGTGGGAGCCATCACCCCCTGGAATTTCCCAGCCGCAATGGTCGTGCGCAAGATCGCACCGGCACTAGCGGCTGGTTGTACAGTTGTGCTCAAGCCAGCAGAGGACACCCCCCTGACTGCACTGGCGATCGCCCGTGCCTGTCACGATGCTGGACTGCCAGCCGGCGTATTCAACGTTGTCACCGGAGCAAATCCCCGCCCGATCTCGGCAGAAATGCTCAACAATCCTGCAGTCAAGAAGATTGGCTTTACGGGATCTACCGAAGTTGGCAAACTGCTGATGGAGCAAGCGGCCAAGTCGATCAAGCGCGTCTCCTTCGAGCTGGGAGGGAATGCTCCCTTCATCGTGTTTGAGGATGCCGATCTCGAGACGGCAGTGGAGGGTGCGATTGCCATCAAATACCTGCGAGTGGGAGGACAATCTTGCATCTGTGCCAACCGGATCTACGTCCACGAGAACATTGCAGATCGTTTCATTCCTGCCTTCATCGAGAAGGCCAAACACCTCAAAGTCGGATCGGGATTCGGGCCGGGTATGCAAGTGGGCCCCCTGATTAACGAGCGGGCTCGTGAGAAAGTGCACGCTTTGGTTGAAGACGCCGTGTCGAGAGGCGCAAAGGTGGCCTTGGGCGCTTGTGCTCTGAAAGATGCCAGTCGGGCCGGAGGCTCCTTCTACGCACCCACGGTCCTGCTCAATGTAAAAGATAGCTGGCCGATTTGCCAGGAAGAAATCTTCGGTCCCGTGGCACCCATCCTGACATTTAAGTCCGAAACGGAGGTGATTGCCCGAGCGAACGATACCACCTACGGTCTGGCTGGCTATCTTTACACCCGCGACATGGGGCGAGTCATTCGCGTGGCAGAAGCCCTCGAATACGGATTGGTGGGGGTTAATGATGCTGCGGGCTACACCCACGAAATTCCGTTCGGCGGGTTTAAAGAATCGGGTTTAGGCCGCGAAGGAGGCAAAGAAGGGCTAGAGGCCTATATGGAGACTAAATCCATCGTCGTGAATCTGGAGTAGGGGCTTGAGAGGGGCGGCAATCTTTTGAGAAACGTGCCGCTCCCCTTAACATCGTCCATCTTTCTAGTGCGAACCGTCTTTGTGTGGTGCAAGGGCTCGCTTAACATCAGCCAATAGTTCAGTAATCACACGGATTACCCTGGGCATATTAATTATCAAGTAAATTCCTCATGTATTGATGCCCATGGGAAAAATTAATTCAACTGGTCTGTCCAGCAGTTGCGAATATTTACCTTCGAAACAATCTGCTGTCGAACTCAGTGCAGCTGAACTGCTGATGAGGTACTCATCGGGATCGCGAAAATTTTGCCGGATTAAGTTAAGCAGTAGCTTTCTCAATCAAGCAAATTTGACGGGTATCGACCTGAAAGAAGCCGTTCTCGCTAACGTGGGCGCCATAGAAGCTGACTTGAGTCAGTCGGAGCTGACTGGTGCGAACTTGAGCGGGGCTAACTTGCGACGTGCAACCCTCAGCGAAGCCAATTTGCTACAAGCCAATTTGAGTCAAGCTCAATTAATTGGCGCCCACCTGATTGGAGCGGATTTGAGGGAGGCTGACTTAAGAGGTGCCGATTTAAGTTTGGCTTATGCGGCACGTGTCAGCTTAAATAGGGCGAACTTGCAAGAAGCTGAACTGCTAGGGGCCGATCTGAGCGGGGCCGATCTGGAGTTGACTCAACTTCAAAACGCCGATTTGAGAGAAGCCAATTTGCAAGGGGCTAATTTGAGAGGGGTCAATTTGAGAGGGGTGCGCTTGAAAGGAGCAACCTACGATTCCTTCAGTCGTTTTGATGCAGGATTCAGCCCGAGCGATGCCGGTATGGTGGCTTTATAGCTCTTGACATTTCAGTTAGAACAAGAGATCTATGCTCTACCAGGGAATGGGGTAGCTGAAATGTCCTAAGCAACTTGACGATCGCTATAGGCGTTCGGTAATAGTGTCAAACCCTTCGTCTCCTAGTGACATTGAAGCTTCTCTACAAGCTTGTTCGTTCGATCTGAATGCGGTATTTAGCGGGGATTCTTGTCAAGCATGGCCTCAATCGCCGCCCGATCTCCCAAACTCGCCTGCGCCCCCATCGTCGAAACCGCCACAGCCCCGGCAGCATTGGCAAAAGCGATCGCCTCTGGCAACTTTGCCCCCTCTCCTAACCGCACCGCCAATGCACCACAGAAGGCATCCCCTGCCCCCGTTGTATCCACCACCTCTACGGCAAGGGCGGGCATCCATCCCGCAGTGCGGCCGTCAAACCACACCACCCCTTGGCTTCCCAATGTCACAACAACCCTAGCAGCTCCTAGCTCTGAAAGCTGGCGGGCAACTGCTTCTGCCGAATAGCGATCGCGAATGGCATCCAACGACTGCTGGGTCAGGAGTGCCGCCTCGCTTTCGTTCACCACCAAGTAGGCCACCTGCTGCAGTAAGGCTGGAGGCAGGAGTTGGGCGGGGGCTGGGTTCAACAAGATAGGGGTCTGGGCTTTGAAGGCGAGTGAAATAACCGTTTCCACCGTTTCGAGGGGAATTTCTAGCTGCAGCAGCAGTAAATTGGCTGCTACGATCGCCGACTCATCGAGGCGATCGGGCAACATCTGAAAATTAGCCCCGGGACTGACCACAATGCGGTTTTGCCCCTGCCGATCCACCACAATCAATGCGATGCCGCTGGGCCCATCCACCTGCGCAACTGCAGAGACATCCACCCCCACCGATTGCAGACCCGCCCGCAACTGTTGACCGAATTCATCGCTGCCCACGCAACCCACAAACTGTACGTCCCCTCCAGCTTTCGCCGCCGCCACCGCCTGATTGCCCCCTTTGCCCCCGGCAAAGGTTTGGTAGGCTCCCCCCAACACTGTTTCTCCGGGAGCTGGATGGCGATCCACCCGCACTACTAGGTCCATGTTGAGACTGCCGATGGTGAGAACGCGGGACTTCAACATTGGAGATTAACGTTCGAAAAACTAAGGACGATCGATCGGACTGCGATCGCCGAGATAGCCAGCGAGGAATGAGGTATGTGAAACATGAATGCTGGTGATAAATGTGCTGGAAGCGGAAATGTATCCTAAGACTGGAACTTTAACGTTCTATGCTAAGAAGCGTTACATCAATCTGAGTGCTGGGCAACTCACCGCACATCTCATCCCCAATCAACCATGGAAATTCGCCGCTACGCTCCCACCCCCCCCGTCAAAGTAGATACCCTCACCTATCAGGTCAAAACCTCTGAAACCGAGCCACGGCACATTCTCGAAGAAATCGTCTGGTATAAAAATACCGAAGTCGATCGCATGCGGGAGCAGTTGCCGCTAGCCAAACTACACCAACAGATCGTTTCTGCCCCTGCCGTGCGGGATTTCGTGGGTGCACTGACGAATTCCCCCGATGCGGTGTCGCTGATTGCAGAAGTCAAAAAAGCATCCCCCAGCAAAGGGGTGATTTGCGAGACTTTTGACCCCGTGGCGATTGCCCGAGCCTACGAACAAGGGGGGGCCTCCTGCATCTCGGTGTTGACCGACCAGAAATTTTTCCAGGGTAGTGGCGAGTACCTGCGACAAATTCGGGCAGCGGTGGACCTGCCTCTACTGTGCAAAGAATTCATTCTGTCCCCCTACCAACTCTTTTGGGCGCGATCGCTGGGGGCAGATGCCGTGTTGCTGATTGCCAAAATCCTCACCAACCCCGACCTATCCTATTTCCTTAAAATCCTGCGCCAGCTGGGTATGTCCGCCCTGATTGAGGTGCATACCCTTGCAGAACTCGATCGCATTTTGGAACTGGATGGCATACAGCTGATTGGCATCAACAATCGCAACCTGGCCGACTTCACTGTTGACCTCAACACCACCGCCGAGATTCTGGCAGCTCGCGGGCAAGTACTGCGCGATCGTAACATTACCGTTGTGGGCGAGTCGGGCATTCACACTCCGGATGACCTCAGATTTTTGGCCCAGCAAGGGGTGCGAGCTTGCCTAGTAGGTGAGTCTCTAGTGAAAGCCGCTGACCCCGCCGCCGCAGTCAAAACCCTATTAGGTCGAGTGTGATACTGCTCATATCCACAATCGACTTGACTACGGTATTCATTCATTCCACGAATTCATGCACACACAGCAACTGTCCAATCCTCTTGAAAAACGGATGAATTTCTTTGCGCAATTCGCCAGCATCATTTTCTTGATTTTTGGAGTTGCGGCCATTGGTGTCCAAATCGCAAAATTCTTTCTTGAAGGGGGCTGGAATAACAGCTTGGGCATCGCCACAGCCCTTGGATGTGTGATGGTTTATCTAGGCAGGAAAAAATTCTGGAAAAGGATTGTCAACTATTGCGTATTTAAGGGACGGAAGCGAGCCAAGATAATTGCATTTTTGTCCCCGTTCCTGTTCGCTTTTCTCATGGCAGCCATCAGAGCATCGATTGACAAGCGTGCTTGGAGCGGAATGAACACAGAAGGAGGGTTTATCGAATATGGCACGGGATTGGCGTATATACTTGCCACCATTTTTGCAATCCCAGTTGCCAAATATTTTCTCAAACGCAATCAAAAGCTATTAGGGTTCTATTACTATATTGTCGCGGCGGCAGCAGCATTTATTTGTTTGGAAGAGTTGAGTTGGGGTCAAAGGTTTGTCCCGATCGGTTCTCCCAAATTTTTTCAGGAATATAATTCAAAATCCGAACTTTCACTGCACAATCTCGTTTGGGTCGAAAAGTACTTGTATATCGGGTTCTTAGCGATCGGCTTGCTGGGTGCAACCAGTTGGCTGTTGGGTCAAGCCCTAAAACCTAGCCAGGGAAGGCTTTCGCTCTATGTCTCTTACTTAGTACCATCCTGGTATTTATCTCCTTTCTTTGGCTTAATTTTCATCTACGCATTCATCGCAATGTTTTTGGGCGAATGGGGTGCAAGGATCACAACGTTTGTTGAACCCATTGAGCTCCTGTTATCTCTAGGTTTCCTAGGATTTACAATCGCGAACTATTTTCGTCAGCCATTTGATTTCAAGGAGGCAGTCATTTCTTGAAATCAACTTCGATCTATGCCCGAATCGCAGTGTTTTGATTTAAAGCAGAACGGCAGCTGCGCAACTGGACGTGAGAATCTTCATACCAGTCTCGTTGACTTAAGACAAGTCTGTCGCATGTAATCAGCCGGTGCCGTAGCATTGTTAGACACAGTCCTATTCGCTGCCATCGCCTACAGGATAAAGAAGCAGTTGACCGCTAGATCCACGACAAGAGGGTAGAGGCCGATTTCCGATTGGTTACTGCGGCATAACCCTAGTGCACCCAATATCTCAGGGTTCAAGACCGCTGACGATTCAAGATGCATTTTGTTCTCACCGAGACGGCAACAGCAAATCAGCCCCTCCTCGAAAAAATTGCCACCAAAGGATAAAGTTCCACTAATCTGTTCTTAAGTCCAGGACTACCTGGAGAATGGCAGCGCAACTTCTAGTATATTTTAGCAGATCGGAGGATGCTTGGGTGACTAAAAGTATACCTGTGCCCCCACAGAAACCACAAGCCTCTGACGTCAGCTTTTGCGATCGCCGAATCCATTTCTTTGTCACGTTATTGAAAGGGACTTCGCTCTTAGCCGGAGGGATTCTAGCAATTTCTCAAATTGTGCACATCTTCTTAGATGGCCCCAATTCGCTAGCGTTATGGTTCGGGCTTGGTTTGGGGTTAATCACAATCTATTTCGGCTACAAACCCAATTTATTTCGGTTTGTCAAAACAATTGTTCTACGACATTCTTTTTCAGACAAATTAGCTGTCTGGCTCGTTCCGCTTTTGCTGTTCGCCAGTATCGTTAGTTTTCAATCTGTGGTGGGTCGCGAGGCCTTTAAGCGGAGCAATACCGAAGGAGGTGTTATTGAGTACGGCACCAGTATCGCATTCTTTTTGGCGGCTATCTTTGCAGTTCCGGTAGCGCGTTATCTATGGCGATCGGGAGAGAGAATGTTGGGAAGAGTGTATTGCATTCTTGCAGCGTTGTTGGGGTTTGTAGCGTTTGAAGAAATTAGTTGGGGGCAAAAACTCCTTGGGCTGAATTCACCAGACTTCTTCGAAGCAAATAACTCTCAATCAGAGATAACGTTACACAATTTAATCTGGGTTAACGAACTGATCGATCCGGCACTGATCGTTTTGGGATTGTTGGGGACGTTCAGCTGGTTCATCTTCCAGCGAATGGCAGGCAGCTCTAATCGTTTCATCAGAGGTCTCTATCGGTATTTCATTCCAAGTTGGTTTATCTCCACATTCTTCTTGGCGGTAAGTGTCGTTCATACCTGCACTCGATACATTGAAGCAGCAGACTATGCAATGAGCATTTATGGAGAGTCGTCTGAACTATTGCTGTCACTCGGCTTTTTGATGTTGGTTTTAACAGGATATTTTCGTCAGTGCATACAGGAAAATAGCGCTAATTCTGCATAAAATTAGCCCAATCACAATTGACGCAGGATTGATGACGGATCGGGCTTGGCACGCCACAATCGACTTCTGCCTGAACGGAAGAACGGAACTAATTTCTCTTTTTCGTTTTAGGGCGTTCCCCCGAACTCGGGTGATCGCCTACATCCAACTGGACATTTTGGTCGACCAATTGTGCAGACGCTGTTAACACTTGGCGAACAGCGTGGATGGTTCTTCCCCCTCGTCCAAATACCCGTCCCTTACTGGCCGGATCGAAAGAAACCCGCAGCAGGATGCGTTGGCCGCCGCGGGTGGTTTCACAGTCAATTTTAAGTTCGCTGCCCGCATCCAGTAAGGGTTCGAGCAAGAGGCGGGTCAACCCAACGTAATCGGGCATGGCATCACCTTGTCAGAAGCGTAATCCACAGAAGTGAGCTTACGCGCTAGCAGCAGCTTCTTCAACTTCTGTGTCTGCAGTATCCTCAGACTCTTCAGACGCAGTCTCTTCGCTAGCAGGCTCTTCACTGGATGCTTCAGCCGCAGGTTCTTCGGAAACAGGCTCTTCGGGGGTCGCTTCTGCAGCGGGCTCGGCAACCGCAGGCTCGGGCTTAGGAACTGCGGCAAGGGTGATGGGCTCGCCGGAAATCTCTTCCCCAGAATTCACTAAGTCAAAAATACGAGCTTTGTTGAGTAGGGCACGCAGAGTGTCAGAGGGTTGTGCACCTTTCTTGAGCCATTTAGCAATTTCTGCTGCCTGCAGAATGGTTTCTTTGGTGCGAGGGTTGTAGTATCCCAGCTCTTGAATGGGGCGACCTTGACGGCGGGCGCGACTGTCGATCGCCACAATGCGATAGCTTGCTTCCCGCTTTTTGCCGTAGCGCTTCAATCGCAACTTGACCATGGGTTTGAGGTTCTCCTGTGTTCGGTAATGGTTGAATGAGGAATTGTTGTGGGGAAAGAATTGCCGGACTGTTAAACCATCTCAACAGGCCGCCGATTAAAAAGCAGCACTTTAGCATACCGTAATGGCCCTCGCGATCGCTAGCCGCAATTTGATTGACTTACCCTATCGATTGACTCGTTTTTTTGGATCGTGGCGGGATTTCCAGAGCCATTTGTCTTGCACCACATCCGCATGCCAACTATTCGGGTTCCAACGATCGACCTGCAGTGCCCAACCGCTTAAGCTCCCAGACAACAGAAAGAACTGCAAATACCAGGCAGCCAATGTAGCAAGCCACCAGGGAATTACAGACAAACAACATTCCCAGCACTAAGCTCAATGCCGCTAGCGACCCGCTATCGCTGCGAAACCAAGCCGCCGCTGCCAAACCAATCCCAACACACCACATCCCCTGAGCCAGCCACCCCACTGGATGGGCCAGCTTCAGCATTGCATCTGACGGTAGAAGTCCAACGGCGTCCATGATTGCTTGCGGACTGTAGGCTAAACCCTGTAGGTGACGAAATACGGTTGCGGCCCCAACAGCAAAAATCGGATCCTGGAGGCAAGTGGCGATGGCGCAGATCCAAAATGCCGTCTGACTGAGAGTCACCACCCACCCCCGCATGCCGCGGGTCAGGGAAATCCCTACACAGGCCATCAACTCTACGCACAACAGCTGAAAAAGATGAATTGTGGCAATTTCGTTAGCCAGCGGCAGCGCCGACAAAAACATATTCGGTTCGAAAAATACTTTCGGCAGGAACGCCAGTCCCAACGTTAAAGCAGGGGCAAGTATGGCCAGCAGAAGAAAGAACACTTGCGGCAGCTGCGCGATAGAACCCTTCTGTTTCATAAAAAGTTCTTACCTCCTTTTACCAGGAAAGCGTCAATTCACCCTTTTCAGGGCTCTTCAGAGGGTTGAGACAGGCGATCGAAGGGGGTTGGAAAGGCAATACTATTATCCTGAAGAGCCTGCTTGGCTCGCACCAATAGGTCTGTTTTAAACACAAACTCATCGCGGGCATCCATCGGATAACACTTCAGCTTGAGATGGGTATACCAGGGCTGCTCTATCGCCACAACGGTAATGGGCAGCTTAAGCTGAGTATATTTGCTGGTGTAAGCTGCCAAATACAGAATGCGCACTGCAGTTTTGATATCTGACTGACTATCGAGGTAAAAATCGGTCACAACCTGTGCTTCCAAGGCTCCGTCATTACTATTCGAAACCGCTTCAGTCCAAATCACGCCGTGGGGAATGGTGACAATGTTGTCATCGGGTGTACGCAGGCGGATGCTGCGCAGTCCAAACCCTACAACCTCACCGTACCAATTCCCAATCTGCACGCGATCGCCCACTCGATACGAGGATTCGTACAGAGCCAGCACCCCCGCCACAATCGAACTAGCAAAGTCTTTGAAGGCAAACCCCAGCGCGACAGCCACTGTCCCCCCCAAGGCAAACAGGTTGGCACTGGAAAAATTTACCCACAAACTGACGAGATAGCTGGCGGACAAAAGCAGAACGACCCCTTGCAAAAAGGGTAGTGACTGCTTTACTGCTAGGCGGAACCGCCGATCTACACGTTCCGACAGCCACTGACCCATCCGCCGCGCCATCTCCAGCAGCAACCAGGTAAGGAGAATAATCAACACCGTGTTGACTAGCCGATCGCCGGTTATCGGCAGAAACAATCCCTGAGGCGGCGGTGGTGGCGGTGGGGCTAGCTCGTCCAAACCGGGTACCGAAGAGCCTACCTCTGGGGTTTGAGCAAACAGAATAGCAGCAGACAAAGGCATCGCAGTCTCGATCCTCACAAACTTGTATCAGAGGGTAAGTACGAAGGAAGCACACGAGAGGAATAGGACGAAGGGAAGCGAGAACGGCGTTCCTTACCCACCAAAAAGTTATTGCCAGATAAAGTGGCTCGCAGACTGGGGTAGTACTCGGGATTGACGTAAAGGTTGCGCCCCCGCTGCTCGATCAGCCCCTGTCGTTCTAACTCCTTGACTCGGGCATGTAACTGACTTTCCTCGTCCCCCAAACTGAGAGCTAGATGGCGAAATTGCAAGCCGTTGTGCAGCAGCAAAGAAAACAGCAGATGGCGATCGCTAGCTTCTAACGTCGATAACTTACTGCTACCGATACGGGAGGGACTCGTCCAAAACCACGATGGTTGCTGCCCCTCTTCAGCCACAGTTAGGCGCAATGAACCCAGCCATAATTTTGCCGTCACCTTGCTGGAGCCATTGGCCGCCCTGGCCAAGCCATCAAAATAGGCTTGTTGAGACAATGAACTTGGCAGGGAGACCTGCGGCAACATTGCAGAGAGCTGATGGCGTACCGGAGCTAGCCACTCGAAGAGAGCTTTGGCGTTGAGGGGATCGAGGTTGACGGTGCGATCGAAGTAGGAGTTCATTTGACAGACGTAGTTCAGGTAGTCCCACGCCCAGTGATTGCAGCCTACAACCCAGAAGCGATCAGGGTCTTTCAGGATCTCCTTACGCAGGTACAGCAACCCTTCCAACCCTGCAATACAGCGCACGAAGCATTGGGTAAGTTCAGGCAGCACAATCCCCATTTGTTGTCTTAACTCGGCATCGAGCTGCACCCCATCGGCACTAAACCGCAGGGGAACTTGTTCAGCCGGTTCACGTTCCCCTCTCAACTGCTTCCGAATTTCATTGCGTAATCCCCTTACAAACGCCTCAGGATGGGTGGGAATGCCACTCCAACGCAAAATTCGGAGCGATCGCGGGTCCAGTGGGGGCCAATCGGAGAGCGATTGCTCGATGAATGCTGCCAGCGGCTCAATGGGACTGCTGAGCACCACCAACACGTTGTTGTTTTGCGGCTGACTCTTCCACGCAGCAATGGCTTCAACCAAAGCCTCGCGAATGACATCTGCGTAGGGTTGGGGTGTGGGCAACGCTGCGATCGCCTGCTGCAGCTGGAAAACGATCTCCTCTGGAGGAGACACAGTGGTGGCATCTTCAGCAGATCCATTGGATTGCGACGTCAGCCATGATCGCAGAAAGTGCACGATGTCAGTTTGATGCAGGGAGATTAGTCCCGAGCATATCCCACCCATCATTTGCCTTCATACAGTAACCTTCAAATCCCTCAAAACATTTCAGCCATCCGTACCCCTGTATGGGCACACATCTTGTTGCCCTCACTGAAATTACACAACTACAGTTGCTCAAGCCTTCAAATTTGAGCCACATCCAGCAGTGCTGGCAATCAAGCGGCCAACCTAGAGAACTCCTAAATTGCCTTAAGCAACTGCTGGGGATTCACCATGACCTCAAGCTGCTGCCGGCGCTCTTCCATTGCTTCCAGTTCCCCCACCCGCTGAAAGATTTCTTGGGTACTGTTAACCGGCAATTGTTCAGCCAGTCTAGAGGTCTCGTATTCAATGGCTAACATTTTGACCAGTTGCCCGTAGCCATCCCTCAAGTTTTTGGTTAATACGGTGCTTTCCTTCACAGTGTAAATACCGCGGGTGAGCACCCCAATCCGCTTGGCATATAACTCACCATCTGCTTGTTGCATGCGACGTTTTAATGACACTAACCGTCTCAACAGCCGTCTTTGTTCCTGCAGACGCCGTCGGAAGATGCTCTGCTTTTGCTCCATATAATATTGCTGCTGCAGGAGCAATTGTTCCGTGTCCAGGCGGCGCAAGAGGTCTCGATCGCGCAGTCGATAGCGAGCGCCCCTGCCCGCTAACATCACTGCCGCAATCGTCGCCACTCCAGTCACCAGCCAATGGAATGGATTCCTCCAATCCTGTAAGGGCAGCGCTACGCTCAGTCCCATGGCAACCGCTAATCCCCCAGCGCGAATGCGCTGCTGCCACAGATGCCACCGCAAAGATGCGACTTCCACTCCATACTGGCTAGCATTAGCCGTCCCCCCCGCCGGTCTAACTTGAGTCAACATCTGCAGTTGCCCCCGACTTACGGCATACAGCAGCAGCAATCGGTCTTCGGGCCATTCCATTAGGGCTGCGTGAGAAGAAGTGACATTAACCAACGATGCATGAGCCGCATACCCGTTCGGCAATCCAGCGTCATTGGTCAGCGCCGGGTTGGCAAGAGCCAAGTGTCCGGAAAACAGCTTGCTAGGGATGAGGAACTGAGCCCATCGCTTAAAATCGAAGACCTTTCGCCCCCCTGCTGGACACCGAGCAATAGGGACTCCAGAAAATTGCAAAGCCACCCGTTTCCCCCGTGCATCTAATGCCTTCAACTGATAGTGGGATTGCCGCCTGCGGGGTTGGGGGCTCTCTAAATTGCTGTCATCATTCACCTCAAGCGTCACCACATCCAACTGCTGCAGGGCAAACAGCAATCGACAGCGGCAGAGTCCCTCTTGAAAATCTTCGTCGGACTCCTTCCGGTCAGCAAAAAATAACGGACTACCGCAATGGGGACAGGAAAACTGGTAGACCATACCTTAAATCTGGTAGACCATACCTTCAGTCTATTGCGGCCATGAAACAATGGGCGACCACCTATCGTGAGAGCAACAAACTCGAAGCGATCGGGAGGTACGAGATGGCTGAATGCATTGCTTCAGAAGCTTCGACTCCGAGAGTGCCGATGCAAAGACGCTTGCCTTTGGAATACAGGTCTAGGGGAAATAGGGCTTGGGTAACTGCTATCTGGGCTAATCTCGTCGGTACGGCGGCGAATAACGGGGCGAGAAACGGCTGCCCTATTCCATTTGGGTAACGAACTGCGGTTGGAGATAGGGCGTTCGTCGAAAGATGGACTATCAAGACCGCTTGCAAATTCGGACTTCAACTGAGTGATGCGCCGATGCCAATATTCACGCTCCAATCTAGCTAAAAAGTCACTTTGAATGGGGTGGGAATGCACAGCTATTAATTCTCAACACGTTGGAATGAATTCAACACCTCTTGAGCCGTCATTGCCATGGTTCATAACAGTTCTTATATAAAGCAGAGTTAACTCTTCCCCTACAGCATCTGAGTCAAATACATGAAAACAGCATTGAATAACAATTTCAGTTAGTAGTAACGATCCCCAGAGCCCTTTCCCATAGCAGAAATTAGTCTTACTGATAGGGGTAGAGTTTGCACCCGACATCCAGATTCCACTTAACTCTCCAACCACAGATCGGCGAACCAGCGGCCATAGGTAATGGTCTTTATTCGTTTATTCCTGCATGCTTCCCCATCGTCGGAGCACCTGCTCTAGCGCCTGCTTCCGCACTGGTTTAGACATAAAATCATCCATCCCCGCAGCCAAACACCGATCGCGATCCTCCTCTAGCGCGCTAGCCGTCATCGCAACAATGGCAATATGGCGATCGCCTGTCTCCTGCTGCCGAATTTTTTCCGCTGCCTCATACCCATCCATCACTGGCATTTGACAATCCATCAAAATCAAGTCGAACTCAGCGTTCTCCAATGCTCCTAACACCTCTACACCATTGGTGGCTACTTCGGCTTCGTATCCCAAATTCTTCAATTGTCTTAGTGCCACCTTTTGATTGATGCGGTTATCCTCTGCCAGCAAAATGCGCAACGATATCGTCTCAGTTTTTGGCTCCTCTTTACTTATTGGCTCTTCCGGCTGCAGGTTGCCAGGACGCGCCACCTGTAACAAGCTATCGAACAAGCGGGCGCTCTTGATGGGCTTAGCGATCGCTGCATTTAGCGTCCCTTCGTTCACCCAAGCTTTAACGGGTGCTTGTCGCGTCAGCGGCGCTGTCCCAATGCAAAACGGACGGCGATCTGCCGCTATTTTCTGTAACTTCGCGATCCACTCAGCACCCATTTCCCCATCCATGTCGACGATCGCGACTGTAGGGAGCTGTTTCCGATCCAGCCATTCCAAAACAGATGCGCTATGTCCCGTTTCCACCTGCAGCCCCCAACTGCGAGCCCGCTCGGCGATCGCCTCCCGCGTATCCACGCAATCATCCACAATCCAGAGAGACATCCCCTTCAAGGGGGCGGCGGCAATGCTCCCAAGCTGGAAACTGTCCTCAGGTCTGTCAGAGGTAATGACGGGTAATTCCAGCTCAAACCAAAATGTCGAGCCCGCCCCTAGCTCGCTATCGACTCCAATCTTCCCCCCCATCAACTCCACCAATCCTTTACAGATTGCCAGCCCCAAACCCGAGCCACCGTACCGGCGGGTGGTGGATGCGTCTGCTTGGGAAAAAGATTGAAATAGCTTATTTTGGGCCTCCGATGTAATCCCGATACCGGTATCACGCACCTCAAACCTAAGCTTGGCAGTTGTGTGATTTTCAACTTCTGTCCCCTCTTGGCCACTAATATCTAAATCACCGATCCCCAAAGCATCGATCTTTACCGTGATATGACCCGCTTGGGTGAACTTGATGGCATTGCCGATCAGGTTCGTCAGAATCTGTCCAATGCGAGTAGGGTCCCCTAGTAGGTGGGTAGGAACGGTGGGGCTGACCCACAGCACCAAATCCAACCCCTTGGCAAACGCCTGGGCGGCCAGCAGGTCTGCCACTGCTTCGATGCAGGGCAGCAACGAAAACTCGATGCTTTCTAGCCGCACCGACCCTGCCTCTAACTTCGAGAAATCTAAAATCTCGTTAATAATCGCCAGCAGCGTGTCTCCGCTAGCCTGGATGGTCCGGATAAAATCCTGTTGCTCTTCATCCAACTGCGAGTCCAGCAGCAGCCCCGCTAGTCCTACCACGGCATTCATGGGGGTGCGGATTTCGTGGCTCATGTTGGCCAAGAATGCACTTTTCATATGAGTGGCGGCTTCGGCCTCCTGTCGGGCGAGATCCAGCTCGTGATTTTGCCGTACTAGTTGTTCTTGTAACTGTCGACTGGCCGTTGTTTCCTCGACCACCAGCAATACCCCTGACAGTTGCTCTGTGGGTTGGGCTAATAGTGGCTCTAAGGTCAAGTCGAACCATCGTTCCCACAGCTTGTGCTCCCAAGATTCCTCCTGTAGATGGGCTGCCAAGCTCCTCAATTTGCTTCGCCATTGACTGGAAGAGGCCCACAACGGGACGATCGCTGCCTGAAGCAAATCCCCCACCCGTACCTCCAGCAGCTCTGATGCAAACGGATTGCAAAACCAGACGATTCCCTGTAAGTCAGTGGCGACTAACCCCAGCTGCAAACTGCGGGCGATCGCTGCTTGAGCAGCTTGCGAACGACCAAATGCGGCGGCAAGAGCGGTCATTTGTACCACTGCAGTTGCGCCTGCCACCTGCTGATGAGAGTCTGGCCGATCGGCTTGCAGATACTCGGTGTTGGTAGGTTTGGTCTTAGAAAATTTATTGCCGCTAAATTTGCTGTCTGGAAAGGTGTTCTCTGGAAAGCTTTCATCTAACAAACTACCGTCATTAAAAAGAGCTGGCAGTGGACTGTATCGAATTAAATCCTCGCCGTAACTGTTCCAAAGCTGTTGTAACTGCCGTTCTAACCGTCGATTGGTGTCCAGACGTTCACCCAGCTCTACGGCTGTCCCTGTCAGGGTGAGCAATGCCATCGGCCAAGCCACCGGCAGCCACCAGTTCTGCCCCTGAAATCCCGCGATCGTGACAACCCCCCACGCACTCAAAGCCATCAGCCCTAACCCCAGTCGACGGCGAGCAGAGTAGGGGGCGATCGCCCAGCCAAACAGAGGCCCCATTGAGATTGCTATCAGTGCTGCTATCCACCAAGTGGGGCGTTGCAGACCGTTGTCAAGCAGCAAAGTGTTAAGGGTCGCTGCATGCATGTAAATGCCGCTGGTTTCTTGGTGATGGCTAAAGGGAGTTTGCAGTGGGTCCAGACCTCTGGCAGTGACCCCGACAAACACGAAACGATGATTAAAGATCTCGGCGGGTATGCGCTTCTCTAAAACATCGATCAAGGATACCGACAGCAGCTCGTCTAGGGGTTTTGGGAAAGAGGGTGTTGCCTGCTCAGCTGCGATTTGGCTGAAATCTACAGCTTCCAGGTCGGCGGGGGTCAGAGTCGTTACTTTTCCTGGCCAGTTCAGCCACAGTCGTTCAGGCGGGTTGGGTAATTCAACGGGGGGATCTGCGAAATAGCTGTGTAGTTCTAGGGCGGCCCAAGCGAGGGTGGGTAGGCGGTTGTCAGGCAGCACGATATCTGGGGATTGCGAATTGCTGAAGGTGGAATAGAGGGTTACCTGTCGAGTAATGCCGTCGATGTCTTGACGTTTGGTAATGTCGCCAAAGGCAGCGGCAGCACTGGCAATATTGGGTGTAGGGGACAGTAATCTCCCTTGGAAATCGGTGGCCAATGCAATGACGGCGTTTCTCTGTTGCACCATTCGATTGCCCAACAAATCGTCGCTGGATTCCGCTTCGGTAAAGGCAATATCAAAAATAATGGCGGCGGGCAGTGCTTCATTCAGGTAATCCAGCAGGTGGACGTAGTGGATGCGATCGAAGGGGAACCGCCCGATGGATTGGAGGGTGCGTTCGTCAATTTCGATCGTGGCAATCCGATCGCTCCATCCTTGGGGACCGCGCAGCTTAAATTGCAGGTTGTAAGCCAAAAACTCCAACGGCTGCCAGCCGTTGACACTGGAGATCGTCGTAACTGCAAGCGTGGCGAGGGTCCCCGGCACCAGCCGTCGCAACTTACGGAAGACCGATTGGTTGGATGGTCTTATCAACTACCCATCTCCCTAAACGTATTCGCGAGTAAACATTTGTTTTAAATGTTCTCTGGTGTTGCGCATATCTCTATTGTTTTGCCAGCATAGCCAACTTGCCGCTGGCCGCCACTGGAGGCATTTGGTGAGCTGAATGTCGAACAGAAACAATCTGTTAACCCTCCAGCTTTTCTGCTGGAAGGAGTTCTTCTGTCCGTTGCCAATTGGATTGACCCTAGCGAGCGTTCCATCTGCCCGATGCCAACAGTTGTCAGTAGGATTTGAGAGCGACGTTCCCCTTCGGGTGTCTGACGACTTTATGAGATCTTCTTTGCCAGTATTGTTGCCAAGACTTTTTCGGCGATCGCTGATTGGTGGTGCCTGCATAGCCACCTGTATGGGGTTGACTGCCTGCATCCCCGGCACGGAATTGCGACCTACCGATCGCTAGGCCGACCACCAGAGCGATCGGCTGCGTATTTGGTGGGCTCAGAACGCAGGCATCGTACCAGTCCCTGCACCCGGCTTACGGACGCGTCTTGTAGGAACGGGTGTGGGAGCGGGCGATTTTGAGCACCATCCCCCGCACCAGGCTCATTAGAAATGGTGGTTGGACAAGTTCGATGTTAGGCCAGTTGCCGGCCGAGCAAACTTCTCAGGAGGCTGCAGATTGGGCGATCGCCGAAATTCAGCGAATTTTTGCAGAATGGGAGTAACACACATTCTTGGTGACGGTCCATTTACCCCTTGAAGTCTATTGGGATCGATAGTGAGCCTACTTGATGTGGGGGAAAACGGTTCAGACTATTCAGTATTGGTTATTCTTCTCTTGGTAGGAGTCGCCTTAAACGTTGGCTATTTGCACCTTTTCCATTCCGCCGATTTTCCTTTTTTTGGAGTGGCTGACTCAGTGAGAACGTTCGCTGCTTCTGCACGCGCTTCCGATTTCTTACACTGTAAAACTTTGCGGTAAGCCTTGATTATTTTTCTCCAGCGAGATCGGGGAGTACTTTGGGGAGGGCATTTAACTCGTGTGGGGGGGGGGAGATCCTCAAGGGCATGCCCTTCAGAATACCGCTCGATATTCAGATCAAGCACATCCTGAGAAACCTACTAAGAGCTTTCTGAACACATGATTGTATTCTTTGAATAATTGAAGCATTCAAAGTATGACTAAAAAATTTTCTTGAAAATTGCTATTTCCAGATCGAATCATCAATTAAGCCTTATTTGATTGAAAGATGATGTTTCTACATGAGAGCCTGTGTGCACTGGTCGGACATGTTAGTGATAATATGATCGAGGAATATCAAACTTCTTGCTAACTAATTCATCGCAGTCTTCAAGTTCATTTTATCGATTCTGCTGTCGAAATCTCAATTTCCCTAAAGTACATGATTACTGGTTCAACATTTGACTCTTTTGGGCACAGAACATTAGCAGCCATCGTCTTTACCGATGTAGTGAGCTACAGCGCTCGAATGAATGTTGATGAAGAACATACATTGGGGCTTGTGCAACGGGACCTACAGCTGATGTCAGGGATCTGTCAAAAGCATGGTGGACAAGTCCTTAAATTTACTGGTGACGGGTTATTAATGCACTTTCACAGTGCCGTTCAAGCCGTGGCTTGCGCGCAAGAAACCCAGCAAAGCATTGTGGAGCAGGCCAAAGATCTTGTCGAGACAGAGATCCTTTGGCATCGCATCGGGATTCATCTGGGGGACGTTTTTCTCAGCAAGACCGATGTCATGGGTGATGGTGTCAACATTGCTGCGAGGCTTCAAAGCGAAGCGCAACCTGGAGGCATTTGTATGTCTAGGACAGTGTATGACGTAGTGAAGCGCTGTCTAACCCTCAAAGCAACTTATTTAGGCCCTAGAGATCTGAAAAACATTAAAGAAGCCGTTCATGTTTATCAAATATTGATGGCTGCGATCGAAAAAGAGGACTCGATTCCATCGCTCTTTGATGAACAAGGACTCAATTATAATCCCGCTAATTTAATTCTTGATGAGACTGAGATATTGGATGTATATCCAAACTCAACGTCCCCCACTACTCCACAGAACGATTCATCCACACAAGAATCGCCAGTCGATGCGGTGGGTAGTCGTGCATTCGCAGCTACTGTTGAAACAACTCAATTTGGCGAGGGAGCGAGCGAACAAGACTTTTCTGCATCTATTAGTCTCGATGGCCAAACTTCAGATGAAGCTGCATATCCAACCCCCTCAAACCTTCTCCCTTCCGATCTTCATAAACAGCTTGAAGTCACCTTGAATTCAATTCTGGGGCCCATTGGTTCTCTTGTTCTCAATCAAGCCTTAAGAGACACATCCACGCGATCAGAAGCAGTCAACAGGATGATGCTTTCAATTCCCGCTGAAATGCAAGAAGATTTCTATGCGGCCGCAACTGAAATTGTGAGTCAGCTACCTCCTCATGTAAGCGAACATAACTCCCCTTCTTCAGAACAGGTAGAATCAATTAGTAATATTTCGGACGCTACCTCACAAGCCATGCCGTCCAATCTTCCCAGAGAGCCTGAGGAATTAGAATTGACTGGCCGTGACATCTTCGCTGTGTCTGAATTCCAGAGGTCAGAGTTATGCAAAAAGTTAGCTGAATATCTTGGACCGATGGCAAAATTGACCTTGCAAAGTGCGGTAGAGTCAGCCAAAACCCCCCAGGATCTCGTCACTTCGTTACTGGAATGGTTGCCTGGTGATTGTCACGTATCGTTTCGTGATTTTTCAACCAATCTACTTTCACAGGGTAAGGGAATTGATACCTCTGCCCGTTGTCCTATCCAACCTACGTCAAGCACTCCTTCTATACGAAAGGAGCCGCAGTTGATCGAAATTGAACCATCAGTTGCAGACCCTTTATTCCTAGAGTTTTGCGAAACAGAGCTTGCCAAACATCTAGGCCCGATTGCTGCGATCGCCCTGCAACAGGTTTTAAGTAATCCAACTCCCGCAAAGAATCGCCAAGCTATTGTCCAACAACTCGCAACTTACATTACTAATCCAGACGATGTGGCAGATTTTCAACAAGTACTGCAACAGTGGACACAAGAATAGTGGAAGTGCACGCAGCGGATTCCCTCCTCTGATGTTGAATTAACCCGCGTCAGACGTTTCCGAGACCTGTCTACATTCAGAGTTGGAATCTTTACCCTTTTTGCTCGAGCATGCGCATTGCGACCACCAAACTGGCCCGCATGCGATTAAAAGCAGCTGCTAGCGTCCCGACCTCATCAGCAGAGGTATTGGCAAACTCTTCATCCATTGCCCCTTTACTAATCTTGTCGGCAACATCGGCCATCTGCTTGATGGGAGCCACAACTACTCGATTGAGAAAAATATTAGTCAGAATAAAAATCAGAACAAAGACGATTGCCACAATTCCCATCAAAATCACAAACGAACGTACCGCATTTCGCACGATTCCACTGGCTGGCACCGATATCATTTGAGCCCCGACAACTTCATTCAACTGCCAGTTGAAACCATTGTCGGCCCCATAGGTATTAATCAAGCTGGCGGGTGCCGCACTCGGTGTGCTGTGGCATTGTAAGCAACTTTCTTGGGTGATGCGAATCGGTCTCGCAATGTAATAGAGTTTCCCCGACGGAGACGAACGATATCCTTTTAGTTCCCTGACATTCACCGACTCGCGAAACTTCTTGACAATTTCCGCTTCAAACCGATCGGCTTTATCCCGCAAGTTGGTTGGATTGAGGGTGGCCTCCTTATAGAAAAACTCGCTGTATGCAGCATCGCTCCGCAAACCCTCAAAAACCTCTCGCGCAGAATAGCCAGGAACCGTCTGGGGTAAAAATTCTGCCTCAGATAGCAGCCGATCGGCCAATTCGGGTCTAACCTGAGAGCTTGTATAATTCCTTACGGAAACCATCGCTTGCAGCAAAATAGCTGCCTTCGATGCCACTTGCCCTTCAGCATTCCGGTTCAAAATTGCTGCAAATCCCGTACCCGTGGACAGAAGACCGATTAAGAATAGGATGGCTAGAAGAATGTTGAACTTCCTGCCGATATTAAGCTTGCGCAGCATATGTTCGCTTAGGTGGATGGTAAGCCTGTAATGAAACCTATCACTTAGACAACGTTGTTACTCTCTGCGTTAAGAATGTCTACTGCTGCCACCCACAATAACAAGGCACCTCGATCCTGCTGCTGGCTTGTCACCATTACATTGGCTGTAACTACTGCAGGAGGTCTAATAGAGGGTTGTGCTCCTCAAGAACCCGCTCAAACTAACCATGTCTTGATTGGTATCGTCGCTTATGGAGAGGGCTCCCTCTCTCTGGATAGGCTCGAAAGCTTTAAAGACTATCTCGGCGAACAAACGCAATCGACAATTGAGATTGAACCTGCGTTTAATGAAGTCAAAGCCCTAGCACAAATTCGTTCGAGGCGATGGTCACTGGTCTTCGCACCACCGGGATTGGCAGCTACCGCCATATCTACTGCTCAATATATTCCATTATTTCCCCTCCAAGGAACCAGTAATACCGTTCGCTCTGTCATTGTGGTCCGAGACGATAGTTCCGTACTGGAAATTGAAGATTTGCAGAGAGAATCGATTGCGCTGGGGCAACCGGGTTCGGCAACCGGCTATTATCTACCGCTCTACGACCTATTTGGCTTGACGCTTTCGAACGTTATTGTGGCTGCGACTCCAAAAAATATTTTATCTGCTGTTGCCTCTGGCGAAGTCACTGCCGGTGCACTTGCTAAAAGTGAGTACGAACATTATCGAGAGGACTTCGAAGAAACTCAATTTCGCATTCTTCACACTGGCCGCAGTTTACCGGCAGGTGTTGTATTGGTCGGTCCTTCTGTAGATAGAAATTTACAGGAGTACATTGTTCAAGCCATGAACCAAGCAACGCCCAATTTAGCCTCCAAAGCTGGATATATTCCTAACGCCAATCCACCCAACTACGAGTTTTTCATGGAGCTGATTGAAAAGGTCTCTCCCTATGAGCAAAGGATTTACGAGATGCCCGCCAACTTATATCCCCGCATTCCTGCCAATTCCTTAAATGAAGATGATGTTGGCACTAATACCGTTAACGACAGTGAGAACTGAAAAAGTTCACTACCAATGTGAAACTTGGAAATCTAGAACCTTCCTGAATAACTTGCCAAGAAAGCATTCGTTTGAGAGCAGGTCTTTCGCTGGCGCAGGAGATCCATGAGTAGGAGAAAGGGGTAGCAGGCAGATTAAGGCTGTTAAAGATGTTTGGTGACTTGTCGTGGAGCACTGGGTGAGAACTTAACACGATCGAAGCAGGCTGCGATGACTACGACACCAAGCCGGTCGAAATCAAACGCCTCCTCAACAAAATCAAAGCCCTCCTTCCCTGACCTCCATCAAAAAAACACCCAAAACCTCAGCTGTCCTTATCCCTCGACCCATTTGCTGTTGCGTTACTTCAAGGCATAGTAAATACAATCCCTTACTGAAGTCGAAATAGGCCAGAGCCCGAGACCCATGACCACCGAACGTGAGTATCAAGAAGGCCAAGACCGCATTCGCCGTGCCCAAGGCCGTTCTGAATGGCTGCGTGGCCGCGCCAAAGGTTCCTATCCCCGTTCCTACCGTCCACCGACCAACCGCTGGGTGCCATGGGTCATCGGCGCGATCGTCGCCGTCACCCTCTTCGGTGCCATCAAATCCCAAAACAGCCGTCCACCCCAACCGGAACGGACTGCCCCCGATAGCCGCCTTCTCTAAACATTAGTAAACGAATGTTTACGATAGATGTATGATCTAGCTACCGCTAGAGCATTACACCCATGATTGACGCTGATTTTGCTTCCCACCTGCGGTACGTCGAGACGCGAACTCCCGATGAAGAATGGTCGGCAGACCCCGACTGTGTTACTGCCCTATTATTCTGTAGTGCCGTCAAACTGTGGAAACTTTGTCGGCATTGGGAACTAGAACATCCCGCTCCCAAAGTATCTTAGCCAGTTTTGACTATAGCGACTGTCAAGTCGATGAGGATCTCTCAGCCATTCAGAAGCCTGATTAGGCATAGATATTTCTGTCCTAACGGAATTGCCAAACTTAACAGTGCCGATTGAGTTACTCCACTCCCCCGTTACACCATGCTGGATGGGGGCGTTTTACTGGGCGGTATTCTTGACAGCCCGCCAAGTCAACAAAATTCGTCCAAGTATTGAGAACGTCACAAACTTCCCGAATTCCTCCCTCTTTCTCCCCCATATCTTTCTCTCTCGCCCATTACGTTATCTATGGGTGGCGCAGGCATGCCCATAATTTGTTAAAGAGGGAAGACAAGATGATGAGCTGCTCCTCATTCGAATCATGGCTGACAACTGCGATCGCTCGCGAGATCGAAGCCATATTGCCAACCTATCCCCGAGATCCCTATCAACTGCTGTTTGCCGATGGCGACATCAAGCAAGAGCTGATTGAATACGTCCTCAAGCAGTTGCCTGAAGGACGATCTACGGAGCGAACTCCCGCGGGGAAGGGCAGCCCCAATCGGCAGACTGCCGATGAAAAAATCGACCAAGTGCGGGTTCTGGTTCACCTAGGGCTGACTGATGTATTGCGAGAGTATACAGCTCGTTCTCGGGTGATTGCGATTGATGACTATCTCTACAACAACGAACCCTCCCATTGGTTTGGCTGAGGTACTGTTTGGCCCCTCCACGGCGATCGCCGCTCTCCAAAGCTATTGAATGACTAAAGGTACAGGACTCATGACATCGAACTGGATATTTCATCTTGGGTTCTCGATCCCCACCATTCCAACTGGTTGGGGCTCCTCCCCTTTACCTTCAACCCCTGAAGAAGCCATCTACGAAGCTTGTTACAACCGTTTTATCCAGCGGGTTCATTCCATTCAGAAAATTGAAGCTGCAGGCTTGATTGGTCGTCTGCAATCCTACGATGCGATTTTGTTTTGCTGGAAACAGCTGCAGCGAGCAGAGAAAGACCTCGCTCTCGATAACGATTCGATATTTAGCTCCGATAACCCCCAGACGCAGTCCTATTCTTAAAAGGGGGCTAGCTGCTTGAGGCGATAGCCCACTCCGCGAATGTTTTCGATCGCATCGGGGGGAGCTCCCACCTCTTTGAGTTTTTTCCTGAGTGCCTTGACGTGTGCTTTGACAGATTCTTCTACGGGGGGATCGTCGTAACTCCACAATTGACCCACAATCGTACGACGACTCAAGACCCGCTGGCCGCTACGCAAAAACAGTTCCAACAATGAGAATTCTTTAGGAGTCAAGTGCAGTGGAACGCGATCGTAGGTGACTGAGTAGGAGCTGGGATCGAGCTCCAATGCCCCCCACTGCAAGGCCGGTTGCGTAGATATCGGTCCCCGTCGCAATAGCGCTCGAATGCGCGCTAACAATTCCGGTAAATCTACCGGTTTGACAACGTAGTCATCCGCCCCAGCATCCAAACCCTTTACTTTGTCAGTGCTGGCATCGCGAGCCGTCACCATCAAAACAGGAGTGCTGCAACCGCGCGCGCGCAGCATTTTGCAGACGGTTACACCATCTAACTTTGGCAACATGACATCCAGCAAAATGAGTCCGTACTCTTCCCGAGTCGCCATGTCTAGCCCGGCCTGACCATCGCCGACAACATCGACAATGTAGGCATAGCTTTCTAGCGCTTCTGCCAGCACTTCAGCTAGACGGGTATCATCTTCAACCAGTAATAGTCTCATGGCCCAGGTGCAATTGCTTCGATTATGGAAATTGTGCTGACTGACACACGATATTGCCAATCACATTCGATCGAGCCCTTTTATTGATGCGGTCTACAATCAATAAACCGACAAGAACACAGTCAGTCGTAAGACCTAGTAACTTTTCAGATGTGAACCGGTGATTGTCCATTACCCGCAAAGGCTACAGCAATTTTATTATCTGGGCCAAAATAGAGACCTATAACGATTGCTAAATGATTCAAAACAAGCCTTTAGGTTGCTCAATATATACTCTCAAATGATCTGAAAACTCTCGTGCTTAACTGCGTTACATAGAAATGAAGCCAATCGACTCCCCTCCCTATCCCCCCGATATTGCTGAGGGGGGAGACCTAGAGCGATTTTTCACGCTGTCGTTAGACATGCTGTGTATTGCAGGATTTGATGGTTACTTCAAGCGTCTAAACCCCGTTTGGGAGAAAACCCTCGGCTACACCCAAACGGAGTTGCTGACCCACCCTTACCTCGACTTTATTCATCCCGAAGATCGCGAACGTACCATTGCGGAAGTACGAAAATTAATGGATGCAGGTACCAACACGTTTGAGTTCGAGAATCGCTATCTCTGCAAAGATGGCTCCTACCGCTGGCTATTGTGGAATGCCACTCCAGCACGCGAACAACAGTTGCTGTACTGCATTGCCCACGACATTACCACTCGTAAGCAGACCGAACTCGCACTGCAACGCCAATTGGAGGTCGATCGCCTGATTGCCAATATGTCTACCCGCTTTATTAATTTGCCTTCCGAGCAGATCTCCAAAGGTATCGATCTCGCTCTGCAAGAGATTGGCCAATTTGCCCGAGTGGATACCTGTTTCGTATTGAGATATGCAGGCAACAGGACAATTCCTTACATGGTGCGTGAGTGGGTTGCAGAGGGTCTCTCTCCTCAGAGCCAACGCGCCCAAATCCTACCGCTCGAACTATTCCCTCCCGAGACATTTACTCAACCTCATAACCAGCTCCAACAGGGGAATGTTGTTGAAGTCACTAATGTTGCCGAGCGACTTGAAGGAGCTCCTGGCCAATCTTTCCCTTACCAAGCGTTCTTTGCAGTTCCGATGACCTATGAAGGAGAGAACGTTGGCTGGGTGGGAATTGGATACTTGAAGCCGATTGACCGTTGGTTGCCCGGTTTCAAGCATCTATTGAGAATGGTGGGTGAAATTATCACCAATGCCCTCCAGCGCCAGCAGGCTGAAACTGAGATCCGAGAGCTCAATCGCGATTTAGAACAACGAGTATTGGAGCGAACAGAACAACTGGCTGCCACCAATCAGGAATTAGAATCCTTTTGCTACTCTGTTTCTCACGACTTACGCGCACCGTTGCGAGCGATCGATGGTTTCAGTCAGGCATTAGTGGAAGACTACGATGCTCTACTGGACGATCTCGGGCGAGATTTTCTCAAGCGCATTCGGTCGGCGACCCAACGGATGGGGAATTTGATCGATGATTTACTCGCCCTCTCTCGCGTCACCCGCCAAGAACTCCATATGGAAACGGTGGACCTGAGCGCGCTAGCAGCGGAGATCGTGCAAGACCTGCAACAGACCGATCGCGAGCGACACGTGGATATCGCGATTTCCCCTACACCCGTAATCCGAGGAGATGCCCGTTTGCTACGCATCATGTTGGAGAATCTCTTGGGCAACGCCTGGAAGTTTACGTCTCAAACTCCTCAGGCACGCATTGAATTTGGTACGTTACCCGACTCCGAGCAGAAGGTTTATTTCGTGCGCGATAACGGAGCGGGTTTCGATATGACCTATGCTAGTAAGCTGTTCGGCGCCTTTCAGCGGCTACATAGTGCCTCTGATTTCCCTGGAACAGGAATTGGTTTGGCGACGGTGCAACGAATTATCAACCGTCATCGAGGTCGGGTGTGGGCCGAGTCCGAAGTCGGTCGCGGCTCGACATTTTCCTTTACCCTTTAACCATCCCAGTTCTCACCGCATTTATCACCCCGCGACATCACTATCGCGAAGTCAAAGTTACGTTCCTAGGCAGCCCGTGAATCACAACGCGATTTTGTTAGTTGAAGATAATCCGGATGATGAGGCGCTTACCCTGCGTGCCCTGAAGCGCAACCGCATTTCTAACGAGGTGGTGGTTGCACGCGATGGGGTTGAAGCCCTAGATATTCTTTTCGGTCGAGGGGACTCTGTCGATCGCTCCTTCCTTCCAACCCTGATTTTGCTCGATCTGAAGCTGCCAAAAGTGGACGGTCTGCAGGTATTGAGACAAATACGAGCGATCGATCGCACGAAATTGGTGCCCGTTGTCATCCTGACCACATCGCAGGAAGAACAGGATCGACTGGCAAGCTACAGCCTAGGGTGTAACAGTTATATTCGCAAACCTGTCGATTTTGTTCGGTTCACAGAAGCCGTTGGTCAACTGGGTATCTACTGGCTATTAATCAACGAACCGCCGCCCCTTCCTGAATAAGTTGATTGGGATTAAAAAGCCAACTGGGATGGATCAATGAACCAACCGGTATTACCGATATCGGATGCAAACTCCACGGACAAGTCACTGCGAGTGTTGATTGTCGAAGATTCGGAAGACGATGCTCTGCTGTTGGTGCGGCAACTGCGACAGGGGGGGTATCGTGTAGAGTTCGAGCGGGTAGAAACCTCTGGTGCCATGCGTGCCGCCCTAGAAGCACAAACTTGGGATCTGGCGATCGCCGACTACACTCTGCCGCAATTTAGCGCTCCGGCGGCATTAGCCTTGCTGCAATCCATGGCTATCGACCTACCGTTTATTGTGGTGTCCGGCACGATTGGAGAGAATCGAGCGGTGGCTGCTATGAAATCGGGGGCGCACGATTATTTAATGAAGGGCAACTTGGCTCGTCTCCTGCCCGCCATAGAACGGGAATTGCGAGAAGCCAAAGAGCGGCAACAGCGGCGCCTTGCAGAGCAGGCTCTGCGGCGGAACGAGCAGCAGTTTAGAGCCCTGATCGAAAACGCCTCCGACATTATCCTCCTGCTGGATGGAACTGGAACTGTTCGTTATGCCAGTCCCTCTGTGAGGCGTATCTTGGCCATCGATCCCAAACAGGTCCGCGGCCAGCCTTTAACCAATTGGCTTCACCCCGACGATCGCGCTGCTGCAGCCGATGTGCTGGCCTCCGTCCTTGCCACCGATGAATCTGTGAAAACTGCCGAGTGGCGCTGGCGGGATCGAGAGGGGGCTTGGCGAGTGTTTGAGGCGATCGTGAAACCCTTTAGCGATGATGCCGCGCGATTGACTGGCTGCGTGGTTAGCGCCCGTGACATTACCACCCGTTTGCGGATGGAGGAGATGCGTCGGGCTTTGGAGCGGGAGAGGGAGTTAAGCGAACTGAAACTGAGATTCTTTTCAATGGCCTCCCACGAATTTCGCACCCCCCTGAGTGTGATTTTGGTGGCTGCTCAACTCTTAGAACATTCGGCACCGGACTGGCTCGATGCTGGAAAGCTGCGCAATTTGCACCGCATTCAGGATGCCACCAAAAGTATGAGCCAAATGCTAACGGACATTCTGACAATTGCCAGGGCAGAGGCTCAGAAACTGGATTTCAACCCCCAACCCGTCAATTTGCTCGCCCTTTGCCGCGAAATTGTTGAAGAAATGGAGTCAGCTTACGCTCGGCAATCCTCCAGGATTCGGCTTGCTTTTTCGGGCCAAGAGGACGTCTGTCTCGACACAAAACTGTTGCACTCAATTTGGACCAACTTACTCTCGAATGCTCTCAAGTATTCGTCGCCAGAGAATGACGTGCTGTTTAAAGTGTCAGTGGAGGATGGGTTGGCAACGTTTCAGGTGGTGGATAGGGGCATTGGGATCCCAGAGGGCGATCTCCCGCACCTATTCGAGCTATTTTCTCGCGGTAGTAATGTAGGCAAGGTTGATGGGTCTGGCTTAGGATTGGCGGTGGTAAAAAAGTGTACCGAACGGCATGGGGGATCTGTCACTCTAGAGAGTGGGGAGGGTGTAGGCACAACCTTTATCGTCCAAATCCCTATCACCCACCGTGACAGTGCGACTGAGGCTGTTGCAGATGTGTCGGGTTGAGCGAGCCTCAGTTTGTGAGGTTGTGCTTTATGGAAACTTGAAGCAGGCCTGCAAGCATCTTTGCTGTAACCGGTTCGAACTGCTATCACCATTCCTCAGGTAGCAGGCACCTGACAATGGGCGATGACACCTGAACTTATAATCTATAGCTGCAAAATTGCTCTCGCGATCGCAAAATAAATCAATACCCCCACCACATCCGTCACGGTGGTGATGAATGGGGCTGACATGAGGGCTGGGTCTAGCCCCAAAGCACGGAACATAAATGGCAAGCCTGCCCCTGCCACAGAAGCCAATGTGGAAATGCTAACCAAGCTCATGCCCACCGATATGGCTACCCGTAGATCTTGCTGTAAAGCATAGGCCCACCCCATCGCCACTAACCCCAGCATTAACCCCAACAAAGCGCCTGCAGCAAATTCACGAGCAATAACCGTCCCAGCCCCTCTACTTTCGATTTCTTCAGTGTTAAGTCCGCGAATCACAACGGTGGAGGATTGTGCCCCCACATTACCGCCTGTGCCTGTTAGCAGGGGAATGAACGACGCTAACACGATGACTTGCTGGAGCAATTCCTTCTGTCCGTTGATGATGCTGCCGGTGACGGTGTTGGTGAACAGCAACACAAATAACCAAACGACCCGTCGGCGAGCCACCGTCAATAAGTTGGTCTGGAAGTAGTCCTCTCGGCCAGCTTGAACCCCCCCTAGGCTGTAGATATCTTCCGTGGTCTCTTCTTCCAGAATGTCAATAATATCGTCGACGGTAATGATGCCCACCAATCGGTGTTCTGCATCGACAACAGGGGCAGCAATAAAGTCATAGCGCTGGATAATGCGGGCCACTTCCTCTTGGTCGGTGTCGGTGGTCACCGACACAACATCCCGAGTCATAATTTCCCCAATGGTTTGGTTGGGATAGGCTGTCACCAAGTCCCGCAACGACAAGATGCCAGTCAGGCGGCGAGCGGCGTCGGTGACGTACAGGTAATAGACCGTTTCGGTTTCATCGGCTAGGCTGCGGATGCGATCGATGGCCTGGGTTACCGTAAAAGTCTCTTTCAGAGAGATGTACTCGGGCGTCATGATGCGCCCGGCAGTATTGGGTTCGTAGCCTAAAAGTAAGGCTGTTGCTTGCCGCTCTGCTGGGCTCAGTTGGCCCACAATTTTGGCAATTACCTTGGCGGGCAGCTCGTCAAACAGGCGGGCGCGATCGTCGGGGGACATCTTATCGACAATGTCCAGCACCTCTTGTCGCTTGAACTCTTCGATCAGCGTTTGCTGCACACTGGAATCCAGCTGCTCGTAAACCTCGATAGATTCGTCTTTAGAGAGCAATCGAAAAGCGATCGCCTGTTTTGCCTCTGGCAATCCTTCGATCGCTTCGGCAATGTCAGCCGGACGCACAGGAACCAGTAACGACTTTGCCCCCTGCAAATTTCCCTCTTCCAGCAACCTTTCAAGCTGCATGCGCACTAAATGCCGCAGCTCCGCGCGCTCTTCCACCGTGGGAGTTAAGGGACGAATGTCGGACAACGGTATGCCTCAACTTGCGCGTTCCAAATTGACCTGAACTTAGTCTAGTGCCATAAGTGGCATTGTTAGTGTTCCCCTGGATGCGCTTCGAATTCGGTGTGAGCGATTGCGAAGGCTTTACGGTGACGTAGCAACAAGTTTTTGGAGGACAAAGTGGATATCCACCATCGCTTGAGTATCTAAACGGCAGTAATCCCGAAGTGCATTCGCCATCTGCTGTTTGTCGGCTGGGTTTGTAGATGCAATCATCTTGAGCCAGTGAGCCTGCGCGTCGTCCCCCTTCTGCACTTGCAGACTGTCGTATTGAATCCGATCTGGGCAAAGGACAGGAAAGACTCTCTTGATAGAATTCGACCCTTGAAAACCGGGATGGTGGTAGTGTTGCCGAAAGATGTCCAGCTGGTCCCATAAGCGCACGATCGCCGACTCTAAAGGGGTGGCCAAAGTAGGAAATGTGAGGGCTAGTCCTTTCAACACCCTCTTTTCAAACGAAGCAGAATAAGCCACAACTGAGCCGACCGGCTGGAGGTGCGTGACTAGCGAGAGCGCTAGAGGTTCTCTGGGGTCACTGGTGTCATCGTGCAAAAATTCATAATGGTCGACGGAGCCGTCGGCTTGTAAAACGTGACAACTGTATTGAAAGGGATAGGCTTCGTAGGGGGTGAGGCCATCAAGTAAGGGAATGGCAGGGTTGATGGTTTCAAAATCCAGAAAATGAATCGGGTAGGTTAGTTCGGATAATGCTGCCACTATGCCTGGCAGATCGATCTGAATTTGGTTGCTTCGGATCAGTTCGACATACTGTTTTTGAGTGTTGGAGAGGGGATAGTCCGTTGGAATATCAAGGATGTGCAGAATTCCCTGCGCACATAAATCTGATTTTTTGCTGGCATGTAGGCGAGGGATGGTAAAGATCGATCGATCGGGCACGTGCTTCCAACAGCACTCTTTAAAGGGGCATGGATTGGGCTTCGAGCAGCGATCGCCAATATCGATGTCCGGGCAGTTGGTTTGTGCTAAAGTCCTCGACACCAGTTGCAACTGATGTTCGAACTCCGACAGACGTCCTAAGACAATCTCGGTTAATGGCTCGCGAATGAAAAAGTTAGATAGATCGGGGAATGTACAGTCTTTACCGTTGACTCTGAGCAAGTCAATATTTCGGATGGAGAACCCTAATTTTTGCAAGATATAGCTTTGAAAGGCGAGATCCTCGATATGCTCGGGCTTCACTTTTGTTGCTGATTTAACTTCGACCAGACCCCAACTACCATCGCGATGATTTTCTAGGACATCGCACTTGATATAGAGATCTTGATATGCAAAAGCGGCTTCAAAAATAAAGGATATACCCGCCTGCATCATCTGCCGCGTATTAGCGATCGCGTGGTGGCGATCTCTGCTATCCACTAGCTGTCCGCCAGGAAAATATCCCCAAGCAAACCGTCCCACTTCGCTGCCCTGATCGATGATTCTCTGTTGAGAAGGTGACAGCGGCGGTTGGAGCTCCGGTTGATGCACCTCTAGCCATAGTCGTTTGGGACACTGCAGCCAACTGAGATAGCGGGATTTGGTTAATTCTGCCATCGCCAATCTCAGCTATGGGACATTTTTCTAATGGCTAGAAGCGACTGGAAAACCCCTTTTTGCACAAGCTATGGAGGGAAGCCCCTAGAGGGTTGGACATGCGCTACCCCAGCCGAGAAACCGCGAAGGGCAAAGCTGCAACCTCCTGTTCCCCCAGCTTGCAACTCCAAACTTTGTCTTTAGAATTCCAACGAAACCCTGCTTCCTTAGCGAGATTGCGGTCGGTATAGCTCACATGTGCCCGGTAGAGGTATTTGGGCTGCATGGCGACAGCAAATAAAGTCTCTAGATCGTCAACGCGATCGAACAGCATGGCGATCAGCTGACAATCGGTGAGGGCGCGATGGGCTGCGTTTACCCCAATTCCGTAATCTAGAGCCAGACTGACCAAAGACCCTCCTTGTTTGGCAGCCAGCGGCCACCGAAAGTCGCTCATGGTACAGAGCCAGGGGAGAGGTACGTCTCCTTTCATGAGTTCGGGAAGGGGGTGACCGTCGAACCACTGGCGATCGAAGCTGGCGTTATGGGCGATCGCGTAGTCCGCCTCATGGACTAGCCGTTTGAAGATATCCAAGGATTGCTGCAGCAAGGGGGGGGAAACTGCGCGGGAGGCAGCAGCAGAGATGCCGTTGAGCTTTTCCTGTGGGTTGACTTCGGTGGGTAGCAGGACCGAGAGCTGGTGCAGAGTGCTTTGGTGGGTGCAGGAATAGAGAATGGCCCCCAGTTCAATAACGCGATGCTGTTTCGGATCGAGTCCAGTGGTTTCTGTATCGATGATGAGTACGTTCATGGTGCCGAGCATCCGATGGCTTGCAATGTGTTGTACTCGATCCATCAGATTTTGGCTGCTGCAAGCAGGCTAGTTCCCTGTTTTGCAAGTCATCACAAAATAGCCACCCCAAGTTACTTGAGGTGGCCACCGCATTAAGAACCAGCCTAAAAAACCGACTTGGCTGGCGAGATGTAATGAAAGTAGGACCTACCGAAAAAGACAATATCTGGAAAAAAGATGGCCTCAATCCGTCGTTATGAATCTTTAATCATGCTCCTAGTTCCCCCCTCCCTGCAACGCCACATGGTTATTGAGCTGGAGGCTGAGAACAGAATTCTGAAATTTCCCTGAACTTTGTATGAGTCAACCTTTAGATGGAATTCAGCCGAGCATTGTCATGAACTGAGGTTGCTCTTAGCTAAGGCCCATGTAATGGCAATATGCATTCCATCACGTGAATGACAACACCGACTTGAATGATGACACCAGATACCGATAGCGCGAACGGAGACAGGGTCATGGCTGTAAGCAAAAATTTCTTGGCAACTGTCGTATTTGTCCTAACTGCAGGCGTACTTCTAGCCTCTACTCCCATGTCTACTCAATTGACTGACTCGGCGTTGACCGACACCCCCCAGCATGTACCAGATCACTATTAGGTTATTGGAGCGAATAGTTTGCACTAATCCATCGCTCACAGTTATCGAAGTGGATTTGTACCTGAGGCCAGCGTATTTAGCCTCTGTATACGATTGAAAATTATCAAATTGCCGTTGAGGGCTGAGCTGCAGCGGCATAATAGAAACATTGCTTCACTTACTCTCCATGAACCATTTACCTAGGCGATCGCTCTCCTGGGCACTTTGCCAAACAGCAGGGCTATGTCTCGCTCTAATTCTTTTCCAAATTCCCTCGATAGACACTGCTCGGGCAGACAGCCCCCCCATAGCAGTTTTAGATAATACGAACAGTCAGCTGCTGGCTCAGGCTATACCCATCTCTGACCCCAATTTTGTGGCAGACGCGGTAGAGCGGGTGGGCCCTGCCGTGGTCCGCATTAATTCCTCGCGTACCGTTGGTCCCTCGAGCCCTTTAAGTAGTAGAGGCTTCGAGCAGCGGGGGGAGGGCTCGGGCTTCATTGTGACGGAAGACGGGTTGGTTTTCACCAATTCCCACGTCGTTGAAGGGGCAGATCGAGTTGAGGTAGTGCTCAAAGATGGGCGAATCTTTGAAGGTGAGGTGTTGGGGGCCGATCCTCTCACAGATGTGGCTGTGGTCAAGATTGATGCTGATGGGTTACCCTTAGCCGCAATTGGGGATTCGCGCCTGTTGACCCCTGGCGAATGGGCGATCGCCATCGGGAATCCCTTGGGTCTAGATAATACGGTCACTGTTGGCATCGTCAGTGCCGTTGGCCGCTCTGCGGCAGATGTTGGTATTCCCATGCAACGGGCGCAGTTTATCCAAACTGATGCAGCCATTAACCCCGGGAACTCTGGCGGGCCTCTTTTGAACGAGCAAGGTCAGGTGATCGCAATCAACACTGCTATTATTCGCGGTGCCAATGGCATTGGTTTTGCTGTCCCCATTCGGACAGCCCAAAGAATTGCTAACCAACTGGTTGCAACCGGCCATGTGAGTCGCGCCTATCTAGGTATTCAGATGAGTACGCTGGATGCTGATTTACGGGACCGCATCAATGCCGATCCGCGGGCTACGTTTCAGGTGGATGCCGAACGGGGAGTCATCGTGCAGTCTGTGGCCCCAGATGGTCCTGCTGCCCAAGGTGGATTGAGGGCAGGAGATGTCATCCTGAAAATCGATGGCAAAAAAATTCTGAACTCTAACCAATTGCAGCAGTATGTAGAGTTTGCCTCTGTTGGCGATTCTCTGGATATCACGGTGCTCCGCAACGGCAGCGAACGCACCTTCTCCGTTATAACCACAGAATTTCCCCTGGAATTGGTGTCTCGTTGAACCAACTATGGCAACTGTTAGAAACAAGTTATGCTGAAAGCAGATTTTTGAAGAAACATGAAGTCTTTTGTCACTCAGTATGTCTTTCCTTTCCTGATTTTTCTGGTATTTCTGTTTGCATTGGTAGCGGTGAGTGCTCGTGCATTCCTACCGGATGATATGGCTTCCCCTGCTCCTATTGATGAGTTGGCTGCCATCTCCCGGACCATTTCCGGGTAGCAATGTCTTCTCTTCCTTCTGTCGAGCTGCCATCTGGTTTTCAGTGGCGGTTGGGGACCAGAGGAGATCGCGCAGCTTTGTTGCATCACCTTCAATTGGCTTTCGCGGAAGCCTTTCCCCAACAAACTTCCTGGAAACATTTGTCCCAAACGGTTGATCGATACTTCGAGCCACTGTCTGTCCCAGTTTGGTGGATCGATTCGCTCCAACCTTTGCAAAAAGCCTCTCCGCGCTCGGCCTCACCCGCTGGGTTTGTGTGGGCCTGTCGCGGTACGGGGCAGATGACGGGTCAGTCAGTGGCTTACATCTTAGCTCTGTGGGTGGCTCCAAGCTGCCGCCGGCAAGGACTTGGGTCGGCTGCAATCCAGGCTGTGGAAGAGTGGGGAAAGAATCACGCCTGTGAGGCGATTGAACTGCAAGTGTTTATTCAAAATTCGGCCGCGCAATCGTTTTACCGTCACAACGGTTTTGCGGTAGGGGGTATGTGGATGCAACGTCAGTTGACTGCCCGCCAGGGTTAGTCGCCGATCTGGGTCATATCGCGATCGTTAAGTTGCTTAGGGTTGTCATCTGCCGAAACCCTCACTGGGTATCGAGATGCCAGTACCAATTGAAATGCCCCCAGCTATAGGTTCGTGGTGTGAGGCTGGAAGCAATGGGTTGCTTCCAATGTTGATTTTCAAAAATGGTTCACTCTTCTATACATATGAGATGGTGCTGTGTTGAATCCGAAAGTGATTTTCTTCGATGCGGTTGGAACGCTGTTCAGGGTGCGGGGCAGCGTGGGTTACGTCTACAGTCAAATTGCTGCTGACTTCGGTGTTGAGGCCAAGCCAGAAGTTGTCGATCGCCACTTTTATGCTGCATTTAAGGCTGCGCCTCCTGCGGCTTTTCCTGGCGCAGGCGCGCAGTTACCCCAACTGGAGCGCGACTGGTGGCAAGCCCTTGTGAAACAAACGTTTGCAAATGTTGGGGTGCTGGACAAATTTCGGGATTTTCCCCGCTACTTTCGAGAGGTGTTCGATATTTTTGAAACGGATGAAGTCTGGGAGCTTTATCCGGATACGTTACCTGTCTTAGAGTCCTTGGCTCGTCGACAGCAAACGGTATCGATGATTTCAAACTTTGACTCTCGTCTGTATAAGGTCCTGTCTGCGGTGGGTTTGGATGGTATCTTTCACACCGTGACAATCTCAACCGCTGTGGGTGCTGCTAAACCTAGCTCTGATGTCTTTAAAGCTGCCCTGCGAGTAGAAAATATTTCACCTGCCGAAGCATTGCATGTGGGTGACCATCAACGGCAGGATTACCAAGGTGCTAAGCAAGCGGGCTTGCAAGCCCTGTGGCTGCATCGAACTCAACCTATGATGCTGCTCGACGAAGAGCAGGCCCCCAAATCGGATACCATTGCTGACTTGTCGGGGATTTTGGAGCGTTTGGGAACGACCTCTGCGGCCAAACCAGTGGCTTCGATTGGCTAAGAACTTCCTTTCAGCATTGCAATAGCGACCGTCGAGTTGCTTAGGACATTTTAGCTATCCCCATTCATGACGGGGCATAGGGACTTACGTCCTCACTAAAATGTCAAAGACTATATGACTGTCGTGATTGGGTTGCTGTGAATGGTGCTCGGGACATCTCATCCGCATGCAAAATCTAAATGGTCTGAGGGCAAAAGCCCTTGGACCGCGAGCAACAGACACTCTATGGGTTATTCCTTAGGTGCCGTACCCGACGAATCACCTCGTCGATGAGCGGCTCTCAGCTTGCGTTTTCCGAACGAGCTAGCTGAGTTGCCACGAGTTGGGCGATTTTGTCTGCAGCGCCGGGCTCCTCCCGCCATTCCTGTAACCGCTCCTGAATTTGGTTGTACCGATGGCGATCGAGCAGAATATCCCGCACCTCATTCGCCACAGATTCTGGGGTGAGATACCCGCGTAATTCCGGCACAATTTGCTCCTGCGCCCAAATATTTGGCCAAGCGAAATACTGAATCAGTCGGAGTGCGCACCAGTTGACAATCCGAGCCACCAGCTGTCCGACCCCTGGAATACGGACCAACAGGCCGAGAAGTCCTCCCCAAGCCCGCATTGCGTCCAACTTATTGGTGGGCAGGAGGACCACCATGGGAACCCCCAACCTACCTAACTCGGCAGTGTTTGCTCCCACCGTGGTCAAGCAAATATCGCAGTTTGCCAGTAACTCGTAGGCCGGAAACTCTCGCCAGAGGGTGACAGTTGTGCCGTAGGGAGTGGTTAATTGCATCGTATTTCCCCCCTGCTCTAGCACAGCTGACGTACCGTAAACGCTGGCCATATCCCAATTTTTGCTGACAGTGGCGTAACTGCTGAGGTGTTCGAGGTCTAAGGTAGGGGCAACTGGGATGGCAAATCGAACAGAGGGGAGCGACTCGCGCAAACGGTCGGCCACCGCCAACATGAGTGGTAGACCCAGAGATAGTTTTGCTGCTTTGGAACCAGGCAGCAGTCCAATTTGAAAGCTCGTTCGATCGTGACTATCAATCGGTTGCCATTTCCATGGCAGTGAGGGGGGGAGTTCAGATAACTGGCTAGCCACTGCCTTCGGTTTGATGGGCTCTAGGTCGGTTTGAACTTCAGAGGCTGGAATCGTATTGGCTGGATCGGGATTGGCTGGCAGTTGAACCGATCGCGGTCGGAGCGCACAGCCGATCGCATCGGCCATTAAATCTCCGACGACGTACATTTTTGAATGCCAGCGCGGTGAGGCTTTGGTGACAATTTTCTCTGTTCGTAAGGCAAACGTATCCACCCACCGTTGCCACCGAGCTTCCCATTCTGCGTAAACAACCACTCGATATCCGAGCTTATGACCCAAACGCACCGCAAAAAACTGATCGCCTCCCAGAAATAAGACCACTCCGAACGGTGCCCAATCCCAGCGTTCTTGAGTTTTGCCGGAAAGCAGAAAAGGCCAGAAATGCTCTGCCCTCTGGATTCGATCGAGGCCGATATATTGACTGGCAAGTTCAGCTTCTTTCCCCGAAGCGTGGGAACAGGGGGAGAGAACCAAAGACAGCCTTGCGTGGGGCATATGGTGCCGCAACTGTTTCACCACGGGGCGAACCCAAGTGGTGACCTCTCCTGGACCGTTGGACAAAATCAGAATGTCGGCTAGGGACATATCCGAAACGCTATTTTCCTTCATTCCGTATTTGCGTATCGGATCGTTAGGGGGCCGGCTGGATATGGATGCTTGTCGCTCATCGTTCCTTAACCAAAATCATTCCCATGCTGTCGGGATCGACATCTTCATCAAATACGGTGTCTTCGCTGTACAACGCCCCTTCGGTCACGGCCCCATTCCAATTCACATCTAAAAGAACCGCGTTAATTAAATTAGCAGAGCGTAAATTGGCATAGCTGAGATTCGCCCCGACCAATTTGGCCCCCAGAAAATTGGTGTTTTGCAGGTTGGCTCCACCCAAATTGGCTAAGTGCAGCGCTGCTAGTGATAAATTTGCCTCGGACAGGTTCGCTTCCTCCAGCTGGGCCCCCATCAAAGTTTCCTTCACCAAAACAGCCCCCTGCAAATCACATTGGTGGCAATAACCACCAGACTGCAGCTTTTTGATGTCCTGATACTCTACGGCAGTTGCAGCAGACAGTCCGCACGATAGCAAGATTGCTGCTAACGTTACACTGCGGCTCATTTTCATGGCAGCTCCTCACAATTTGAGCGTGGCCTTGATGGCTATTATTACCGCATTCACGATAGATAGGGAGCGACTCGGAGGTAGGGGCTTGACTGGCGAGGTTCAAGACTCACTTAATCAAGGGCTGTCGTTGCTTCAAATGAACCCCACCAGCGCACATTTGTCGTGCAGCCGTTTTAGAAGTCAGATCCGCAAAAAATGTTTGCTGCGAGGATGAGTCCACAACGCGATACCATGAGAAATGGACTGTTTTTGATGGGAGACGATCTTGACGGAGTTTGCGCTGAAGGCGGTATGGCTGGACGATAACTTGGCGATCGCTGTGGATCAAATTGTTGGACAAGGCCGTAGCCCTCTGACAAAGTACTATTTTTGGCCTCGCGATAACGCGTGGGAATTGATTAAGACCGAACTAGAGAGCAAAAGTTGGATTACTGATGTTCAACGGGTTGAACTCCTCAACAAAGCGACTGAGGTGATCAACTACTGGCAAGAAGATGGACGCAAAAAGCCAATGGACAAGGCGGCTGAGAAATTCCCCGAAGTCTTGTTTGCTGGCAATTCCTAAGCTTCAGGCTTACTTTACTTCGAGAGAGGAGACGTTCTGGACTCTCTCTCACTGACTGTTACGGCGAACGTTATTTCAACTGACTGAGGTCACTCGTGGGGCAGCACTTGCGGATCCTTAGTTTTGTCACTCTCTCGATCTATTTGAATGGGGCCGATCGCAGCTCTGGATGGGAGTCGGGTCAAGCGTTTTTGGCAGCTAGCATGCTGAGCTTGCTATGTTGGCAAAAGATATCGGCAAGACCGTTGTTGGACCCCATGGAATTCTCAAGGAGTTTAGCTCGAGTGTTCGAATGCCATATCTGCCGGGTTGTTGGGGACTGACAGCTATATTGATTCTCTGGCAGTGCATCCTCAATTTGGGATTTTTTCAAAGCTCTCAAAGGCACTGGCGAGTATTATGTCTACACCGCCAATTCAATGGTATCCCGGTCACATTGCCAGGGCACAGCGGCAGCTGAAGCAGCAACTTCAGAAGGTCGATGTCATCTTGGAAGTGATCGATGCGCGCATACCCTTAGCTAGCCGCAATTCAGACCTACACCAATGGGCTAAGGATAAACCACGTGTCGTGGTGCTAAATAAGGCTGATTGTGTCGCCGACCGTCACCTGCAAGCGTGGCAATCTTGGTTCCTCGAGCAGGGAGATCGCATTTGGCCAACGAATGCACGAGCAGGAAAAGGGATTTCTGAACTTAAGCAGGCTGCTCAGCAGGCAGGCAATGCCACCAACGAGCGACGGCGCAAGCGAGGGATGAAACCACGTCCCATTCGTGCAGTGGTCATTGGGTTCCCCAATGTGGGTAAATCGGCCCTACTGAATCGATTAATGGGGCAAAGGGTGGTGGAAAGTGCCCGCAAGCCAGGTGTGACTCGCCAACTGCGTTGGGTACGACTGGGGAAAGAACTCGATATTTTAGATGCTCCTGGGATTCTACCCCCCAAGCTTGATGATGCCGATGCTGCAGTCAAGTTAGCCATCTGTGATGACATTGGTCAAGCCGGTTACGTCAAGGAGCACGTAGCAGCCGCGTTTTTAGAGCTCGTGTCTCATAGCGATCGCCGCATACAGTCAGTCTTGTGCGATCGCTACGGCTTTGAAACGTTGGAGGCCCCTGGTAGCATTTTGGTGCGGCAACTTGCAGACCGCATCCATGCTGGCAATACTGAACGGGCTGCTCAGCAGATTCTGACAGATTTTCGGAAGGGCATATTGGGAGCCTTTGCTTTAGAATTCCCCCCTAATTAAGAGCCGGGTGGAGGGGAGAGTGGATTGTTTCCTAGCGATTGCGCAGCTTGTGGAACCTGGCAAGTCGGTAAGATGAAACACATTGCTGCAATAGTTCGGCGGCTGCGCTGTTCCTAGCCCGAAACATCCAAGCTTTGACATAGCTTGGCCGGCGATCGCTAGTTAGACTAGGTGGGTAAATCAGGGTATTGGGCGAGGTACTAGACATTTCGACTGAATCTCCTGAAGTGAGAGCAACGATCGACCCCCATCTACATATGATTAGGTACCTCTCCGGTGGAGGTATGCAGTTGCAGTGGCTGCATCACCTGTAACAATGGTTCGAAAGTGCAAAGTCGACCATGCCTGACAATTCCACTGTCCTGGGATTCAATCTGGTTAGTCGTGCCATTTGCCAATGGTGGCTAGCTCTTTACCAACTTGGGAGAACATTGTTGTGAACGCTCGTCCCCACCTCCGTTCCAGACACCCTAACAATCGACGGATCGCTCTTCGGGCAGTTCCCGCATTCGAGGAGGGTGGAGCGCAAAGTCGCTGCGGATCGCGCACCCCATCTCGTAGCTCGGAAGATCGGCAGATTTCTTTGACGCAGCGGGAGCAGGTATTACTGCAGCAGCGTCAGCGATCCATTCAGATGCGTCAACAGCACCGCGTGAAGGCGCGTCGCCAGGTCCAGTTATGGGAGACAGGGGTTTCGGCTGTATTAGTGCTTGTGTGGGCTAGTGCAGCGATCGCAGGCATGGTGAAATTATTGCCGGTGCAGCATCAGAGACGTCAGAATCTAGCAATTCTTGCGCGAGAGATGGAACAGTTAGAGACCAGAGTGGCAAGGGCACGTCGGAAAGTGGAGTGGGGGCTAGATCCCATTCGATCGGAAACCGCTATTCGGAAAAGTTTGGAATATATGCCCCAAAATCAGCTGAGGATAGTATTTTCAGATCAAGATATTCAGTAGGAGACAAGACCTATACCCTGGGGTTGTTATGAAGGCTGGCACGAGTAGGGATTGAACCAGAGCGAGCCAATTTATTTCGTGGATCTGGAGGATATTGTCACTGTTTGGTTGCTTGCTGCAGCCTGTTCTGCAGCAAGAGCAACTTCAAGGGAATGCAAGCTGTCTTCGGGAGAAGTGTCGAGGGGGATCCCGTCCAATAGATGCTGGGTAACTGCCCGAGTGTCCCTGTAGAACAGGCCTCTACGGCTACCCACTTCTACAGTGTGGGTACCATCGGCGCGAATAACCACGTTCTGTTCTCCCCCCAATTGGATGGAGCCTTTACTGCCATGGACTTCGATGGTGCGCCGCGATCTCCACAACAACTCCCCTTTGGCGTAGGTTAAGTCAGCAACTATACCGCTAGTAAAAGAGAGCTGGGCGCTGCATAAGCAACTGGTGAAGGTCTCTGGCAGGCGATCTCCGCGGTAGCGCAGCTGACAGGAGATTCGATCCACAGTACCGAATAGATTGACCAACCGATGGATGCGCGACACTGCACCAACGAGGGGGAAGCCAAACAAGGTCGGACTGTAGCTCCACCGGTCAGGAGCTGGCTGGGCGGCGGCAATGGTGGTGTACTGCACGTAGAAAATATGTCCTAACGCGGGGATCTCTGACTGTAGCGTTAGGTGGATGCCGCTTAACAGTTCCACGTGTTCCACATGGAGCAGCAGATCTTTCTGTTTGGCCAATGTCATTAATGCTTTGGCTTGAGAGAGATCGAACGAGATTGGATATTCCACCACTGCGTGCTTCCCTGCCTCCAGCACCTTTTGTGTCACAGCAGCGTGCTCGCAGTTGACTGTACTGACAAACACCAAGTCTACATCCGCATCAGACAGTAAGTCCTCCACCGACGGGAAAGCTTTGGCCCCAAAGTCACGGGCAAAATCCTGTGTTCGACTGGGAGTACGTCCTGTTATGCCAACCAGTTGGCAGCGTTCTTCCTGCGCGAGAGTTTCAGCCCGGAGGCGAGCCGCAAATCCCGTACCAACAATCCCAACTCGCACAATCTATTTTTTTCGTGTGTCTAGCAACCGATATCAGCATCCCATAATTATTGGTAAGCAAACCATGTACTGTCGAACTTTCAGGGTGAAAAAAACAGACTCCTGATTATCCTTTACGATGTGCCCGCTCAGTAGCAGCTCTTGGGCGTCAAGCAAGGGCCTGTTTAATCGCTCCCACTATGCGGGAGATTTCCTCTAGTTTGAGTTCTGGGTAAATGGGTAGGCTTAACACCTCTTGGCTGAGGCGATCGCTAACCTCCAGTGGGGCATATTGCCCTGCATACACCGGCAATCGGTCTTGGGGCACGGGATAGTACACCATGCTCGAGATGCCTTGCTGCTGCAGGGATTCTCTGACACAATCACGTTTTCCATCCAAAATGCGCAGCGTGTACTGGTGGAAAACATGCCCCGCATAACTCTTGGGGGCGATCGCGCTATCCACAGCAGCTAGCCCATCCGAATAGGTCTGGGCAATCCTGCGCCGTTGCTGATTCCAGCCATCCAGGTACTTTAATTTCACCCGCAAAATAGCCGCCTGAAGGCTATCGAGGCGAGAATTATATCCTAGGACTTCGTTACAATAGCGCTTGGCGCTGCCGTGCACCCGCAATTTTCGCGCCATTGCAGCCACACCATCGTCGTTTGTAGAGATCAGACCACCGTCACCGTAGGCTCCTAAATTTTTGGTGGGAAAAAATGAAAATGCCCCTACATCTCCAATGGAGCCAGTCAGTTTGCCCGTGATTTCCTGACGAATACGGTCTTGGCAGCGATGGTTGCAGCCACCACAGTCTCCTGAATATGGGGCTCCGAAAGACTGGGCGCAGTCTTCGATGACTTTGAGGCCGTAGATATGCGCAATGTCTAGGATCTTCGCCATTGCCGCTGGATTGCCGTAAAGATGAACGGGCATGATGGCCTTGGTTTTGGGAGTAATCAGCGGCGCGATCTTGTCTGGATCGAGGTTAAAGGTCTCGGGCTCAATATCGACAAAGATAGGCTTGGCCCCAATAATGCTGATGGACTCAGCGGTGGCGAAAAAACTAAAGGGGGTGGTGATGACTTCATCACCGGGGCCAATGCCTAGCGATCGCAGGCCAATGATGAGAGCATCCGTACCGGAGTTGACTCCAATGGCATGTTTAACCCCCAAATACGCGGCGGCTTCCTGTTCGAATCGCTGTACCTCTGGCCCCAGTATGAACTGGCCGGACTCTAGCACGCTATTCACAGCCGCCTGAATCTCCGCCTTCAGAGTTTGGTACTGCTCGGTCAGATCCAGGATGGGAATATTTAAGTCGCTCACTGTTCGCCCTCGTCGCCCTAGCCTAGAAGTTGATATCTAGAGATAGTCGATATCTAGAGATAGTTAATACCAGACACCATCTCACAAGAAGGGGAACTGCAAGCGATTGATATCCAGAACTTGAGCTGCCTAGGGTTTAAGAAGTCAAAAAGTTGACATTTCTCGCTTGTGGATTCACCAGGCACGAGGGACATTAAGGGACGTTCCCCTCTCCCTACCTGTTTAGGCACTGGTGACCTCTTCCAGTTTGGCCACAATCGCAATTTGGGCCATGTTGGGTTCGGGCTGGGTGAGTTCTACATCCACATCGCGGCCGAAGAAGGTCTTCATTTTCTTGTCGTAACTTTCCTCCCACCGTTCAAACGGTAGGCGGGAGGTGTCGAATTTCAGAACCAGCGTGTAGCGTCCGTCCCGCAACTCTTCTCCATATCCCTTGATTCGAGGTAATTCGGCATCGGTGCGACCCTTGAGCTTTAAAGCCTCCAGAGCGGTATCAAGATGAGCATCTGCGCCGTAGTTGTACTTGGTGATGTCCGTCACGATTTGCTGCTGAATTTCGGTGGACTGTTCCTCCCGCGCCTTTTCAACCTCGGGGGTGACTTCGTACATAGGTGGAACAGGCTTTAACTCCACCACCTTCATAACCAATCCCCCCAGCAGCAACGGAATGCCAGCCGAGTAGCCAATTAAGTTAATGGTGGGGTTGTTGTATTCAATCAGCCCCCAAATCAAGACCAGGGCGCCACCAATCAGGGGCAGAGTGCTGAGAGTAACAGGCAAGCGAGAAAACATGGGCAGTAGCAACCTAGGGTTTGTAACGGGGAAGACCCCATTTGTTTCTTACAGCGACGGTCAAGTCACTGAGGCCATCTCAGATCTCCAGACCCTGACTTGGCATAGATCTTGTTGTCCCAACTCAGATAGCGATATCTACAATTGTAAAGGATTGTGAATGGTTGCCCATAAAAATCGCGGCAGGGTTGCTGCCGCGAAAGATGTCGGAATCAAACTTAAACCAGGGTCGAGCTAACTATCGCGTCTCGGTCGAGACATAGGTTGAAGGAACTTCAATTCCGGGATACTTAGCCCCTTAACAGCTTGAAAAGGGTAAACCAAAACAATAAAGGTCGAAAAAAGAAATTGAAAAAAATTGGCTGAAAAAATCGAGGTAGAAGCAGCCTTAGAGCCACTGACGGGAAGCAAACTTCTCAGAGGCAGCTTGAGCTTCTTGCAGCATCTCAAGACGACTGTTGTTCACCGCATCGGAGTTCATACCAGGAACGAGGTTGCGAGACTGGAGAGCCATATGCAACTGCATGTCAGCCACATAATCCAGCACGGTTCCAGATTGAGACTCGGCTGCAGAGACGTAGGAGGAAGATGCTAACAATGTCAGACCCCTAAATGCTGAATTTATATTTCTTGCAACAGGAATCAAGCTACCATAAGCCCCAAGAATTTCTGAACTTTGCAAATGGATTGATACATTCCTTCAAGTAAGGCGCAATGCAATATCGTTCGAAGCGGTTGAGTCTGTTTCAATATCCTGTCAGGATTGGCAGCTCGATAGTAGAACGATGTCTGCTTGGGGGAGCATGTGCTAGGTTGGGATGCTCAAAACTTCCCCCTAGACCCATGTCGACTCCTCTGACCCCTACCCCCTTGGCAGAGCTGGCTTTTCTTCCGTTTATAGACGAGCAGGGCTTACTTCCCCAGCACCTCTCAGGCACGGTTGGAGTTTACGCCATCTTCGATACAGAACAGCAGTTGCAATACATTGGCTATTCCCGCGATGTTTTTGCCAGTCTACGGTTGCATCTGGTGCGCCAACCTCATCAGTGTTACTGGCTAAAGGTGCAGGAGATCGCTCGCCCTAGCCGAACTGCGTTAGAGGGCATCCGCAGCGCTTGGGTGGAGGAGAATGGAGCGATCCCCCCAGGGAATGTGGAATCATCCTCTGTTTGGGATTCGCCCATTGATGTCAAATTGCAGATGACCGAGGCCGAACGGACAGAAGTAGAGTCTCCTGAGTTGGACGAGCGATCGCGAATCAAGGCCCTAAAACAAGTGGCTCGGCGTGTGGAGGCTGAAATTTTGGCCGTCTTAGCAGAGCGGCAGGTGAAAGAATCGCTCCGCTTTCATCCCAAACTCAAGGAGCGTGGGTTGTTGGACCTGAAGGGATAGCGTGGCCCAAAAACTATCCGGTTGTCAGCCAGAAACCGCTTAAAAGCAACAGAGATGATGAAAGCCCCCGAAAAAGAACGGGGGCTTTATTGTGAAGAATTGCTTTGTCAGCGATGCTTTTGAATGTGTCAGAAAAGTCAGAGTCAACTCAGCTGAACAGGTTTTCTAGACCCAGTTGAGCCGTGGCACCGAACAGACCTTTGGTGAGGACAATGCTAACCAAGAGAAAAACCGTCAATACAATCCAGGTAATGCGGTTCAGGTTTTTCTCGGCACTTTTGGTGCTAGAAAACAGCTGAGCTTGCCCCCCAATAGCGGCAATTCCGTCCCCTTTGGGGCTGTGCAAGAGCACCAGAATAATCAGCAGAATTGCCGAAATCGTCCACAAGAATTCTAGAAAGGCAACCATAGGATTGAAACAGGAGACAACAGTAATTCGGTCTTAGAACTAGGGTAGCTTGCCTGTGGGCCAGGTCAAACGAGGATTGGGGAATACAAGGCAGACTTACTCGACCGGCGTCGCGGTGCTTTCGTCGGAACTATTTGCAGGGGGGTCTGTAGGGCTGGCTGCAGGGGCAGGGGTAGCTGCGGCTTTTTCTTGACTGCGCTTAGCGGCTTCTGCTAAGTCCTTCATGACTGCAAGGGCCTGTTTCAACTTCTCGATGTTGGAGCTGTACAGATTGAGGTCTTTATCGACGCGCTCTTTGGGGAAGTTGAGGGTGTCGCTGATTTCAGAGAACAGCTTGGTTTTTCGCTCTTTGTCGGCATTCTCGGGGGCTACCATCTCGAAGGCGATGTATAAGCCCAGCAGGAACGTACGGCTGTAGTGGAAATCGGTGTTGTCGCGAATATTGCTCAGAATGCCTTTGATGCCACCGATGTCTTCCGCCGACTCGTCCAGCTGCAGCACTTCAAGAGCGCGATCGCGATCGGCGCCAGTCAAGATCTCCGTCAATTTATCGGCATCTTGACGAATGATTTCAGGCTTGAACTGTAGGGACTGACAGACCGCATTGAAGATGGCCTCAGACTGGTCAGCAGGGGTGTACCCTTGCATGAATTGCCCGTAGACCTTGGCCATCCCCATCGCAAAGAAGGGATCGTAAGTGAACTTGCTGTTCACCGTCACCAAATGAAGTTCGGTCAGAAACTCTTCTACAAACCGGCGGTAGACCGAGTTGATGGGGCGCTGGTAAGCCTGCTGAAAAGCGGCTTTGGTGGAGGCTACGGTGCGGACTGGATTCACGAGCAGTTCGTTCAAATGGGGGGATAGATTTTAGTATTCTCGCTTGCCGAAGGTCAGTACAGCAAGGGTAGTGTCTGTCTACGATGATTTCTGCGTACTGTTCGAGATGAGCAAATTCGAGTCTAGCCAGTAGCTCTATGGCATGCCGCTAGGATTGCACGAGGATTTGTTTTAGGGCTGCCTTTAAATCAGGGTACTTAAACTGGTAGCCCTGATCGAGAGTCCGCTTCGGTAAGACCCGTTGACCGGTTAAGACGACCTGAGCGGCCTCTCCCAAGATAATTTCTAGGGCAATGGGGGGGACAGGCAGCCAGGATGGGCGGGCCAAGACTTTGCCGAGGGTATCGCTGAACGTGGTCATGGTGACGGGTTCGGGGGCGGTGCCGTTGAGTACACCCGAGACGGAGGGAGTGGTCAGGGCGTAGACAATTAAACCGGCTAGGTCATCCCGATGAACCCAAGACAGCCATTGCTTGCCGCTCCCGATGGGGCCACCCACAAACATCTGGAATGGCCCCAGCATTTTCCCTAAAGCACCGCCATCTGGGCCAAGCACAATCCCGATCCGCACTTGCACCAGGCGGACGCCTAAGTCTGTCAGGGGGCGTGCAGCCGCCTCCCACTCTTTGCAGACTCCGCCCAAAAAGTCATCGGCAGGAGGGGCAGATTCGTCCAGCGGTTCGTCACCGTGGGGGCCGTAGTAGCCAACCGCCGAAGCGCTGACGACGACTTCGGGCTTGACCTCCATCTGCTCGATCGCCTTCACCATGCTGGAGGTAGTGCGGGTGCGGCTCGTTAAAATCAGGTCCTTCTGACTGGCGCTCCAGCGGCTTTCGGTTAAGGGCTCGCCGGCCAAGTTGACAACCCCTTGGCAGCCCGCCAGTGCGCTGACCCAGCTATCGGCTTCAAAGGGATCGTAGGCGGCCAGCTCGAGGTTCGATCCCGCCTGCATCGGAGCTTTTGCGGGATTGCGGGTCAGTATTTTGACGGTATGTCCGGCTTCCAGGAGCAGTTCTGCCAGCCGCCGACCGACAAATCCCGTTCCCCCTGAGATCGCAATCTTCATAAACCCCAAAGCCAGACGTGTTTCCCACAGCCTAGCCTAAGGTGTGCTCCAGCCCAATCTATTGACAGTTAGGGAACCAACTTAGCTCCAGCCACCCGACTGCAGCACGTCCCACATAACCCAGGTTCCGATGCCGACAAATCCCAGTCCAGCACTCAGCTTAATCGTGCGAGGAGAGACGCGATCGGCCACCCAGCGCCCCGCCCATACGCCGATCAGACTGGTGAGCACTAGTGCGGTGGCGGCCCCCAGAAAGGTAATCGCAGGATGGTGGGACTGGGCACTGAGTAAAACGGTGGCTAGCTGAGTTTTATCCCCCATCTCCGCCAGAAAGATTGAACCAAATGCGACTAGACCCACTTTGGTTTCGTTCGAGACACCTGCTTCGGAAGGGGTTTCCCGCGCGGCTGGAATGTCCTTAGACTGCATCATTTTCCTAGTTTTTATCTCTGTGTTCTTCGTTGCTTTAGACTTCATCTTCGATCTCTACGCAGTGCTTGTCCTCTGTCCCGGTGAACTCTGCCCACAGAACGTAGAGACCCAACAGAATAAAGCTCACTCCAGCGATCGCCTGCAGCAACTGGGGGGGGATCAGTGTGGATAGCCAGCCCCCCAACGTGACGCTGACCAAACTGGCGGCAACGAGGGCAGATGCTGAGCCGAAAAAGATGCCCCAGGGGGATTTGCCTTGGGCGCTCATCAGCATGGTGGCCAGTTGGGTTTTATCCCCCATTTCCGCCACAAAGACGGTGGTAAAGGCGATCGCCAGCCACTGCCAAATGGAAACGTCATCCACCAAGTTGGCCTCAATCGGAGCAGCAGAATTGGCTGGTTGAAATTGGGCGATCGTTGTTTGAAAATTCTCGGGAATAGCGATCGCCAGTTGTTGAAGTAGCGGGCTCCAGCTGTTGAATCCCAGCAGTGCTAATGCACCTAGGAAACTGGCGAGAAGTCCCAGGAAAAGGGTGCGGTTGAAGTTAGATGGGGTCACGTTATAGGGGGTGGTTCGTGCGGGGGGATGCGAGCGGGGGCGATGCGATTGGGGCTTTATAATGGGCGAGCTAGTTTGTCTGGCCCGATTCGTGCAGTGTTTGCAACTCTTGGTGGAAGACGGGACTTTGTCCGATGTCAAGACTCGTGGGTTACAAGCATTGCTTACAAAATATTAACTGGATTCCCGCCCCACCTTTTGCAGCCATGACCGTTTCACCCCCCTCCATCCCCGATTTTCCTGCCGGTAGCTCCGCAGATAGCGAACTGAAATACGGGGAAAAGGCGATCGCCGAAAATCAATTTGTGACGTTCCCGAACCCCCGCGAGGGGCGGGACTACAAGGTGCAGATCGTGCTGCCAGAGTTCACCTGCAAGTGCCCGTTTTCCGGTTACCCCGATTTTGCGACGTTTACCCTCACCTATACGCCGGGGCCTTTGGTGGTGGAGCTGAAGTCTCTCAAGCTGTATATCAACAGCTATCGGGACGTGTACATCCCCCATGAAGAGGTCACGAACAAGATTTTGGACGATATTGTGGAGGCGATTCAGCCCGTTTGGGCGCACCTGAAGGGGGATTTTAACCCCCGCGGGAACGTTCATACTTGCGTGGAAGTAACCTACCTACAGCCTGAAGATTGATTGTGGATAGCTAGCGGTTCAGTTAGCTGCTGAAAAGGAGTGAGTTCGTTCGATTTGATGAACCTGAAGGCGAGAAAGTCTGCACTGACCAGCAAAATTGCAACTTTTGCCTTGTTTGAGGCCTTCTCTATTGAATTCCCCCACTTATCCCCGGCTCGTATCTTTAGTATCGGCCCACCATTCCAAGCCCTCCTCCGTTATTAGCGGTTCGAGATGCACCTACAATCGCTCTAACGCAGAGGCATCCTTGTGGCTGTAGCTGATAAAAACTTTGGTGCGCTTGGGTTTGTCCGCCATCCGTACCGCTGCAACGCAATCGTGACTCGATTGTCAGAGTAGGCTCAAATCTTGAACCCAACAACGTTAGCCCGATAACCACCTTCCGCTAAAATCCTCCCAATCCGAACTATATAGATTTGTTAGACTGACGAATACCCAGTCAGCTATTACTTACGACATAGGACGCCGTTTATGTCCCCAACATTGCTGCTCACCAAAGAACTCCCCCAACTGAAGTACACCTTCACCACCGAACGGTTTGACGAAACCTGGCGGGCACCCCTATCCACCCTCCTCGGACTGGGGCGAGCAGCCGGAGCTGACTTTGTCGAGTTCTTCCTAGAGCGCGGTAACTACATCAGCTGTCTGGCGGAAGACGATCGCATCACCAGCATTTCCCCCAGCCTCTCCACCGGCGCAGGTGTCCGCGTATTTGTAGGAGAAGCCGACTGCTATGTCAGCACCAATAACCTGTCTTTCAGCGGGCTAAAATCTGCGTTGGAAAAAGCCCTATCCATCATGGGACTCACGATTCCTGGCCCCAGCGCCTTCGTCCCGGAAATCAACTTAGATCTATTCCGCGACTATGCCTCTTTTAAAGGGAAAGAAGCTTGGCTGCCCGCCTGCAGCTCTATGCAGGAAATGGGAGACATCCTCCTTACCGGTACTGGAGAACTGAAACAGCAAGCCACCCATATCCAGTCTCGGAGAGCCAGCTATTTCCGCGATTGGCAGGAAGTTCTAGTGGCCGCCAGCGACGGCACCTTCGCCCGCGACATTCGCCTTACCCAGTCGGTGGGCTACAACCTGCTCTGTGCAGATGGTAGCAACCGTTCTTCCATCGGTCGGCGGGACGGCAACACCAGCGATCCCAGTTTCCTGCGCAGCTGGGACTACACCACCGCTGCCCACGACGTCTCCGAGTCCGCTGGCAAAATGCTGTACGCCGACTACGTGGAGTCCGGTAGCTATCCGATCGTGATGGCCAACCAATTTGGCGGCGTCATCTTCCACGAAGCCTGCGGCCACCTGCTAGAGACCACCCAAATCGAGCGCAAGACTACCCCGTTTGCGGACAAAAAAGGCGAGAAAATTGCCCACGAAAGTCTGACAGCCTGGGATGAAGGGGTATCCCCCGAGGCCTTCGGTACCATCGATATGGATGACGAGGGTATGCCGGTACAGCGCACGCTGCTGATCGAGAACGGCATTTTGAAGAACTTCCTCAGCGATCGGGCTGGCTGCATGCGCACCGGGCACCCCCGCACCGGCAGCGGTCGCCGCCAGGGCTACACCCACGCCGCCGCCAGCCGCATGCGCAACACCTACATCGGTGCCGGCGCACACTCGGTTGAGGACCTATTTGCCTCCATCGACAAGGGCATCTACTGCAAGAAGATGGGGGGCGGTAGCGTCGGAGCCACCGGCGAGTTCAACTTTGGCGTCGACGAAGCCTACCTGATCGAAGATGGCAAGCTGACCAAACCCCTAAAGGGCGCAACCCTGATCGGCGATGCTTCTGACATCATGAACAAGATTTCCATGTGCGCCGACGATGTGGGCTTAGCGGCCGGCTTCTGCGGTTCCGTCAGCGGCAGCGTCTACGTCACCGTCGGCCAGCCCCACATCAAGGTAGATGGCATCACCGTCGGCGGTCGTTAAACTGCTTTTGTTACGACCGATCTCAATATCGAACCAGTCCCTGTTGCTAGCTGCGAGACTTCCGAGTCCTACGCTCCCCAGCGGCAGGGGCTTACTTGTATGCCCCTGCCAAGAGGTTGGATGACTTCGAATGTGGAATGACAGTGGGGGGTAGCAATCAACATCGGTCTACTAGTAGAGTGACAATCGCGCCTGACAAGATCCACCATGACCACCTCCACACCGATCCCCGAACTGCTGACCGCCGAGCTCAAAAACGCGATCGCCCGAGCCAGCGCCGCCGGTAACCTCGGAGCCCTCTCCAACCCCGAACAGCTCGAAAGTCTCAAGATAGCTGTCGAAATCCCCAACGACACCACCTACGGCGACTACGCTACCCCCAGCGCGCTGGGGATGGCCAAACAGTGTCGCATGTCCCCCCGCGCGATCGCCGAAGCTATTGCTGCCGAAATTCAGCTGGAGGATGTGGAGATCTCCATCGCCGGACCAGGATTCATTAACTTCCGACTGGGGCCAGCCTACCTGCAGCAGCAACTGCAGCTCATCCTAGACATGAAGGATGACTTTGGTAAGACGGGAACGGCAACCCCCGAAAAAATCCTGCTGGAATTTGTGTCCGCTAATCCCACTGGCCCCCTTCACGTGGGCCACGGTCGCTGGGCCGCCATCGGTTCCACCCTGAGCAACCTGCTCACCTGGACGGGTCACCAAGTCGATCGCGAATACTACATTAATGACGCCGGCAACCAGATGCAGAATTTGGGGCGATCGCTGCAGGTGCGGGTCAAGCAACAGCAAGGGGAAGACATCGAGCTGCCGGACGACAGCTATCGCGGCACTTACTTGGTGGACATGGCCAAGAAACTCGTAGCCGCAGGTTCTGACTTAGAGACCGTTGAGGATTACACCGAATATGCCTATAAAGAGCTATTGGGTTGGCAGAAAGACACTCTACATGAATTGAGTACTGACTTCGAGCAATGGTTTAGCGAGCGGCGGCTGCACAAGCTTGATGCAGAGGAGAAAAGCGAGATCGATCGCACCCTAAAGGAATTACAAGACCGCGATTTGCTCTATACAGCCACTGCTGCCCGCCAGGACGAGATTGTCAAAGAAGGAGCGGAAGAGGCCACCTATTTTAAGACCGGGGATTTCGGCGATGATAAAGACCGCGTCGTGGAAAAGGGGGATGGCAAACGCACGTATCTGGCGGCGGACATCGCCTACCACCGCGACAAGTTGGAGCGAGGCTACGATCGCCTGATTAATATTCTCGGGTCCGACCACCACGGTTACATTCCCCGTCTAAAGGCCAGCGTGGCGGCATTTGGGTTCGAGCCCGACCGGCTAGAGGTGCTGCTGGGACAGTTTGTGAAGCTGTTCCACACCAACGAAGCAACTGGCGAGCGGGAAGAAGTCAAAATGTCGAAGCGCAGTGGTAACTTTGTCACCCTCAACGACTTGATAGACGACCCCGATATCGGCGTTGGTGTCGATGCCACCCGCTGGTTCTTGCTGTCTAACTCTGCCGATTCGCAGGTGAATTTCGACCTGGATTTGGCGGTCAAACAGAGCAACGATAATCCGGTGTTCTACGTCCAGTACGCCCACACCCGCTGCTGCTCTTTGATCCGCATGGCAAAAGAGGCCGGCCTGGACGTACCTGCAAACGCAGCGATCGTCACAGAAGCCGGAAAACTGCTGTTTACCGAGCCGGAAGAACGCAAGCTGCTGATGTCGCTGTTGGCGGTACCCGAGCAACTCAAGCGAGCGGCAGAAGAACGCGCTACCCACAAAGTCGTGCGTTTAGCGGAGGCGATCGCCATTGACTTCCACAAGTTCTACGACCGCTGCAGAATTCTGGGGGACGTGCTGAACAAAAATCCTGAGTTAGCGAAAGCTCGACTGGCACTCGTGGAAGCAACCCGCCAGGTATTGCTGAACCTGCTGGAAGGGGTGTTAAAAATCAACGCTCCCACGTCAATGTAGGCAACTCTCTTTTCGGGGTTCCTCGCCCTATTACCCCTCTCCAGTCACCGGGAATACCACCTGCACCCGCGTTCCCTTGAGTTGGGCAGAGGACTCGATCGTTAAGGTACCCGCATGAGCCTCGACAATCCGCTTAACAATCGCCAGTCCCAAGCCGTTTCCGTTCGACTTGGTGGTTTGAAATGGCTGAGTCAACCTTGGCAAAACATCGGCAGGGATCGGTTCACCCCCGTTGCGGACAGTGACGCAGATCCCGGTGGATTGACGATCTGGGGCAATGGTGAGAGTCACGGTTTCCCCAGCTGGAATAGCCTCAAAAGCATTGGTGACTAGGTTGATGAACACCTGTTTAAGCTTGTCGCGATCGCCGTTTAGCAGCACTGGCTGCTCGTGAGGAACAACCTCTAGAGTTCGGTTCAGAGCCTGCGGCATCCTCTGCAAGGTTGCAGCTAACTCCACTATCAGGTCATTGAGGTCCAGCCGGTCTTTTCTCATCGACTGAGGTTTGGCATACATCAAGATTTCGTTCAGCAGCCGCTGCAGTCGTTCCGCCTCTTCGTGGGCCAGCGACAACTGCATCTGGGCTCGCTCTGTAAGGTCCTGCTGCTGTAACGACGTCAACCCCATCAACACCGTCGTCAGAGGGTTGCGCACCTCGTGGACAATGGTGGCCGCCAGCTCGCCAATTTCCGCCAATCGCCTCAGGGCCTGCATCGCCTTTTTCTGGCTCCGATCGCGATCGATCTTCATGGCAATGCCGTTGGCGATCGTCGACATGGCCTGTAGCGTGGCCTCTGTTAAGGGTTGACGGCTAAATAACACCATCATCCCCACCAGCCGTTTGGACACCACCAACGGGTATCCAGCGAGAGCCACCACCTCTTCTCTGGCGGCCCATTCGCGATCGCCAAATTCAGGGTCGTCCAACAGTTTGTTGGTCAGGTAGGGCTGGCGACTTTGGGCAATGGCGCCAATCTTCCATTTGCCGAGGGGGATCGAACAGTAATAGCGCTCGATCGACTGCACCATCCCGGCGCTAGACACCAGCTCCAGCTGCTCGCTCTGCTCCTCCAGCACCCAGATGCGGGCTAGAGACCCATCTAGATGCTCCACCATAGCTTCGGTGCAATTTTGCAGGACCTCTCCCAAGGTTTCCCCCCCCACCAAGGCTTCGCTGATGGCCAAACTGAGGCGGGCTAACTGGGTGCGCTCCTTCTGCTCGGCGGTGTTGCGCACCGAAGCCAAAATGAACGATTGCCCTTCCAACTCGACAGCTGCCGCCGAGATCTCAGCCGGAATCGTCACCCCCGACTTGTTCAAGCAGGTAAGGCGATCGGTCCAGCCATGTCCGTCAGCCATCACCTGCTGACTGAATTGCAGCAGTTCTGGCATTTCGTTGGGGTGAATATCCGAAATTGCCACTGAGTCGAGCAGCTCCTCTCGGCTATACCCCAGCATGCTGCAGGCTTGTGGGTTCACCTCCACAATGCGATCGCCTTCTGGATCGATGGCAAAGATGGCATCATTCGCATGTTCAAAGAGCTGATAAAATTTCAGCTCGCTGGCCTGCAAGCTCGCCACTTGGCTCAACAAGCGCTCGCGATCGAGAGCGCTGGCGACTGGCTGCACCAATAGCTGCACCCAAGTTTTCTCCTGTTCCGTCAGTAGACGGTCTGCGGAATACAGGACATCTATCGTCCCTAACCTCTCCCCCTCAGGAGCCTGCAGCGACAGATGCCATCGATTGACCTCTCCCTTGACCTCTCCCTCTCTAGACTCAAGATCGGACCGTGAATCTAAAGCGAACATTGATTCCAGAACAGCCCCTGCAAGCCCCACCGAGGTAACTCGCTGGAGGTTTTTCCCAGCCAGAAGTGGAGACACGATTGCTCCATTAACCTCCAGCAAATCCGCAATCGTATCGGCCAATGCTTGCAGATTCTCCTGCAGAGAGCCCTGATGATTTTGCAGGCTAGCCAGAGCTGCCAGAAACCGCTCGGCACTGGGGATGGGGGTGGGCTGATTAGCAGTCATAAACTTGCGAACAAACGTCGACTCAAGGCAACAAACACAATGGTCCCCATACAATGGGGCACAGCAGCGATGCACCCTATTCCGGTAGCACCTCCGCAAAGCATTTGTTGGTATCCCGAAGATGCCACGGATATCAGCCCTCTTGCCACAATTGCCCACAGCCTCCGATTCCAGCCAAGTGACTCAAGCGGAACAATCCACATCTGAAGGGTTTCCCCCATCCTGCGGTCAAATCTGGTTGATTGGCGGCACTAGCGAAAGCAAGCAGATTGCCCAAACTCTGTCAGCAGAGGGGTATCCCTGGCTAGCCACGGTTGCGACTCCACCCGCAGTCCAACTTTACACAAGCCTCCCCGGACAAGTGAAAGCGGTCAGACTCACCTCCACCACCATCGATCGCTTTCTTCACGACTACCAGATTCAGGCGATCGTCGACGCCTCCCACCCCTTTGCCACCCAAATCTCTCGGTTAGCCATCCAAGCGGCTGCCGCCCGCCAGATACCCTACCTGCGTTACGAACGACCCAGCTTACCGCTGGCCCCATCCACCCTACTGTTGCTCAACTTTGCTGCACTGCTGCAGCCCCAGTATCTAGAGGGACAACGCACGCTCCTCACCCTAGGAGTCAAGTCCCTCTTTCTGTTTCGGAAATGGCATCCCAAAGTAGAGCTTTGGGCCAGAATTTTACCCACTGCAGCATCTCGGCAGCAGGCGATCGCCGCTGGATTTCCCCCAACTCGTCTGATTCAGCAAAAGTTGCCGGTAACTTATGCACAAGAAGAACAGTTATGGCGTTCGTTACAACTGACCCAAGTGGTTACCAAAGAAGCTGGGCAAGCGGGAGGATTTGCCCTCAAACAGGCACTGGCCCAGGTATTGGGGATTCGGCTAGTGGCGATCGCCCGTCCTCTCATCCATTACCCACAGGCCGTCAACACCATAGCGGAGGCTGTCTCCTTTTGCCAGAATTTAGGCGAGAGGTATTATCCATGACCCTCTGCTGATTTCGCCACTCTTGCCCACCTCGCTTCAGAGGGGCGAGACATCATTTGAGGGATGTCCGAGAGGGAAGAATTCAGTGTAATTACAGTCGTTCACTGACAAAACAAGGGGGGAACGCGACTTAGAGTACGGTCAGTCCATGACAAAAGACCGTAAACTCAACAAGATAAGCAATGCGAATACGCTACTATGCTTGCTCAGATTGCATTTCGCCGCCATTTGTTGTGTTTCGTTTTTTGATGCTTGCGGAGGCATCTACTCAATGTCAAATAATAAAGTTCAACCTCAACTGCAAAAACTGTGGAATGTGGTCTCCAGTCAACGCACCCGCGACGCCTATGTCGAAACGGCTGCAGTCACCGTTGAAATCGCTAAGGAAACAGCCGTTCTGTTGTGGTACGTCGTGCTGTTGGTATTGGTGGGGTCCGATGCCCTAATTACATTTGGACGCAAAACTGTCCATAACGTCCGTCTCATGGTAGGTGGCCTAGATAATTCCAAGAGCATGCAAGACATTGCATCTGACACCGGTCAAGCCCTCGTCACCGCCAGCCAAAACACCTTAGCGACGGCCATCGCCCAGGCACGCAACCAGCTAGGTCTACCAGAAAAAATCGAACCCGAACTGCCCCCCCTACCTGCTAAGCAGCCAGAACCCGAGCTGGTTCCCAAAGAATCTGCTGCCCCCGACAATCAGGCAGAACCCATGAAAGAAGAGTCGATACCAGAAGAACCCATACCAGAAGAACCCACACCAGAAGAACCTCCTGTAGTTGCTGCGGCTACTCCAGCAGTGACTGCTGCCCCTACAGTTACCGAGGAAGAAGTCGTTACTTCAGCCACCGAGGAAACAGAGGCTGGTCAAGCTAAACAGGACGCCCCAGAGGAGGCTCAATAGCTGAATGAGTTCTTTGGCTTTATCTGCCAAAGAATACAGCCTATAAACAATAATCCCTCCCCCGATAGCCATCGTGGGGAGGGTTTTTAGATTTCAAGTCTCGCGCCAGCTACAACTTAAGCGTCGTAGGGAGCAGTGCCGGAGAATTTGAGGGTGGCGGGCTCGGGGTTGCTACCGATGTTGCGGGCAACCATATTCACAGCCTCTCGACCTGCGTTGCTCTTCTCGGGAAAAACGCCGTCTTTGGGGTGAAGCAATACGGGCTCTTCTCCGGGCAAAACGCGGAAAATTTGGTAGTCCTTAATCTTGTAATCGCGCAGTTGAGCGCCGAGGGCAAGGCAGGTTTCTTTGCGAGGCAAATAAAGAGCGTTCTTGCCTTCCACCATCACAGCAGCGCCGCTGGTTGGCATCTCAAATACTTGACCGGCTTTGCCTGTCCAGGTAATCAAATATTTCTCTTCACTCTCGGCAGCCCCCAGCAGTCCACCTGTGTTGCCACCAAAAATCGGAGTCTTAGCGTCTGCGACAGTCATCGTATCTCCAGCTTGTAGCTAACGGTTTACCAAAGGTTTGCTGGCATAGTATCACCGCTACTTTCCAGCACAGGAAATGGCTTCGCGAACTGTAATCAATTGTTGCAGATTGATTTTGCAAAATTTGAAGGAACAAAACTAGAGTTCGCGACCCCGAGAACTCTGCTTTGCACATTCGACCTATCTGCAAGTAATGAAAGACTAGCGAACCGATCTCGTTCCTCAGTGGGCAGAGCCATTGCCGTGGTACTTATCAGTGTCGTAAAAGCCGTTTTTAGTGCCAAAAAACAGCGCCAGCACTGACATAGTGGCGGTGAGTCCCAGCAGGATGACTTTAAATTCCATGGTCTGTCTCTGAACGTTCCGGTTGTCTGGACGAGGGTGTGTAGAAGTAGCTGACGCGCTCAAGAGGAGGGTGTACTCGAGAGCTAGATTGCTAGCAAGAGACAATCAGCTTGACTCTATCAAAGAAATATAGAGAGGCTGACGTCCTTAGCCCATGCAACTCTGCCCATCAGGCAAAATGACTTCCATCGATCGATGGAAACACTGCACCCGACTAGAATAACCGAGATGTCCAAACTTGCGAACAACCCTTTAGAAAAAACAAATATCCTCCCCCAGCATTGGTATGCGCGGCCATCCCCTGAAGTGGCCCCCGACTTATTGGGAAAGGTGTTGGTGCGACAATTTGCCAATGGCGATCGCCTGCGGGGCCAAATTGTCGAAACAGAGGCCTACGCCCCTGGGGACCCCGCCTGCCACGCCTACAAACGAAAAACCCAACGCAATCAATCCATGTTTGGGACAGCGGGCCATCTTTACATCTATCTCATCTACGGTATCCATCACTGCCTCAATATCGTGACCGATGACGAGGGAGTGGGAAGTGCTGTGTTGGTGCGAGCAGTACAGCTCGATCGCCTCCCCTCTTGGATAGACACCAAAAAACGCCACCAGCCCCACCGAGTTGCCGCCGGTCCGGGGTTGTTGTGTCAAGCCCTGCAGGTGAATCGACAACTGGATGGATCCCCACTTGCGGTACATGAAGGGGAAGCGCTGTGGGTGGAATCCGAACCGCTTGAACCCGCCACTGAAGAGGAAGGGATTTTCGGGCATCAGAAAATTGTTCAAACCACTCGCATTGGCTTGAAGAAAGGGGTGGAAATCCCTTGGCGATGGTACATTCAGCAGCATCCAGCGGTCTCAAAATACTAGATTGCGATCCGCAAAAAATGAATTTCGAAAATTTGGTTGTCAAAGGCAAACACGAGATGTCACTATAGATGAGCGCAAAACGCAGCCATTACTGCTGTAGCGCTGAAAGGTGAATAGGGGTCGATGCCCGAGTGGTTAAAGGGGGCGGACTGTAAATCCGCTGGCTATGCCTACGTTGGTTCAAATCCAACTCGGCCCACCTTTTGAATTGCCCATGTGGCTCAGGGGTAGAGCACCCCCTTGGTAAGGGGGAGGTCACCAGTTCAAATCTGGTCATGGGCTCTTTTCGAGCAGCGGCAAGGCATTTTCATGGGTCTATCTTTAATAAGGTAGGCTGCTTGCGAATGTCCTGTTGAGCTGTCTCTCCTCAGTTGTATACTTGCCCTCTGGAGAGAACCATAAATCCGTGATAGCCTGACCCTGAGAAATTAGATTTCGGTTACAGAGTTTGTGTCCAGTTCGTTTTCACTGTCTGCAGACCGTCCGCTATCTCAATTCCGCTATTCCTATTTGAGTCTGGAAAACTGCAGATGACTATTTATGTTGGTAACTTGTCTTTTAGGGCTACCCAAGAAGACATTACAGAAGTGTTTGCCGAGTACGGCACCGTTAAGCAAGTGAAGGTTCCTACCGATCGCGAAACGGGTCGCGTACGTGGATTTGCTTTTGTAGAAATGTCCTCTGACGGCGAAGAGGAAAAGGCCATTGAGGACCTAGATGGTGCCGAATGGATGGGCCGAGTACTTCGCGTTAATAAAGCAAGACCTCGAACTTAATTTGTTGCGAACCTCCAAGTCTGAGTAGCTCCCTCGATGCCATCTGTAAAGACGGATCGAGGGGCATTTTCATTACAGCCCGATGCGGCTGCTATATTTCTGTGCTAACTGAAGTCCGGGTACTGCGCGCTTGCGGTGGTCATTCGACTCGATAGCTGGCTGCTCAAACCACCGTTAGTTTCGAACATTTCAACTAGTCTCATCGGACGCTGCCCAGACAAATTATGGGTACGAGAAATGTTCCATGTGGCTTTTAGGCCGCAAAAGCCCCCGTACCTACCCGAACACACAGGAGATATCATGGCCCAAATTGTTGTGGGCGACAGCGAACAGATCGAGTCGGCACTCCGGCGATTCAAGCGAAAGGTTGCTAAAGCGGGAATTTTCTCTGATATCAGACGGGTAAGACATTTCGAGACCCCTTCAGAGAAGCGCAAGCGTAAAGAACGATCGCGCCGCAAAAATCGCCGCAGATAGTGAAGCAACCTAGTTTGCACCCTACTTCTGTGTCGTAAAACTTACTCGCAGCCATGTCCTTATTCAACTTAGGCTGTAAAAGCAATTCTTGCTCTTGGCCTACCCATTGAGTTCGAATCCCAATGAGTGCGTATCGCCAATTCGATCGCCCATTACGGTTGACAAGCGATAAACCCATTCATCGTTCTTATTTTGAAGGAGACCCTCGATGGCTCAGGCAAAATCAGGTGACGTTGTACTCGTGCACTATACCGGTACGTTAGATGACGGCTCAATATTCGATTCGTCCCGCGATCGCGACCCGCTTCAGGTCGAATTGGGCTCCGGTCAGGTCATTGCCGGCTTTGACGAGGCTCTCACAGGGATGAGCCCCGGAGACACGAAAACTCAGGTCATTCCCTGCGAATCTGCTTACGGTCCACATATGGCTGACATGGCGATCGAGGTCGATCGCAAGCAAGTCCCCGATGACGTAGAGCTGGTGGAGGGGTTGCAACTGCAAATCAGCGGCCCCAACGGCCAGCCCATTGTGGTGATGGTGACAGAATTTGACGACCTCAAAGTCACCCTCGATGCCAATCATCCGTTAGCGGGTAAAACTCTGACTTTCGACCTGGAGCTGATAGAGATTGTCGAAGGACAATAATCCGTTAGGGTTGCTGGATCGCGTCTCTCCTAGGAGCAGCTGACCCAGATCGCTCAACAGGCTCACATGGTGACAGTGACTCCCGAGACTGAATCGCCTCCCAAGTTTTACGAATGGTGGCAGCCTGCATTTCTTCAGGGGTGGCGTTGGGGAAGTCAGCATTCGTTGCAAGGGGGATCAAAGCAAGCTGTTCGCCCCGATCGCTTTGGGGGTGATACTCTGCAATTCCTTGAAACGTCGGCCACAGAAAGGCAGGTAGGGCTGTCGTTCGTCCAGGTATCGCCCGGTCAAAATAAATCAGCCGATCTGACTTCCACAGATTGCAGACTTGGCACAACGGCTGAATGTTCGCGGAGGTGTTAGAACCGCCGCGACTAATGGGGATGATGTGGTCGCGGGCAATCCCCCCTGGCACATGCTCCCAAGCTCCCCCACAGCAGGGACAGTAGGGATAGAGCTTTAACAGCTGCCAAAACTCCCCTTCAGAGATCTTGCCTACCGTGTCGTAGCTAGCCCGTCGCTCTCGGGCGCGAGAACTCCGTTGCTTTCGGGTATAGACAGATGCGCAGGTGGGGCAGTCTTGGGGTTGAAATAAAAACGTGTCGTGGCAACTGGGGCAGGTATAGCCCACGAGAATTACTCCGGTAGTGCGGCCATAGCATCGGGGATCGCGTCACTGGGGGCAGTGAACTCACCCATTTCGACGAATTCTAGCCGCAATTTCAACCAACGAGCCAGCTTGGGGTCGGTGGTCACAACAGCCGCAGCGGGGCAACCAACGCGATCGCGCAGTTCGGCAAATTGGGGCGCAGCGATGAAAGCAGGCTGCACGATGTAATCAAAATCAATTGGCTTTTGACGCTCGGCATAGTTCCGTCTGCGCTCGGCCAGCACCTCATCAAACGGTTCGGAATCGAAGAATGCTTTGCTAGCGGCAATGTAATAGTAGGTCTGGCTCATTGCTGAAGTCGGATTTGTTTTACGCAGTTTTTTAATACCTGCAGTATCTTACCGGCGCGCGCGCTCGTCTGAGCCTCACTCTGAAAAACATTAACGAGATTAAAAACAAGAGCGAGGTTGAAAAATAACTGACGCAGACATTTGCCTTCGCCGACTAGCATCCAAGCAACTTTGAGTCCGCAAATTATCTAAGAAGCACCCGCCGGTGTGGGTAACACAAGCTCGCACTCTACCACAGCAGAGAAGGCGCCTAAACAGGCACTTCTTGATTAAACCGCTGCATCTCGGTGCTGTCTTCGCCATAAACATCCGAAATATGCTCCCGACAGCAAGCTGCTGCAAACTCCGGTAAGTCCCCCGCTTCAATCCCAAACATTTGCTGAAAAGTGGCCACTGTCACCCGACAAAATGAAGGGCGATCGTCGTAGATGTGACAGGTGCGTTGCTGGCGATCGTAGTTTACGCACCAGCCATCTTCCCCGACCAAACTCAAATACAGTTTTAGTTCCTCAGGGGCGAGGTAATCTGCTAACTCATCTCGCTCATCGGGCTTGAGATAGCAACAAGCACCACACCCATTGACGCAGTGCCAAAACTTGGCCTCAACAGCACCGCGAATAGGGTCTGTAGGACGATCTCCTGCGCCAGACTTCTGCTCGACTAGCGCGATTTCCTGAGGTGACTTCAAATGGTCCCGAGCTCCGGTATCCAATGGGTTGCATTCAGGCCGATGGGAAGATTGACGCTGTTTCACTCGTCCTCCAAGACACATTGAGCCCTAAGCGCGATTCAGACGGAGATTAATCGAGCAACCTTAGGTGTGGGGAAACTCATTTTATCTAATCACAAACAGACTTTTAGGGTGTCCCCTCCCCAACTGAATCTTGCTATATTACGCCTTAGATCCTTCAGTGCTAAAGGATTTAGCTCGGATCTCGTGTGGAGAGGTGAAATGATCGATAAGCCTGCGGCTGGCGAGCCGGAATACCACTTCATCGGAATTGGTGGCATTGGGATGTCAGCATTGGCGTACATCTTGGCAGGTCAAGGGGTACGAGTTTCAGGGTCAGATTTATCTGAAAATGCTTGTACGCAGAGATTAACAGATGCTGGCGTACAGTTTTTTCGCGGTCATACCGCCGCGAATATGCACGGCAATCCCCAGGTAGTTTGCTCTACAGCAATCAAAGTTGGGAATCCAGAACTAGAAGCAGCCAAAGCCCGAGGGCTAAAGATCTGTCACCGCTCTGAGATTCTCGCCCACTTAATGAACCACCGACCGAGTATTGGTGTGGCGGGCACCCACGGTAAAACCACTACCAGCAGCATCTTGGCCCACCTGCTGTTGCGGGGGGGGCTTGACCCCACAGCCGTGATTGGTGGTGAAGTGGCCTCGTTAGGGGGCAATGCCCGCATTGGTGCGGGTGAATACTTGGTGGCTGAGGCAGATGAGTCAGATGGTTCTCTGGTGAACCTCAAGCCCACGATCGGCATTATCACCAACATTGAGTTGGACCACACCGATCGCTTCCAAACCCTAGACGGAGTTGCAGAGGTCTTCCAGATATTTGCGTCTCACTGCAACACTGTGGTGGGCTGTCTAGATTGCCCAACGGTGTCCGAGCGCATTGATGTAGACATTAGCTATAGCGTTGCCGATCGTCCCGATGCCGACTATTACGCCCGTAATATCCGGGTCGGCCCCGAGGGGACGCGGGCACAGATATGGGAGCACGGCCAATTGCTGGGAGAGCTGAAGCTTCGCCTGCTAGGCCAACATAATGTCAGCAATGCGTTGGCGGCGATCGTGGTGGCGCGCAAGCTGGGCCTCGATTTTGCCACCATTGTGGAGTCTCTCGCAGACTTCGGCGGTGCCCGCCGTCGATTCGAGTTGCGGGGTACGGTGGAGGGGGTGCGGTTTATCGATGACTACGCCCATCACCCCAGCGAAATTCAAGTGACACTGACGGCGGCAAAATCTCAAAATCGACGGGTGGTGGCCATTTTTCAGCCCCACCGCTACAGCCGCATTGCTTCCCTGTTCGAAGATTTCTCGCGGGCTTTTGGCTGTGCTGATGAAGTGATTGTGGTACCCACCTATGCTGCCGGAGAGAAACCACTACCCGCCAATCAGGGGAAGTCAGCAGAGATACTAACCGAGCGAATTCGCCAGCAATCGGGCAACCCCAACGTGACCTATCAACCTCGGCTGGAAGATTTGCGCGATTGGCTGCCATCCAGACTACGTCCAGGGGATCTCGTTTTGTTTCTAGGGGCGGGTAATCTCAATCGTCAGATTCCCTCCATTGTGGATGCCTATCGCGATCGCCTCCAGCAGTCAGCCGCAGTTGTGCAGTGAGTTCCCAATCCTTTTCCCCTCCTACCGCCATAACTGCCAACGTCAGTTTGGCCCCCTACACGACGTTTCGAGTGGGTGGGAATGCTGAATGGTTTGGTCTGCCCCGTTCGACTGAAGAGCTAGAGCAAAGTTTGATGTGGGCACAAAATAACGGCCAAGAGACCCGTTTTATCGGGTTAGGTTCTAATCTGCTGGTGAGCGATCGCGGTTTGCCGGGGCTAACCCTTTGCACCCGTAAATTGCGGCAGACGAGGTTTTTAGAGAACGGTCGGTTTTGGGCAGCGGCAGGAGCATCGGTGGTCAAGCTGTCCCATGCGGTGGCCGATCGCGGATTGAGCGGCTGGGAATGGGCGGTGGGGGTGCCTGGAACCGTGGGGGGCGCGGTGACGATGAATGCCGGTGCCCACGGTAGCTCGACGGCGGATTCTTTGGTGAGCGTCGAGATTTTGGACGAGCACTTACAAGCACGAATTCTAGCCCCCAAAGACTTGCAGTACGACTATCGCTATTCGATTTTGCAAGAGCGCAACTGGGTTGTGACAGGGGCTACGTTTCAGCTGACACCTGGAGATCGCCAAGCAATTCAGGCGGAAACCCAAGCGTTTTGGCACAAGCGCCATTCCACTCAACCCTACGACATGCCTAGCTGCGGCAGCGTATTTCGTAATCCCTACCCCAAAGCGGCGGGGTGGCTAATAGAGCAGACAGGCCTAAAGGGCTATCAAATTGGCGGGGCACAGGTGGCCGAAAAGCATGCGAATTTCATTCTGAATTGCGATCGGGCCAAGGCCAGCGACATTCATCGCTTAATTGGCCACGTTCGTCAAAGCGTCTTCGATCGCTGGGATATTTGGCTCCACCCTGAAGTGCGCGTACTGGGAGAATTTGAAGCCCCGAGGTTATTGGTAGAGCATTGACTGAATCACTAACGGTCTACCACTCGAAAGTCAAAACCGGCTGTACAGCGGCTATCTCTCGATAACTGGCGGATCGGGAATCGAGTCTCATCCCAATTGGCAGCTAAACTACTAGTAGAATAGCTTTTCTTAAGCTATTAAATCAGTACAGTGGCCAGCAGGCCTCCGAAGGACATTTCATCAGGCCACAACCCTTACTGAGCCTAGCTTGGTCTATTCCAACTAAAATGTCCGCAACTCTTTTTCGTTCATCCTCCCCTCTAATCCATGACCTTCTCCAATATTGGCAAGCAAATCGCCGCCCGCTCTCGCAACATCTCGCGCGGCATTTCCAATACGGTTCAGACGAGCTTGGAGACGACAACACCGAGTAGCAAGCGAATGGTGATTTTATCCAAGCGAGAAATTGAAAAGATGCGGCGGGCGGGCCAGCTGGCAGCACAACTGCTCGAGTACTTGGAGCCGATGGTGCAACCGGGGGTGAGTACGCTGGAAATTAATGACGAGGCAGAGCACTGGACACAGAAACGCGGTGCCACCAGTGCCCCTCTGGGCTATCACGGCTTTCCCAAGTCCATTTGCACGAGCGTGAATCAAGTGGTGTGCCACGGCATCCCCAACGCAAAGCAAATCTTGCAGGATGGTGACATTATCAACATTGACGTCACGCCCCTTCTAGATGGCTACCACGGCGATACTTCCAAAACGTTTTTTGTGGGACGTCCCTCCGAGAAGACCAGAAAGCTTGTGGAAGTCACAGAAAAATGTCTGTATCTAGGTATCGCGGAAGTGGCACCCGGCAAGCGGATAGGGGATATTGGTGCCGCCATTCAGGAATATGCCGAGTCCTTTGGATTCTCGGTGGTGCGAGATTTTGTGGGGCACGGAGTGAACAAGGTTTTCCACACCGAGCCTCAAGTGCCCCATTACGGCAAGCGAGGTACGGGCCCGAAGATGCGAGCGGGCATGGCCTTTACCATCGAGCCCATGATTAACGAAGGGAAGGCCGCCACTCGAGTGCTTCAGGACAAGTGGACAGCGGTCACGGTCGATCGCAAGCTATCCGCTCAGTTCGAGCACACCCTACTGGTGACAGAGGATGGCTGCGAAATTTTGACGCAGTTGCCTTAGGATGCAGGCTCAGTCTAGGAATCAGGTAGCCGAGTTAATCTAGGCCATCTGAGGTCCTTAGTGAAAGAGGTTGATGCCAGAAATAGACCAAAAGACTGCAACGAGCAGGCACCAACCCACCACTTCCCAGAACACTTTTGAATTGAGCAGTTTCAAAGCTTGTGACCCCTAGCTTTTCACAGCAATTGTACGCAAGATTGCCAGTTGTCTCGGATCGCTAACCAGGCGTACCCCGAACTGAAGCAGTTGTTTACATATCCTGCGATTGGCTGTGTTGTTGATGGCGACGATCGCCTCTTTTGCCTGTGGAATCCACTTCTATCCTGACCAGCATTCGCAACCCTTGGGTGAAGCAACTGCGGCAGCTACAGCGAAAAAAAGGCCGCCGCGAGCAGGGATGCTTTGTTGTCGAGGGCACCCATGCCCTGCAAGAGGCGATCGCCACCCGTTGGCCCATTAGCGCCATCTGCTTTACCTCCGACTGGCTAGAGAGAGCTGGAGGGTTGCTGGCAGGTGTTAACGGTGATGTCCGCCAACAGCTGGTGGGAGAGGAGGTGTTGGCAGCAATCGCCAGCACCCAATCTCCTGACGGGGTGGTCACCATTTGCCGCCATCATCAGCATCGGCGATCGCAGAAGTACCCCAATCTGGGTCTCGCCGTCGCTACCCTGCAGGACCCCGGAAACTTAGGCACCCTCATTCGTTCCGCCGCCGCCGTCGGTTGTGACGGCATTTGGTTAAGCACCGACAGCGTCGATCCCGAAAATCCTAAAGTGCTGCGATCTTCGGCGGGGCAATGGTTCCGTCAGCCCCCCATCCTCATTGACCTACCAGCGTGGCTCGCCGAATGTCAGCAACACGGTGTCCGCGTTCTAGCTGCCACAGCTGGAACCTCCGACGCTCCCGCCCCCTCGCTGTGGGAAGTGGATTTAACGCTGCCCACCCTCCTGCTGTTGGGGAATGAAGGGGCAGGTCTGTCAACAGAGTTGCGATCGCTGGCGGACGGGGCGATCTCTATCCCTATGGCAGCTGGGGTGGATTCCCTCAATGTTGGGGTGGCGGGTTCGCTCTTGCTTTACGAAGCCCAACGACAGAGACAGGCAAGGGGCTAGACCGCTTGCTTTGCCACACCGAGCGTTGAGGAAGAGACCGAGCTGTTGTCTTCCACTCCCTGGCCTAAGGCAGGCAGGAGCTCGTCGACCAAGACATTCCCCAGTTCGACGTTTAGCTTGGTCAAGTTAGCCGGGGCCATATGCTTGCCAGGAAGTTCCTTAAACAAGGTTTCATAAGACTTGTTAGCAAACTCTTTCCGTAAGAAACTAATTGTGCCAGCCTTAGCGGCAATCTGGTCGTTCTTAAACCCAACGATCGCCGTATAGTGAAACGATTCACTTTCGCGAATTAAACATTGAGTGGCGTCAGTAGACGGGCGAGCATCGATAAACGGTTTCACCACCTCGGCAATGGACTTCACTGGAATCGCCCCCTCGATCCCGGTAATGACCGGAGCCATCAAGATCGTCGGCTGGTTTTCCAACGACAGATATTCGGGGCCAACCGTATCCAGAAACTCTTTCAGCAGTTGCTTCACCTGTTTAACCCGTGCCGGTTTCTTAACACAGCGATTCAAATCGCGTGTTAGGCGATCGAAATCCTCTGAGTTCTCAGCGTCTTTGACCCGTTGGAGGAATTCGACAGTTCCCAATAGCTCTAGCAGCGAAATGTATTTGCATCCCAAGCTATGGCCCAGCCAGAAGTAATTCCCCTGTCGAAACTTCTCAGGGTCGGTATACAGATCCAGGTTCTTTGTATATCCCATCCCCTCTGCTTCTTGGCGAATCGCCTCGCGCAGAGGCTTGGAATCCCGCACCATATTGATGGCTACCGACCAATGGTTGAGGGTAAATCTGTAGGGAAGAGCGACCACCGTGTAGCCATCCTGAAACAACCGCCTCAGAATATAGCGATAGAAAATTGTTGGGAAGGTTCCGAACCCCGCACCGCCAATGAAGTAGACCACCCCTTTGGGCTCGGGATGAATCAACACCCAGTTGAACGCCAGAGGAATGAATTTGAGCTTGACCGTGCGATCGATGCCGAGACTGGGCAACTGCGTTTGGGTGTACCGCTCAGTTAGCAGCAAACTAGCCGCTAGAATCGCCTCTGAGGCGCTACCCGGTAACGTGCCAGCGATCGCGGAGGGAACCCCGTTGCCCACTAGAGAGACTAAGGTACCTAGGATCAGCAAGTTCCACTGACTTTCTGTGCGAATCCAAAAGCCAATGCCCACCAGCAACAGGAACACGTTGACGGCAATGGTGACAATGGGCGGAGACACGGCCGAGCCGGGGGCCAACGAGTAACGCAACACCCCGAACAGTTCCGGCGCCGGAGCAAGTTCCAGACCGAGGTAGTTTTTAAACACCTCAAACAGCGCTAAGCAGGCGGCCAAAATCCAGGTGCCAAAGCGAACCGGACCGATCGCCCAACCGGCCCCTGCCCGGTTGGCCAATTCCACCCCCACCACAATGAGGAAGGGGACAGAAATGTAGTGGAGCAAAAATCGGTATCGATTCAATGACTCCAGAAGGTCTCCCACCCCCAAATAGTTGCCGCTGAACAGCACCCCGTTATCAAACGCCATCGTGACCAAAATCACGGGTAATACCAACATGGGGATGCTTTTTTGTCGCGTCCACAGGCGCAGCGACCAGCCGATGAGCCAGAGATCGGCGATCGCCAGTAGTAAATGTCCGAAGGGATAAATCGCATCAATTGCCATACGTCATCTCGCGAAAACGGTTTCCAGCAAACAGTCCGGTCCAGAAGCAGTCAACTGTCCCACACACCGGATGTATCAACTTCAGTTCTCCGATAGTTTTAAGAGGATTCAGCCGCGCCCTCTTTCTCTAGCTGCTTCTGAGCCTCCAGACCTTTGAAGTACACTAGCGCCGTGAAAATAAACACTCCCGCTTCGGTGCCACCCGCATCGTGCAGGATATGGAACAAAGCATTGTAGGCCACCTGCGGATCGGTGACGGGATTACCGCCATACTTATCCAGCAGCGCAATAAACCCCAGGTTGACCCCCACCGAGAACAGCGGGAAGAGCACAATTTTCCAGTCTTTCAACAGGCGGTATCCCCGAAAGGTGAGGACAGCAAAGACTAGCGTTAACGCGATATAGATGGGAATTTTGTAGCTCGGATTATCGGCCCGATATCCCAATGGGTACAGAATCGAAACGAGCAGGAGGCTGATGGCAAAAATGACGTTCACTACATTGGTCTTCCAGGTGGTTTTTTCCACCAACCCATCCGCCCACAACGCAAAGGCAGAAATCAGAAAGAAATAAAACATGAAATTCAGCATGGTGAACTGGTTTTGGTAGTACCAGCATTGGGTCACATGCCAACCCATTTCGGAGGCGATCGCCACCATAATTAGCGATAGCCCTAACTGCGAAGCAAAAATCGCCTTTGCCGACCATCTCAATACGGTCAGACTCTTGTAAAACACCCGCATCGCCAATGGAATTAGGGCGAAGGTAAGGATGTGGGTAATTACGAGTCCGAGCTTCCATCCACCGTCAATGCAGGTGGCTCCAGGCTGGATGCCGCTGAACCCCGGCAATGTGGTCAAGATATAACCAAAGCCCCCTAGCGCGATCGCAAAACAGAGGGCGATCGCTGCCAAATCGGTCGTGAAAATACGGCGGTCTTCAATATCTGGGAACTGAAGAAAGCCATCCTTCTGACTGGTGTCAGAGACTTCGGCAACCATACGAATGTCCTATAACGTGACTACTGGGGAGCCGCTAATACAAAAGAAGCCTGTGGGTGGGTCGCCTTTTGTGTATCGATTGCGTTTATGCAGCACAACATTCCGCGATCGATCTCTCAGCCGATGCCGATGACAACAACCACAGGCGGCCCAATGTTAGATACCTTTGGGGTAACCATCAAAAAGCATTCAATTACTATAAAGACTCAGTAGCCATTCGTCTTCTGGACAATCAATGTCGTGAAAAACGACGATTCATTCGAAGTCTTTCTGTGAATTTACGAGATCGTTTCTGACAGATTGAACTGCTTTCTCGATTGGCGAATATCGTTTTTAATTTTGAGTGGCGATCGCTATTCTGAAGCCTCAGCATTCACGGCGATTGGTAAAATCTTACTTCAATGCCATCATCCTTACAAAAGCTCTCAGAATATCAAGTAAAGTTTCAGTTCCGATCCGTCAGCTCGCGAAGACTCGGTATACCTTGAATGGGAAAAAAGCAAAGAAGACGATTGCTCTTTTTATTGCTTGAATTCGCGCTCAAAGCTTGAAGAAAGCTGGATTTTGAAGTAGTTGGCACCTGCTTATAAAACAAAAATTCACATAAGATGTACTCCATCCTACTGTCCTGGAAGCATTTCCTATTGAAGTTAAGTCTCAACAGGAGCGCTCCTGTTGAAATCTTTTCAGCGAACCAGAGACGTTGCCTTTAGTGATGAACTTAGTGCCAGCTTTGGTTGGTGTCAGCTGGCTAATACCTGGTTAGTCGAGGACTATCTATGCTGCCAAACAACTGCAAAAGTCTATTGGGGTAAAGTTTGACCATGTCGGATTGCGCGTATCTAGTGTTCCACATCCGAAACCGAGGATTGAGCTGCTGGGGCACCGCCAGACTTTTTGCGACCGGCAGAGGCGTGAAAGATAGTTATCAATGGATTTGGCATCGAGGCTGTATGGAGAGTTGTATTTGCACCCTGTTACTTGAGAGTAGCTCTTTATTAAAAAGCTTTGGCGATGCACTAACCCTGTAAGCCAACAGAGTTTCCCCTTTGGAGAACGCGTGACGCACGACCATCACCCTGCGGTTTTCTCCTCTCTACCGCAGGGTGTTTTTTGGCTGAAAGATTTGCTGTATATAACTTTGAGGGGTTAGCACCTACAGAAAGTCCAAAGATATCGAAAAATACAATTGAAAATACTTTTCAATAAGCTCCGAGTGCTGTAGACTGTCATCCAAGGGGCTAATGATTGTAATTCTCATTAGCAAGCGCGGTGCCTCAAATCCTCTTCAGGCAGCCGGTTCAACCTTCAAATTCCCGTGGCTGATGGGTCTGGAAGTGCTGTCTTTTCAGGGAATTACTCCAGCTATCCCTAAAGAGTCAGACTTCGATCCGAGATATTCTCGCAGTCTCGTGCTTTCAGACATGCCATCGGCCTTTTTTCTTTTTTGACAAGTTATTCGAATGGAAGGAGATCGCCGTGGCAAAAATTGGTTTGTTCTATGGCACAACTATTGGCAATACAGAAGAGTCTGCAGTTCGCATTTCTGAATGGGTCGCTCAATTTTCCAGCCCGACTGGAATGAGTTCAGAGAGTTAACGGTATTCGATTGTTGGCATTGAAGTGACGATCTCAAAAACTTGAGGTCGACCGTTTATAAGCCACTCATAACTTAACGGCAACCAATACGTTTAAATTTATCGGGGAAAAGCAAGCGTGTTCATTCGAAAAAAGTTTGTTCTCAATCTACCAGAGGTGTTGTGGCTCAATGTCAGTCCCAGATTCAAGGCTCTCAGCTATCCATTACTGCGGTGTTTGGATGAATTAAGCCACATTGCCTGTTGGGACTATACCCAGGAACAGGACGAGCCAAACTCACTCGAAGTAGCCGTAGATACGTTGCATTCCTATCTAGAAACTTTGCCTCACCCCGTTCACCTGATCGGACACAGCACCGCGGGACTAGTGGGATTGCTCTATTCCAGGCGTTACCCAGCCAACGTCAAGTCTCTTTCATTGCTATCTGTAGGAGTGCAACCTGCTATTGATTGGCAAGCCCACTACTACACTCGCCTTAATTTACTTCCTTGCTCCCGTTCGTTTGTGTTGAGACAAATGGTGCGGGAATTGTTTGGCAGGCAACAGGAAAGCGCCTGCAGGTTATTGGAATCGCTGTTGCAAGCGGATTTGAATCTGTCGCCTTCCCCCCACTCAATGTGGGAAATTTCTAAAGTTGAACCGGGTGGATGTCCGGTACCTATGTTAGTCGCCGGCAGTCAAGACGACACGGTTGTAACCATCAAAGCGATTCGAGATTGGTTTCCTTGGCTTAAACCTGGCGATCGCTTGTGGGAATGTCAGGGAGGAAGATATTTTTTCCATCGCTTCTATCCCGAGCTGTTTGTTAATGAACTGATGAATTTCTGGCAGGGGATAGAGGAAGACACCGATCAGAAGCATTTAGAGCTGTGTTTAGCTCAAGAGTTTTCAGTTTGAATTGCACTTGTCCTATATTCCGTTCATTTTTGCTTTCGCAGTAGAAGGAATTTAACGTTCTATTGAACTTAGCAGGAGAAAATTATGCTGACAACGTCATTAATCGATCTTCCTCGAACCGCACCATACAATTTTGTTTCCTCAGAAATGCGCAGACCGCGAACTTTTTGTCGGCACGATACTATTTTCTTAAAAGAAGGACATATGTGGAGAGTCGAGGATGGGTATCTTCGGACTATTACAATGAGCGATAATGGCGATGTCAGAACCTTAGGGATTTGGGGGGCTGGAGATATCATCGGAATTCCTCTCAGTCGCAATTACCCCTTTCAAATTGAGTGTTTAACGACAACAAGAGTATCTTTAACTCCAGACAACTCGATCTTGGGAGGAAAGTGGATGGTTGCCCACCTGCAACAAACTGAGTCATTGCTGGCCATTCAATATCAAGGTTTAGTTAAAGACCGATTACTGCTTTTTCTGCAATGGTTGGGTGACAGATTTGGCCAGCCGACACCAGACGGAACTCGGATTGGCATCCGCCTCACTCACCAAGAAATTTCTGAAGCCATTAACAGCACGCGTGTCACGGTTACTCGGACTTTAAATGCTTTGGAACAGGCAGGATATCTAAACTGGTCGCGGCGCATGTGCGTTTTGCTAAAACCTAGTCGATAGTTCTCAATAACCAGACACGATTTATCTTGATTGACTCCTAGCTTTAGAGACCGTTTGTTTGTGGACTATCACCGCTCGCTAACAAAATCCATTTCATTTGCTAGACGGCACAAACTTCCTCTCGGCCATCATCTTGTTTGGAACATCCAGGCAGGATACGTGCGGGCGATCGCAAAGGAAGAACGTGAATCCCTCAAAATAGTGGGGATTTGGGGGCCTAATGAATATGTTGGAACGTTTATGTCTCGACGTTACACCTGTCAGCTTGAATGTATGACTGAGGTTACGCTTGAGCCTGTTTCCCTCAACATTATTGAACCTGCTCCTCTACTACTGAGGTATATAGAACAGCTAGAAGTCTTGCTAGATATTGCCTTAGAACGGCAAGTCAGCGATCGCCTCGTAAAGCTTTTCTCTTGGCTTTCTGAAAAGTTCGGAACCCCCCTTGAAACTGGAATTCTGATACAAGTTCCTCTAACCCATCAAGATATAGCCGATGTTATTGGATCCTCTAGAGAAGCTGTTACCAGAATCTTGGGAACAATGGAAGATAACAACCAAATTTCTTTTGAAGATCGACTCATTGTCTTTAAAACGCCAGATTTAACTGTCGATGTAAGCTCAAATAATTAGAGTGACAAGATTTGCAAATAAAATACACAGTATTTGTGTTCCATAGAACCCTTAAAAAAATTGAATAGACTTATGATAATAGCAAGAGATTCAACATGTTTTCGCATGTACTCAAGACATATTTTAGGTAGAACTGGGAGCGTTCTGCCTTTTTTCTTGTCAATACTCTTGAATTAAATGAATTCTTCTTCCTATGATGCTGACGATCGAGGAATTTAAGATGAACGATCTGCCATCTGGGTGAAATGTTCTTCCAACAAGCCAGGTATTGCTTTAGCAGTGACCCTGCTGTAGCGCATTTTTCCGGGCATGATGATATTCGGCCCTGCCTTACATTTATCCATGCAGCCAGTTCCTTTCAGTTTGACCCGATCTCCCAAATTTCTAGCATCTATCTCAGTTTCCAGAGCAGCCCAAACGGTATCCCCCCCCGCTTGCAACAGCTCGATTTTTGACAAACGCGAATCAATTCTGCCTTTGGGGAGACATGATTCTTGTTCCGGTCGGTGCGCTCGCTAGAGGCCGTCATGGGTAAAGGTAGTGCGTTTATGGAACGATAGTCTTGTTGTTCCAGAGACGCAAACGAAACGATGTCTTCTGCTGTGTACTTGACGCGATTCTCTTTGTGCTTTTCCTTCTTCGTTCCAATGACTTGCAGCATAGCTCCTGGAATTAGCAGGTCCGCACAATAAAATCTCAGCCGCTTGGGGAGTTTAATCAGTATTTCCTCTCCGGAGGACTCAAAATAAAAGCCCTTAATCTTGTAACCGTCCTCAATGGCAAAGCGGACAAATCTGCCCGCCAACGCAAATTTAGACTTCATGGTTGAACGACCCATTTCCGCAGTCAATTAGTGGTGGACATTGTTGCAAACGAGGCTTTGCCAAAGCTGGACGGGAACACCCGCAGGACGTGACATGCACCGAATGCTATCGAGATCTCGCGCTCTGAAGTGCACGCAAACCTTTGACCCCGGTTGCACCAAGCATCGGCGATCTCCAGTGGTGGGGGTGACATCCCCCAAGTAAATATCTTTCCAGTTCCCGCGGTATTCGTAGCGCACTTCCAGTGCGATCGGTCGGCTACGCTGTCCGGTCTGAATAGGTTTGTCGCCAGCATTCTTCAAGCCAATCCACCAGCTCGGTACGTTGGGCTCTGAACTGTCGGAGGACGCTGCGAATTTGAAGGGCTGCCACACAAGTCTTGACCTCTACATGCAAGTGACCATCATCAGTACACATCACAGGAATAGACAGCTCCTGTAAGCGTTGACGAATCCTCCAGCGTTCCTGTCTGGGGACAGGAATCACTTGCATAGACGTCTCGGGTTCCGAGCTGGTGTATTCCATAAACTGAACTCCTATTCACAGAAGGATGTCACTCCAAGCTATTGAGAGCGCTCTGTAAACGTAGAGCCCTACGGCAAAGATATCTAGATCGACCAGATAAAATGTGCCGTAGTACAAACCCTAGAAGTTCTACCGAAATACAGTTTCCGAAACCCTTTACTGTCTCAGATCGACAGTAATGTCGTAATGGGTTAGCGGTTGAGGTCCAGTGTCAGGCTGTCATTGGCCAAGAAGTGATTGACGTGAATCGCTCGATCCTCGGTCTCTAACAAAATGCCTTCCAGCATGTACCGGGTGGCGCGATCGCCCAAGCTTTCCGCTTGAGCTGCCTGCGATCGAAGCACGCTCACAATCGCTTGTTCTGCGGCGAGATCGTGTTCCAGCATCGCGCGCGAGGCAAATGCACCGTCTGTTTCAGGCTCGAAACAGCAAAGATTTGCAAGCATTGTAAAACTGGCTGCAGGTACTCCGCCCAAACCATTGAGGCGTTCGCCTACAGCGTGCACGTGCTCGCGCACCTCCTCGTAACTGTCCTCAAAGAATTCATGTAACTGGTAGAACTCAGTACCTTCCACCACAAAATGGTGTTTTTGGTACTGAAGGTAAAGCGCTTCAAAGCTGGCCAGAAGAATATTGAGTCCCTCGCACACGGGCACAGTAATTTCTGTTCCCAAGCCGATAGGGTTCTCGCGAACGTCGTTAAGTGCGTGAACGACTGCGGAGCGAGCGGGCATTACAGACCTCTTGCAATCTAATTTCACTTCACTGATAACAACCGCTTTTTAATCTGTCCAAAGATAACCTAGCAGCACCCCAGCTTAATGGCAAGTTATTTCAATAAGCTCTTGTATCCCAGTTCGCGCTTCTCATCGCCTAAGTTCGAGATTCCATGAGAAAAAGGCAGCTCGGCGACATATTAGAAACGTCTCGAAACCCTGCCAAACAAGGTGTTAAGCCTACTGCACATATCTTTCAATATCATCCAACCACGTACCCCAGACCGTAGTTTCCACATGTTATTGAGAAAATTTTTAATAGAAATGGATGTGTGACACCTATCACATCAATGCAATGGCGAAGTTGCTATCGCTAGAGACCGCCCTCCGTAAATGCCCTCCTTATACCTCCACCCACATCCGCATCAGGTTCGAGAGACTTTTGGTCAGTAGGTCAAATTCTGCGGTTTTGCCCTGCTGCTTGAACAGCGATCGCCGGGCGGTATCCAAATCGAACAGAATCTCTCGATGCTCGGGGGAGCGCACCGTACTTTGAACCCAGCTAACCGCCACAAACCGACTTCCCGAGGTAACTGTCTCCACTCGGTGCAGCGTTGAGGACGGGTACAGTACCATCGAGCCGGCTTCAAGCTTGAAATGTTGCTCCCCCTGAGTGCTTTCCACAATCAGTTCTCCACCGTCGTAGCATTCGGGAGGGGTCAAAAATAGCGTGAATGACAGATCGGTCCGCATCGGCTGAGACTGGGTTGCCATCACCGCATTGTCCACGTGGGCGCCGTAGGACATTCCTTCGTCGTAGCGGCTGAATAGCGGGGAGCGAATCGTTTTTGGACGCGCTGCCATCTGAAAGAGCTCGTTGCGCTGAAGCGCTTGCTTCACGATCGCGGTCAGTTTTGTATGGGCATCGGAACCACCGCGAAGTTGTTGATTGTTTTTGACCTTGCGAGCGTGCCATCCCGCCGTCAACTTGCCATCGACAAACTCCTGTTTGGCTGCCAGTTGATTAACCTGCTGGAGCTCGTCCGCACTCAATACCCCTGCAATGCAAATCATCATCGTTCTGTCCCGAAGTCCTGAAAAGTGCGATCGCCATCAAATCACATTTGTTCTCAATAAGAGTAATTTACAAGCCCTTATTGAGAATTAGTTTCCATTTTTTTGTAGACAGTCAAGACCGAATCCTTGGTAGATTTGCCAAAACCCTTGCATTTAATAGGTTTTGGAATGTCTGAGAGGGGAGATTCACAATTTGTAGAGATGGTATTGACAATAACCTTCAATTGAGCCAATACTGCTAGTTGACTCTAATTTTCATTAATTATTTGGCGGTTCTGGAGGCGTGTCCGAGGTGCCTCTAGCTTTGCCTGTCTTGCAGTTATTCAAGGAATTGTTTGAAATGCGTCAGATGACAAAGATTTGGACGGGTGTAGGAGCTTTTGCTTTGGTTGGGTCGAGCTTGGTAGGCCTGCCAAAAGTTTCAGATGCGGTAGCCCAGGACGAGGTTTTGGAAGACCTCTCTTCTTTCCAGGCTGAAGACGTTGAGAAAGAAGTACTGCTTGCTCAAGGCGGCGAAGGCGGTGAAGGCGGTGAAGGCGGCGAAGGTGGTGAAGGCGGCGAAGGCGGTGAGGGCTTCGAAGACGCTGTCAGCGGAACCGACCTCCACAACGCGCTTCTAGCGGGGGGTCACGTAATCTTTTTCCGGCACGCTCAAACCGAAAAAGACTATGCCGATCAAGCCGACCCAAGCATCGTCCTGAGTGACTGCTCTACCCAAAGAACACTCAGCGAGGCTGGCTGGCGTCAGGCCCTTACGATTCGAGATGCGTTCTCGGATTTGGAAATTCCCGTAAGCGAAGTCATCTCCAGCGAATACTGTCGCGCTTGGCAAACAGCCCAACTGGCCTTCGATACCTACGACAAGACCTCTGACCTGAACTTCTATCCTGCGGAGGAGTACACCGACGAGCAGTTTGCCCAAATGCGAGATGCCATTATGCCCTACCTAACATCCGTTCCCGAAGCAGGGACTAATAGAGTGCTTGTCGGTCACGATGATGTCTTCGAAGCTGCAGCAGGCATTTATCCAGAACCTCAAGGCATTGCCTACATCGCTACCCCTGATGGTGAGGGTGGCTTTTCCCTGGTTGCCAATATGTTGCCTGAAGACTGGGTCCTGTTGGCAAAGACTGTAGAGTAATGGACTTGTTTCGCTCTCGATAAGTGTCAATAGAAGCTGCCACAATTTTTGTGGTGGCTTTCAATTCAGCACTGTTTTTGGTTTGCTTGCACAATTGCTCGTCAAGCAAGATGTCTGGCGATCGCCTCGTTTTCTAAGCATTAAGACTGGCTTTTTAGTGTCATACGCTCAACGCTAATAGGCAAAACGAGCAAATAAGACATCGGAGGCTACTTTATGGCGAGCTAGAAAAGTAGAAATTCCGTGCAAGCGTTTTGGCCCAGTCGGAAGGCGATCCCAAGTTCTGATTCGCTCAACTCAATTTAACAACTGTAATAACCCATGAAAAAGTTACTTGCCTTCACCCTTACCCTTTTGTCTTTTACAGGTGCGGCCTGTGCCAGTCAACAAGCTACAGATACTAATTCTCAAGAGGCCAGAGGTGCCAATGGCGAGCAAGTGCTCAACCTATATTCCTCCCGACATTACGACACCGACGAAGTCCTCTACGACATCTTCACCGAACAAACTGGAATCGAGATTAATTTGGTTGAAGGGAAAGGGGACGAGCTGATCGAGCGAATCAAGAGCGAAGGGGACAATAGCTCGGCAGATTTGTTCATGACGGTTGATGTCGGTATGTTATGGAAAGCCGATAACGAAGGACTGTTTCAGCCAATTGAGTCCGATGCCCTAGAAGCTGCCGTTCCGGATAACCTACAACATCCCGAGAACCATTGGTTCGGCCTCACCCAGCGGGCGCGCGTGATTGTTTACAACCCCGAAACCGTCGATCCCTCCGAACTGTCCACCTACGAAGCTCTAGCCGAGCCAGAGTGGGAAGGTCGCGTCTGCATCCGCAGCTCTTCCAATATTTACAACCAGTCCCTGATGGGCTCCCTGATAGCCAACCTCGGTACCGATGCAGCATCGGCCTGGGCAGAAGGGATGGTAAATAACTTCGCTCGCGATCCGGAAGGGGGCGACACCGATCAGATTAAGGCCGTCGCCGCCGGCCTGTGCGATGTGGCGATCGCCAATCATTACTACTATGCCCGTCTGGTGAAATCCGACGATGCGGCAGATCAAGCAGTGGTGGACTCCACCGCCATTTTCTTCCCCAACCAAGGCGATCGCGGCACCCACGTCAACATCAGCGGTGCTGGATTGTTGGCCAATGCCCCCCATCCAAACGCAGCCAAAGCATTTTTGGAATATCTCGTCACCCCAGAAGCCCAAGCGGTCTTCGCTGAAGGTAACAACGAATATCCCGTTGTGGAAGGGGTGGAGGTGGATCCCGTGGTGGCCGAGCTAGGGGATTTCAAGACCGATGCCGCCAGTGTGAATGCCTTCGGAGAAAACAATGCCCAGGCTCTGCTGATTTTTGACGAAGCTGGTTGGAAATAGATTCGGTCAGCAATTCGCTCTCCCAGCACTTCCAAAGTCAAACCGGTCATTTGCAACAACAGGCAGCGATCCGAGCCAGAATGCGATCGCTGTCTTTTTGCATCTCTATGTCTGCCGCCTAGCCCTACTGCACTCCGGGTATTCCCGATCGTGAATTCAATCGTATTCTCGGCTCAACGCTAACGAACTCTAGCGTTGAGCAGTTGTTGGCCCAGAAAGCAGTCAAGGTTTGCACTGGAGGGGCGGTTTGTTCGCGTTGCGATTGAAGATGGAGATTGAAGTTGTTTGACTAAGAACACCAATCAAACACTTCCGCTTGCCAAATGACACAGCTTTGGTGAGAGCTTGGTGTGGATGCACAAACGCTTTGTTAACCGCTAATCTGAAAAATAGGCATCTTTACTTCTAGAAACTTGCTCCTCACGACCTAAATCTCAGAGTCTAGATTGGCGATACATCGACTCTGCGCTACTGAGAATTTATTAAAACACAATGCCCCTGAGACCAAGCCAAGAAACCTTCGTCCCCAAGCTCGTTTATGACCCTTGTTACGGTCACGCGAGTGGTATTAATGGCTTCAGATATTTCCTGATGGGTTAGGCGCAGCTTAATGATCTGACCATGTGGACCTTGTTGGCCAAATCTATTTCCCAACCATTGCAGAAATAAAACTAATCGGTCTCGAACTAAAGACTGATGTTGAATATTGAGTAATGACTCGGTTGCCTTTAGATAGGACACTAGCCATTGGCCGTCAAACATAGAGCTGTCTTGAATTAGCGCCACCTTAGCAGCGGTCAGACTCTCGATCTGAAACGGGTAACTGCGATTTAAAGGTATGCCAACAATATCATCCGGCCCCCAAATTCCCAGGGTCTTGATATCGCCGTTTTCACTCATGGTAATGGTACGCAGGTAGCCCTCTTCCAAACGCCACAGATATCCTTCTTTTAGAGCAACAGTTTGATGACGATGCAACGTATATTTTCTTGGGGATTCGTGGGCAGCACGCTGTTCTCTCATTAGCTGAGCTTGATTATTAAATGTATTCGCGACCATCAAGGATCTCCTCTAAACGGTGTTTGGACGCAATCAGTCATGCGCTGGAAAGACTGTCAGCATTCGCTGCTGAGGCACAGGTCCAAATAGGGGAGGGCCTAGTTACGTATGGATAGAAGCTCATAAGTCTGATGAATCTAGGTGAGAACATGAACGTCTGTGCAGCAATGATTGCAAAGCCTGAACAACACATAAAGGGAGAGCAGATCTGCAAAACTTGATACACATCTATATAGACGAAGATTGACGAAGATCGTTCCGCATTTGTTTTGTTCCTTAACTTTTCTTCCTTTTTAGTGTCACCGATTTATCCCTTCCACACTGAACCTGTTTCGAGGGGTGCTGGGCCAATCAATGCGTCTTCAGGTGAATATTTTTCCCCATTCAGAATGTAGGTTTGGTGAAGGCTGCGCCTGATTTAAATTGATAGACAGATGGCATATTTCCATCCGGTTAATGTAGAAGACTCCCCCCTAAATCCGAAGTCCCTTCAAGAGGCAGTTTATCAGGGTTATTTCAGGCCCAAGCAGTACAATCTGCTTGGAAAAATTTACTGTCAAAGTCCAAGAGATAGATAACAACCTAAACAACACAATAGTGGATTGTACGCAAAAGTCGATTTGAATGACACCCTCAGGTGGAATATATTACGTTCAGCTGATCGAGGCCGTGTAAAAGATTGGCGCACGTTTTGCATCAATCTCTTTGCCAATAGCCTGCAACGCTAGGACCTCTTTAGCTCAAAATATTCCTGCCTTCTCCTCTTCATACCTTCTCCTCTTCATACCTTCTCCTCGCAATCTCAATGGTTTATCTCTAGGGGAGCTAGCAGCATGAATCCAATCAGGAAGAGCCTGAGTAGGGATAGAGAGCTAGCACTCATCCCAAAACTGAGTAGAATTCACTCTCTACTCATTATCGTGACATTCGCTTGGCGAAGAACGACCGTAAACAAGTAGGGTATAAATTCGGATTGACCGAAGCGAACATCGCATCATCTAGCGCGCTCCCTGCCTCCAAGTTCGCCCAAATCAGCAAATAAACCTCCCTCAGAAAATCTGAAAGGAGGCTGGAATGGAATGGTTATTCAAAAGATTGAGCGATAGCGATACAAGCTCGCCTCGAACTGCATCATAATACCAAATTCGGCTGAGCAACTCCTGCAAAGAAGCGGTCTGTGAATGCCCCTAAACTGACGCCATGGCCCTGCAGGCTTCGTAGTTGACTATCAAAGAGAGTCACTACGATTGAACCGCTTAGTCCTCGTCTGTGTAGGCAGACAGAGGTAAGCAAGAACACACCAAGTGGCGATCGCCGTAGGCGTTATTCACCCGCCCCACCGCAGGCCAAAACTTGTGTTCCTTAGTCCAAGGGGCCGGATAGGCCGCTTGCTCGCGACTGTAGCTGTGGGGCCAGTCGGATGCAG